>JBJIOB010000001.1:0-43956 GCA_045377215.1 Erythrobacter sp.
CTGCTGCCGGGCAAGCGGCTGTTCATGCTTTCGACCGGCACGGGCCTTGCCCCCTTCATGAGCCTGGTGCGCGATCCCGAGGTTTACGGCATGTTTGAAGAAGTGATCGTGGTGCACGGCGTGCGCCATGTCGCTGAACTGGCCTATCGCGAATTGCTGGAGAGCAAGCTCGAAGGCGATCCGCTGCTCGAGGATGAAGACCGCGCGCGCATGATCTATGTGCCGACCGTGACGCGTGAGGATTTCCACACCACCGGGCGCATCCAGACGCTTATCGACGATGGCCGCCTGTTCGCGCAGTCCAAGGGCCCGCAGCATTTCGTGCCCGAAGAAGACCGCGTGATGCTGTGCGGCAGCATGGCGATGATCAAGGATCACGCGGCTGATCTGGAAAACCGCGGCTTTACCGAAGGCAGCAATTCGATGCCCGGCCAGTTCGTGATCGAACGGGCGTTTGTGGGGTAGCCCCTTCCTCCCCTCCTCTTCACAGGAGGGGCCGGGGGTGGCGGCGCTGCGCGGTAGCCTCGTGCGGGCCGCAGGCACCACCCCGCTGCGACTAGCGAGCAAGCTCGCAAGTCTCGCGCCCCTCCTCTGAAGAGGAGGAGGGATCGCGCTCAATTGCCCACACAACGTCGCCCCGTGCTCGACACGGGGCTGGGCTGTTCTTGTTTGCAGTCGCGGGGCGAAGGAAGCCAAGCCCCGTGTCAAGCACGGGGCGGCGAACTCAGGACTGTCGACTTCGGGGTCGATTGCTGAATGGCGGGGATTTTCTCTGAAGCCCGGCAAAGCTGCCGTTTGCGGCCGCTTGCCACGGAGGAATTTTCCTACCTGCTGGCTTCGTGGCACAGGCGGGGCATGATTGTCGCTGGTGATGCCAATTTCGCGCTGACGCCCCGTGTCCGTCCGCTTGCGCAGTTTGCCAGATTATCATTTGTGAACAAGGATGTGATGAGGCCACGCAAAGCGGACAGGGTGTCCGCTTTGTCCGCTTCCAATCGGATAGCAGTGCGGCGTGCTTGCGCGCCGAGCGTGCGACAGCCACCGTTGAGGTACTTGTCTCCCACCCCCACTTTCGCGCTTGACCCAGGCGCTCGCCCCCTGTTCAATCGTGGCAAATCGCAACCCTTTGCCGCAAGAGAGAGAACCCGAGATGCTCGCGACCGCCCACCGCACCGCTTACAACGCTGATCACGAGGCCTTCCGCGACACGGTTCGCAAGGTCTTTTCAGAGCACCTCACGCCGAACCTCGACGAGCACGAAGCCAACGGCATCGTGCCCCGCGAGGTGTGGAAAGCGGTGGGCGAGGCGGGCCTCTTGTGCCCCACTGTGAAAGAGGAGAACGGCGGCCTCGGCCTCGACTTCGGGTTCAACTGCATCGTCGCCGAGGAACTGAGCTACCTCGGCTCGGCGGCGGGCTTCACCCTCCAGAGCGACATCACCGCCAACTATTTCGAGCGCCTCGGCACCCCTGAACAGCGCCAGAAATACCTCCCCGGCATGGTCAGCGGGGACATCATCACCGCCATCGCCATGACGGAACCGGGTGCCGGCTCGATCTTCAGGGCATCCGCACCACCGCGAAGAAGGACGGCAACCACCTCGTCATCAACGGCTCGAAAACCTACATCACCAATGGCCAGAATGCCGATTGCGTGATCGTGGTCGCCAAGACCGATCCCGATAAGGGCGCCAAGGGGATCAGCCTCGTGCTGGTGGACGCCGACACCCCCGGGTTCGCGCGCGGGCGCAATCTCGACAAGATCGGCCAGCATTCCGCCGACACCTCGGAGCTGTTCTTCAACGATTGCCGCGTGCCGATGACCAACATTCTTGGGGGCGAGGGCATGGGCTTTGTGCACCTGATGGAGGAGCTGCCGCAGGAGCGCCTCAGCATCGCCGTTGGCGCGCAGGCGGCGGCGCAGCGGGCGTTTGATGAGGCGGTGAAGTTCACCAAGGATCGCAAGGCCTTCGGCAAGACCGTGTTCGAATTCCAGAACACCAAGTTCACGCTCGCGGACTTGAAGGCCAAGCTGCAAGTGGGCTGGGCGCATCTCGACTGGGCGATCAGGAAGCACCTGGCGGGCGAGCTCACCACCGACGAGGCGTCCGCCGCCAAGCTGTGGCACACCGATCTGCAATGGGAATGCTGCGATGTCGCGCTGCAACTCCACGGCGGGGCGGGCTACATGAACGAATATGCTATCGCGCGCCTGTGGCGCGATGCGCGCGTCACCCGCATCTTCGGCGGCACGAACGAGATCATGAAGGAAGTGATCTCGCGTTCGATTTGAGGCCTTTTTCTCCCCTCCCCTCGGGGGAGGGGTTGGGGGTGGGGGCTCTGCCCTATTCGAGGTGGGAACACCCATCCCCAACCCCTTCCCTCAAGGGAAGGGGCTTTATGCGGAGCAACCAGCATGTCTGATCCCCTCGACTTCACCGGCAAACGCGTTCTCGTCATCGGCGGGTCGAGCGGGATCGGCAACGGCATTGCGCACGGGTTTCGCCAGCGCGGGGCGGTGGTGGCCGTCACCGGCACGCGGCCCGATTGCGGGGACTATCTCGAAGCCGAGGATGCGGACTTCACCGGTCTCGATTACCGCCAGTTGAACCTTACGGACCGTGCTGCGGCAGACCGGCTGGCGGCGGACTTCGGCCCGCTCGATGTGCTGGTGCTGTGTCAGGGCACCGTGAGATATGGCCGGCAGGAATTCACCCGCGAGGGCTGGGATGCCGTGGTCGAGATCAACCTCAATTCGGTGATGGACGTGAGCCGCGCTTTCCACCCGGCGCTGGCAGAGGCCAAGGGTGCGATCATCATTGTCTCTTCGGTCGCCGCCTTCAAATCGACCATCGGCACGCCTGCCTATGCCGCCTCGAAGGCAGGTGCTGCCAGCCTCACCAAGACGCTGGGCGAGGCCTGGGCGCGCGATGGCATCCGCGTCAACGGCATTGCGCCGGGGCTGGTGCCGACCAAGCTGACCAGCGTCACCACCGAGCACCCCGAACGCCTCGAAGCCAGCATCAAGCGCATCCCCCTGCGCCGGGTCGGCACGCCCGAGGATATGGCAGGCGCAGCGCTGTTCCTTGCCTCGCCACTCAGCGCCTATATCACCGGGCAGACGCTGGTGGTGGATGGCGGCCTGACCCTGTCCTGACAAGAAATCGCGGCCCAAAACGCGCCCATGTGACAGCACAGCTTCAGCTGTCGCAAACCCGTCGTGAAAAGGTCACAAGCCTCGGCCACTCCGGCTGCGCAACCGGGGCTGACAGGGCATGGATGTCGTTCATATTTTCCTCACGAGCGACCTTGGCGAAAGCCTTGAGGATTTCCTCCATGATGGCCGCCGCTTCACTTTTGACCGGCTTGATCCGGCAGGCCCGCGCCGCCTTGTCGAAGGGCCGATGTGGGCCTTTGTCGACTGGGTGATGGATGATCTGGCGGGCCTTGAAATGTGCCGCCGCCTGCGGGCTGATGCGCGCACGCAAGAGGCGCATGTCACCATGGTGCTCGAAGCCGATGATCCGGAAGATCGCCGCCGTGCGCTGAGGGCAGGGGCGGATGATTACATGATCGGCCCGCTCACCCGCACGCTGGTGCTGGATCGGGTGCTGGCGCTGCAATCGCGCCGCAGCGATCCGGCGGGGATGCGCCGGATCGAACACGGCCCGCTGGTGATCAATCTTGGCGCGTTGCAGGCGCGCTGGCTGGATCGCCCGATCGTGCTGCGGCCCAATGAATTTCGCCTGCTGCGGTTTTTCGCGGAAAACCCCAACCGCGTGCTATCCCGCGCCGAATTGATTGCAGGGCTCGGCAAGGGCGAGGCCCCGATTGATGAGCGTACTGTCGATGTGTGGATCGGGCGGCTGCGGCGCGCGCTCAAGCAGGCGGGCGCAGGCAATCCGCTGCGCACGGTGCGGCAGATGGGCTATGTCTTCGATCTTGGTTGAATGAGAGCGGGCGCGCAGCGGAGACTTGCCCCGCTGCGCGCCTTCCATCATCAGAAGCTGGCTTTCAGCCCCACCGCAAAGGTCGTGCCGACGCGGAAGGTGTTGATATCGGCGCGGAAGCCGTTGATCTCCTGAAACTCGAAATTGTCGCGCCCGAAGATGTTGCGCGCTTCAAAGCTCAGTTCGAGCGGGACACCGCCCAGCTTCACTTCGCTGCGGGCCACGAAATCCACGGTGAGGCCGGGATCTTCGACCACGTCGGGCAGCGCCCCGCCACGCGAGGTAACCCGCTGGCTCGCGTAATTGAGCAGGACAGTGAATTGCTGCAGCTTTTCGGTATCCTCGATCCCCACTGACAGGTTGCCGACATGATCCGATTGCCCGACCAGCGGCGATCCGTCATCGAACAGCTGGCTCGCTGCCTGATCAATGCCGCCGGGTATCGGCGCAATATCGCCCGCCGATACCGAAATGCTCGATTGGGTATAGGTGTAGTTGGCAAACAGCACCAGCTGCTTGGTTTCGAAGAACCCGCCCCAGTTGGACAAATCGAAATCATAGGCCAGATCAATCTCGGCCCCGTAAAGCTGGGCCGAAGGCGCGTTGGCATAGCTCGTTTCGATGATGCCGGGCGCGGTGATCAGGAAGTTTTCGATCGGATTGTCAATCTGCTTGTAAAAGCCAGCCAAGCTCACCCGGCGGCGGCCGCCGAGGTAGTATTCGGCGCGGCCTTCGACGTTGATCAGTTCGCTATCCTGCAGGAACGGGTTACCGCGGAAACGGCGGTTGGATTCCGGATCGAAATAGGTCTGTTCCACCAGCTCGCGGAACTGCGGGCGGGCGATGGTCTGCGATGCGGCAAGGCGCAGCTGCAGATCGTCCTTCACTTCCCAGGTGACAGTGGCAGAGGGCAGCAAATACTGGTTGGCGATCCGGGTCGGGGTGGGCAGGAAGCCTGCGCCGAAGACCGGATCGGGCGTTGCTGTCTGGAGGCCATCTTCAAACCGCAGGCCGCCTTCGATGTTGAGCGCTTCGATCGGGCGGAACCGGAACAGGCCGTAGCCGGCATGCACCGTCAGCGCGGCATCGAACACCGGGAACGGCGTGGGGTCAGAGGTCGTGATGTTGAAAAAGCCCACGCCATTGGCATCGGTTGCCAGCGTGGCGCCGTTGAAGATATCGCCGGGCCGCCTCAGGCCAAGTGCCCGCATGATCGGCACACGATCAGCGCTTGCCTGCACCAGCGGACGCACAATGAACGAGAGCGAACGGCGCGCGGTATCCGAATAGGCATAGCCCGCCGTCAGTGACAGCGTATCGGTAAGCGCGTAGGTGACATCCGCCCCGCCGAACCAGAGCTGTTCGTTGAGGTCTTCAAAGCCGACCTGGATCCGCTCAGTCCCGCCGATCACCGCGCCGACATCCACCACGAACTTGTCGCCGAACGGATCGCTGGCTGCGGGGAAATTGGTGCGGATATAGGGCACGATGGCGTTATAGGGCGCCTCGCGATCAGTGCGGGCATAGCCACCGCGCAGATCCAGTTCGAGCTTGTCGAAATTGAATTCGGCGACCAGCTGGCTATCCATCAGCTGGCGTTCGAACCAACCGGTTTGCTGGGTCTGGAAATCGAACGGGCGGGTCACATCGGTAAAGGCATCGGTGCCGCGACCGAGCCGCGCGGTCTTCAGACTGTCGCGGATGTAGAGATTGGTCCAGCGGATGGTGTGTTCGCCAATATCCAGCCCGATCCCGATGAGGCCGTTCACCAGCGCCTTGTTATCAGTGATGAAAGTATTGGAATCAAAGATGATCTGGCCTTCCTCGGCAGCGCCGAACTGTTGGCTGATCACCGAACGGTTGCGCCAGCGATTGGTGATGCCGACCGTGGCGATGATCCCGAGATAATTGCCATCGCCGACTTCGAATGAGGCGCCGCCGGTGATGTTGCCCGAAAAATTGGCGGGCAGCGTGTTGTTCTGTTGCAGGGTGACCAGATTGAGCGGCATGATCTGCCCGGCCAGCTGGCGTTGCACCTCGGGCGGGGCATCATTGACGCGCGTTCCGGTGGCAATCAGGCCTTGCAGCGCCGAGGGGAAATCGCGGTTGCCGTTGTCAAACCCGAACATATCGAAGTTCGACCCGAAATAGGTCAGCCCGTTCTGGAACGTGGTGAGGGTATCCCCGCCGCTGCCGATGCTGATTTCGAGAAAGTTTTTCGCCGGGATCGCCTTGGTGGTGAGATTGATCACCCCGCCGCCGAATTCCGCCGGGAAGTTGGCCGAATAGGTCTTTTGCACCAGCGAGGAGGCAATCACGCTGGTCGGGAAAATGTCGAGCGGGACAACCCGGCTCAAGGGTTCGGGGCTGGGCAGCGGCAGGCCGTTGAGCAAGGCGAGCGAATAGCGATCACCAAGGCCGCGCACGAAGACCCGGCCATTGCCGACCAGCGACAAGCCGCTGACACGGCCCAGTGCGCCGGCAATATCGCCTTCGCCGGTGCGCGCGATATCTTCTTCCGACAGCACATTGAGCACCTGGCCGGATGACCGTTCGGGATTGCGATTGCGCCGTCCCGTCACGATGATGTCGCCACCGGGGATCGAAACATCGGGCTGGCTGACTTCCTGTTCTTCCGGCTGCGGCGCGCTCGTGGTGTCGCTCGGCGGCGGCTCGGCGGTTTGCGCGTGGAGCGCGGCAGGAAAGGTCAGCGACGTGGTCAGCAGCAGCAAGGCTGCAAGGCGCGTGCCCTTCGGCATGATGCAAGGCCCCCTCATGAATGCCCCTTGAAATCGCAACGGGCACCGATACGCGCGGCCCCGATGATATGCTTGGATGGGTTTGCGGCAGGGAGGCACGGCCCGCAGCCACGCCCCCCTGCGCAAGGTCATTGGGCCGATCAGCTGTAGATCGGCAGCGAGGTGCAGTTACCAAGCGGGCTGTTGAAGTTCTGCACGCTCGAATTGCAGGTCCAGCTGCCGAACAGCGATGTCAGCGCCGCCGCGTTCTCGATCGCGCCGATGAAGGTGCGGGTCGGGAAGAAGGTCGAACGCGGGTTGGCGTTGAAAGCGGTGCGCCCGGTTTCGCCAGCGCCGTTCACCACATTGTTGGTCAGCGTGATGGTGAAGGCGAGGTTGTTGTTGCTGCCGCCGTTGATGCGGGCTGCGGCATCAGCGTTGCTGACGCCTGCACCGCCGCGGACCGGATCGGTCGCCGGGCAATTGCCGACTACCGAATCCACCCCGATGATAGCCGCCAGCGTGGCGGGCTCATCAATCTGGAAGCAGTGGTTGGTGCCAGCCCGGATTACCCCGTTGGTAAGGCCCAGCGCCGCACCGCCGCGCGCCTGCACCACCTGCGGAGCGCCCGCGCGGGCGACGAAGGTGAAGTTGTTCACCTGGAAGCGGGTCTGCGGGATGGCGTTGGACGGGGTGCGATCAGCCACGTTGGGCGAATCGAGTTCGATCAGGCGGTCACCCGTGGTCGAACGCTGTACGGCGATCACGGTGTCCATGTTGACGATTGCGCCGGTATCGACATCAAGCGAATCGTCCGATGCGCCGATGACGGCAAAGTTGCGGGCATTGAAGCCGCCGCCGAAGAATTCGATCCCATCGTCCGAGCTGTTGAAGCTCAGCACGTTTTCGAACACCGTGCCCGAACCCACGCCGCCGGTGGTCAGCGCCTGAAGTTCGTTGTTCGGCGCCAGTTCAAAGCCCGAATAACGGATCTGGTTGAACCGGAACGAGCCCGAATTGTCAGCCGCATTGTTGCCGCCATAGGGGGTGGCCACCGCTGCGCCTTCGAGCACGCTTTCGCACGTCGGGTTGGCATTGGGGCTCGCGGTGGTGTTGAACACGCCGGTGCGGCAATCCGAAACCGGTGCGCGGCCGAGCATGACGACGCCGCCCCACTGCTGGTCGGAGTTGTCGTTGGCAAGGCCAAGCACGTTGTCGCGGCTGGTCCAGATGATCGGGCGCTGCGCGGTGCCATTGGCAACGAGGCGGTTGCCGCGGTTGGCGACGAGGAAGCTCGAACCCGTGGCATAGAGGATCACGCCCGGCTCGATCGTCAGGGTGACAGCAGTGTTGGTGCTGGCAAAGCCCTGATCGGTGCCGACATTCACGCGGTCGCGGATTTCATAAAGCAGGCCGGGGACGAAACGCAGCGTGTCGCTGGAGGTGAAAGTGGCCGGCAGGCGGCACACGCGGTAGGTGCCGGTCGGGCCGGTGATGGTGCCGGCATCGGTGAGGCCAGCGGTCGTCGTGATGGTCGGGCAGCCGGCCGCCGGCGTCACCAGCGACTGGGTCGGGGTGGGCGTGGGCGTGGGCGTCGGCGCGGGTGCGGGCGGGTTGTTGATGATGATATCGCCGCCGGTGCCCGGCGAGACGATCTGGTCGGCGCCGCAGCCCGCAAGGGCGATGAGACTGCAACCAATGACAAGAGTGCGTTGAACGTTTTTCACGGCAGGCGTTCCCCCAAGATCCGAGAATCGGAAAAAACAAAGCGCCACATCGAAAGTGTGTGCGGGGGCTGCGCTAAGGGTGCTGCATGACAGATTCTTGGCAGCATGACAGTTTGGCGGCAATTTCGATATTATGACTGCAATATGACCAACATGACCGAATTTACCGCGTTCGGCATCGCGCTTTGGCTAATTTTTAAGCTTTTATGACACAGCAAAAACAATAGCTTGAGCTTCATAAATTGCAGCTAAATGACAATATTGCAGTTGTGTTGCGTTTTTATGAAACATGAGTCATTTTACCCTCCTGATCGCAACAGGAGTTTTGCCCATGTTCCTCACCGCACTTGCTCTCACCCTTGGTGCCTCCGCGCCGGGCGCGGCTGCTCCCGCGCAGGGCATCGCCTGGCCCAGCGACCTTGCAGTTGCCCCGCTGTTGGCGCGCCGCAGCGAGGAAGCGATTGCCATTCTCGAACAATCGCACCGCAGCGATCCGGAAGATCCCGCAGTGATGATCAACCTCGGCATTGCCTATGCGCAAAGTGGCAAGGAAGCCGAAGCGCGCACGCTGTTCAGCGCAGCTCTGGCCAAGCGTGCCGAGTTTGATCTGGCGATTTCGAACGGGCAGGTCACCGATTCGCGCCAGCTGGCCCGGCGCGCGATCCGGATGCTGGAGCGCGGCGAATTCCGCAGCCAGCCGCCAGCCGCCAGCCAGTTGACGCTGCGCGACTGAAGCACCCCCGGATCGCCCTCCGCCTAGCGCTGCCAAGGGCCGTTATTGCGCGCCTCTATACGAAACCCGCACAGGAAGCCCTTATATAAGGTCTCTGGCAGCCGTGGTCACACTGGTCATACCCATGACGTCTGAAAGTCACCTCGTGACGCTTTGCTGACGGGTTTCTTTGCGCCTGTCACCCGCCTGTCATTTAGGCTATCCAAAGGGGGCGTGCATGAGGGGCCCTCAATGATTCTCGTCAAGTCGCAGCGCTGTGTCATTGCCTCGCTTCTGGCGCTGTGTGCGGTTGAGGCGCGGGCTGACGTGATGGAAGTCAGCGCCGATGGTGCGCGCTGGGTCGCTGGCCCGCTGGCTGCGCCCGCCGCGCCGCCCCAGACTGCTGACGCCCCGGCTCCTGCTGTCGCCGAAGCGCTGATTGCCTATCCGCAGGCCAACGCTGCGCAGGTGCCGGGCCGCTATGCTCCCAAGATCCACGAGCTGGCGGCGCGTTATGATCTCAGCCCGACCTTGCTCGAAGCGCTGGTGTGGCAGGAAAGCCGCTGGCGCGAAAATGCGGTCTCGCCAGCGGGCGCGCGCGGGCTTGCCCAGTTAATGCCTGCCACAGCGCGTTATCTCGGCGTCAATCCCGATGATCCCCACGCCAATCTCGAAGGCGGGGCGCGGTACCTGCGCGAACAATTGAACCGGTTCGGCGGCGATCTCGAAAAAGCGCTGGCCGCCTATAATGCCGGGCCCGGACGGGTGGAACGCGCCGGCGGCATTCCCAAAATCCGCGAGACGCAGGGCTATGTCGCTGCGATCATGGGGCGGCTGGCTGGCCACGCGCGGGCACCTCAGCGCTGAACCTGTTGGCGCAGCGCTATTTTTTTGCGAAAGACTGATGGAACAGATGATGCGATTTGTGACTTCCCCTCTTGCCCGCCTGGCTGCGCTGGTCGCGCTGGTGCAGTTGCCCGCCATGGCGCAGGCGCAGGGCGCTGATCCGGCAGGTTCCGGCCCGATCAATTCGGCGCTGCTGTGGCTGCAGGGCACTTTGCTGGGCACGGTGGCCACCACGGTTGCGGTGATGGCGGTGGCGGCAATCGGCTTCATGATGCTGACCGGGCGGATGAACTGGCGCTTTGGCGCGACTGTCATCATCGGGGTGTTCATCCTGTTCGGTGCGACCACGATCGTCGCCGGCATTCAATCTGCCGCCGGATAACCGCGCATGAGCGAGCTTGTCCGCCATCCGGTGCACCGCGCGCTCACCCGCCCGCAGATGTTTGCGGGCGTGACGATGAATTTCTTCATCATCAATCTGATGGTGACGACCATTGCCTTTCTGATCCTGAAAAGCTTCTGGATCATCCCGGTGCCGATTGCGATGCATGTGATCGGCTATTTCGTCTCGCTACGGGAACCGCGCATTTTTGACCTGTGGATCACCAAGGTTTCAAAATGCCCGCGCGTGCCCAATTTCAAGCGCTGGGGCTGCAATTCCTATGCGCCCTGAACCGATGCCTCTCAAGGACGCCCGCACATGGTGAAGTGGATCGGCCCTGCTGCGTGGAGCGCCAAGGAGGCCCGCGTCGGTGATCGGCTGCCCTATGCGCGGCTGATTGATGAAAGCACCGTGCTGCTGCGCGATGGCAGCGTGATGAGCGCCATTCAGGTGCCGGGCCTGCTGTTTGAAACCGAGGATTCGGCGGCCTTGAACGCTCATGCCGCCACGCGTGAGGTGATGCTGCGTTCGGCGCTCGATTCGCGGTTTGTGATGTATCACCACGTGATCCGCCGCCGGGTCGAGGTGGAGCTTGAGGCCGAATTTCCCGATCCGCTGTCGCGCCATATTGATGCGCGCTGGAAAGAGCGGCTGGCGGGCGGGGCATTGTTCATCAATGATCAGTTCGTCACGCTCATCCGCCGCCCGGCGCGCGGCAAGACGGGGCTGCCCGAGCGGCTTTCAAAGATGTTCTCGCGCTCACGGCAGGAAGAGCCGGAGGCTGATCCCAAGGATATTCGCAGCTTGCGCGCCGCGATCACGGCGCTGGTTGCCTCGCTTTCGGCCTATGGGGCTAGCGTTCTGGGGGAATATGCCGCGCAAGGCAGCGCTGCGGGCGGCACCCATTCGGAAATCCTCGAACTGCTCTCGGCGCTCTATAATGGCGAGATGCGCCCGGTGCGCCGCCCTGCGCCCGACACCGACATCGGCCAGATGCTGCCCTATCGCCGGGCGAGTTTCGGGCTGGATGCGATGGAGCTGCGGGGCAGCGCCGCGCCTGATTTTGCCGCCATTCTGGGGCTGAAAGATTATCCCGAGGCAACCTCGCCGGGCCTGCTCGATGGGCTGCTGCGCTTGCCTTACGAAATGGTCGTCACCGAAAGCTATGCGCCCAATGAACGCACCACCGCGCGCGAACGGATTGATCTGGCGCTGCGGCGGTCGCGCTCGGTGGATGAAGAGGCAGCGGCGGAGCGGGGTGAGATGATGGCGGCGCGCGATGCGCTCGGCAGCGGGGGCCTCGGCTTTGGCGATCATCACCTGACTGTGCTGGTGCGCGAGGCTGATCTTGGCCGGCTTGATGATGCGATGGCGGCGTGTTCGGCGGCGCTGGCGGATACCGGCGCGATTGCGGTGCGCGAGGATACCAATCTCGAACCGGCGTTCTGGGCGCAATTTCCGGGCAATGAGGAATATATCGTGCGCCGCGCGATGATTTCTTCGGCCAATATGGCGGGTTTCGGGTCTTTCCACGGCTTCGCGCTGGGTCAGGCGAGCGGCAATCACTGGGGCGATGCCGTGACGCTGCTGGAAACCACCAGCGCGACCCCGTTCTTCTTCAATTTCCACAACGGGGATCTGGGCAACTTCAGCGTCATCGGCCCGTCGGGTTCGGGCAAGACCGTGGTGATGAATTTCCTCGCCGCGCAGGCCCAGAAATTTGCCCCGCGCACCATCCTGTTCGACAAGGATCGCGGCGGGGAATTGTTCATTCGCGGCATTGGCGGGCGCTATGATCGCATCGCGCCGGGTGAGCCGACGGGGTTCAATCCGCTTAGCCTGCCCGATACGCCTGCCAACCGCGCTTTCCTGCGCGACTGGCTTGGCGTGCTGCTCAAGGCCGAAGGGCCCGAGGAACTGGCCACTTTGAGCGCGGCGGTCGATGCGACTTATGCCAATGATCCTTCGCTGAGAAGGCTCAGACATTTCAAGGAATTGCTGGCAGGCGCGCGCCGCCCGCAGCCGGGGATCTGGCGGACCGGTTGAGCGCATGGATCGGCAGCCCTGCCGGAGACGGCGGCGAGCACGCCTGGTTGTTCGACAATGCGCGCGACCAGCTTGATCTGTCGGCCCGCGTGCTGGGTTTTGACATGACGGCGCTGCTCGAAAACCCGCGCCTGCGCACGCCGGTGATGATGTATCTGTTCCACCGCATTGATGAACGGCTTGATGGTCAGCCGACCATGATCCTGATTGATGAAGGCTGGAAAGCGCTTGATGACGAGGTGTTCGCCGCGCGCATCCGCGACTGGCTCAAAACACTGCGCAAGCGCAATGCGCTGGTGGGTTTTGCCACGCAGTCGGCGCGCGATGCGCTCGACAGCCGGATTTCGACCGCGCTGGTTGAACAGACCGCCACCATGATCTTCATGCCCAATGCCCGCGCGCGGTACGAGGATTATTGCGAAGGTTTTGGCCTCACTGATCACGAATTGGCGCTGATCCGCAGCCTGCCTGCGCATAGCCGCTGTTTCCTGGTGCGCCAGCCCGATGCATCGGTGGTGGTGCGGCTTGATCTGGGCAATGCGCCCGAAGTGATCACTATCCTGTCAGGCCGTGAAAGCGCGGTGCGGCGTCTGGATGCGGTGCGCGAACGGGTGGGCGATGCGCCCGCTGCCTGGTTCCCGGAACTTACCGGCATGGGCTGGCCCGGCGGCGGCGCGGATGGCCCCGATCACGATGGTGCGCCGATGCGGCAGGCGGCAGAATGACCGCGCGCTGCGACAGCGCGGTTGATGATATGGGCGCAGGCGTGGCCGGCGCGCTGAAGGCTGTCGATTGCATTGCCGCCAATGTTTCGGAACAGGCGTTTAACCGGCTGTTCGGCAGCGATGGGCAGTTGGCCTTTGCGCTCACCTTGATGCTGGTGCTTTATGTCAGCTTCTTTGCGATTTCGCTGATGCTGGGGCGTTCGAACCTGTCGGTGCGCGCGCTGCTGCCCAAGATGATTACGCTGGGACTGGTGCTGACATTCGCCACCAGTTTTGTCGCCTATCAGAGCTTTTTCTACAACGTGGTGATCGGCGCGCCCAACGAAGTGGCGGGTATTCTGACAGGCAGTCGCGGTTCGGCGACCGATACTTTCGCGCAGAAACTCGATGTGGTGTTCCTCGCGCTCCAGCAGACGGGGGGTGAGGTCAAGGATATCAATGCCTTCTCGCCGCAGGGGATGATGTGGCTGGGCGCAATGCTGCTGCTGCTGGGCACGGTGGGCCTGCTGGTGACAGCGCGCATCGGCTTGGCGCTGCTCTTGGCGATTGGCCCGATTTTCGTGGTGCTGGCCCTGTTCGAAGGCACGCGCGGGCTGTTTGTCGGCTGGCTGAAAGCGCTGGTGCTGCTGGCGATTGCGCCGCTGCTGGCGGTGCTGGGCGGCTCGATCATGCTCGAACTGGCGGTGCCGATCCTTGCGCAACTGCTGGCAGTGCCCGGCGTGATTGATCAGCAGGCGGCCATGGCGTTTTTCCTCGTCGGCGCGGTGCATATTGCGCTGATGTTCATGGCTTTGCGGGTGGCCTCCACCATGGTGGCGGGCTGGCAGGTGTTCGGCTTTGCCCCGCAAGATGCTGCCCGCGCGAGCAGCCCTGCATCGCGCGGCGCATCGCCTGCGGCGGCGAACGCGGCCACGGTCACCGCTGCGCTGGCCGCCGCGCGCGCGCCTGCGGCGATGGCGGCAGGCGCACAACGCCGGATCGACATTGCCCCGGCTTCGCCGCCCATGGCGGCCAATGATGGTGCAGGCGGTGCAGGCAGCATCCGCGAAACCCGCGTCTATGCGACCACTGCGGGCGGCGCACAGGCCAGCGCGCTTGCCCCTGCCACATCGCGCACCCGCGGCATCGGCAATCGCTTTCGCGCGCCGCAAAAAGCGGTGCCGACTGCGCCCGCACCTGCTGCTGCCAGCGCCAAATCTTCGGAGACTTTGCCATGATCCGCCGCCCCTTGTTTGCGGCCCTTGCGCCTGCGCTGATGGCGGCTGCTGCGCCCGCGCTGGCCGAAGACCCGCGCATCCAGACCCGCATCTTTGATGAAGCGCAGGTGGTGCCGGTGATCGGCCGGGTCAAGGTGCAGACCACCATCAAGTTCGCGCCCGATGAAGCCATCGAAAATGTCGCTATCGGCGATAGCACCGCCTGGCAGGTCACGCCCAACCGCGCGCAATCCATGCTGTTTGTGAAGCCGCTGGAGCCGGCGGCGCGCACCAACCTTACGGTGGTGACGGACAAGCGCACCTATCTGTTCGATCTTGTCGCCAACCCGCGCGGCGCGCCGCTCTATGTGCTGCAATTCCGCTATCCCGATATCGAAAAGGCCGAGGAAGAAGCCCGCCTTGCCGCCGCTGCCGAAGCCGCGCGTGAGGCCGCCAATCCGCTGGAAATGCAGGCGGCCACCGATCGTCTGGCGGTGGTGGATCCGGCGCGGCTCAATTTCGACTGGGCAGGGGCCGGGCAGGCCGCACTGCTGCCGGATCGCACCTATGATGATGGCGATGCGGTGTTCCTGACCTGGCCTGCGGGCCGCGCGATCCCGGCGATCCTCACCCTGAATGAAGAAGGCGATGAAGGCCCGGTCAATTACACCGTGCGCGGCGATGTGGTGGTGGTGGAAGGCGTGCCAGCCCAATTGGTGCTGCGTTCGGGCAATGATGTCGCCACGCTGACCAACACTGGCGTCATGCGGCCCAAGGGCGGCAAATCGGGCCGCGCGGCGCTGGCGACGGAAGGTTCCTGAGCCATGCGGCAATCCCCGATGGAGATGATGTGATGCGCTTTGCCACACGAATT
Organism: Erythrobacter sp.; assembly: GCA_045377215.1. Lineage (GTDB taxonomy): Bacteria > Pseudomonadota > Alphaproteobacteria > Sphingomonadales > Sphingomonadaceae > Erythrobacter. Next base: position 15,196 of record JBJIOB010000001.1, read on the forward strand.
TCGCCCGGCAAGGGCACGGGAAGTGAAGGCGACCCGCGCGAGCAGGAATCCGCCGAGATCATTGATCTGGCCAGCCGCGCGGCATTCCCGGCGGTGGCGGATCGCAAGGCGCGCGGCGACGGGCTTGGCCTTGCTGCCGGGGTTGCAGTGGTGTTCGGGATCGGCGCGCTCACATTCTGGGCGATGGAAGCGGCCCGCGCGCCTGAGCCTGCGACCATCGGCAATCCCAACCTTGCGCCGCCGCCGCCTGCCGCGCCGCCCGCCGTGCTGGTGCCCGAAAGCGCCGGTGGTGGACCCTGCCCTGATGACCCCGGTGCCCGCGCAGGAGGCTCCCGCGCCGCAGCCGGTGCTCGTCAATGATCCGGCGGCAATGGCGATGCCGGTCACCAATCCCTATGCCAGCCCCAGTCTGGTGTTTGATGGCAGCCGGGCGGCAGGCAGCGCGCCGCGCTTGCTCGAACCGCCGGTGGCTGCACCCGATGCCGCTGCTGCCAATCTGGGCTCTGATCCGGCTTCGGCCTTTGCCGGGCGGATTGGTGGGGTCGGCGGCGGTCCTGCGCGCGCCACGCCGATGGCGAACCCTTCGACCACGGTGACGCAAGGCACGCTGATCCCGGCGATCCTCGAAACCGCGATCAACACCGATGTGCCCGGCTTTGTGCGCGCGGTGGTGAGCCAGGATGTCAAAAGCTTTGATGGCAAGCGCGTGCTGGTGCCGCGTTCCAGCCGCCTTGTCGGGCAATATCAATCGGGCGTGCAGCAGGGCCAGCGCCGCGCCTATGTGATCTGGACGCGGTTGATCCGGCCGGATGGGGTCTCGGTCAATCTGGCGTCGCCTGCGACCAGTTATGACGGCACGACCGGGCTTGAAGGCGATGTGAACAGCCACTTCTTCAAGCGCTTCGGATCGGGCCTGCTGCTGTCGGTGGTTGGCGGCCTTGGCGCGATTGGCACCGGGGGCGTTGGCGGCGTGATCATTGCGGGCGGAGCGCAAAGTGCGGCCAACTCGGCGGTACAGCAGCAGGGCCAGATCAGCCCCACCATCCGCGTGCGGATGGGCGAGCCGATCCGCGTGTTTACCGCGCGCGATCTCGATTTCAGCACCGTGGGCGCGTGAGCACGCGATGAGCGCGGATATCCACCGGCTGAGCGGGGAGGCAGAAGCAGGCGCAGTGCCGCTGCCTGCCGAACGCAGCGTTTATCTGGATGCCTATCTTGCGCCGTTCCGCCGCTGGCTTGAACGCGACACCGTGACGGAAATCATGGTCAACCGCCCCGGTGAGGTGTGGATCGAAGACGCCGCCAATCCCGGCATGCAGCGGCTCGATGTGCCCGAAATTGATGATCGGCTGGTGCAGCGGCTGGCCGAACAGGTCGCGCGGGTGAGCCATCAGGGGATCAACCGCGAACACCCGTTGCTGGGGGCGACTTTGCCTGATGGCGCGCGCGTGCAGTTCTGCGGGCCACCGGCTGCGCGCGCGCATTGGGTGATGGCGATCCGCCGCCACCGCCGGCTCGATCTGCCGCTTGATGCCTATGATACCGGGCCGCTCATCGGGGAGGCGCAGCCTGCCTTGCCCGATCCGCAAGCGGCTCCGATTGCTTTCTTGCGCGAAGCGATCCGCCAGCGCCGCACCATCCTGATTTCGGGCGGCACCAGCACGGGCAAGACGACGTTTCTCAACGCGATGCTGGGCGAGATTCCGCGCGGCGAACGGGTTGTGATGGTGGAAGATACGCCCGAACTCAAATTCCCCGGCGCCAATTCAGTGGGGCTGGTGGCGGTGAAGGGCGAGCTTGGCGAGGCCAAGGTGACTGCCAACGAACTGCTGCAAGCGGCACTGCGGCTGAGGCCTGATCGCATTGTGCTGGGCGAATTGCGCGGCGCGGAAAGTGTCAGTTTTCTGCGCGCCATCAACACCGGGCATCCGGGCAGCTTTTCCACGATCCACGCCAACAGCTTGCGCGGTGCGCTGGAACAATTGTCGCTGATGGTGATGCAGACCGGCATTGGCCTCACCCGCACCGATACGATTGCCTATGCCGCGAGCGTGATTGATGTGATCGTGCAGCTTGGCCGCGATGCGGCGGGCAAGCGCGGGATCACCCAGATCGCGGATGCGCGGGAGCTGGTGTAGGCGGGACGGGTGGTATGCCCCACCCAAGGTGGCTTCACCAAAAAACGACATTTGTGTGACAATCGCCGTTTGGTGATTTACACCGTGAAGCCTTGCGAACATGAGGCGGGGCGCATCAGGCGCTGACGCGGCAGCCAAGCAACGAGCACATAGTCGATGGATATGCCAACCGGATCAGCCGACGAGGCAAGCGAGCCCCTGCCTGAACTCGGGCCGGACGAATCGCCCTATTTCAACCGCGAATTGTCATGGCTGCAGTTCAACGAGCGCGTGCTGGCCGAGGCCCGCAACGAGGCCTATCCGCTGCTCGAACGGCTGCGGTTTCTGTCAATTTCAGGCAGCAATCTCGATGAATTCATGATGATCCGCGTCGCGGGCCTTGTCGGCCAGGTGCAGCGCGGGCTGGGCGAGCCTTCGATTGACGGGCGCAGCCCCGGCCAGCAACTCACCGCGATCCGCGACAAGCTGGCCGAGCTGTCCGCGCTGCAGCAGGATATCTGGCGCGATCTGCGCATCGCGCTGGCAGGCGCCGATATCCACGTGGCCGATGAACAACGCGTCAAACCGGCTGCGCACCACTGGCTCAAGGCGTTTTTCCTTGAGGAAATCCTGCCCATCATCACCCCGCAGGCGCTTGATCCGGCGCACCCGTTTCCGTTTGTGCAGAACGAAGGCATGGGCTTGCTGTTCACGCTGACGCGCGATGCCGACAAGGAACAGCTCATCGAAATGGTGCTGATCCCCAGCGCTCTGCCGCGGTTCGTGCGGGTGCCGGGCGATATCGCGGGCGCGGGCGAGGCGCTGTATATCTCGATCGCCAGCCTCATCCAGCGCTATGCCGAAGCGCTGTTTCCCGGCTTTACCATTGAAGGCGATGGCTTGTTCCGGGTGCTGCGCGACAGCGATATCGAGATCGAGGAAGAGGCCGAAGATCTCGTGCGCACCTTCCGCAGCGCGATCCAGCGGCGCAGGCGTGGTCAGGTCATCCAGTTGGAACTGGAGGAGGATTTCGATCCCAAGGCGGAAAAATTGCTGCTCGATCAATTGGGCGTCACCGAAGCGGCGGTGATCAAGACCGATGGGATCGTGGGCATTGATGGCCTTGCCGAAATCGTGCGCGAAGACCGGCCCGATCTGAAGTTTGACGCCTATACCCCGCGCTTTCCCGAACGCATCCGCGAACATGACGGCGATGCCTTTTCCGCGATCCGCGAGAAAGACATCATCATCCACCACCCCTATGAAAGTTTCGAGGTGGTGGTCGATTTCATCCGTCAGGCGGCGGCTGATCCCGATGTGGTGGCGATCAAGCAGACGCTCTATCGCGCAGGTTCGCAAAGCGCCGTGATCAACGCGCTGATCGAGGCGGCCGAGGCGGGCAAATCAGTCACCGCCGTGGTCGAACTCAAAGCCCGCTTTGATGAGGAACAGAACCTCAAATGGGCGAGCAAGCTCGAACGCGCCGGCGTGCAGGTGATCTACGGCTTCACCGACTGGAAAACCCACGCCAAGGTCGCAATGGTGGTGCGGCGCGAAGGCGATAGTTTCCGCACCTATTGCCACTTTGGCACGGGCAATTATCACCCCGTCACCGCCAAGATTTACACCGATCTTTCCTTCTTCACCGCTGACCCGAAACTGGGGCGCGATGCGGCCAAGATGTTCAATTTCGTCACCGGCTATGTCGAACCGCACGCGCTGGAACGCATTTCCATCGCCCCGATCGCGCTGCGCGCCGAAATCTACCGCCGCATCGACACCGAGATTGCCCATGCGCGCAGCGGCAAGCCGGCGCAAATCTGGATGAAGTGCAACCAGCTGACCGATCAGGCGATGATTGACCGGCTTTATGCTGCCAGCAATGCAGGCGTGCAGATCGAACTGGTGGTGCGCGGCATTTGCTGCCTCAGGCCCGGCATCGCGGGGATGAGCGAGAATATCCGCGTCAAATCCATCATCGGGCGGTTCCTTGAGCACAGCCGCATCTATGCCTTTGCCAATGGCGCGGCTTTGCCGAACCCCGAAGCGGCGGTCTATATTTCCTCGGCTGACCTCATGAGCCGCAATCTTGATCGCCGGGTCGAAGCATTGATCCCGATCCTCAACCGCACAGTGCATGATCAGGTGTTACAGCAGGTGCTGCTTGCCAATATGCTGGATACCGAACAAAGCTGGTGGCTGCATTCGGATGGTTCCTATTCGCGGGTGGAAACGTCCGAAACTGCCGGGGCCAAGCCGTTCAATTGCCACCGCTATTTCATGACCAATCCGTCGCTGTCGGGGCGCGGCGGGGCGCTGGAGGCAGGCGCGGTGCCGAAATTGTCGCTGCGCCGGGGGCGGACGGGATAGGATTTTCACATAATGACGTATCGCAAGCGGCGTGCAGACCGCGACGGCACTTTTGCGGGCAGCATGCCGGAACGCGCCATCATCGACATCGGTTCGAACACGGTGCGGCTGGTGGTATATGGCGGCGCGATGCGGGCGCCCACGGTGCTGCTCAATGAAAAGGTCACTGCCAAGCTGGGGCGCGATATTGCGACCACCGGCAGGCTGGCGGATGAGGCGATGGAACTGGCCCTGCGCGGGCTGGCGCGGTTTGCCTTGCTGCTCGAAGATCTTGAGGTTGTCGATGTCGAGGTGGTGGCCACTGCGGCGGTGCGCGATGCCAGCAACGGGCCGGAATTTGTCGCGCGGCTGCGCGAGATGGGCCTCGAACTGCGGGTGATTTCGGGCGAGGAGGAAGCGATCCTCAGCGCCCACGGCGTGATCGGAGCCTTTCCGCAGGCGCGCGGGATCGTGGCGGATCTGGGCGGCGGCAGCCTTGAACTGGTGCGCGTGGGCGACGGGCGCACCAGCGATGCCTCCAGCCTGCCGCTCGGCACCCTGCGCCTGCCCGAACACCGCGCGCGCGGGGCTGCCGAGATGAAGAAATCGCTCGACAAGGCGATCCGCAAGGGCGGCTGGGATCTGGCGGCGATGGCGCCGGAGGATAACGGCGCGCTCTATCTTGTCGGCGGTACCTGGCGCGCCATGGCGGTATTTGCGATGGAAGTGACCCGCCATCCCTTGAGCGATCCGCACGGCTTCGAACTTGATCCCGCCACCGCGCTGGGCATCGCCGCCACGCTGGCCGCGCTGCATGACGGGCCACGTGCGCGCGGGCGGATTTCCACGATGCGGATGGAAAAGCTGCCCGATGCAGCCGTGCTGCTGGAAATAATGCTGGCGCGGCTCAATCCGGCGCGGGTGGTGTTTTCTTCATGGGGCCTGCGCGAAGGGCTGCTGTATGATCGCCTGCCGCCGCATACGCGGGCGCAAGACCCGCTGCTTGCCGGGATTTCCGCCTTTGCCAGCCAGCGCGGCGCGCCCCCGACGCTGGCGGCGCGCATGGCGGCATGGACACTGGATGCCGCGCCCGCCCGTACTCACGGCGATGAACGCCTGCGTCTTGCTGCGACCACGCTGGCGCTGGCTGCGATGCAGATCGAACCCAATGTGCGCCTGCCGCAGGCGATCGAATGGGCCTTGCAAAAACGCTGGATCGGCATTGATGGCAAGGGCCGGGCGATGATTGCAGCGGCGATTGCCGCCAATGGCAACAGCCTTGATCTGCCGCAGCGGGTGCGTGCGCTTGCTTGCCCCGAAGCCTTGGAAGAAGCGATCCGCTGGGGCCTTGCTCTGCGGCTTGCACGGCGGCTGGGCGCACGTTCACGCCGGTCGCTGCAAGTCAGCCGGCTGATGGTGCGCGGCGATACGCTCGTGCTTAAGCTGGTGAACAGTCACGCTGCACTGTTCGGCCAATCAACCGAAAAGGACATGAAACTGCTGGCAGTCCGGCTCGGGCTGGGCTGGGCGGTGGAGATCGTCGCGGACGAAGCGCTGGCGGGCGAAGGCGATTAACCCTTCGCCCCGGTGGTGGCGAAGGGCGAGAAATCCGTGTCCATATCGAACAGATCGACGCCCTCGGCAGCCTTGAGGCGGCCCACCACCAGATAGGTGACCGGGGTCAGCGCGGCCTCCCATGCGACTTTCAGCGCCCAGTTCGTCACCATGACTGTTACCACGGCCTCGGTCGTCCAGATGCCGTAGAAGGCGACGGGGTAGAAGATCAGGCTGTCCACCCCTTGCCCGACAAAAGTCGATCCGATGGTGCGGCTCCACAAGGCGCGGCCCTTGGTGAGCACCTTCATCTTGGCCATCACAAAGGAATTGACGAATTCGCCTGCCCAGAAGGCGGTGATCGAGGCGACCACGATGCGCCAGGTCGAACCGAACACGCTTTCATAAGTGCTCTGGCAGATTGCGCCGCCGGGGATCGCGGGATCGGTGTTCGAGGTGAGCGGGCGCGGCCCGCCAAAGCCGCTCGCCGCGCATTCCCACCCGGCAAAGGCGGGGAGCGCGGTGACGACATAGGACATGAAAGCGAGAAACAGCATGGCCGCCGTCCCCACCCAGATCACCCGGCGCGCCTTGGCAAAGCCGTAGATCTCGGTCAGCACATCGCCGATCACATAGCCCAGCGGGAAGAACAGGATACCCGCGCCGTAGATGAATGTGCCTGTCGGCGCGGGCCACCAGCCGTCGGGCCAGAACGGGACATCGACAAAGGTCAGCTTGGCCGCGCCGATGATGTTCGACAGCAGCAGGATTGCGACAAAGGCCGCCATCACCAGATCGTAATAACGAAATGTCGCAGGCGCGCGGCTGGTGGCGATGATCCCGTCATCCGGGTCCAGATCAAAGGCGGCAGCGGGATCGGGAGAGCGATCAACCGCAAGAGGCGTTTTTTCCATGCCCGCGCATCCTAGCGTCATTTGATTGCGCCGCAAAGCGCGCTAATGGGAGTGCGGCGCGCGCCCGTAGCTCATCTGGATAGAGCGCGAGACTTCTAATCTTGAGGCAGCAGGTTCGAGTCCTGCCGGGCGCGCCATTTCCGGTCAAAGCTGGGCACTTGTCCCTTTGACCGTGCGACACTTGCGGTTGCTCTTGCTAGAGCATTGAGATCACAGGATATCTTGATGTCTGTCCCTACACTGACCTGACTGATGAATGCCCGCGCTATGTTTTGACGAGCGTTGGCATCACCATTGTGCAGACGATCCCTCACGATTTCCCCAAATCTGCGCACGGCGTCAGGGGTGATTCTGCTTGGCCCCCGATCCAGCTGCTGGTGAAGTGTCCGCTTGGCAGCGTTGAGATCGTCGATCTCGGTGCGCATGGCCTTGATGCGCGCGCTGACCCCATCGTCACGGACCGAGATCACCCCTGTTTCGATAGCATCGAGCAAGCGTGACTGACGCTTGCGGGCTTCTTCCAGTTTCGCCTCGCATTGCGCGAGTTCGGCTTGTTTGCGCTGGCGGGCATCATCGGAAGTGTCGAGGACCTTCTCAAGAAGTTGTTCCAAGCGGTCCCCCGAGAAGATTTGCTCGGCGACTGCATCCATGACGAGAGCATCAAGTTTTTCCGCCCGGACGCTGGGGCAGGTGCACGACGATGCGCCTCGGTTCACCCGCGCATTGCAGGCATAATATTTGTATTGCCCGGACTTGCCTGTGCGGATTGTCATGCCTGAACCACAATCGGGAAGGCCGCACTTGGCAAGACCGACGAGAAGGGTCGGCCCAGACACCACGCGCGGAGGCGTCTGGCGCGGCGATCGCACCGCACGCAGGGCCGCGATGCGATCAAACTGTTCGCGGGAAACAAGCTGAGGGCATTCAACCCAAGTCCACTCCTCCTCGGGGAGCAGGTTCCCGTCGTAGTCATATTTGTTGCCAACAAAGCTGCCGAGATAGTGGGCTCGGGAGAGGGTATCGGCGACAGAAGAGTTGTGGAATTTTTTGCCGCGACGGCTGTAGCCGTGGGAGTTGAGATATTTCGCAATTTCCCGCCCGCCCATGGGAGTGCCATCAATGCCCTTTTCGGCGAGGTCGAAGATCAGCCGGACAGTCTTCGCTTCGTCTTCCTTGATGAAAAGCTGCTTTTTTCCTTGTGTTTGCGGATTTCGATAGTGCGGCTTTCATAGCCAAGCGGGATATTGCCGCCAGTCCAGAAACCTTCCTCAGCGGTGCCGCGCAGACCACGTCTTGTGTTCTGCGCCCCCTTTTTGATGGCTCCCTCATCTTGCCATGCGTTCACAAAGCGCATCAGCTTGCCTTCGTGGCTGTCGTCGAAGCGCTGGTAGCAGAACTCAAGCTTGACGTTGGCGCTGCGCAGCGCGTCTTCGAAGATCAATTGATAGGCTGCGTCACGCGCGATGCGGGACGTGTCTGTAGCCACGATGACATCGACTGGATGATCGGCACCTGTGGCCAGTAGAAACATCCGGTTAAATTCAGGGCGCGAGCGGTCCGTTCCAGATTTGCCCTCGTCAACGAAAACCCCTGCAACAGCGATGCCGTTTTGATCGCAATACTGGCGGCAATCGCGTTACTGCTGAGCGAGCGATGTCTTGTTTTCGGCTTGTTCCTGCGTGCTGACGCGGACGTAGATGTAGGCCTGCCTCAATGGTTTTGTGATGAAGCTTTGCACATTCATCTCGCAGTCTTCTTGAACACGCCTGCAACGGTAATGACGTTCTTTTCGCAATGCTGGCGGCAATCGCGTTCCTGCTGAGCGAGCGATGTCTTGTTTTCGGCTTGCTCCTGCGTGCTCAGGCGGGTGTAGATGAAGCCGCGTCTCTTTGGTTTTATGATGGGGTTTTGCAAATTCATCTCGAGGTCTCCTTGCCGAGCTCCACGAGAAACCGAATCCTTCGGCCAAGACGCCTTTCACCTGAGGTCAGGCATGGGCATCTTTGCTTGCAGGATGGCGATTTCGGAGTTGGCACGACATAGCATCTCCGGGCGAGAACAGCGAGGGTTTTCGCCTCATTGGTCGAGCTCGTCGATCGGGTTGAGGCATACGCTTTCACCGCTTTTTGCATCCGCATTTGGGCAAGTGGTCGGCTTCGGTGCATTGCTGCGGCGTCTCGCCTTCCATCGCTTGCCGCAGCCCGTCCTCGCCGATTAGCCGCAGCAGAAGTTGGGCCAGTGCGGCGTCATCGGGCCTGTCGCACCACAGGATCTCAACCCCTGAGCCATCAAGGGTCAGCTTGGTCCTGCGCGGACGATTAGAGGAGGAGCAAGAAGCCATGACCGGGATGCCGCGTCCCAAAGGGCCCTCAGGCCGTTCTCGGCCCCTGGACCCGCTCGGCAGCAATGGTCTTCAAGGCATCCATCACCGCCTGGCGCACGCGCAACACATCTTCTTGGGCGAGCATATGCGGCAGCGTGATCGCTGCACCGCCTTTGCGGTCTGGCGCAAAGCCAATTTTGTATTGGGTGCCAGGCACCGCAATTACTTCGCCGAGCTGGCGATTGCGTGATTTGCCCTTACCGCAATTGGCGAGGGCGAGCGTATTCGCCAGTTCAAGATAAGCGACCTTTTGGCCGCCTTCCTCGAGCCTCGCCAGCGTATCTCTGATCTGCTGTTCGAACCGTTCAAGATCGCTGCGCTGATTTGAATCTTCCTCGTTGGCCGACTTTTCGCGTAGCCGATCCAGCTTGGTCGCCAGAGCTTCCCAAAAGCGCTGACTTACCTCGCCGGGGTTGCTGATGACGCTGTAGAGCTTGCCCCATTGCGCTTCAGTCTCAGCGGCTTTGATGAGCTGGCTGATCCGCCCTTTGGAAACCGCCTCACCACCGAGTATTCGTAGCTCTTGTCGAATTTGCTCGTAGCTGTAGCCGGTTTTCCGCAGGATCAGCGCTCTGCGTGCCTCAGCCATGGGCTCGCGCCGTGTGCGCTTTGCAAAGTTCTCGCTGCGGATCTTGAGCGCCTCGTCCCGTTGGACTTTGATAATGGGAACCAGCGTCTCGGGGTCGACAAGGCAGATTGCTTGAATGAGCACTGCGCCATCGACGAGTGCCAAGCCATCGTCGGTCTCAAGGACTTTGAATGGCAGCCATTTGTGGGGCTCCTTAGCAAGAAGCGCTTGCTGCTCGATATCGCGGGAATCGATATGCTTGCGCTCATGCACATCGGCAAGGCTTAGGAGATCGCAGGCGCGAGCCACTTCGACGCTGGCCAGCGCGCTTTCGCTCTGCCCGGCTGCGCCTTGGACCGTTTCGGGTGCCGCGACTTCTTGATCTACGGCTTCAAGGGGTTGGAATAGGTCGAAATTCTGGTTGTGCATGTCGTCCTCCATTGCTGAGACGACACACCTGTTATGCAGCTAAAGCCGTTTAAGCACAGGGACTTGGGCAAGGTTTGAAAAATTAAGCCATTGAAATACAACGATTCAGGCCTAAAGTCGTGATATTTCCCGTGCCGCCGTGCGCGGCAATTGCGGCGCAAATGGCGCGCAGCTTGTTTGGGATAAGCAGGCTACGCCAATTCGCCCTGTCGGTGTGAGACGGAACAAGGGCGCTTGCGATACGAGCCAAGGCTACTTTGTCGGGAAAGACTTGGGCGCAAGGCCAAAGGATCTCGCCATCGACGTAGGAATTGGCGTTTCGACAAGGCGACAGGCCAGGTCAATGGCGAGCTTTTCATCGCCCTTGCTTAGCCGATCCTTCGGCGAGGCGACATGCGGTGAATAGCGCCAGTGCAGCTTTCCCAGTGGATCGCTGAATTGGTGCCACGCGTTGCTGAAAGCCACGGTGAAATAAGGCTCGCTCCAGAAGTGCGCGCCAGGAAACACCCGCGCCATCGGGTTCCGGGTCGTATCGAGCAAGCCTTGCGTGATCAGTTGATCATAGCGCTTTCGGCGCTCTGCGACATATTCGCAGCCAAGATCAGGATCGTTGATGTTGCAGGCAAGCGGGGAGTTTTCTGGCACCGCGAACGGGTTGAAGTCGCTGCGCGCTATTGGCAGCATTTGACCCCGTCCTGAGGCTTGCGCTGACTTCTGGCAGCGTTTTACGACATGACTGCTAGTGCAGCGTTTGCTCCCTGTGGTCCAGATCGATGCATGGTAGGCACAGGGCCTTGCTGCCACTGTTGCTGCAAGCTGCAATTGCGCCGCTTGCAAATCGCAATGGGCGAGTATGTTCAGCGCAGCGCGGTAGGCACCGCTTTCCGGTGAAAAGTCGCTGGATTTCGGCGCGCGCAGAGAGGGCGCAAATCTGCTCTGCGTATTGAACAGGTAGAACAATATGAAATCCAGCGGAGAAAGGCCGAGCATAAGGTGCCACCGATTGCCCTCCGGTGCCCCGGGTTGGTGATGGGCCAGCCTTTCAGGTCGCAGAAGGTGGAAGGTCTCTTGCGCTTGCACCGCTAATTGGCGTTGGATCGCGTCTTTGTCCAAATACCTCGGCAGATAGAGAACAATGGGCTCAAACTCGCCGTATATTTTTGCCTTGGCGGCTTCGGTCGCTGGCAAGCTTTGGAACTGGACAAGCGTATCCTTGACGTATTCGACCGTGCGCTCGAGCTCGAACAGCTGTTCAAGCACGCTGACTACGGTATCGACTATCCCGCGTTTCTTGATCATTGCGGCGTAGCGTTCGAGCATCCTCTCGGACGGTGAAGGTAGGCTCAGTTTCAGCATGCCGCGAAGAGGTATAAAGTCCCCTTGCCATGCGTCACGCAAGATCTTGTGACCTCCAGGCTTATCGTTTGCGACCGCATAGACCGCTCGGAAGGCTTCCTCGATGTCCGCCAGCTGGGGGTGTGAAATCGCCTCGAGAGCGGCTTCCGCATCTTTGTCGAAACTGGAAAATCCCGGCTTCCAATCCCCTGCACAAGCAGGATTGAGAGGCCACAGTCGATAAGCAAGCAAGGGACGCAGAAGGTCAAGGCGCGGATAGCCTCTGTCTTTGAACAGCTTCAGCATATCGCTCGCTTTCCCACGCAATGTCGGATCTGACTCAACGACGCGCCCAGCGGCGTGAACAAGGGCCTTTCCTTTGGCCGAGACATTGGAAAAGGGCGCACGCAGTCCGGCCGGGGGGGGCAGGGGCGGCGGTAACCAGAGGCCTGTCGCGCACGGCGATGGGGTGCTGTTTTGCCTTGCGTAAGCGAGTTCCAGGCACTTGCCCGGCCGTGTCAATGCCGTTGATCATTCCAGCAAGGCGCAATTCCCCAAGGCGAGCGCTTCCATGGCCAGATGCACGCTTAGCAATCATAGGCCGCTCTCATTTTTTCATTGAAATCAGACACTAACTCAATGCGCTGATCGTGGTATCTGATGCGCTCACGATTCCACTTGCTCGGATCATCCTTGGCGCCCTCTATCGCCTTGAGATAATCAGCGAAAAATGTAAGCAAACAGCTAGCCGCCGCAAAAGCATCTTCGCACGCTTTGATTTTCTGGGGCAGCAGCACTGGGTCTCCCATCTGGAACTCCGGCAGTTTATCGAGTGCCGCCTTGGCCTCAGCCCAGCTTCGCGGCTGTTCGGTGCAATCGCTAAAAATCACCCGCTGCTCACTCGACACCTCTGTCGGCACGCCACCGTAACCGAGGCCTTCGAGGTGCTTGAACCACTCAAGGCGACGCAGTTGCAGTTTGCCTGCTGAACTGATTTGCTCGCAATCTCGAGCTAGCTCTGCACGGTGTTGCTCCTTCCATTTGTCGAAAAGAGCCTCGCTCTTGACAAGCTCCAAGGCGGCAGCTGGGCGGCTGCCTTGCATCATCAAGTCCTCGGCTTTGCTTCTATGCCGGGCAATTTGTTCTGCAATTTGTTCGGACTGCATCGTCATCTCACGATCTCCTTGAATTTAACGTTGGCGCCATTGGCTTGGAGCCATTCGAATGCTGCGAGCCGGTTCGGCAGTTCGGGGAATTCCAGCTGCAAGGCGGCGCAGGTCTCGCGCACCAGCCAGAGTTGTTTCTTGGAGGGTGGTCTGCGCAGCATCGTGGCGCGCACTTCATCGTTGAGCCCGGCCAAGAAGGCTTCGCTCTTGGCCATGTAGGTCTATAAGCTTCTGCGCCACTCGGCCATCCGCCCCGATGCTTCCAACTGCCCGCCGCCAGCATGGAGGATTTTCATCAAGGCCTCGCCAACCGTCAGGCCATCGGCGAGAGCCTGCTTCACGATTATGCTGAGCTCAGCATCTGCCAGAACATCAGCGAGGCGCTCGGCGAGCAGACCATCAATGCGGCGCGCGTCATGTGCTGCGAACCCACGTGCGCAAAGCACCGCACCAATGGTGATCTGGTGGTAAGTCAAAGCGGGATCGCGATAGGCGACCTCGCCCGGCACCAGGGCCGAAGATGACGCCTGCGGGGCAAATTGGCTGAGTTCGCGAACCGTCGCTTCGAGGCTTTGAACGGCCGCGGCGAGGTCCGTCGGGGGAGGTGTGTGCTGTTCCATCCAAGCGAGATGGCTCCCAGACGAATTCTGTCAAGCGAATTTAAACACCAGATTCATTACTCTGCCACCTTTAGCGCTTCTCGCTTGATATAGGTGGCCTCTCGCCTCATCTCCCCGATCTATAGTTTTGATAGAGGTTTTTTATTTGCGGGGGTTTTGGCGAAATAAATGTTGCCGACTTAAGCCGCCAAAAACCCCCGCCGATTTGAGAGGGATGGCATGGCCATAGCACCAGATCCGCGCAGCGAGCTTGTCGAGCTTGGCTCCGCGCGCCTGCGCCAATTGACGCGCGCGCCAAGCCGCGAAGTGCGATTCCTGATCGCAGCCGACCGTGAGATGCGCCGTCAGGCCTGGGAAGAGGCCAAGCATGTCAAATCGGTCGAGCGGCTCCGACGCGAGGACCAGGAAGCCGAGCGCGAGCGGGAGGCTATGTTCCGATCATTTCGTGTGCGCTATCATCGTTCTTGGGGCGAAAGCAGGCTTGGCGCGCGCAAGCGAAAAAGCGCCTGGATCATCCAGCCTGGGAAGATGGCGAATATCTGGCCATCGGCATACCGGCTTCCCTTTGTCACGCGAGACGGACGACATTTCGTGTTCCTTAGGGTGCGCTATTATTCCGCCAGGGATTGCCCTCCCGGCCACTGTGTCGAACGGGCGCAGTATTTTATCGAAGGCGCCTTCGAGCTTTCCGACGGCAGTTTCTGCTTCTCCTCGAACCTTGGCGAGACCGAGGACGAAATCCTCTCTGGCATCGATGCAACCGAAGGTGTCAACCGCTCGCCTGCCTCGAATACCAAGCTCATGCTCCACATGATTGTGCAACTGGAGCACGGACTGACACCGGAAGAGCAATTTGCTACCCTCAAACGCTATTGCGAGGATGTGTTTGGACGGCAGGGCCTGCCTTATATTGTCGTCCTGCACCCGCCCAGCGAAGAAGGCGATCAGCGCAATTGGCACGCCCACATCATGTTCTCATTCCGGCCGGTCATGCGCACGGCACCCTATGAATGGGAGTTTGGGCGGCATCTGCGGACCGACCTCGACACGCCTGAGCAATTCGGCAGGCTTCGCAAGCTGTGGGCCGACCATCTCAATTTCGCCTGTGAAAAGGCAGGGCTCGATAAGCGCTTCACGCATCTCAGCTATGCCGCAGCAGGGCTTGATGTCGTGCCCCGACATCATTTGGGCGAGGCGCTCAACGCGAAGGTCAGGCGCGGCGAGCGGGTCGAGCTGAACGAGATCAACAAGCGCATTATCCGCCGCAATCTCTTCAAGCGCGCGCTGCGTGAGGCGGGCAGCGCAATGACGGCGGTTGCTGCTGCCTTACAGGCCGAGATGGAGCAAGTTAAGCGCGCTAAACTGCGCGCCCAAGTGTTGGCAGACGCCCTGCGCGAGCGCATGCGCAAGCCGGACATGATTGATCCGGGGGCGCCGCCTCCCGCGGCCTCAGCGCCATCGCCAGACCATAATGCCCAAACATCAAACCGCGTCGCCGACGATGGCGTCATTTTGGGTGAGGGCTTTGTCGCGACATTGCCAACCGAGGCCCCACCTTCTGCCCAAGGCCTATTCTATCCGTTTCGGCCCGCGCCCCTTAGTGCCGGACAAGCGCCGCCCGCCGCTCCCGGTGAAATTGCCCTGCCTGACGCGTTTGAATCGCTTGTCGTCTCGTCGCATTCACCGCCTTTGCATCCATCTCAAGACCGGCCCGATCTCGGTCAGCCTGACATCCCAACGGTGGAAGCGGGGCAAGCCCCGCCTTCCTATCCTCAGGCGGCGCCACTGGTCGTGCCGTCGCTTGAAGTTGGCGCCCCGGCGCCTGCGATGACGGCGCCCGAGATTTCCGAGCGGGCGTCGCCGCCGTCGCTGGAAAGCGGAGGCGTCCCGCCGAAACAGCCCGAAAGGGTAAAATTGGGCAAGGTTCAACCTGTCGAACTCGATGTCGGTCTCCCACCCCCGGAAGCGCCTTCAAACGCAGTCTTGGAGGCCCCAGCGCATATTCCGCTCGCGCAAAGCGCCAATCCGCCGCCTGCCATCCTTGACACGCAATTGCCCAATGCGGCTGCGCCGTGCCTCGATGCTGGCACTATGCCGCCGTCATACCCTCATATCTCGATCGCGTCGCTTCGTGCCCCACCCATCATCCCTCCCTCTGACCATCCGCCTGCAGCGCCGGTCGACATCGCGAACGACATGTTTAGCGCGCTAAACAGGCCCACGCCGCCACCGCCGGAACCGGATCCTGCGCCAGAGCGGGAACCGGAAATCGAGACCGAAGAGGACGAAGATGACGGAGAAGAGGCCATTGGTCAGCCGGAAGATGCGCTGGGATATGATATGTCTATGTGGTGGCGCGATATTCTTCGGCGCGAAGGGCCCGCAAAGCCGCGCAAAGGCAAGGATGCAGATGAAGGCAAAGCCAGGACAATCCGGCAGAAGGCCGCGTCCGATAGCGCTTCGAGCGACACGGCCACGCATGGTCTTGCGCGCGTCCTAGCAACGCGGGAGGAGGCCAGCGCACGTCGTCCGACACCACCTTTGCAGCCGCAAAAGGCTCCGGAAAACCGTCACCCCCTTGATGATATCCTTGACGCTGAATTCGAGCATATTGAAGCTGGCGCGCTTGGCTATGCAAACATCGCCGATGAAAAGCGCGTGGCAGCACAACGAGCCCAGACAGCGACCGCTCTTGCCCGGCGCGACGGCCTTGACCGTGAGGCCGCCGAATTCATCTTGTCGCTTGTTCCGCGCCTTTGCCGAAAGGCTGACTCAAAGGCCGTCAAGGAAGGGGATGACGCCATAATTGACAAGGTGGAAGCCGACAAAAGGGCTCGGCTGCGCAGGGCACTTGCCGACGAGAAATTGCGCAAGCTGTGGCGGCTTCTGCTCGCGCGGCTAGAGGAGGCGGGAAAGCGGCATGCCAAAAGGCTGGGTGAAAAATGGCTCGCAGCAGATCGCAGCAATGACAAGAAGCGTGACCATCTGGCCTGGCTTGCATGGCGAGCCCATGAGCGTTGGCCGGATACCGCCACCTCACCGCAACCTCGTCGAATGATAGAGCAGGCCAAAGCTCATGACGAAAACTTGAAGAAGCTGGAACTCGCACGGCGGCAAAACGGATACGGTCCGGGGCGGTAAGCGGCGGCTAGCGACCCAGACCCGGTCGTTGACGTTCACCCAATTGAACGTCTGATTTCCCCGGAAGCCGTCATCCCTTTTTCTCCGTCGCGCTTTGGTCGCGCTAATGACTAACCTGGGTAAGGTTCTGCCCATGAGCCAGACCCCGGGCCCATCAAACAGTTGCCGACCGCAGAAACCTTCTCCAAGCTATTGGGATGAATCTGCTGCGCGACCCGATCCGGCTGGTGCCGAGCCTGTTTCTGCTCGCCATCGCGATTGGCACGTTGCTGCTGAGTCTGCCGATTTCCACGATGGATGGCACCCGCGCGCCTTTCCTGACCGCGCTGTTCACCGCCACGTCGGCGGTGGCGGTCACCGGCCTGGTAGTGGTGGATACCGGCAGCTACTGGTCCCCGTTCGGGCAGGTGGCGATCCTGCTGATGTTCCAGATCGGCGGCCTTGGTATCATGACGGCTGCAACGCTGTTCGGCATCATCGCGGGACGCGGGTTCGGGCTGCATGAACGCCTTGCGACACAGGTTGAGCGTGGGCGGTTGGAACGGGGCGATGCGCTGTCGGTGCTGAAACTGGTAATCGGTGTTACGCTGGCGGTCGAAGCGGTGACAGCGGCTGCTCTCACCATCCGCATGGCCGCTGCCTATGATATGAGCCTTGGCGCAGCCCTGTGGAACGGGGTGTTCCATGCCATCAGCGCGTTCAACAATGCCGGCTTTTCGACCCATGCCGACAGCGTGATGGGTTACCAGACCGATCCGCTGATCCTGATCCCGATCATGGCCGCGATCACGCTGGGTTCGGTCGGTTTCCCGGTGATGCAAGACCTGCGCGACAAGCGGTTCGACTGGCGGCGCTGGTCGCTGCATTCCAAGGTCACGGTCTATGGCTCGGCGGCGCTGCTGGCGTTCGGGTTTGTCACGATCCTCGCCATGGAATGGAACAACACCGCCACGCTCGGCCCGATGGCGCTGGGCGGCAAGGTGCTGAATGCCGCGTTCCATTCGGTCATGCCGCGCACGGCAGGGTTCAACAGCCTTGATGTCGGTGCGTTCTTGGAATCGACCCTGATGGTCAATTACCTCCTCATGTTCATCGGCGGCGGCAGTGCGGGCACGGCGGGCGGGATCAAGGTGACCACCTTCGTGGTGCTGTTCGCCATTGTTCTTTCCGAAGTTCTGGGCCGCCGCGATGTCGGGTTGTTCGGGCGGCGCTTCGGCCACGAGGTCGAGCGGCAGGCGCTGACGGTGACCGTCATAGCCGCAGCCCTAGTCTTTGCCGCCGCCACCTACATTGTCTCGATCACCACCCTGCCGCTTAACGAGGTGCTGTTCGAATGCATTTCGGCCTTCGCGACCGTCGGCATGTCGACCGGGATCACCGCCGACCTGCCGCCATCGGCGCAGGTCGTGATTGTGCTGCTGATGTTTATCGGACGAGTCGGCACCATCACCTTTGCCACCGCTCTGGCGATGGGCAGCAGCCCGCAGCTTTACCGCTATCCCAAGGAGAACCTCATTGTCGGCTGACACGCGCAAACCCGTTCTGGTCGTGGGCCTTGGCCGGTTCGGCGGCGCTGTCGCTCGCCGGCTTGCCAGCATGGGCACCGAAGTGCTGGGGGTGGATAGCAACCCCGATCTGGTACAGGCTCATGCCGATCATCTGACCAAGGTGGTCGAGGCGGATTGCACCGATCCTGCGGTGCTGCGCCAGCTGGGAGCGGCCGATTTCGCCACCGCCGTGGTCGGCATCGGCAGCGACATCGAGGCGAGCGTGCTGACCGTGCTGGCGCTGGCCGACATGGGCCTCACCAATATCTGGGCCAAGGCCAGCAACGCCAATCACGCGCGCATTCTGGAACGGATCGGCGCGACCCACGTGGTCTTCCCCGAAGAGCGCATGGGTGAACGCGTGGCGCATCTGCTCAATGAACGGCTGCTCGATTTCATCGCCTTCGATGACGAATTCGCCATCGCCCGCCTCAGCGCGCCCACGCCGATTGTCGGCCTGCCGCTTGTGACCAGCGCGTGCCGCAAGAAATACGACGTGACCGTGGTGGGCGTGAAGCGCAAGGGTGAGGCGTTCATCCACGCCGTGCCGGACACGATTATCTTCCCGGACGATGAATTGGTGGTGTCGGGCAAGATCAAGGATCTGGAGCGATTTTCGGCAATCTGACCGCCGGTCGCTACCCTGCGACACGGTATCCCACGCCGGGCTCATTGATGATCAGCTGCGGCTCGCCCGGATTGCACTCCAGCTTGCGGCGCAACGACCGGACCGCCACGCGCAGGTAGTTGAGATCGTGGAGGTGGGCCGGGCCCCAGACCAGTTCCAGCAGGCGTTCGTGCGTCACAACCCGCCCGGGATGATCGGCGAGCGTCCAGAGCAGGTCGAATTCGCGGGGAGTTAGGTCCACATGCTCCCCCCGAATGGCAACCTCGTGCGCGTCCCGGTCGATATGTCCGCCGGCGAACTCGCGCCGGGCCGTGGTGGAGAGCGGCCCCGCCTTGCGGCGCAGGGCCGAGCGGATGCGGGCCAGCAGCTCCTCGCTGTCGAACGGCTTGGTCACGAAATCGTCGGCCCCAAGGTCGAGCGCGGCGACCTTCTCCTCGGTCGCGTCACGGGCGGTGAGGACAATCACCGAAAGCCCGAGCGCGGCCAGCTGCGGCACCACCTCCAGCCCGTCACGATCCGGGAGACCCAGATCAAGCAGGGCGACCAGCGGCGCGGGCGCAGCCCCGGCGATACGCAGGGCTTCGGCAGCGGTGGCGGCTTCGACGTGAGCGATGCCAGCCCGATCAAGCGCGCCGATCAACAGCCGCCGGATGGCGGGTTCGTCGTCAATGATCAGCACATCCTTACGCATCGGCAGGTTCACTTCGCGAGTTTGAGGCCGGGAGGCGAACCGCAAATTCAGCCCCGCCTTCGGGCCGGTTGCTGGCCGATATCACACCGCCAACCGCTTCGACGAGGTTCTTTGCGATCCACAGGCCAAGACCCGTTCCGCCGACCCGGTCGCTGCCCTCAAGCCGCACGAAGCGTTCGAACAACCCGTCGTGCTTAGCGGGCAGACCGGGCCCGCGGTCGAGCACCCGGCAGGTCACGTAACTACTATCGCACTCCAGCACGATTTCCACCACGCTGGTCTCTGGTGAGAACTTCAATGCATTGTCGACAAGGTTGATCAGCGCATGGCGGAGCAGCACCGGATCGCTGGCGATCAGGGGGCAATCGTCGGGGATGCGGGTCACGACCCTGCCACCATCGCGGTTCTGGCGCAGATCGCGAAGCACGGCGTGGATCACATCGGTAAGATCAATGCTCTCGATGCGGGGTTTGACCCCGCCATCCTCGATGCGTGATGCCTCCAGAAGATCGCCCAGGAAGCGTTGCAGGCGGCGTGCTTCACTGCGGGCGATCAGCACTTCCTCTGCATAGGCACCTTCCGCCGGGATTGCCTCGGCAGCAGCAATGACCGAGGTGAGCGGGGTGCGCAGGTCATGGGCGATGCTGCCCAGCAAAGCTCCGCGCAGGCGGTCACGTTCGCGCAGGGTGCCGACCTGTCGGGCCTCGTCTTCCAGCACCAGACGCTCATGCGCCAGCGCGGTTTGATCAATCAGCGAGGCGAGCAGCGTTGCATCGTCGGCGCGGATAATCCGGCCCTGCTCGGGCCGCGCGACGCCCAAGGCTCCCATGATGCCGAGCGCAGTCTGGAGCGGGTGGAACTGCCAGTCAGAAGCGTTGAGCGTGCCGGTATCGCGCCCGGTCACCTCGCCGCGCTCCAGCGTCCAGCGTGCTGCCGCCTCGTCGACAAAGTCGAGCACGCTGTGGGCCGGATTGCCGCGCACAGTCAGCCGTTCGCCTTCGAAGTTGACGATGATCGCCTCGACCTCCAGCAGTGCACCAATCTCACGGCAGGCGACAAGGGCGGTGCTATCCCGATCCGACAACCCGCCCAGCAACCCGGCAAAGCGCGCGAGCGACGCGTTCAGCCGGGCAACTCCCGCACTGGTCTCGGCCTGACGGCGCACCTTGCCCGCCAGCGCGCCGATCACACCGGCGACCAGCGCCAGCACGGAAAAGGTGATGACATCGGCAGGATCATTCATCAGCAGCGTGAAGCGCGGCTCGGTGAAGAAGTAGTTGTAGGCTAGCGCCGCAAACCCTGCCGCCCACAGCCCGGCATAGGTTCGCAGCAAGCTCGCGGCGACAATCACCGGCACCAACAGCAACATATCGATGGCCCCGCGTGGCAGCCAGTCTTGCGCTGCGAACACCGGGCCGACAGTCACTGCGACGATGGCCAGTGCCGACAAGGGCGCGCGCCAGGGGCTGTAATCACCTCTGGTCGCCGGGCGCTCGTCGGCATCTTCCAGCGGGACGACCTGCACCGCGATCCCGCGTGCCTTGCGGATCACGTCCTGCGCAACAGAGCCATGCCGCCATTCGAACCAACGGCTGCGGCGGCTCTTGCCGATCACGATCTGGCTCGCGCGAAGCTCGCGCGCCTGATCGACCAGCGCCTGCGCGACATCGGTTGCCGCCACTGTCATCAGCGCCGCACCCAATGACGACGCCAGTGCCAGGTTCTCGGCCAGCTGCTCGCGCTGTTCCCCGACAACCCCGCGCGCACCGCCGCTCTCGACCACCACCGCCGTCCACGGGGCATAGGCAAGATCGGCGAGGCGCTTGGCGTGGCGGATGACCTGCGCGCCCCCCTTGCCCGGGCTGACTGCCACCAGAATACGCTCGCCGACAGCATAATCGCCATCGTCCCCGGCCAGCGCAAGCTGATCGGTCAGGCGCCGGTCCACCGATCCCGCCGCATAGCGCAAAGCCAGTTCCCGCAAGGCGGCGAGCTTCGATGGCGTGAAGAAGTTCGTCAGCGCCTGCCCGGCAGTGTCGGCGAGGTAGACCTTGCCCGCCCGCAGCCGCTCGATCAGCGCCTCGGGGGGAGATCGACAACGATGATCTCGGCCGAATCGAGGATGCTGTCGGGCACCGTTTCGCGCACCCGGACATGGGTGAAGCCGGCGACGATATCGTTGAGGCTCTCGATGTGCTGGATGTTTAGCGTGGTGGCGACGTCAACGCCCGAAACCAGCAGTTCGGCCACATCCTGCCAGCGTTTCGGATGGCGGCTGCCCGGCGCGTTGGTGTGGGCGAGTTCATCGACAAGGATAAGCCCGGGACGGCGTTCCAGCGCGGCGTCGATGTCGAATTCATCGAGCATATGGCCCTGATAGGCAATGGTGCGGCGCGGCAGCACTTCGAAGGGCTCAAGCAGCGCGGCGTTGTCGCTGCGTCCGTGGGTCTCGGCCACGCCAACGAGCACATCGAGGCCTTCCGCCTGCCGCCGAGCAGCTTCATGCAACATCCGGTAGGTCTTCCCCACCCCGGGCGCAGCACCGAGATAGACGGTCAGCCGCCCTCGCTCCTCACGCTGTGCAAGGCGCAGAAAACGCTCGGCATCATTGGCGGGGCGTTGCTCGTCCATCAATCCCGCCTACTGCGCCTGCCGGCCGAGCGCCAGATTGAGTTCGAGGACGTTGACGATCCGCTCGGGCGCAAGGGGGCCAGCGGCTCTGACGGCCTGAGCCTCGATCAGGCGCTTGACCTCGGAAGCGGTCATTCCGCGCGCGGCGGCAACGCGGTCTGCCTGATAGAGCGCGCCTGCCAGACTGATATGCGGGTCAAGTCCTCCACCTGATGCCGCAACAAGATCGGCGGGGATCGGGTTACCCGCCGTCGCACCGTAGCGGG
This sequence comes from Erythrobacter sp., assembly GCA_045377215.1. Taxonomy (GTDB): domain Bacteria; phylum Pseudomonadota; class Alphaproteobacteria; order Sphingomonadales; family Sphingomonadaceae; genus Erythrobacter. The sequence continues at coordinate 37,535 of JBJIOB010000001.1, forward strand.
CGACGATCTCTTTTGCCCGCTCCGTCAGCTCCGGGCTGGTCGGCGATGTGTTGCTGCCGCCCGCACCCATGCCGTTGTAATCCACGGCCGAAGGACGCGGCCAGAAATAGCGGTGGCTTGTGAAGTCCTGCGCGATCAACTGGCTGCCAACTGCGCGACCATCGGCTTCGATGATCGAGCCATTCGCCTGAAACGGTGCGATGGTTTGCGCGAAGGCCAGAACCAGCGCCGTGTAGCCCACGACGCATATGGCAAAGGTCACCAGCCACAAGCGCAGCGAGGGGAGAAGATAGTGCATCGGTCAGTGCTCCTTAGCGCATCAGCGCGGTGTGCTCGGCGATCGGGCCAAGCGCGGCGGCGGGGAAGAAGGTGAGCGCGCCGAAGATCAGGATGACGATGAACAGCATCACCCCGAAGGTCGGCCCCTCGACGCTGAGGGTGCCCGCGCTCTCGGCGCTGCGGCGCTTGGCCATCAGCGATCCGGCAATGGCAAGCGGCACGATGATCGGCAGGTAGCGCCCGATCAGCATAACGAGACCAGTGGCGATGTTCCACGCAGGAGTGTTGTCGCCCAGTCCTTCAAACCCTGAGCCATTGTTCGCGGCGGCCGAGCTGAACTCGTAGAGGATCTCGGAGAAGCCGTGCGCGCCGGTGTTGTTGAGCGTGTCCAGCCCCCAAGGGGTCGCAGCAAACAGCGCGGTGCCGCCGAGGATCAGCAGCGGGTGGGCAATCAGCGCCAACACCACGAGGCGCATCTCGCGGCCCTCGATCCGGTGGCCCAAGTATTCGGGCGTGCGGCCTACCATCATCCCTGCCACGAACACGGCCAGTGCGACGTAGAGGAACATGTTGATCATGCCCACGCCGACGCCGCCGAAGGTCTCGTTGAGCCACATCCCGGCCATCGGGACGAGGCCAGTGAGCGGATTGAGGCTGTCGTGCATCGCGCCCACCGAACCATTGCTGGTCGCGGTGGTCAGCACCGCCCATAGCGGACCGGTGGTGGCCCCAAGCCGCAGTTCCTTGCCTTCGAGATTGCCGACATCCTGCGTCACGGCGAGGTCGGCAAAGGCCTGCGTCGGCGCGCTCTCGAAGGTCACGGCGGCGGTGATCTTGATCGCGAGCAGCGCGGCCATCACGCCGAAGACGACGGCGGCGTGGCGGGGGCGGGCAATCATGCGCCCAAACATCCACACGCAAGCCATCGGGATCAGGATGATAGCGATCATTTCCAGCGCGTTCGACCAGAAGGTGGGGTTTTCGAGCGGGTGTGTCGAGTTCGGTCCGAAGAACCCTCCGCCATTAGTGCCGAGCTGCTTGATCGCAACGAAAGCAGCGGCCGGTCCGCGGGCGATGGTCTGTGTCGCGCCCTCAAGGGTCGTTACGGCGGCTGCGCCTTCCAAAGTCATCGGCACGCCCGCCAGCGCGATGGCACCTGCGAGCAGGATTGCGAGCGGCAGCAGAACGCAGAAGCTCGCGCGTTGCACATCGAGGAAGAAGTTGCCCATGCTGGCCTGCCCCCCGATCCCCCGCGCGAGCGCAGCCAGCGCGGCAATCCCGGTCGCCGCTGAGACGAATTGGAGCCACATGAGCCCGCCAAGCTGGGCGAGATAGCTCCAGGTGCTCTCACCTGAATAGTGCTGAAGGTTAGTGTTGGTGGTGAAGCTCGCCGCCGTGTTGAACACGAGGTCAAGGCTAGCAGCGCCCTGTCCGTCGGGGTTCAAGGGCAGCAGATGCTGGGTCGCCAGCAGGGTGAGGACGAAGGCGAACATCACCACGTTGAAGGCGATCAAGGCGAATGAGTATTGCTTCCAGTTTTGCTCTTGCGTGCCGCCCGTGGCGGCGGCGAACAGCTGGTCTGCGCGCGCAAATCGGCCGGAGAACAGTGCCGACATGTATTTGCCGAGCGGCCATGACAGCAGAGCTGTCCCGCCGACGATCAGGGTGATTGTGAGGATGCTTGAAAGCATGTCAGATTCCTTTGCGGCTCAGGCGAGGCCGAGACCGGCGACGGCGAGATCGATGAGCTTGATGCCGACGAAGGGCGCGATCACCCCGCCGCCGCCGTAGATCGCGAGGTTGCGCAGCAGCTGGCTGGCAGCGGGCATGGGGCGATAGGCCACCCCCTTGAGCGCCAGCGGGACCAGCAGCGGGATGATCAGCGCGTTAAAGATGATCGCGGACAGGATCGCGCTGTTGGGACTTGCCAGCCCCATCACATTGAGCGCGCCGAGCCCCGGATAGAGCACCACGAAAATCGCCGGCAGGATCGCGAAATACTTCGCCACATCGTTGGCGATCGAGAAGGTGGTGAGCGCTCCGCGGGTCATCAGCAGCTGCTTGCCGATACCGACCACCTCGATCAGCTTGGTCGGATCGCTGTCGAGATCGACCATGTTGCCCGCCTCGCGCGCGGCCTGAGTCCCGGTGTTCATGGCGACCCCGACATCGGACTGGGCGAGCGCAGGGGCATCATTGGTCCCGTCCCCGCACATCGCGACCAGCTTGCCCTCGGCCTGCTCCTTGCGGATGTAAGCGAGCTTGTCCTCGGGCGTCGCTTCGGCGAGGAAGTCATCCACCCCCGCCTCGGCGGCGATGGCAGCAGCGGTGAGCGGGTTGTCCCCGGTAATCATCACCGTGCGGATGCCCATGCGGCGAAGCTCGACAAAGCGTTCGCGGATGCCCGCCTTCACGACATCCTTGAGGTGGACCGCACCGAGCAGCCGTCCGTTTTCGGTCACAGCGAGCGGGGTGCCACCGGCCTGTGCGATCCGGTCGGTGATGCGGCGCAGTTCGGCGATGGCGGGTTCGGGGAAGTCCCCGAGGCGGAGAACCGCATCGACCGCACCCTTGCGGATGCTACGACCATGCTGGTCGATGCCGCTCACCCGCGTCTGGGCGGTGAAGCCCACCACCTCGGCGTCAGGCGCAAGCGGTTCGCCTTCGCCTGCCAGCACGACGATGGAGCGGCCCTCGGGCGTCTCGTCGGCTAGGCTGGCGAGACGGGCGGCGGAAATCAGATCGGCCTGCGCAACCCCGGTCAGCGGCACAAACTCGCTCGCCTGCCTATCGCCGATGGTGATGGTGCCGGTCTTGTCGAGCAACAGCGTCCCGATGTCGCCCGCCGCCTCCACGGCGCGGCCCGATTTGGCGAGCACGTTGAACCTGATCAGCCGGTCCATGCCTGCAATGCCAATGGCAGACAGCAGCCCGGAAATCGTGGTCGGAATGAGCGCCACGAACAGCGCAATCAGCACCGGAATGGGAATGCTGCCCCCGGCATAGGCGGCAAAGGCGGGGAGCGTGCCGACCGCGATCAGGAACACCAGCGTGAGGCCGGTGAGCAGGATGGTGAGCGCGATTTCATTGGGCGTCTTCTGCCGGCTCGCGCCCTCGACCAGCGCAATCATCCGGTCGAGAAAACCGCTGCCCGGTTCCGCCGTCACCTTCACCCGGATTTCGTCGGACAGCACAGTGGTCCCCGCCGTGACGGCAGAGCGATCGCCGCCCGCCTCGCGGATGACCGGGGCGCTCTCGCCGGTAATCGCCGCCTCGTTGACCGATGCAACCCCGGCGACCACTTCGCCATCAGCGGGAATCTGCTGGCCTGCGACCACCAGCACCACATCGCCGCGCTTCAGTTGCGTGGCGGGCACCTGATCCAGCAGTCCGTCCCGCCCGATCCGGCAGGCAGTCAACTGATCCTTGGTCGCCCTGAGGCTCGCCGCCTGCGCCTTGCCGCGCCCTTCGGCGAGCGCCTCGGCGAAGTTGCCGAGCAGCACCGTGACCCACAGCCAGAGCACCAGCTGCCCTTCGAACAGCGCATCGCCGGTGCCCATCGAGATGTGATAGAAAAAGATCAGCGTCGCGGCTGCGGCCACCACTGCGGTGGTGAACATCACCGGATTGCGTATCAGCGTGCGCGGGTCGAGCTTGGTGAAGGCTCCGCGCGCGGCGGGGGCCAGCAGCGCTCCATCAAACATGCCAGCGGCAGCCATCAGAACCGCTCCGGCCGCAGCAGCACAATGCCGAGGTAAACAAGCAGGCCCAGCGCCACCAGCGCCGCCAGCAGAAGGTCGAAGGTCATGAAGGCTCCTTTCGCATTCGCAAAAGGGCCAATGGCGCAAGGCGGCGTGAAATCTCGCCGGGGGAAAGGGCCGTCAGGCATTAAATCTGCGTGAAATTGAGTCTGACGTGATCGATGATGAGGTGGCTTTTCACGTAGATTTCACACGGCACATCGGCATTCCGCATGGTGATTTAAGGCGCATCGGGGCGAAAAGCGGGGCTGTCGAGCGGCGCACAGGCCGCAATCAGGAGCTTCCACAATGGGTTTTCGGTTTTTCCCTGCCGCTGCGGCCTGCGCCATGATGTCTGCCGCGGCACCTCTGTCCGCTCAAGATGCCCCCGCCGGGCCGGTTGATGACCGCGCGCCGATCTGCACGGATCGCCCGACCAAGGGCACCGCAGCCTGCACCGTTCCCAAGGGCATGATCCAGATCGAAAGCGATGCGATCTTCTGGACCAGAGCGACCACCGGAGGGGAGCGCAGCGATGTGCTGCTCTACACCAACCCGACCGTGAAATTCGGGCTGACGGATAGCAGCGACATCCAGTTCAACCTCGCCCCCCAAGTGGAGGTGCGCAGCCGCATCGCCGGGCAGACCGTCACGCAGCGCGGGGTGGGTGATCTGACGGTGCGCTTCAAACAGCGCCTGACCGATCCCAGCAACCGCGTTCAAATCGCCGTAGTCCCCTTCGTCAAAGTCCCGACCGCCGAGCGCGGGATCGGCAATGGCGAATGGGAGGGCGGCCTCGTGACATCGGTGCAGGTTCCCGTCGGCGCTGCGACGCTGACGCTGGTGCCGCAATTTGCGTTGCTCGCTGGCAGTCTGGAGCCCGATGATCGCCACCTCGAGTTCCAAGGTCTGGTCAACCTCGCCTATCCGCTGGCCCCGCGCACCACGATGGCGGTCGAACTGTGGACCGCGCAGAACTGGGATCCGTCAGGGACGGTGCGTCAATACTCAGCCGACGCTGCGATCAGCCATCTGTTGAACAACGACCTACAGATCGACATAGGCGGCAATTTTGGCCTCAATCAGGCAACGCCGGACGTGCAGCTTTATGCCGGCGTGTCAGCGCGGTTCTGACGCCTCCCATTGAAGGGGAGCGGTCGACACCGCGATGACCGGTTTCGGGTCACTTTGACGATGGCCATGATTGGGAATAGAATCCTCATGTGCCGCCATGATCGGCGCGAGCTGGGCAGGGTCAGCTGCCGACCCAGACACGGTCATTCACGATCACCGCATTAGAGGTCTGCTTTTTCCAGATTCCGCCATTCCGTTTTCGGGTTCGCAACCCGACCCCGCTCATGACCGCTGACGGATGGTTTTGAGACCGTCAGCTTTTCAACCCTCTTGGACAAAATCCTGTAAGATCATGCGCGTATCTGGCGCTGATAACCCGCCCCGTCGCGCAGCAACCCGGCCACAGCGTCGGCGGCAACGGGCCGCGAAAACAGATAGCCCTGAATGTTCTGGCAGCCCTCGCGCTCCAGCACTTCGAACTGGGCGACGTCTTCCACACCCTCGGCCAGCGTCTCCATGCCCAGCGCGGCCGCCAGCGTCGTGATCGCCCGGATAACCGCATGGCCATTGCCGCTAGTGCCAAGATCCTCGACAAAGCTCTTGTCGATCTTCACCTTGTCGAACGGGAAGGAGCGCAGGTAGCTCAAGGAAGAATACCCCGTCCCGAAATCGTCGAGCGCGATCCTCACCCCAAGATTGCGCAAGGAATGCAGCGTCGCCAGCGTCTGCTCGACATCGGCGATGAAGATGCTTTCGGTAATCTCGAGTTCCAGCCGGTGCGCGGGCAAACCGCTCGTCGACAACGCGGATAGCACTGTGCTGGCAATGCCGGTCGCCGCGAACTGCTTGGCGCTGACATTGACCGCGACCGAGACATCCGTGGGCCACATGCTCGCCTGATGACAGGCCTCGCGCAGCACCCATTCGCCGATCGGCACGATCAGCCCGGTCTCTTCCGCCAGCGGGATGAACTCCACCGGGCTGACCCGCCCGCGCGTCGGGTGATTCCAGCGGATCAGCGCCTCGAACCCCGTCAGGCGCTTTTCTGCGAGCGAATAGAGCGGCTGGAAATTAAGCTCGAACCCGCCCTTCTTTATTGCGGCGCGCAAGTCCAGCTCCAGCTGGCGGCGCAGGCGGGCGGCCTCGTCAAGCGCAGGTTCGAAGAAGTGATAGGTCGACTTGCCTTCGTGCTTGGCTTGGTAGAGCGCAAGATCAGCGTTCTTCATCAGGGTGATGCCGTCCTCGCCATCGCCCGGCGCAAGCGCAATGCCGATGCTGGCGCTGGAGGTCGCCGCAGCATGCAGCAGCGCCAGCCGGAGATAGACAAGA
>JBJIOB010000002.1:0-70075 GCA_045377215.1 Erythrobacter sp.
TGACCACTGCGACCACGCCCTTAATGCGCAGGGCCAGTTTCTGCGCCCATTCGCGGCGTTCGTCGGTTTCGGTCGGCCCGCCGAGAAACACGATCCCTTCGCTGATGGAAATCCCCAGCGGATCGAACCATCCGCTGGTCTTCGCTTGCCACGCGGCAGGCGAGGAATGGCAATCATGGATCAGTCTCCAAGCGATGGCACGGGCACATTGCAGGCAAACAGGGCCCTGCCTATGCTGCCTTGAACCACCAGACTTACCCCGCACGCCGGATGGGTATCGCGCCATGGTGCGGCACAATGGGCAGTCCAAACAGCCGCCAGTCCGTGCTCTTTGCGGTGCTGGTGAGGATTTCCTTTGGGCGCGCGGGCCCAGGCTGTTAAGGCCGCGCCCATGCTTACCATTGACGGTGTCACAGTGCGGCTTGGCGGCCGGGCCATTCTCGAACGCGCCAGCGCAACCGTGCCGGTGGGCGCGCGGGTCGGGCTGATCGGTCGCAACGGCGCGGGCAAATCGACCCTGATGAAAGCGCTGATCGGCGAGATCGAGCCTGACGAGGGCGAAATCAGCAAGCCCGCGCGCGCGCGGATCGGCTATATCGCGCAGGAAGCGCCCAGCGGCAGCATGACGCCCGAAGAGGTCGTGCTCGCCTCGGCTACCGAACGCGCGGCGCTGCTGGCAGAACTCGAAACCTGCACCGACATGGACCGCATGGGCGATGTTCACGAACGTCTGCTGGCGATTGATGCCTATGCCGCCCCGGCGCGCGCGGCCAAGATCCTCAATGGCCTCGGCTTTGACGAGGCGATGCAGCAGCGCCCGGTCGATAGTTTCTCCGGCGGGTGGAAGATGCGGATCGCGCTCGGCGCGCTGCTCTTTTCCGAGCCTGACATCCTGCTGCTGGATGAACCCAGCAACCACCTCGATCTCGAAGCGACGCTGTGGCTGGAAAACTTCCTCAAGTCCTATCCCGCCACGCTGGTGGTGATCAGCCATGAACGCGATCTCTTGAACAAGGTGGTCGATAACATCCTCCACCTGCAAGGCGGGCAGCTGACGCTCTATCCCGGCGGATATGACGCCTTCGAAAAGCAGCGCGCCGAACGCGCCGCGCAGCTCGCCGCCGCCAAGGCATCGCAGGATGCGCAAGCCGCGCGGCTGCGCGATTACGTCGCCCGCAACTCCGCGCGCGCCTCAACCGCCAAGCAGGCCCAGTCGCGCGCCAAGATGCTCGCCAAAATGCAGCCGATTGCTGCGCTGATGGAAGACCCGACGCTGAGCTTCGATTTTCCCGATCCCGCGCAGCTCAAATCGCCCATGATCACGCTGGAGCAAGCGGCGGTCGGATATGGCGAGGCCGCGCCCATCCTGAAGCGCCTCAATTTCCGGATCGAAGCCGATGATCGCATCGCGCTGCTTGGCCGCAACGGCAATGGCAAGACCACGCTGGCGCGCCTGCTTGCCGCCCAGCTTGCCCCGGCCGAAGGTGCGGTGAACGCGCCGGGCAAATTGAAGGTGGGCTATTTCACCCAGTATCAGGTGGAGGAGTTGGCGGGCGAGGATTCCCCGCTCGATCTGATGAACCGGGCGATGGAAGGGCAGTCCCAAAGCGCAGTGCGCGCCCAGCTTGGCCGGTTCGGTTTTTCGGGGCCGCGCGCGCAGACCCGCGTGGAAAAGCTTTCGGGCGGCGAACGCGCGCGGCTGGCGCTGGCGCTGATCACGCGCGATGCGCCGCATCTGCTGATCCTTGATGAGCCGACCAACCACCTCGATGTCGATGCGCGCGAGGCGCTGATTCAGGCGCTCAACAGCTATTCAGGGGCAGTGATCCTGATCAGCCACGATCGCCACATGGTCGAACTGACATCTGACCGGCTGGTGCTGGTGGATGGCGGCACGGCGCGCGAATATGACGGCAGCATGGATGATTACATCGACTTCATCCTCGGCCGCAATCAGCCCAAGGCAGGGCGCGGCGGCAAGGCGCATGGCAGCCGCAGTGCCGATACTGCGGCTGACAGGCGCGCGGCGCAATCCGCCTTCAGCAAGGCAGAAAGCGCCGTCACCCGCCTGGCCGCTGATGTGGCGCGGCTGGATCAGGCGATCCTTGATCTCAGCAGCGACCCCCATGGCGATACGGGCGCAAAGATGCAGGATCTTTTGACCAAGCGGGCCACTGCCGCAGCCGCCCTGACCGAGGCCGAGGAAACGTGGCTTGCAGCCGGAGCCCTGCTCGAAGCGGACGAGGCGGCGTGAGGGCTGCCTGCCGCCGCGATCAGCTGATTTCCTGCACGCAAAGCGCGCGCGCTGCGCCGCCCCAAGGCTTGGCCAAAGGCAGCATCCGGTTGGCCAGCGCGGTTCGCCGCAGCCACAAGAACCAGTGCGGACAGCCGAATGCCCTTGTAATTTTCAAATAGTGCTGTAATTGATCATCACTTCACGTCGTTTGCGACGGAATTTGATCGGCGCCTCGGGCGTTCTTGGGCGCGGCGATATCGCCACGCATCGATGAAACCGCATATCGCGGCCACATGTTCCTTTTCATGCAGCATGACCTCGCAGCGGGATTGGCCCGTCTGTGCACCATTCGTATTTTGCAGAGACTACATGAACTTTATCACGACCGGCGCTCATTTTGACCGCGCCCAGGCGATCCGCGCAGCCTTGCCGCAGCATCGCCAGAATGACTTACCCCAACCGCCTTATGCCTTCCTGTCCGCCCGCGATCTGCGCGGGCTTGTGGCAGCGATGGTCGATTGATGCGCCGAACACCAAAAGCCGCGCTGCACAGTAATGGCCCGGCAGGAGAATACCCATGAACGGATACAAGGCACCCAGTTTTCAGGACCGGGCTGCGGCCTCATTGCAGGCACGGCAAAAGGCGCTGGCAGCCATGATGGCAGCCCCGCAGCCCGATGCAGCCGAACTGGCCGAACGCAAAGCAAGGCAGGCCGCGCGCGATGTGCTTGCCGAAGCCAAGGCCGCAAAAACGCGTCAGGCACGAGAGGAAAAGCAGCGTCTCGCCGATGAAAAGCGAGCCGAAGCGAGCGCGCAAAAGATCAAGGCCGAACAGCCCAAACGGACCGAAGCCGAGCTGAAAGCAGCACGCGACGCACGCTACGCCGCGCGCAAAAACCGCACCTGACGGCGGGGCGCGTCCGGCATCCGATGGCCCTGCGCGGCGTTAGCGCAGGGAATGCTGAACTTGTCATTTCCCGCGTCCTAACCCCGTGATGCAAAAGGTTATCGGGCTAGAGCGGGCGGTTTAGTTGTAGCCGCTCCATCTCGCATAATCTGGCAGGCACCCCGCGAGCACGCCATGCCGAGGGCGTTAGTCACCCTCGTGATGGCGGGGTGTCAGCGCTTGTGATTTAGGTGGCGTCGTTGTGGAAGCGCGAGAGGCTCCACAGCAATTCCGTCTTGATCGTGCTGGGTCTTTCGCCGCTCTCAGGGAGTGGCGTTACCAATTCGAAGCAAAAACGAGTTCGCCGCTCTTTGCCGAAAGTGTCGCGGTAAATGACCGTCCCGAAGCAGTGAATGGTCTTCTCTCCATCTCGCACTTTCTGAACGTCATCTGCGCTGATGTCAGAACTGCTGAAAAAAGCAGCGTTGGCTTCACCGCCGTTGTGAACTACGTACGGAACTGGATCTCCAATGCGCGCAGGTTCAACCTTATTCCAAAACTGTGTGACAGCCTCACGTGGTGTGAAGGCCGCAATGTTACCCATGTGAACGCACTGATAAGCTGGGGTCTGACCGCCGTTTTTCACAGTGGTGTTGGCCTCAAAGCTTTTTCCGCCTGGCAAGTCGTAGGAATCGAATACATTGAGCTCTATGGGGCCAAAGGAAAGGTATGCTCTAAGCGCACGCTCATTGCTTTCCCGACTTTGTTTCAAGTCTTTCAGGATCGCCAGCAGAGCACCGCCCGCCAAAAGGGTTTGGATAACAACCGCCCAAAACATCCAATACCCGAAAACCGCCACGGCCTCTTGTGCGGCGAGATCGCGTTGCTCTCGCTCATCGGAGTTACGGGGTTGCGGCTGGGATATTATGCCCTCCGCAATGGAGTCGATGCCAGAAACATCGGCAAGACCATTGCGTGGGCTATTGTTTGGGTATGTCTGACCGCTGTTATTGGCTACGGATCCATAGTGGGGCTTCCTGATAACATACAATGAACCGTAGAAAGCACCAACACCTGTCGCGACGGCAAGCGCCGCTATTGCTGCAAATTTAGCGAGGACACCCCAATAGCGCTTAGACATTGAACGAAGAACACCGCCGTAAATTTACCCCAACCGATCTTGTTCCTGATATTGGGCTAAGAGTCCATAACCCCCTGATCGGCAAGCAATCCGACGCATCCGAGGCAGGCGACCAATCGCGGTTGCGCAATTCAACCACCCCAAGGTGGCGAGTTGTTACCTATTTGTTACCCTGCGGGATTGGGTCACAACAAAAGCCGACCTAATCCCTTAAAAAATGGCGCCCTGCAGAGGTCAAAGATGGGCACTCAAATCATTGGGAAATTTGTCTCGGAATGCCATAAGCCCTTACGATTCAGATTAAAATCGTCGGAAACGTATCGCGAAACACGCGATCTCGCCATGCTAGCAATCCCGGGCGCTTGTACGCGATCCTCAAACCTTCAATCTTCGATCCACGCCCCCGCGAGGGGGGCGACGCGGTGAGCACCCGAGGAGGGCATAGTTGACTATGTTTCGATCCACGCCCCCGCGAGGGGGGCGACTATCATGGTTGATTGGGCGCAAGAGCCTTGGGAGGTTTCGATCTACGCCCCCGCGAGGGGGGCGACCGTCAAGGTCAGCAACCTGCCGGTCGGCCTGATCGTTTCGATCCACGCCCCCGCGAGGGGGGCGACCACGGCGCGCACGGTTGATCTGGAATTGGTGGGTGTTTCGATCCACGCCCCCGCGAGGGGGGCGACTTTTCGAATTCCTTCCGGGTGATCGAGGCCAACACTGTTTCGATCCACGCCCCCGCGAGGGGGGCGACCAGCCCGCCAAGGATGCCGAGAAAATCCCCGCGCTGTTTCGATCCACGCCCCCGCGAGGGGGGCGACATGCGGGCGGCTTTCATATTCAGATGCGAAGTATTGTTTCGATCCACGCCCCCGCGAGGGGGGCGACGGTAGCGTGACGGGGCGCTCTATGCAGTGGAGCCGTTTCGATCCACGCCCCCGCGAGGGGGGCGACACCGAGTTCCATTTGACCGCACTCGCCATCAGCGGGTTTCGATCCACGCCCCCGCGAGGGGGCGACCGCACCGCTTGGGACGTGTTGCCCGGTGAGGTGGTGTTTCGATCCACGCCCCCGCGAGGGGGCGACGCTGCGCATCATCCGGCGTGATCGAAAGCTCGGTGGTTTCGATCCACGCCCCCGCGAGGGGGCGACTCGGGGTGAGCAAGGCAGCGTTCGTGCCACTTGCGGTTTCGATCCACGCCCCCGCGAGGGGGCGACATGACGTGGAAGCAGTCAACGCTGGTGTGCTTACGTTTCGATCCACGCCCCCGCGAGGGGGCGACGTCGATCAGTCGGCGCAACGAGTCTCGGTTGTCGCCGGGGGTTTCGATCCACGCCCCCGCGAGGGGGCGACGTCTGTATCGACAGCAAAAGCCGCTTGAAACGCAGTTTCGATCCACGCCCCCGCGAGGGGGCGACGGCACATCCCCGCGCAGCATCGCAGCCTGATGTTCCTGTTTCGATCCACGCCCCCGCGAGGGGGCGACGCCGCTTTGCCCACAAGGAAGTCAGCGAGGCTTACGTTTCGATCCACGCCCCCGCGAGGGGGCGACCGCCCCTCACTTAAGTCGATGAACAGGCCTAGTAAATCCGGCGATTTGCGCGAACCGCGCGACATATGCCGTCATTGGGCTCAAGACTCCGGATGGGCGAAAGCCTATATTTCTGAAACCAAGGATTTTTCTAATGTTGCGAACATCCCGGCACGACACCAACAGACTCCGGTTCGCTTAAGACTTGCGCCTAGGTCAGAATACCAGCGGGCCGTCAAGATCGGTGGGCACCTTGGCGCCCTTGTGTTCCACCCGTCGCTTTCCATCGGCACCCAGACGGTAGAAACGCAGCGAGTCCTTCTCAGCGTCGATCTCATCCAGCAGGCGGGCGCGCAACCGGGTCCACTGGGCAGGATCGACCTCACATTCGAACACCGAGTTCTGGACGCGCTGGCCGAAATCCTTGCAGGCGTTCGCCACGCGCCGCAAGCGCCTGCGGCCTGCCGCATCCTGCGTGTTCACGTCATAAGTCACCAGTATCAGCACAGATTATTTCCATACGAATGGGGGATAGCCATCTAGATCGCCACGCAGGTGGCGCGACAGCAGTTGCGCCTGGACGTGCGGCACTAGGCCCAGCGGCATCGTCTCGCCCAGAAAGGGGTGCCGCAGTTCGCGCTTCTTGCGCTCCTGCCAGGCGACAAGGACTGCCTTGCGCGCTTCGTCGGTCAAGGAAACCGCGCCACCGTCGTCGATGCGGAAGTCGGCTGCCTTTAATTGTCTGCGATTGACCAACGTGAGCGCTAGGCGGTCGACCAGAACGGGCCGCAGTTCTTCCATCAGGTCAAGCGCCAGGCTGGCTCGGCCCGGTCGGTCGGCGTGCAGCAGGCCGACTTGCGGATCGAACCCGACCCCTTCCAGCGCGGAACGGCAATCATGCCCGAGCATGGCATAGAGAAACGAAAGCAGCGCATTGATCCGGTCGAGCGGCGGACGGCGTGACCGGCCGCGAAAGGCAAAGGCATCACGGTCGTGCTGCACCATTGCATCGAAGGCGCCGAAATATACCTGCGCCGCCTCACCCTCGTGGCCGCGCAGCGTGTCGATCTCCTCGGCCATTGCGGCCCGGCGAGCGACATGGGACAGGCGGAATTCTGCCGTTTCGAGCGCGGCACGCGCTTCGGTGCCCATGGCCTCGCCGTGATCGCGCAGGGCGCGACGCAGAACGGTGCGCTGATTGGCTGCCTTGGCCGTGACCATGCCTCGCACGATCGGCACCGCGCTCGCGGGATCGTCGGCGGCACGGTATTGCGTGCGGCGCAGCAGGACATTGCCGGTGCGCGGCCCTTCCACGCGCGCGAGGAACCGGCCCTGCGGGGTGAGGAACGAGAGCGCAATTCCCGCCTCGGCACAGGCCGCCATCAGCGCAGGCGAAGCGCCGGGGCGCCCAAAGCAGATAATGCCCTCGATCCGGTGCAGTGGAGCCCGACCCCGCTCGGCCCCGTCCACCTCGATCACAACGTTGGCGCCGTCCTTGCGCAGCCAGGCATTTTCGCTGGTAACATATATGGTGTTGAGGTGATGGCGCATGGTTGGCGGGCTCCCTGTTAGGCTGCCGCGTTGTCGGTTGCCGGGCCGATCTGGCGCAAAAGCCATTTGTGGACAGAGGGCGGTTTCTCGAGCCGTGACGGCTGGCACGCCTCGGCCAGCGAACAACGGCGGCAGGCTGGCTTTTTGTGCGGCAGGGGCGTGCGACCTTCGGCAATCATGGCCCGGCATTCGGCTGCGATACGGGCGGTCAGCGCGCGGAGTTCGGTATCGAAACATACCACCATACGCTTGCGCGTCTGGCCATAGAACAGCGCGCCTTCGGACACGGGCACGCCGAACATCTCCTCAAGACACAGGCCTTGCGCACACAGCTGCACTTCGTCGGCGCGATGCGCCTTTGGGCGCCCGCGCTTGTATTCTACCGGATAGGGCGTGGTGCCGTGGAACTCGACTGCGTCTGCCTTGCCCGAAAGTCCGTGCAAGAAAGATCGCAGAACCAGCCCGCGCACCGTGCGCACTCCTGCTCGCCGGTCTGCCCGGCCACTGTCGACGCGTTCGTGCATCAGACGGCCTTCGGCGGTGGAGCCGTCCTCGGCCCAGATGCGTTCGACGTGGATAAGCGCGCACTGGCGCGGGCAAAACAGGTAATGTTGCAGCGCCGACACCGGCACCAGCGCGTCTTCGGCGGCCGGATCCGGAGGCGGCGGCTGCATCATGGGCTTAGCACCGCTCGATGATTTCAATGCCTGCGGGCAGGCTCTCGCGGTCGATGGTCACGGCATAGTCCGCCCACTGGCGCGCGGGCGGCCAGTTGTCGGTCGCCGTGGAGCCGAGGGGCTGGCGCGAGCCTTCGTAGACGCGCCAGGTCTTGACCCGCTCGAACAGCGATTGCGCCTGTGCATTGCCAAGTGCGCTTTCATGGCGGAACAGGATCAGCTTGCGGGTGGCCATTTCGCCGCGCGCGGCGGAACGATCGTGGTCGAACATCTGGGTGAGCGACTGCCACAGCAGTTCTAGGTCATCCTCGGAAAAACCGGTGCCCTTGATCGGGTGGCCGGCCAGTGCGGCAGAGACGAAGCCGTGGGCGCGATAAAGGCCATAGGGCACGATGTGCTTGCGCCCCATGGTGCGCCCGCCCTTTTCGTCGGCATCCTTTTCAGTGGTGGCGGCCATGCGGGTAATCGAGATTTCCAACGGCAGGATCGGCTCGACCGAGTGGGCGAAGGTGAACTGCACCGGTCCTCGCACCTGGCCTGCGTTGACCCCGGTAGTCATCACCGCGCCGAACGTGCGGATGTCCCAGAAGTTGGCGCACATCCAGGCGGTCAGCTCGCGGGACTTCTGCTGATCCTTGGGTAGCTTCTTGAACTCCTCATCCTTGGTGACTTCCGGCACCACCGCAGCCCAAGCCTTCTTGTGCTGGTTGTTGAGCGTTGCGCCCTCGGTCATGTAGATTTCGTGACCCGGAGCATCGCCCTTCGCCAAGGCCACGAAATTGCGCACCTTGCGTTTGAGCGCGACATCGGACACCAATCCCTGATTGGTTTCGGGGTCGAGCCGGGGCATGTTGCCGGCATCGGGATCGCCGTTGGGATTGCCGTTCGCTACGTCGAAATAGAGGACGAATTCGTAGCGGTTGGTTACAGGCTTGCTCATCATTCTTCCCCTTCGTGTTCGGCGGATTCTTCGATCTCGGCGGGCGTCAGGTCGCCCAGCTTCGCGGCGCGCTGGTGGTAATAGCCGATGGCAAATTCGCCCTGATCGGCCAGCCGCAGCGATCGCGGCCAGATGCCTTCCGGCTTAGGCTCAATGCGGTCGTTGATCTCTTCCAACTCGCGCTCGATCAGCGTGGCCCAACCCGGCTTTTCCTTGCGCACCTTGGCGAGGTGGTTCTGCCCGCCACGCACGATCAACGGAAAGACGCTGGCAGGCGTGGCCGATGCCGCGCCGAAATAGCGATCGCGGATGGTGGCGTTGACCTTGCCCAGCGCCGCGCGCTGCGCCAGTTCATAGACAGCGAACAGCCGGCCGAGCTGATAGCCCGGATTGGCATGGTCCCTCTTCAGGCTCATCGGCACTTCTCCTTGTTCGGGGGTCAGGGGATTCTTGCGGTTCAGGCGGACCAGCACCGCGCGGATTACGGCGGCGTGCCAGCCCGTGGCCGGGCTGTCGCCCGCGCGCAGGCGGATGATCGCGGCGGACAGCAGGCTTTGCGGATAGCGCGTGCCGGAAAGCACCGCCCGCATCACCTCGCCCGCCAGCAGGGGCGGGATGTTCTTGAAATCGCGCTGCACGGCGGTGGTGTTGACCAGCAACCGGTTGACCGACGGGGCCGCCCCCCAGCCCTGCGGTGGCGGCTCGATCGCCAGATCCGCGTGATGGCGGGCAAGCCGCTGGGCGAAGAGATCGAGCGTGTCGGCGAGCCAGAACCTCACGGAGAGGCGCGCGGCATTGGGGGAGAGGCCGAGGATGTGGAACCGGGTGCCCGGCTCAATGCCGGGCCGGATCTCGGCCAGCGGTTTGCCGCCGGCAATTGCGTGAAGGTCACGGCGGAGTTTGGCGGCTTCCTCTTCGTCCGATATGTCGCTGTCGATGAACTGCGCCATGAAAGCATCGGCCGCCTCTCCGGCCCTCGCATCGCTGGCATCGGCCCAGAATACCACGGTGGCATCGCCCACCGGACGGCGGAGCCGGTTGCGGCTGTCGCGCGCCAGCAGGTGATTGAGCGCCGCGCCATAACGGAAGGCCGCAGCCTGTGAAGTGGGGGCGTTATCGCCCTGTTTCTGACCGTAAGATTCAAATGCATCAAGATTGAAAGAAACCAGCGAGTGGCCGCCACCAGGAGGCGGATTCTCTGCTTGCACCCCCTTGATGGTGGGGTGCAGGCGGGCGGCAGGGCCGCGTTCGCCTGTGATCAGGCAGACGATCCCAGTTTCGTCTGCTCCACGGTCCTTGGCAGCAACCAGCGCGCGGGCGACGGGGCGTTCGTGCAGGAAGCAACGGTCCCCTTCAAGCCGGAACATGACATTGGCATCAAGCATGTCGGGCCTGAACGGCGGCGTATCGAACCGCTCCGGCGTCCACTTTTCAAGGAACAATCGAAGAGCAACCAGCCCTGCGTCATCCTGCCCGGCAAGGCGTTCGAGGTGCATGGCAACGAAGGCAGCGTGTTCCTGCGCGGTCCGCCTGCCCTCGCCCGCGGTGCGGCCCAGAACATAGGCAGTCTTGTCCCACAGGAAGTTCGGCGCGATGCCGACCGTGCGCTTCACCGCCGCCGGAACGGCATAGAGCCGGGGGCGCGGCTTCTTGCCCAGCAGGTCGTGAATGTCCTCCACGTCAACCGGTTCGCCATCGCGGCCCAGCACGATGCACCATCCGAATTTCTCTGGGCTCCACCCCGGCTCGGCCACTTCGGGCAGGCGGTGATAATAACTCTCCAGCGCCTGCAAGATCGTCATCGCACAACCTCCTCAGCATGGAAGGGCGGCACCTCGATCACCCCGCCCTGCATCCGCGCGCGAAAGAAGCGGGATTCGTTGCCGTTGGCGAAATCAATGTCGTGCAGCATCCAGCCGAGGTCAGCATCGCGCCGATCGGGCGGCAGCTCGCAAGGCGGCAGCAGCGCGCCATCGGGGATCAGGGCGAAATCGGCGGCGAATTCGCGGGTGCCAAGGCAGGGTCGGTGAAAGCACTGCCCTTGGGCGGCGCGGCGGTTGAACATGGCGAGGTGCTTGGCAGGCGAGTCCTCCGGCCCAGCCTTTGCCGTCATGGTAAAATGCGCCTCGATCACATAGGCTACGTCCACCAGAACAAGGGCCGCGCGCTGCTGACGGTTCTCGTCCACCACGATGCCCAGCCCCTGCGTTACGCCGCGCCTCATCGCGCTGGCCGCATTGGCGGCGCTCGCCTTTGCCCCCACTTCGTTGCGGCGGATCGACTGGAAGCGGATTGGTTTCAGCACGTGGATGCGGTCGATCTGCCAGCGAATCGCGGGTTTCCAGTGGATCGCTTCAAGGATGCCGCGCGCAGCGGATGGTGTCATCACGTCATAGCTGACGCGTTCCACTTTCATTTCCGGCCGGGTAAAGCAGGCCCGCTCGCCCCAGACATGCAATCGAACAGCCATGCCCTCTCCCTATTTCTCTGCCACTCCCAAACGGATCGCATCCCAGTTTTTATGCATCATTGCGACATTTCCGGACGCATCAGCAAAAAATGTTGCTTTCCGCGGAGCGGTTTGCCGGATCGAGATCAATTCGCAGGCCGATGTCGGGGTCATAGAGATCGGGCAGCATGCCCGCCTTTTCCTCGATCAGCACCATGAAGCGATCGCCATAGGCCTCCGGCCTGATCGCCTGCACCGCCCCACGCGCCAAAAGCGCTGCGCGCGCGGCTGGCGGCACCGAGACGACATACTGCTGCAACCGACGCTGCACGCCCGAGGGCGGCACTGTCGCGTGGGTCAGTGCCGCAATTGCTGCACGCGCCGTTTCATCGAAAGGCACGATTACCGGGTCCATCGCGTCATCGATCAGGCGAAAGGCACGGGCAATCCGCTCGAACGGAAAATCAAGGTGACGCACATTTTCGCGGATCGCAGGGATAATCGCCAATGTCTCGCCTCCCGGCAACTTGGCCTTGTCCAACGCGTCAAAACCCTGGCGCCAGTAAAGGCCGCGATAATAGGCTTGGATCGCATCCAACCCCAGCACGTCTTCAAAACCCTGGCGCATCACCTCCCGCGCTGGCGCGTAGAACGCCTCAATCATCGGCGGCACCTTGCACCCGGCGGCCTCGAACACCACGGCGCGGCCCATGCCCTCCCCGCGCCCCTCGCGATTGCAGCGCCCGGCGGCCTGTGCAATGCTGGCCAGCCCCGTCGCCGCGCGCCAGACTTCAGGAAAATCAACATCGACTCCGGCTTCGATCAGACTCGTCGAAACGAGGCGCACCGGTCGGCCCGCCGTCAGATCCTTCCGCACTTCAGCCAGAACCTCGCGGCGATGGCGCGCGCACATGAGCGTGGTTAGGTGCCTAGTGCCCACCTGCCCCTGTTCGCGCAGCAAGCCGAACAGATCGCGTGCGTGAGCGCGGCTGTTAACGATGCACAACATCTGCGGCTGCTTGGCAAATCGGTTCGCAATCTCCTCATCAGTGACCGGATCGCGCCGCCATTCAACATTCACGCGCCTGAGCTTGCGGTAAAGCTCTGTTGGATCGGGTGCGAGTTCCCGCTCGTCAGGGATGTCCAGTCCTTCGGCTGCTCCTCCCATACCTTCCGGTAAAGCCCCGTCGTGCTTGCGCAAAGCCGGTTGTGTCGCCGTGCACAGGATCACACTGGCACCATAATTGCGTGCCAGCTCGTCGATGACAGCCATGCAGGGTCGTAATAGGTGCACGGGGATCGACTGTGCCTCGTCCAGCACGATCACGCTTTTTGCCAGGTTGTGTAGCTTGCGGCACTGGCTGGGGCGCCGGGCGAACAGGCTCTCAAAGAACTGCACCGCCGTGGTGACGACGATCGGCGCGTCCCAGTTCTCGGCATCCCTGCGCAGCTTGGCGAGTCCCTGCGCGCCCTCTTCCTCGTCATCGTTGCCGGTGGGCGGCGGCTTGCGATCCCAGTCAAAGCTCGAATGATGTTCTAGCACCGCGTCTCGCCCCAACCCCACTTGTTCGCGGAACACAGCGGCTGTTTGCTCGATGATCGAGGTAAAGGGGATGACATAGACCACCCGACGCAAGCCGTACCGCATCGCATGTTCCAGCGCGAAGCTGAGCGAGGTCAGCGTCTTGCCGCCACCGGTCGGCACGGTCAGTGTGAACAGGCCCGGTGGTAGGCACGCCTTGCTATTGGCATGATCCAGAATTGCGGAACGCAAGCGGATGACTGCGGTATCATCGCGCCTGTGACGAGCCATGTGGGAGCGCACGGCATCAAGGTGATGCTGCTCTACAACCCCGCCCCGCTTCGGAGGCTGATCGCCGCGCGACAGGGCATAAAACCGCTCAGTCTCAAGGAAGTCGGCATCGACCAAGCAAGAAAACGCCATGCGTGCGAGGAATGCGGGTGAGAACGCCTTGTCAATGGCATTGGGTATTAACGGAGCCGCAGCTACAACCCTTGCTTCAGGCAGAGGTCCGGCGTGATCCTCCCACCCTGCATAGTCTTCCAGAGCTTTACCGAGCCGCGGCGTCAGATCGGCCCCGTCCATAAGCCCTCCGTGGTGACCGGCGATGCCGAAGGCCATCAGTCGGCCAAACTTTCCGAATACCCTCTCCGCCTCCCTTGCGCCTGCGGTGCTGTGGTCAGGTCCCTTACGCGGCCCCTCTCCATCTGGCTCTTGGATATAAAGTTGGTAAGCTTCGGAACATTTGCCGATATCGTGCAGCAGGCCCATTGCCTTCGCCATAGCATCCGCCCCAAAGTGAGCAGCAAAGCTCGCAGCCGTTTGGCCTACAGCAACTAAATGGTGTGAAAGCGGCTCCCAATTGCTTTGGGGCGCATCGGCAACTGAGTGGGCATACATTAGCCTACCCTATTTTAAACATCTAACAAATTCAACACATTAAATTTTATCGGTCATGAGCCTATTCCAGTCCATGCACTGGAATATCGTTTTGTCGAGCTTCACTTCCGCCTCCAGCCAGATCCGCTTGGTGATGCCGAGAGCTAACGCGAGATCATCGCCACGCTTGCCCTGATCGATGGCGTCGATCAGCGCGGCGCGCTTTTCGTCATTGGCGGCAAGCCTGTCGAGTGCATCGGCGCAGATCTGGCGCACGCGCTCCTGCTCGACAACTTCGTCGGGGCTTGAGACCGCATAGCCACCAGCGGGGATGAGATCGAGAAGGTCTTCGATGGGCAGATCGACGATGCGTTCCCGAGCCCGGCTGCGGCTACCAACACATGCGCTGCACATAAAAAATTCGGACAGGCTGTCCGAAAATTGCCGGGGCGGCGCATGTGTAGGTGAGGGCTGCTGTGCCATGTTGCTCCTTTCGACCGGCGGCACGCTACAATACGTTTCCTAAGGCAATGTTATCATGGCTTTAGCCGCGGATTTCGCCATATGGTCTGTATGGCCACAAGGGGCAGCGCCGGAACCCCGACGCTGCCCTGATGTGCCGCTACCTGCAGCCTTGGCGTCAAGCCGCCATCTGCCCCTCCCCGATGATGGCGGTGAGCTCATCGCTGAACGCGGTGAGATAGGCCGACATGGGATGATTGGGGCACTGCAGCAGGAAGGCCCCGATCAGACAGACCACCGCAGGCTCGAACCGCAGACCAGATGAGCCCTGGGCAATGCGCTAGGCGATCATGGTGATGGCGGTGAGCAGGGTATCGAGCTCGCAGTGGCTGGTCAGGGCCTGCCAGTCGGCATTGGTGCGCGGGATAAAGGCCTGGGCCTTGTTGCTCAGGAGAGCAAACGGCACCCCGATGCGATAGGCGACCTCGCTCAGGTGATGATAGGTCGGACTGCTGCTCTTCATGGCAAGCGCGAGATCGAGGTGGAGCCGCTTCCGGGGAAGTGTATCCGCCTCGCGGAAGTGGGGCGGCAGGACCAACCCATGCTCCATGGCAGACAGGATCAGGAATTGCTGATCGGTGGCAAGCCCGCCCCAGGTGACCACCACGCGGTTTTCGCGGGCGGCAAGATTGTCGAACAGGGCTTTGACCACCCCGTAGCTGCCGCCATTGGCACGGGCATTCCACGATTTGACCTCACCGAACTCAAGCGTGCCGTCTGGCTTGATATCGACATCGAACAGCGCGGCTGCCGTGATGACGCGCGAGGCAATGCGATTGGTCTGGCAGGCCGGTTGGATCGCACGGTGGGCATGGACGAGACCCGGATCCCACAAGCTTTCGGTATCCACGAAGGTGTAGCGCAGAGTGCGCGCGGCCTTGGTGGCTCCGGTGTCATGGGCATCAGGGGTATGGGTATTCATGTTTATGGTATTCATCGGTATTTCCTTTTTGGTTGTGTTGAGCAGGCATCGCCTGCGGTTCGTTGGTGCTCGGTTGGGTTAGGGGTTGATGGGATCAGCGCATGGCTCATCGCCGGACTGCCCGAGCGGCAGACCGGGTCAGCAGCCAAGGCTGACGGCGGAGAAGGTCTTGGGTGCAGCTGATCACGTGATCGGCTGATCGGCTGATCGGCTGATCAGGTGATCAGATGATGATGGGGTCAGATGCTGCGGCGGCTCAGAAGTGGATCGGCCGCGCCTTTTCGAGCGCCCACCACGCCTGACGCGCAGCCGACAGACAGGTGATGTCGTAGGCCGAGCGCGTCAGATCGAGGAACCGGTGCCAGATCACCTGCGCTTCCTTGGCGGGACGGATCGCACCGGCAGCAAGCCACAGGGCTTCCGGATCATGGCGGATGAGGCCCACGCGGATGCCGGTCTCAAGGATGTCCTTGTCGCTGAGATGCAGCGGCCAGATCTTGGCATCCTTGCCGAACACCGGACGCAGCCATGCCGTGTCATCGACCGGGGACCATTTCGAGGCATGGACCTTTGAGGGAGCCGGACGAAGCTGGCTGATGGTGGAGCGCAGGGCGATCTCGGCGCCATAGGGGATAATGCCGCCAAGCCAGTCCGCCACATCCCGGCCATTGGTGCTGCCACCAAAGGCATGATCGTGAAGTTCGAACCGGGCTTCGTCATCGCCATGCGCATGGGCGATGAACACCACCACGCGCCTGATGGAAGCGCCCGGCGGGCTTTTGGGATTGGTGCGGGTGATGGCAAGCGCTGCCACCGCTCGGCAGGGGGTTAGGTCTAATTGCATGAGAGGGGTTCCTTGTATCGGTAAGGCATGAGCCAGATGCGCGAACGGCCCGCCTTCCCGGAGGAAGTGCAGGCCGTTCGCGCTGTGGTTTGATTGTTTTTTGGGGTGTGCTGGTTGATGAAGCCGATGGAGCCGATGAGGCTCAACGCTGGCGCTGGTGCTGGGCGCGAAGGCTCAGCGCTGGGGCTGAGAGTTGTTGCAGCGATTGCGCTCAGCCTTTCCTGGCCCGGTTCCACGCCTTCCATGCATCGGAGTGGCAAGCGGCCACGTCATCCGAGCAGGTCCGCACCAACAGGTGGAGCCAGATCGCCTGGGCTTCCCCGGCAGCGAGATTGGCGCGCACGTCCCACGCCTTGCACGGAAAGGCGCAAGGCAGATCCATGCACTCCAAGGTCTCGAAGATCTCGCGGTCGCTCAGATCCAGCGTGTAGATGCGAGGCTCCTCGCCAAAGCGCTGTCGCAGCCACGCCATGTCCGCGATCGGCCACCATGGTGATGGCGCTTCCAGATCGGTGGCGGGCGAGGGATCGATCATGCTGGCGGCGCAGCGCAGCGCAATGTCAGCCCCCTCAGGGATGATGGTGCCGAGCCAGTCGGTCACGTCCTTGCCGTCATCGCTGCCTGCAAAGCTCTGTTCATGGACTGCGAACTGCGTCTCGCCGTCTTGCCCAGTGCTCGCCAGCAAGACCGCTACATGCCGGATCGCAGCGCCCGGAGGTGCGGCGGGATTGTCGCGGATGATGGCAAGCGATGCCACCGTGGGAGAGAGTATCGTCGTTCTATTCATGTTTTGTTCCTTTCTTCATTATCTCCAGCTGCGTTGCCGCAGCTGGAAGCCTTCAACCTTTTCCTTTCATGCCGAAGGCTCACAAAACCCTACCCTTCTAGGCCAAGCGCTGTGCGCACCCGCTGCTGCGGATGCTTCCTGACCTCCAGGCTGAAGGCTGGCTGGGCCACATGGGATGACGCTGGCGCGGCCTCGTGATGCGATGCTGGCTGGGTCAGAGCTTTCCGCTCACCCGGATCAAGACTGAGGCTGCTGCTACTGCTGCTGCGCGCCGCTTTTCCCTCGCTCCGGGTAATCGGGTGGCACACGTGGGGCGGGATATGGTCTCCGCGTGCTCGCAGTCCCGGTTGCCCCTGCCCCTTGGCTTGCGCCTTCTGCTGGAACTGCACCCGCTGGCGCATCGGATCATGCGCCAGTGCTGGACTGGAGAAGCTCCAGCGGCCTTGTCTCATCTGAGCCATGCCGGACGCCCTCCTGCTGGTTCGACCGGCTCCCAGCGGTAATCGCCGCGATAGCGCTCGCTGGCTGGCAGCGGCACGATCGTGGGGGGCTTGCCGATAGTGGAGTGATACCAGGCGCGCTCATCGACATATTCACCGGGCCTGACATGGCGGTGCCATACCCCGTGCCTGCCCTGTGCGCGCCACCTGTAGCCCCGGTCCTTCAGGTCTTCCTTGAACCTGTAGGGGGCTGACGTCGCCTCGAACCGCCATGCCGGATCAGCAATCGCCCGCAGGACTTTTGCCATCACGGTCTCGCCATCCACACAGGTGTGATCCAAGAGCTCGATCAGCGACAGCACATCGTCAGCCGCGCGGTGAGCGGCCGGATTGAACTTGCCTGCCTGCATCAGCAGGTAGTTCTGGGGCCCCGGTTCAAACCCCAGATCGCGCCAGGGCACATCCGCCATCGCGCAGCCCCAGTCCATCATCGGCAGGCCAGGTGCGAACACCTCCATGAACTGGCGGTCAAAGGCCGCGTTGAACGCAACCACCGCATCGCAGCCCGTGATGAACTTGGTGAGCTGATCGCGGCAGATGCTCCTGCCAGCCAGATCGGCATCGGTCAGCCCGGTGAGCTTGGTGATCTTGGGCGGCAGGGGGTAGCCCGGATCCTCCCTGCCCCATTTGAGCGCTGGCAGGCCCACGATCTTGCCGCGCGCATCCACCAGCACCACTGCCGTGCACAGTTCGATCACGTGGTGGCGAACAGGATCAAGCCCGGTGGTCTCCACATCCAGCACGCACACCCGGCGCAAGGGAGGGATGTTTTCCTCCGCGTCGGACATGGGGGCGGCATCCGATTCCGCCCCTGACCTCGGTTCCGTTTCTGCTTCCGGCTGTCTTGGCCAGTCCTCGCGCCTTCTGACCGGTGTCAGCACCCGGCGCGCGTCATCATTTCCGCCATCGCACCGTGCGATGGCGGCAGTTCTCTCGTCATTTTCCATAAGCTTATCCTCGCTTCTGCGAGACTGGCCGAAGGTTACTTTTCCCTTCTACCAACCAGTCTCACCACGAGGCTTCAGCCGAGATATTTTCCAATTCCCGCTACATGCGGGAGGCGATTTGGGGGGCATTTGCGCGGTCATCTCCGGCATAGCTGACCGCCGCACCATTGACGGAAAGTGGGACTTTGCGGTTGTTCTCAAACGGCATGCTGAATGACTGGGTTCGCCAATACCGATCAGTCATATTCGGCTCGCATCTTACCAAAAGTCGAAATTCTGAAACCGACCCCGAAGCGGACATAACCAAATTCAGCGCGTTACTACCTGGCTCGACATCGGGGCAAGTTTGGCAAGTAAGCGGTTTTGCGCAGCAAATGGCACTTTAGCCTCATGCATGGCGGCCTGCAGGTTCTCCACCAGCGCGTTCATGTCGGCCCTGGTCACTCCCATTTCGGCGTGGGCGCTGCGCATGTCGCGCCCGCTGTAATCGCAACCCGCGCCGAGCAGATAGCAAAACTGTTCGCTTAGAGTGCGCTTCAGGCGCACCATATCGTGGCTTGCGAAGATCGCCGCGATGCGCGGGTCCGCTTCGCTGAGTTCAACTGTGCGCTCGGCGATCCTCCCGATCCCCACTCGCCCCCCGAACGCCTTCACCAAGCGCGCGCTGTCATAGGGGGCGGCCCCGGCATTGGCGTTGGACATTTCATAAGGATCGACTGGAAACTCGCCCGTCACCGGATCGCGCTCCCTCACCTCGACCCCGAATTCGGCGTCCCAGTCAGTGTCTTCGGCGGGGACCTGTTGCAGCATCATCAAGGCGGCGGTGGTTGCGGTTAGCAGCATGTGTGAGGTTCCATGGACGGGATCAGAACGCGACCTGCGCGGACAGGAGCCCGCCGCGCTGGTTGGAGAAGGTGGCAATTGAGCCGAGATCGACATAGGCCGCCGTCAGGGTCAGGTGACGGGTCAGGGCATAGGCCACGAAGATGTCCATCCAGTCATCATCGCCAAGGCCGAGATTGTCAGGCTTGGAGCGATACTCTGCGCCGATGACCGCCCGGCGCGACAGCTGGTAGCCCAGCGATCCTTCGAACTGCACCCTGTAGCCCGCATTGGCAGACCCGAAGCCGAGCAGGCCCAACTCGTTTGCCTTGGTGTAGCGCAGCGTGGCGTTGAACAGCAGGCTCTCGGCCAGCAGAAGCTTGGTCGCGCTAAGAGTATAGTCCGTTCCGCTTGCCTCGGCCGCGCCAAGCGCGCGCACCAGCGCGCCGTCACTGCTGCGCTTATGCTCGATTCCGAGAGCGATCTGCGGCAGCCAGGTGTCGCCATAGACGGCATCGCCCGCCACCCGCAGCTTCGCGCCGAAGGTAGCGAGGTTGAAGGTGTAACCCTGCCCGATCCCCAGCAGCGCGCCAGCATCGCGGGTGTCGAAATCTGCGCCCGCAATGCTGAGCTCCAGCCGGTCACCGAGCCCCAGCAATGCACCGTAGGAGCGCCAGCCGAAATCGGGCAGCTCGATGGCAGTACCGTGAGCCGAAAGGCCGACGCCGCCCGCCATCTGCCGCCCGCCGATGGTGGCCCAGCGCGCAAGGCCCCCGCCGGATGAACCCTCGACCGTGGTCACGCCATTGGCCAGCAGCAGCTTGCCGCCTGCTAGCACATCGACCTTGCCAATCCGCAAGCCAGAGCCTTTATCCGCCAACGCGGTCATCTCGTCCAGCGGCGCAAGTGCGCGGCTGGTGTGCGCGGCATCGAGCGACGGTGGTGCAGGCGCGATCGCAGGCATCGTCGCCCTGTCCTCGTCATCGAGCACCGGGACAAAAGCAAGCTGCGGCGCAGGGTCAGGCGCAGCAGCAGCGGCGGTAAGCGCCAGCACAGGGGCAAGCAAAAGCGTCATTGCGCTGTCGGCTAGCCGCAAAGGGTAAATCACCTCTAAACCACATGGCGAGGGAATCTTAAGAGGTCGGCTCTAAGGGCTGACAAGAGATCATGCGCACCCCATTGTCCCCCCGCACCCCCTCTGCCGTGTTCGTCGCCGCCGCTGCCGCGCTTGCCGCTGCGTTTGGCGGCGTGGTGTCCCTCTCCGCCGCCACCCCCGCTGAGTTGCGGGTGCAGGTGGTCGACGAGCGCGGCCTGCCGGTGCGCGATGCGGTCGTCGAACTCCATGCCAGCAAGGCCCCCGCAGGCGCGATCCGCTTTCCCTGGAAGATGGGCATGGCGCAGAAGGATCGCACCTTCACCCCCGGCACGCTGATCGTGGCGCGCGGCAGCACGGTGGCCTTTCCCAATCTCGATAATGTGCGCCATTCGATCTATTCGTTCTCCCAGCCGGCCCGCTTCGAGATCGAACTTTACGGCCGCGACCAAACCCGCACTCACACCTTCAATGTGGCAGGCAGCGTCAAGCTTGGGTGCAACATCCACGATCAAATGCGCGGCTACATCCGCGTCACCGACACGCCGTTCGCAGCCAAGACTGACCAGAACGGCTATGTCACATTGAGCGGCATGGCGGACGGGGCAGCGCGGTTGACGGTATGGCATCCCGCCTTGCGCGCGCCAGGCAATGAAAGTGCCTCGGCCATCACCATCACAGGCGGAGCGCAGGCCCACAAGGTCAAGGTCGCGCTGCGATGAGCCTGGCGCTGCGCCCCTTCGCGCGCCTTACGGCGCTGCGTTTCGGCACGCTCAGCACGCGTATCGCGCTGCTTTATGCCGGGCTGTTTGCACTGGTTCTGGGAGTGGTGGTGTCACTCGCTGCCGGCGGCCTTTCACGCTTTGGCGAAGCGAGCGCGGCGCGCGATCTGGCCGCCAATGCCCGCGTGTTCGACGAAATCCTCGCCGCCCGCGCGCGCCAGATGGGCAATGAAGCGAGGGTGCTGGCGCATGATTTCGGCTTCCGTCAGGCGGTGGCGACCGACGATGAACCAACCATCGCCAGCGCCCTCGCCAGTCTTGAAGGCCGGGTGCGCAGCGACATGGCCTTCGTGCTGACGCTGGAGGGCGAAGTGCTCGCCGCAGACGCGCGCGGCGTTCCTGCACCCGAAGCCTTGTGGACGCGCCTCGACGCTGGCAGCACGCGCGGGATCATTGCCTCGGAAAAGGGCTTGGCCCTTGCCGCCGCCGCACCCATCGAGGCGCCTGACCTGATCGGCTGGCTGGTAATCGCTCAGCCGCTGGACCGCGCCGAGCTTGACCGGCTGGTGGAACTCGCCCCGATCGCATTGGAAGCACAGGTGTCCGAAGCCGGCACTCAGCCTCAGTGGCTGCGCGGGGCGGCAGCCAATGCCGTGTTCGAACGCGAAGCCGAAGGCGAGCGCTTCCTCTATCACGTCTCAGAGCTTGCCGTGCTGCAAGACGGCATTGCCCCCCGATTGGTGCTGCGCCACGGCCTCGCCGAATCATTGGCAGCCTATGCCAGCCTCAAGTTGTGGCTGACGCTCCTTGCGACAGGCGGCATCGTGCTGGTGCTGGGCCTTAGCTGGAAGGTCGCGCGCTCAGTCACCGAACCGCTGCAGCAGCTTGACGAGGCGACGCGGCTGATCAGCGAGGGGCGCGAGGTCAACCTGACGATCGAGACCGATGACGAAATCGGGCGGCTAGCGGACAGCTTCAACCAGATGGTCGCTGCGATCGAGGAGCGTGAGCGCCAGATCATCCATGTCGGCCTGCACGATGGCCTCACCGGCCTGCCCAACCGCAAGCTCTTCACCGAACAGCTCGCCAATGTGCTGACGCGGCGGCGGGGCGGGGAGCGGGTGCTGGTTGCCTATGTCGACCTTGATGATTTCAAGATGGTCAACGACACGCTCGGCCATCCGGCGGGTGATGCGCTGCTGCGGATGGTGGCCGAGCATCTGAAAGAAGATCTCCCCGATGCGCTGATCGCGCGGCTGGGGGGCGATGAATTCGCGGTGCTGATCGACGGGATCGACGAGAAGGCCAGCCTCGGCAAGATCGCTGACCGCTTGCAGGCCTGCTTCAATCGCCCGCTGACGATCAACGGTCAGGCGGCGACCTCCAGCGCCAGCATCGGCATTGCGCTTGCGCCGGGCGATGGCGAGGACGGCATCACCCTGATGAAGAACGCTGATCTTGCGCTCTACCAAGCCAAGCACGAAGGCAAGTCGACCTATCACTTCTTCGAACCCGCGCTTGACGAGGCCGCCCGCCAGCGCCGCCAGCTGGAGCTGGACCTGCGCGCTGCGATAAAGAAGGGCGGGTTCGAGCTCAATTTCCAGCCGCTCTATTCGCTCGCCGAAAAGCGCCTGACGGGGTTCGAGGCGCTGGTCCGCTGGAATCACCCGACGCGCGGGCGGGTCAGCCCGGTGGAGTTCATCCCGCTGGCGGAAGAGACCGGGCTGATCGTGCCGATCGGCGAATGGGTGCTGCGCGAGGCCTGTCATCAGGCGAGCATGTGGCCCACCGATGTCTCGGTCGCGGTCAATGTCAGCGCCAAGCAGTTCGCAGCGACCGGCATTGCCAGCACCGTGCTATCCGCGTTGTCGACGAGCGGTTTGCCCGCGCACCGGCTGGAACTCGAGATTACCGAAAGCATCTTCATCGCCGATGTCGAGCAGACGCTGGCGACGCTGCATTCCTTGCGCAATCTTGGGGTGAGGATCGCGCTCGACGATTTCGGGACGGGGTATTCTTCCTTGAGCTACCTGCGCTCCTTCCCCTTCGACAAGGTGAAAATCGACAAGAGCTTTGTCGAGGATCTTGGCACTAGCGGCAATGGCCATGCGGTTATCCGGGCGATCACGACGCTGGCAGCGGCTTTGGGCATGGAGACACTGGCCGAAGGCGTGGAAGACGTCGCCCAGTTCGAAGTGCTGGAGCGCGAGGGTTGCCAGAACATTCAGGGCTATCTGTTTTCGCGGCCCGTTGTCGCCGACGCTGTGGCCGGGTTGCTGCGCGACGGGGCGGGTTATCAGCGTCAGCTGCATGCCTGAGTTCGCAGGAACTGCGCCAGCCGGCTGTGGAACTCGTTCTTTGAACTGCATTCCGGCCCGCGGTAAAATCAGGCCACAGCAAGAGGCCTGACCCACGCGCGATAGCAGCGCCAAGCCGTCTCAACCGTCACAAATCACCTTACAAAACTGGG
This sequence comes from Erythrobacter sp., assembly GCA_045377215.1. Taxonomy (GTDB): domain Bacteria; phylum Pseudomonadota; class Alphaproteobacteria; order Sphingomonadales; family Sphingomonadaceae; genus Erythrobacter. Next base: position 23,440 of record JBJIOB010000002.1, read on the forward strand.
GGCATCTACACACGCCCCTCCCAGGGCAGTGCCGCAGACTTGGAAGCTCCGCTTCGCAAGATCGATAGCGAGAATGCGGACGTCGATCATGTACTTCTCCTTCTGGAGTGCACGGTCGCGCTGGCCGGGCATCCTAAGATGCCGTCGAAGGCGACAAGCGATCAGACCACGCCAAAGGCTTCGAGGTCTTGCCCGGCCGCTGGCTCGCCAAGCGGACCTTCGCATGGCTCGGTCGCAACCGACGTCTCGCCAAGAACTTCGAGCAAACCATCGCATCAGCAACCGCATGGCTCTTCATCGTCGCGATCCACCTCTTTGTCCGTCGTATCGCAAGGGTCTGAAATAAAAGCCGATAGTGCCGAATCCGACTCTCAGGAGCTCCTGGCGTAGGTTTGAGAATTTGTTAACCACAATGTGTGTAATGGTAACCATGCCATCAACCAAAGAATGATTTATCTGAAACGGAGACCTGAAAATGAATAAAAAGTTTCAATATGCAGCAATCATGATTGCCGCTGCGTGCACGATTTCAACCAGCGCTCAGGCAGAATCACGTTTTGTGACCGGAACGGCCAGCCCGCTTACAGCAACCGCCAACCTTGACTTCACAGTGACCATTCCGAAGTTCGTCTATGTGCGGATCGGGACCGGCACGGATCGGGCCAACAACACGACCGTCGACAACCTTGTTTTCAACGTCGCGGCAGCCAACGTTGGTGACGGCTCGTCTGTTGCAGGGACTGGCGGCGATCTGACCGGCGGGCAGGTGACGGCGCGCGTGATCGGCAACAACGGCACGATCGCCTTTAGCTCGACCACGCTGGGGCCGCTTAACAATGGCGCCGGTGATACGATTTCCTGGTCGCAGATGAACGTTGCCGTCACAGCCAATACCACTGCCACCGCACTCGTCCACCCGACGCTGGTTGATGCAGCGACCACGAGCGTTAACCTGACACCGACGAGCGGCACCAAGGTCACCAATCTTGATGCACGCTGGACCTTCTCCTACCGGAACCAGAATGTCGTTCCTGCCGGCACCTATGGTGGTGTCAACACGCAGAATGGTCGGGTCACCTATGCGGTGTCGATGCCCTGATTCGACTAGCCGGAGTTGCGGGCAAGCCTGATAAGGCTTCGGCTAGCGAGAATGGGAAAGCTGGGTTGCGGGTGGAGAGGCGACCCAAACACCTGTCTCATGTTAGTACACGAACAATTAACCGTACCTGAGGCCCTTAAATTGATTTACGACTGTCCGTTCTCCAAAGGCGAGACCACGGAAGGGACAAGGCGTGAGGCGTTGGGGGATATCAGCGATAATTGGCCTTTGTGCTGTTCTTTCCTTGGCCCTCGCACCTCTGGGTGCGAGGGCTGGGTCAAGGTTCGAGACAACCCCGACCGCTAGGGCTGAAGCCGCTGCAAGCTTGGATTTTTCGATTGTTATCCCCGAGATGGTCTATGTTGGCTCGTTAAAGGGCGATAATGGCGAAGAGGACCGGCGCCCAATCGTGTCGGAAAAGTCTTTGAACATCAAAATTCGCGGGTCCTACACCGCGATAACTAATGGTGGCACCATTGTCATTTCGTCTGCCGAGCGCACCCAGATGCGTTCCGCAGAACCCGGCGATGCAAATGCCGGGCGTAAATCGCCAGTGAACCGGGTATATGTGGTCGCTATCCCTTGAAACCAGGGTCAAGATAAGCGTACCCTCACCGCTGTGATGTTCAGAGGGGAGCGACCGCGATGATCGCTGGAAATGAGGTGCGCACAGCTTCAGCCACCGGACTGTTTTCCCGTAACGGCAAAGTCATAAGGCGAAGTGCCGTTTCGGCTGCTGTGCTGTTCTGCGTTTTTGGGGCGCATGCAGCCCAAGCTTATGTTATCACAATTACTGCAGGCCCTCGCTCCATTTATCTGCAGGTGGGGGCTGGCGGGTATGTTGGTACCTATTCTTCCGGCGGCACCCCTGGCAATAATGCGACAATCAATGTTGTATCAGTGAATGTTCCAGCTGCAGTTGTCGGTTCAGGCGCTGCTCAGGCAATGACCTCGAACAGCAATGTCGCGCAGAGTCCAATTGATGGCTTTGTATTCTGCAACCCGCCAGCGCAGGTTTACATCGGGGCTTGGTCGCGACCGGGTTCCGGGTCGGGTGTCGCGACACTCACGGTCACATCGCCCGCCAACCTGACCAGCGGTACGGACGCAATTCCCTTCAGCCAGATCAGACTGGGTGATGTCGGGCAATGGAGACACTGTGTTTCAGTTTCCTAATGGCTCGTTCACGGGTGCAACGCAGACGCTCGCTACCTTTCCGCGGAACACATGGAAGGAGCAATGCATGACATTCTCCTATGCCAATTCGGTAGTGGCTGCGGCAGGTACCTACACGGGTCGTGCTGTCTACACCTTGAGCCTGCCGTGAAAAAACTCTGCTCCTGTGCTGTATTATGGTGTGTCGCTGCCGGTGGTTTTTTGCCCCCAGCTTTGGCACAGGATCAGGTGCCGGCTTCCGGGCGTGTTTTCAGGGTTGATGATACCGGAACAGTTGTTCTTGATCCCGTGCTGCAAATGCAATGGCAACCGCCGGGGCGGAGTGGCTCAACCTCGCTCGTATCAGCCTCAACTCGTGTAAGTGTGCAGTTGAACCTCGTTGCGTGGGTCGGAAGAGCGGGTCGGATTTACATGACGTTGCCCCGCGCGCCGGGCCCCACAGTGCGAGCTACATGGAAAACAGGCGGAACGCTGTTGCCGGGGACCTTACTCTCGGGTGATAGAGCGCTCGTTTATGCAGGGCCTGTGACCGGCCCTGTGATGCGTGACCTCATCGAGATCGCGCTTGAAGCCGATGGTGCGCGTCTCACCCAGCCGGAGGCTTTGGCATTCGGATTTGAAATCGAGTTGGATCAGTGAAAACGAAACTGGCTGATTTACGCTTCTTCGTAGCCGTCCTTTTTGCGATCGGCCTTGCGTGCGCTTTCCAAGCTGGCACTGCCAAGGCGAATGAATTTGCCCTTTCTGTATCACCACCTCGTTTTGAACTAAGCGCAAAGCCAGGCCAAACCGTGCGGGCGGTGGCGGAACTGAGCAACAGATCAGATGCGCGGGTAGATCTCAATTTCGCCACAGCGGAATGGGAGCTGACGGCAGACGGAGGCGTCACCCTCAGCCAGGTGCTGAAGCCGGACTCTTGTCGCCGATGGGTTGCTATTGAGCGGCGACAGACTGTCTTGCCGGGAAAAACCTCGTTGCGGTACCGGTTCGAAGTCACCCCGCCAGCAGATACGACGCCTACCGAGTGCCGTTTTGCGATCGTGATCGCGGGCGGTGACAACACAGTAGAGCCTGCAGAAAACGTCAAGTTTCCCGTCAGTGGCCAGATTGCTCTTATCGTTTATGTTGCAGTAGGTGATGTAAAGCCCTCGCTGAAGATCGTGAAGGCAGCCGTCGTCGAGATAGGCGGCGTAAAGACCCCTGTTGTGATGGTGGAGAACACTGGAACGGCGCATGGGCGCCTTTCTGCCTTCCTCAACGGTACCGATGCTGCAGGTGTACGAAGAGAGTTCTCACCTTCGACCCTGCCTATCTTGCCAGGAGAGACGCGAATGATCGCCCTCAATCCCGACGATGACGAAGCTTCGCTTGAGCTAGAAGCTCAAGAATTGGCAAAAAGCAAGTCGACCGGTCCGATTGTCTTTCCGGTCACCATTACCGGCACGATGAACGACTCAGCGAGTTCATTTAGATTTGAGGGGGTGTTCGAACCCTGATGCAAGGTAGTGTTTTGCAACTTCGACCGCGGGGTCTTGACTACTGCAGATATGGGATCCGGTTTGTAATCCTAGCAAATGTTTGTGCTGCTACCATGGGCCACTGCAAGCCACAGGCAGCACCAGATGGCAGCTCTGAGGCAGAAGAAGAATATGTCGATCAACTGATCGGCGAGGGCAATCTCAAGCCGCTGCTCAACGGCGATGATAGCGCCGAGCAAAACACAAGCGGCAACCTGCGCTCGCTAGTGGTCGAACTCGGCGGCGCAAGGATCTCGACCAATTCGCGAAACGACAGTTTTGACACCTCGGCGCTTGACCGACCACTGCAGGAAGCAGGTATCCTCGTTTCGGGAAGGTATCAGACGGACAACTTCGGTACGATTGCGTTGGATGCTCAAATCCGTCGGGGTTCCAGCCTGAACCTCCTCAACCAAACCGGTGATGATCGCTGGAACGGCTTGTTCAAGCTCTCAGCGGACGATCTGCCCTTGGGAGGCGGCTGGCTTGCTGACGGTGCGTTAGGTGCGACCTCAACACCGCTTATTGGATTATTCGACCGACAAACGCGCTTCTTTTTGCCGGTAACCCCAATCATGGGCGCGGCCATCTCCCTTGATTCTTACAAACCGCTAGCGCCTGGCCAAGCGGAGAAAGATCCGATTCCACTAGCAAGTTTGAATTTGTCAATCGGAGAGCCCGGCTTGTTAGGTGGCTTGCGCCTCAACGATTACACGGGTTTGTCTGGCCTGTTGGTTTCCGGCGGCGGGCAGATTGAGCTTTCGCGCGGCCTTACGGTAGGTGGTCAAGCGATAGCGGTGAGCGAGACGCGCGACCCTTTCGCTGCAGTCCTTCAAACACTCGACGGAGACGAAGTTGTTCCCCTGATATCTTCTGGAGCTTTTGTCGGCTCCCTCGGCTACGTGCGGCCTGGCTTTCGTGTGCAGGCGAATGCGATGTGGTCTAGCCGTTCCAGCAATCAGACCGGCGCCCAGGCGTTTTCGCAGGATGGTGAAGCATTCGGTGGTTCGCTCGACATAAGCTATCGCAAAGGGAGGACATCGCACAACGGAGGCCTGTACTACTTCGGTCCAGGGCTTACATGGGGAGCGTCGGCAGTCCTCAGCAACGCATATGGGGCATATTATCGCTTTTCACGCTCTTCTCAGCGCTGGCGATGGACTTTCAACATCGACGCTATCGACTCTGTTAATGATGCTGGCGTGAGCGGCGTCGTGGTGAATGCAGACACACGCAGAAACATAGGATTCTCTACCGCCGTCGGTCTGAATTCGAGCTTGCGATTCGCAAACGGACAAAGCGCTGGGCAAGTTCTAGGCTATGTCGATTTTGAGACTCGTCTGGGAACATCCCGTGCCGAAGCGGGCTGGAGCCGGGATCCGTTCGCAAATTTTTATCGGATTGGCCTAGTTCAGAACTGGTCCCTTCCCCCGAGCTTGCCGGCCGGCACTCGGCTAAGCACGCAAATCGCCTATCAGCATCGGGAACAGTACGGGGATGTGTTTCTCGGCGTCAGCCGCATCCAAAGCGAGCGAGCAGACGGAATCTCAGTAGCTGCCAATTTTGGACTGATGCCTTTCAAGGATGTAACACTGGACGCCAACATCGCCTACAGCAGTGACGCGAGCTCGGTTGCGTCGGAATTCTTCGGGCCTTTTCAAACAACAGGTGCTTCATTTGGGAGTTTTGCGTCGCAGCAGACCGACTCATTTGCTGCAACGTTGGTAGCATCAGCAAGGCTCTCGGACGACTGGACCCTGTCGGCATCTTATACGGATACAACCTCGAGCCTCGTGTCGAGATTCGGCATACCTGTTTTTGCTTCTCCCCTTGGTCCTAGCCTTGCGCAGCTTGACGATTTGCGGCGAAGCTCGTTCCGATTGCAAGCGGCTTACTTAACCTTGCGCTACTCGCTGTCTGCCGGACGCCCGCGCGGGACGATCGGCAACCGACAATACCCTGTCGGCGGTGCCGGAAACCTGGCAGGTTGGGTTTATCTTGACGCCAACGGTAACGGATCACGCGATCCTGCCGAAGAAGGCGTGCCGGGCATCATCGTCATTCTGGACGGTCGGGAGGCTGTTCGCACTAACGAGTCGGGCCGTTATGAATTTAGGGGTGTAGCTGACGGCCAGCACCGCGTCACCGTCAATGCAGATAACCTGCCGCTACCCTGGTTCATCGAGTCTGCGGACAAGGACGAGATTGGAATGGCCTTTGCGGCGAAGGTCGAGGTCAAGGTTCGAGCAACAACGCAGTTGGATATCGCGGCAATCAGGTGACCTGATCGGGATAACAGGCGTCTGATTGATTTAGGCTCAGGTCTCATGGCGGCAGCAATAAGATGACGGTTGCTGCGATGAAGATCGCGGACATCCACGTGTGTGGGGTTGCGGGAGAGGAGGAAGTGCAGGAACAAATCAGACGAGGCAATTCCTATCCTGATCGTAGCCCAAATCTTACGTTGAGTGTCACGCTACGCTCGCCATGTATTCATTTTTTGAAATCTAATCGAAAATTGAAATAGCACAACCAGAAGTTGGTCGATCGATATCAAAGCTAAATTATCGCCCGTGATCCAGCAATGTCATGTCACGGCTGTATGAGCTTGCGCCGGCGGTCTTCAAGCTTGTCGATGGCCGAAGAAATATCGATCGCGACGAGCGAAAGCCCGCAATCATCGCACTTCGCGAGCAGACGCTTTGCCTCGGCGATCAGCTCACCGAGGTCATTATGATCAGGCATCCTTGGCAATTCGTCCATAGTTCGTATGCGCTCTTTGTTCGCTGCTTGAGACCAAATTCGTTACGAGGCAAGCTAGTAAATTCTCCGATCAAGGAAAGATAAGATCAAAAATCATTAGTTTATCACAGTATGTCCCACCGCGATACGGCGAGGCCTAAGGGGATTTAATGCAGACCCCCACATGTCAATCATATCACGACAACATACTGCATATAGCTGCGCTTGAACGGGCTGCCATTGATACATCCTGAACCACTCAGGTAGCTTAAAATCCGGCTAAGGATTGCTTCTAAGCCGTGTTGAGAAAAGACTTCAATCGAAGACGGATGGTGGCGAGATTGAGGACGCTCTCGAACGATAGCACAGCCAGTGCGCAATAGGTGGAGCATGCCATTCAGGGGTAGCGCTGGTTGTCACCCGCTGGCCGCGCCCAACGACCATGCTGAGGCGGCAGCAGCGGCCCGATCAGTTCCCCATCCGCATCCGACAAGTCTCCACGACCTATGATTGATCCTCAAAAAAGTAGCATGGAATCAGAAGTCGGCCCCGTTGGGATGCCCTTTGGTCAACACGGCCTAGTTGCACCAAAATCGGAAAATGACTGGGAAGGTCACTGCTATGACACGTTGAATGAGGTTTCAGCGCCTTTTTGAACCTTGGCCTTGGAGAATTTGACCGTCAAGCGAGCATCGCGTTCCTTTTCCGGATCTTGGTAGGCCTTCCTGCTCCTTCAACACCGCGATGATCTGCTCCTCGGTGAACCTGCTCCGCTTCATATCCATCCGACTCCTTCAAGGGCCGGACCCAAATCAAACGTGGAGGAAAATCAGGGAAGCGTCTCAGCCTCCATCCCGTCACTCAACTGGACAAGAGCTGATCTGCTATCAAGCGAAAGAGTTTGTTGGATTTAAGGTGATCATTGACATGCTCCCCTGATTGTTACCAGTCAGAGGTAGAGTCTGGCTCCTTCATGATGGGTGTTTGATGGGATGGCAACATGTCTGGGGGCATGCCCCCAGACACGTTGGCCGGCGATCTCGGCGGGGGTCTTCCCGCCCAGTTTCGAGTGTGGTCTGACCGTGCTGTAATCGTGCCGCCAGGCAGCCAGCACGAACCGGGCATGAGCCAGCGCGGTGAACAGGGTCTCGTTGAGGCATTCGTCGCGCAGGCGGCCGTTGAAGCTCTCGACGAAGCCGTTCTGCATCGGCTTGCCCGGCGCGATGTAGTGCCACTCGACCCGACGCTCCTGCAACCAGCGCAGGATGGCCGACGAGGTCAGTTCGGTGCCATTGTCGCTAACCACCGTGTGCGGCTTGCCGCGCGTGCCCATCAGGCTGGTCAGTTCCCGCGCTACCCGTGCCCCCGACAGCGACGTATCTGCCACGAGCGCCAGGCACCCCCGCGTGTAGTCATCGACCATGCACAGGATGCGGAAGCGCCGACCGCAGATCAGGCTGTCGGAGACAAAGTCGAGGCTCCATCGCTGGTTCGGGCCGTCCGGCAGCACCATCGGTCTGCGCGTGCCCAGCGCCCGTTTCCGGCCGCCACGGCGACGGACCTTGAGCCCCTCCTCGCGGTAGATGCGCAGCAGCTTCTCTGGTTGGGGGCGATGCCCTCCCGCGCCAGCAGGTAGCCCAGGCGGCGATAACCGAACCGGCGACGTTCCGCCGCCAGCTCGCGCAGCCTTTGCCGCAGAGCCCCGTCATCCGGCCTTGTTGGCTCGTAACGAATCATCCTGCGGCTCACACCAACCAGTGCACACGCCCCCATTGGTTTCTTGGGCTCGCTCACCCCGTGATGCTCCCGGGCATGGGCGACGGCTTCCCGCTTGGCGCCGGGCGTTACCACTTTTTTGATGCCAGATCGTTGGCTGCGCCGCCCTTCGGGTCAGCACGGCATTGTCCAGCATCGCCTCGGCCAGCAGCTTCTTCAGCCGGGAGTTCTCCTCCTCGAGCGACCGCAGCCGTCGGGCCTCGGAAACATCCAGACCGCCGAACTTCGACTTCCACTTATAGAACGTCGCCGAGCTGATCCCGTGACGGCGGCAGACCTCCGCCGTCGCCATCCCAGCCTCCTGCTCCTTCAAGATCGCAATGATCTGCTCTTCGTTGAACCTGCTTCGCTTCATATCGTCCGACTCCTTGCGTCAGACTCTACCAAAAAGCGGCCACATTTCAGGGGAGCACGTCATCATCGATACGAATTGCTGCGTCATTATTAGATCAAGCATCGCCTTGTAACCGCCTCCGTGATTTTACGTACCATGGAGACTGGAAAAATTTACTACGATCATTTACCTTGTCCGGTGGAAATCAGGATACTCGGAGGAGTTTACATGATCCGCAGTTCGATGATTTTGGCAACGCTTATATGGGCTTCAGCTCTCTGTGCGCAGCCTCATGATACAATCGGCGCTGAAGCAACGAACACCACCTCGTATGACCGTAGGTTGCTGCCTGCGGGCACGCCTGTTTTGCTTGAAATGACGCAGACCGTGACCACTCAGGGAGGGAGCTGGCAGGACGGCGACGTATTTTCCCTTAAGGTCTTCGAAGATATCATGATCGGCGAGTATGTGGTAATTCCTCGCGACACGATTGCCTTCGGCCATGTTCGCTGGGCTACCGGCCGCGGCCTGTTCGGGAAGTCAGGGAAGATCGAGATCGAAATCGACTATCTGGTTCTGGGGGATAAAGAAGTTCGGCTTGCCGGGGTACACCGTCAGGCTGGCAGGGGCGACTTGGGATCGGTCGGAACGATTGCAGCTTCTGGACCGTTTGCGCCCTTTATAACTGGCGACAGCGGGGAGATTGGCGCAGGGGCTTTGGTAACCGCATATCTAGCCGAAGGCTTTGGGGTTGCGATAGCGCGCAAGGAAACTCGTGAGATTGCCGCAACCACGAAGTTGCCAGTTGTGCGCGCACGGGAAATTTCAGTGGCAGAAGCCTTCAAGGCAGATCTGCACGCTTTGAAATCAGCGTCCCCCGAAAAGGTCAAAGCACGCAGAAAGACGGTAGCGGAGGCGTTTCACAGTGAATTCAAGCTGCCCGAGTGAGTCAAGGTACTTCCTTGAGGCCGTGTTGGTCGGCCATAGGCTTGGGGCGGCGAGGTTGAGGAAGCTTTCGAAACTTAGTGACCTGCTCCTATTGGTCCCGCGGTCATAACAAGTGTCTGCCAGTTTGATATTCGTGCGCGCTTGTGCCGGCGTTCGGTTCCCAAGGGATGAGTGTGGTCGGATGTTGTTGTAGTCGCAGCGCCAGACCGCCAGCTCGCGCCGAGCATCGGCGAGGCTGTCGAACAGCTCCTCGTTGAACAGCTCGTCGCTCAGCGACCCGTTGAACGATTCGATGAACGCGTTCTGCTGCGGCTTGCCCGGATCGATGTAGTGCCACTCGACCCGGTTCTCGGTCGCCCACTCCAGGATCGCCCGGCTCGTAAACTCCGTTCCGTTATCGCTGACGATCCAGGCCGATTTGCCATACAGCCGCACCAGCGTGTCGAGTTCACCTGCGACCCTGGCACCCGAGATGCTGGTGTCGCCCAGCAAGCACAGGTTCTCCCGGCAGGCGTCAACGTTGATCGCCAGGATACGCAGCCTGCGGGAAGCACCGAAGGTGTCGGCCACGGATTCGAAGCGGAACGGAGAAGGGCGCGCAGCGCCCAACTCCATCGACCAGCGATCGTTCGGACGCAGCGGGACAGGCATCGGCGTGCGGCTGCCACGTGCCCGCTTGCGACCGCGCCGCCGCCGCACCGACAAGCCCTCTTCGCGATAGAGCAGGTTGAGCTTCTTGTGGTTCATCACGTGCCCCTTGCGTTCGAGCATCACGCCGACGCGCCGCTAGCCGAACCGGCGGCGCTGAGCGGCGATCTCGCGCATTTCCTCGCGGATCTCGACGTTGTCATGCGGACGTTTTCGCCTGACCGTCTTGGGGTCGACGCCAACCAGCCCGCAGGCCCGGCGCTGTGAGATCTGGTAATCCCGCATCACGCCGAGCGCCACGTCCCGTCGCTGGCCTGGCGCCGTCAGACTTTTCCCAGGGTGTCCTTGAGGATTGCATTGTCCAGCACGCTTTCGGCCAGCAGCCGGTTGGCTATGCCGATCTGCTGCCCGAGCACATCAGGTCCAACGCCCTGATTACACCGCCTGCGCCCATCGAGCCCCGGCGCCGCAGACGCCCACCCAAAAATGGAGGTGCCGCACAAACCACCTGAAAACCCAAACCGCAAAATGGGGAATTTTACTTTGTCACTTCCGGGGATTTTTACAGTGCCGTTGACACCGCAGACCCATCACGACCTTGATGCCGTCGACCGGACGCATTGAGCGCACGGTTTCGCGCACTGTCCTGTAACTTCGCGATCAAGCGGCCAGTAGAACATCCGCTTCAATCTTGATCCGCACTGCCTCAGCAGCGTGGCGGGCTCGCAGCTTGGACATCATGTTCGCACGGTGGATTTCGACTGTTCTTGGGCTGATTTCAAGTTGCCGTGCAATGTCCTTGTTGCAGCTCCCCAATGTAAGAAGATTTAGCACTTCGCGCTCACGGACTGAAAGTGTTTCGAGAAGCTGTCGAGCCTCCAGAACGCGGCGCCTGCTTTGGGCAAGACTATCAGCTACTTGTTTGACGCAGTCGAGCGTGCCTGCAAACGACACGGGATCAAGGGGCAATGTTATATAATCCAGAGCTCCGCCCTTGATGGCTTCGACAACCCGGTCTGTTTGCGGAGCTATATCCATGGCAATGACCGGCAACCATATTCCCATCCGAATAAAATCACCAATAAAATTAGCGACTCTATGATCGCATATCCCATCACGAATGAAAATAATACCTGACCTAGGTTTGTATTCGATAAGTTCAGACGCGTCTGAATAAATCTCGCAATGACATCCAATTTGAAAAATCGCTCGCGAAATTTCAGCTCGGAGGCGCGGACATTGCTCTACAACATGGATCGCGAAATTATCGAACTCAGATTGAATAAGCGTGCTCATGATTTTCCCCATTTCTATTGGGAAATTAACAAGAACATTATGGTAAACAGCAAAATAACACATAAGTGAAAATCCGTAAGTGTCGTGCCGTCGGAAAGGGGACAAGCGGCTGTTCCACGACAATCAAGATGAGAATTCGGTTGGGGGGATAGGCGCAGGGTGTAGCCTATAGCCCTGTCACATACACCAGAGTGCCCCTTTTGCGGTGCAACCTGAGATGATTGCGGTGTCGGGGATGGTGGGGATTCCCCTTGAGGGGAGCCCGTCTGTGCCAAAACCAGAAGGGTATGCTTGGTCGATACGGCAGTTCGCGACCTAGAGCCGGTCATTCGCGACCAACGAGTTTAACAACTCGTTTCGCCGAAAGGCGCCACGCCGCTTTCGGGATCTTCAATCGGCCCCGCGCATGCCCGGCGCGGGCTGCCCAGCTGGTTCCACCACTACAACACCGTCCATCCGCATCGCGCCATTGGCTATCTCGCCCCGCGCGAATACATCACATGTTCAACCAGTGAGAAACTGTCCGGTCATTTTGAGGGCCGCTTCAGCCAGCCTCTACCTCTGACTGGTAGCAATCAGGGGAGCACGCCAGCTGCAGATTGGTCTTTCGATCCTAGAGGACTTCCAGCCAACCCAATCAATCTTGAGATTGACGAAATCTCGGGTTTCCTAAAGATTAAGTGTATCCGGTAACAGCCCATTCGTTGGAATGCGCGATCAGGTTCGTAAGTGATTATTTTATGGAGAGATGTTGAAGGTGGAAATCAACATAAAGAAGCTTACGGAGCAACTCAACGCAGCGCAGAAGATTCTCGATGAGATAAGGCTTACCAGCGGCTGTGCGGCTTTCGCACCCTTCAAATTGGACCCTGCGAAACGGGTGGAAATCGCTTTGGCAGCTGCTCTCAAAGCTCACGAGCAGCGCAGCATGCGTCCCCAATTCTTGGGTGGCGAGGATTTGTTTGGGGAGCCTGCTTGGGACATTTTGCTTGATCTGTTTATTCGACAAACCCGCGATCAGAAGGTCAGCGTGCTAACAGCGAGCGTTTACGATGGAGAACCAGCCACCACAACTCTTCGATGGTTTTTTGTTTTGGAAGATCATGGGCTAGTATCCCAAGAGCCGGATCCCGAAAATAGTAAGCGTGCCCTTTTGCGCTTCACCCCGACGGGGTATGAAGCGATGCTTCGTTACTTTGAGGCGATTGCCAGATAGTGAGTTGATTCCCATTTTTCATTCAGCTCGGATTAGAGCCGGGCAACTGCTTGAGCTGTTCGGTCATGACTACGAACATCCTCCGCGCCGGTTCGGGAAGCGAGGCGCCGAGTTCTTTGCTCTCGTCGCGCATGCCAGCCAGCACGGATATATGCGAAGGTCCCTTGGGCGCTACCCACCCGAACTCAGTGAGATGCCCGCGGATCGCGTTGATCAATTGAGTGCGCTGGTGAACCAGAAGATCGCGGGTGCGGAACACCAAGCCCGCGGCCTGCTCCACTTCGGTCTTGATCGTCGCATAGCGCATTCTTGGTCGCTGCGCTGCCTCGCAGATCGCTTCAGCATCCGCCGCATCGTTCTTGGAGCGCTTCACGAGCGGCTTTTCATAGGCGGGCGGGATCAGCCGCACGCTTCGAGCGCAACGGTGCAGCGCGGTTCATCGGCAAAAAAGGGAAGCAGCTTCGCCCGCGTTAGCCGCCTGCTGAAAATGATCCGCCCGCTCGCATCCGCCCCGCGCGCATGAAAAACAGCCTTCGCGATATCCAACCCGATCGTAGTAACCTCTGACATGGATGCCTCCTTCTGGTGGTGATCAACACCTCCACCATGGCACACCGATGCCGCCGGGGGGCGCCCACCCCATCAACCTTGGACCGCTCGGGTCTGGAGTTTTCCGCCTTTCTGAGGACCGGTGGGCTGTTTTCACCGGCTGAGTTTGCCAGCATGATAGGGGGGATATTTCCGATCGCGATGTGTGGTCGCTCTTCGTTGTAGTGTCTACGCCACGCCTCTAGCTTTTCGCAAGCATCTTGGAGGGATAGGCCCCCCCTTTTTTCTGCTGATGAGCTGACAAATAAGCTCTCATTCCAAGCTCCTTGCGGTGCTTACCGGGTGATTGTCGAATTAAGAATTGACTTAAGAAATCTCCTATTATATTATATTTTTCAATACTATAAGGTAATGCCAAGTTGAGGTGTGGTATTTCCGCTTCCGGCGGCGGTGACTCAAGGAAATTTGAGCGTCTGCGCAGCGCAAGCCCGGCGTATCATGCGGTTATCGGGCACGGTTGCGCCCGATTCGCAGAGGTTTGCGCGTCGCAATCAAGCGACGCCAGGCCGCGCTCTGCGCCAGAGGGAGAGAGCCATGGATGCGAGTGGATTTTCGGGCAGTCCCATCGTCAAGCTGATGCTCAAGGCGCCCTATATCCAGTTGGTTGAGCCTTTCAGTTTCCGCGATCCTGCAGGGCTTGCATGGGATGTCCCTGTCGAGACCACCTCCGATGGCGCTTCGATCCCGCGCGCCTTGTGGACCATCGCAGGGGGGCCGCTTTCGGGAAACTACCGCGATGCCGCGATCATCCATGATCGCTATTGCGACACGATGGAGCGTTCGTGGCGGGCAACGCACCGCGTGTTCCGCGACGCTATGCGGGCGCGCGGGCTGTCGCGGTTCGAGGCGGCGTCGAAATACTCTGCCGTCTATCTGTTTGGCCCGCGCTGGAACGCCACGCACCGCTGGACGGGGTTTCCTCGCTGGAATTATCGCCCCCTCGGCCAGAAAAGCATCGACCTGTTGACCGCTCCGGAAGAACGGCTCGCCCATGGTCTCACGATGCTCAAGCAAGAGCAGTGGGAGCAGATGATCATTGCGGATGTCGAGCGCGAAATCATGGCGGCTGGCGCTGATGCATTCGCCATCGAAGATTATCGCCCCCCGGTGATCTTCGATGAAGCCATCGCCAAGTCGCAAGCCCAGATGCTGGCAGAAAATGCCCGCAAGTCGAACGCGAACGGCGAACTTGCCATGGATCAGGCAGAGCGCTGGAACGGGGGCGCATTGACGATGCGAGACCCGGTGCTGCGCCCCAATACCCTTACCATCCGCGAATTGGAGGCCGACGAGCAGCCCTAGGCTATCATCACCCCACCACGCCCGCGCTGGTCAGCACGGCCAGCGTCAGCACATCGGGAGCAAGCGCTGTCATCGGGACGATCTGCACCGGCTTTTCCATCCCGATCAGCATCGGGCCGACGGTGGCATTGCTGCCGAGTTCGCGCAGCAGTTTCGCGGAAAGGTTGGCCGATTGCAGCCCCGGCATGATCAGCACATTGGCCGGGCCTGACAGGCGGTTGAACGGATAGAGCGCCATCACCTTGGGATTGAGCGCGGCATCGGGCGCCATTTCGCCTTCATATTCGAAGCTCTGCTCCTCACGATCAAGGATCGCCACCGCCTCGCGGATGCTGGCGAGCCATTGGCCTGACGGATTGCCGAAGGTCGAATAGCTGAGGAACGCGACGCGCGGTTCGTGGCCCATGCGGCGGGCAACGGCGGCAGTCTCGCGCGCGATATGCGCCAGTTCCTCGGCATTGGGGCGTTCATTGATGGTGGTATCGGCCAGAAACGTGGTGTGGTTCTTGCCGATCATCATGTGGATGCCGAACGGCAGCGCGCCGGGCTTTTTATCGAGCACCATGTTCACCTCGCGCACACTCTGCGCAAAAGTGCGGGTCATGCCGGTGATCATCCCGTCGCCGTGCCCCAGCGCCACCAGCAGCGCGGCAAACACATTGCGTTCCTGATTCACCAGCCGGCGCACATCGCGCAAGGTATGGCCGCGCCGTTGCAGGCGCTTGTAGAGATAATCGACCATCGCGGGCACATATTCGCTATCGGCCGAATTCTGGATTTCGAAACTGCCGGGGTCGGACACCGAAAGCTGATGCAGCTTATCCAGCACCGCCTTGGTGCGGCCCACGAGGATCGGCGTGCCATAGCCGAAATCGCGGAACTGGATCGCGGCGCGCAGCACCACTTCTTCTTCCGCTTCGGCAAACACCATCCGCTTGGGATTGGATTTGGCGATTTCGTACATGCCCGTAAGCACCGAGGTGGTGGGATTGAGCCGCGAGCGCAATTGCACCCGGTAGGCATCGAAATCCTCGATCCGCGCGCGCGCCACGCCCGAATCCATCGCGGCCTTGGCCACGGCAGAGGATACCACTTCGATCAGGCGGGGATCGAACGGGGCGGGGATGATGTAATTGGTGCCGAATTTCTGGTTCTTGCCGTAAGCGGATGCGACTTCTTCGGGCACCTGACGGCGCGCGAGTTCGGCGATGGCTTCGGCGGCGGCGACTTTCATTGCTTCGTTGATGGTGGTCGCCTGCACATCCAGCGCGCCGCGGAAGATGAAGGGGAAGCCCAGCACATTGTTGACCTGATTGGGAAAATCGCTGCGCCCGGTGGCGATGATCGCATCGGGGCGCACGGCCTTGGCTTCATCGGGCATGATTTCGGGAACGGGATTGGCCATGGCAAAGATGATCGGCTTGTCGGCCATTTTCTCGATCCATGCAGGCTTCAGCGCGCCTGCTGCCGACAGGCCGAGGAAGATATCCGCGCCCACCAGCGCTTCTTCGAGATTGGTGGCGGTGGTGGCGACGGCATGCGCGCTTTTCCACTGATCCACCCCCTCGCGGCCCGGCGTGATCGGGCCGGTGCGATCGCACAGGATCACGTTGTTGTGCTTGACGCCCATCGCCTTGATCAATTCGGTGCAGGCAATCGCGGCGGCGCCTGCGCCGTTCACCACCACCTTCACCTCGCGGATATCGCGCCCTGTCAGGTGGCAGGCGTTGAGCAGGCCGGCCGCCGTGATGATCGCGGTGCCATGCTGGTCATCATGCATCACCGGGATTTTCATGCGTTCGCGCAAAGCGGCCTCGATGATGAAGCATTCGGGCGCCTTGATGTCTTCGAGGTTGATGCCGCCAAAGGTCGGCTCCATCAGGGCCACCGCGTTGATGAAGGCTTCGGGGTCTTCGGTGGCAAGTTCGATGTCGATCGCATCGACATCGGCAAAGCGTTTGAACAGCACCGCCTTGCCTTCCATCACCGGTTTGGATGCCAGCGCGCCGAGATTGCCAAGGCCAAGGATCGCGGTGCCGTTGCTGATCACCGCCACCAGATTGGAACGCGCGGTGTAACGCGCAGCAAGCGAGGGATCGGCGGCAATCGCTTCCACCGGGGCGGCCACGCCCGGCGAATAGGCAAGGCTGAGATCGCGCTGCGTCGTCATCGGCTTGGTCGCGACGATCTCCAGCTTACCGGGGCGGATTGTTTCGTGATAGAACAGCGCTTCCCGCGTGGTGAAACCGCTTTTGTTGTCCTCGGCCATGGTCGTGCTGCTTTCCCTGATCGGCGGCGGGTGATGGTGCTCAATCGCTTAGCTTGCAGCAGAGCAAAGCGATAGGGGCGAGTTTGGGGGAAAGCGTGGGCCCGCGCGGTGGCGAATCGGGAGCCGCAGGGGTAGTCGGGTGCAATGGCCGATCATCCCGCCTCAAAACCCACCCCGATGATGGCGCAATACCTCGCCTTGCGCGCCGGAAGCGGGCGAGGCGCTGCTGTTCTACCGGATGGGCGATTTTTTCGAACTGTTCTTCGACGATGCGAAGACAGCGGCGCAGATCCTCGACATTGCGCTGACCACGCGCGGCGAACATGACGGCGCAGCCATCCCGATGTGCGGCGTGCCGGTGCATGCAGCCGAAAGCTACCTTGCGCGCCTCATCAAGGCAGGCTGCCGGGTGGCGATTGCCGAACAGGTCGAAACGCCGGGTGAGGCGAAAGAGCGCGCCAAACGCGAAGGCCTGCCATCGTCCAAGGTGCTGGTAAAGCGCGATATTGTCCGGTTGGTGACGGCAGGCACGCTCACCGAAGAAGCGCTGTTGGAGCCGCGCCGCGCCAATCTGCTGGTGGCGCTGGCCGAGGTGCGCGGCACAATCGGGCTGGCTTCCTGCGATATTTCGACAGGCAGCGTGGTGCTGGAAGAATGTGCGCCCGCAATGCTCGGCGCGGCGCTTGCCCGGCTGGGGGCGAGCGAAGTCGTGGTGCCCGAAGATTGGCGACACGGCCCTGAGGACGCGATCCTGCACCCGCGCGCGCGCTTTTCGAGCGATGCGGGGGCCGAGCGCTTGCAAGCGCTGCATGGCGTGGCGACGCTGGACGGGTTCGGCCAGTTCTCCCGCGCGATGCTGGCGGCGGCGGGCGGGCTGATCGCCTATCTCGATCATGTCGGGCGTGGGCGCTTGCCGCTGCTGCTGCCGCCAGTGGCGCGCAGCGGTGATGCGGGCCTTGCGATGGATGCCGCGACGCGTGTGAGCCTCGAAATACTCGAATCGAGCACCGGCGGGCGCGGCGGCAGCCTGATCGGCGCGGTGGATCGCTGTTCCACCGGGGCAGGATCGCGCCTGCTGGCCGAAGACCTGTCAGCCCCGCTGACCGACAAGGCCGCTATCGAAGCGCGGCTTTATCTGGTGCAGTTCTGGCACGCCCGCCCGATCGAACGCGCGCGGCTGCGCGAAGCCTTGCGCAGCCTGCCCGATATTGGCCGTGCGCTGGGCCGCGTGGTGGCCGGGCGCGGCAGCCCGCGTGACTTGGGGCAATTGCGCGATGGCTTGGGCGAAGCGCAGCGGTTGCACGGCTGGCTTGTCGGCGCGCCGGATCGGCCCGCGCTGCTGGATGATATCCTCGCCAGCCTCACCGGCCACGGCGCGCTGACCGATCACCTGTCGCGCGCGCTGGTTGCCTCGCCGCCGACCGAGCGCGGGCAGGGCGGCTATATTGCCGAAGGGTTTGATCCGGCGCTTGATGAATTGCGCGCAGCGGCTGGCAATGCCCGGCGCGCGATTGCCGCAATGGAAGCGCGCTACCGCGACGAAACCGGCATCGCCAGCCTCAAGATTCGCCACAACGGCGTGCTCGGCTATTTCATCGAAGTGCCCGCGCGCCATGCGGATCGGCTGATGGCGCCGGACAGCGGCTTTACCCACCGCCAGACGATGAAGGACGCGGTGCGGTTCAATTCGCTCACCCTCCACGCCGAAGCGAGCCGGATTGCCGAGGCAGGCGGCCATGCACTCGCCACCGAAGAAGCCCATTTCGCGCGGCTGGTGGACGAAGCCATCGCCGCGCGCGAAGCCATCGCCCGCACTGCCGCCGCGCTCGCCCGGCTGGATGTGGCCGCCGGCAATGCCGAACGCGCCGCCGAAGGGGACTGGGCCCGGCCTGCCATCACCGAGGATACCAGCCTTGCCATCACCGCCGGGCGGCATCCGGTGGTCGAAGCAGCGCTCGCCAAAATGGGCGAGCGGTTTGTCGCCAATGATTGCGCGCTCACCCCCGATAATCACCTCTGGCTGATCGGCGGGCCGAACATGGGCGGCAAATCGACCTTCCTGAGGCAAAACGCGCTGATCGTGCTGCTGGCGCAGGCGGGGTGTTTCGTGCCTGCCGAAGCTGCCACCATCGGGCTGGTGGATCGCCTGTTCAGCCGGGTCGGCGCAGCGGATAATCTGGCGCGCGGGCGTTCGACCTTCATGGTCGAAATGGTCGAAACCGCCGCGATTCTTGCCCAAGCCACCAGCCGCAGTTTCGTGATCCTCGATGAAGTCGGGCGCGGCACTTCGACCTATGATGGCCTCGCGCTGGCCTGGGCGGTGGCCGAAGCGGTGCATTCGCAAATCCGCTGCCGCTGCCTGTTTGCCACCCATTACCATGAACTTTCGCGGCTGGCGGAAAGCTGCGAGCGCTTGAGCCTGCACCACGTCCGCGCGCGTGAATGGCAGGGCGATCTGGTGCTGCTGCATGAACTGGGCCAAGGCCCGGCGGATCGTTCCTATGGGCTGGCAGTGGCCAAGCTCGCAGGCCTGCCGCCTGCGGTGATCGCGCGGGCCAAGGCCGTGCTGGCACAGCTGGAGGCAACCCGCGAGGCAACCGGCGGGATTGCCGCTGGCCTTGGCGATTTGCCGCTGTTTGCCGCCTCGGCGCGCGCCGAACCGGCCGCGCCTTCGCCCGCCGATGCGCTGGCCGCCAATCTGCGCAGCGCCGATCTTGATGCGCTTGCCCCGCGTGAGGCGCTGGATCTGCTGTATCAGTGGAAGCGCGAGCTGGGCTAGCTGCGGCTACCAAACCTTAACCGCACGCGCGCTATGGCTTGCGGCCATGCTTGCCTCGATCTTCCAGAACAGCAAATCCGCGCTGGCTTTTGCCGCCAGCGTCATCGTCTGCGCGCTGATGCTTGTCGGCCCCAAGGAAAGCGGCGGGGTGCTGGGCAAGACGGTGGAAAGCTACAAGGACGAGCGCGCGAACATCGCCAATAATGCCGCGAACATGAGCGCGCAGATGAGCACGCCGGTGATCGCGGATTACAATCCCGAGGCCTCGGGACTGGAAGCGCCTCTTAACGGGGGCGACAGCGAATCAGAGTTTGACCCATCGGCCAGCCGGGTGATCCGGATTGATCCGGTCACCGGGCAGTCCATCGGCGTGGTGCCGCCGCCGCCGACCGGCAATGATGATGGTGACGGTGCCAACGCCGGTGCCATTGCCAATAGCAGTGTCAGCGCCTTTGCCGCGCCGGTTGCCCCCCAGCCGGTTGCCCCCCAACCGCTTGCCCCCCAGCCGCTGGCCCCGCAGGTTGTCCCGGCGGCCCCTGCCCGCGGCGAGGCTGTGGTAACCTCGCGGATGATCCGGATCGCGCCGCAGCAATAGGGGCCGCGATCAGCGCGTCGGAACCGGCACCTCGCCGCTGTAATCGTAAAAGCCGCGCCCGGTCTTGCGCCCCATCCACCCGGCTTCGACATATTTCACCAGCAGCGGCGCGGGGCGATATTTGCTGTCGCGGGTGGTGCGATAGAGCACGGTCATGATGTCGAGACAGGTATCAAGCCCGACGAAATCCGCCAGTTGCAGCGGCCCCATCGGGTGATTGAGGCCAAGGCGGCAGCCCTTGTCGATATCCTCGATCCCGGCGGTCGATTGGCCGAGCACGAATACCGCCTCGTTGATCATCGGCAAGAGGATGCGGTTGACGACAAAGCCCGGCTCGTCCTGGCTCAGCACCACTTCCTTGCCAAGGCCGCGCGCAAAGGCGGTGACGCGTTCGGTCGTCGCAGGCGCGGTGGCAAGGCCGGGGATCACTTCGATCAGACCCATCACCGGCACCGGATTGAAGAAGTGGAGGCCGATGAAGCGGGCAGGGTCAGGCGAATGGTTGGCCATGCGGGTGATCGGGATCGACGAGGTGTTGGACGCAAGGATCGCCCCATCGCCCAGCACCTTGCCCGCGTTTTCGAAGATCGCGTTCTTGATTTCCTCACGCTCGGTCGCGGCCTCGATGATGAGGTCGGCTGCCGCAAAGGGCGCGTAATCGGCGACCGGAGTGATGCGGGCGAGCAGGGTTTCGGCCTCGTGCGCTTCGATCTTGCCGCGGCCCATCAGTTTGGCCAGCGCCTTTTCCACGGCGAGCTTGCCTGCCTCGGCGCGCGCCAGATCGACATCGGCCAGCCACACGGTGATGCCATGGGCCGCCACGGTCTGGGCGATACCCGTTCCCATCTGGCCCGCTCCGATGACGGCGACATTCTGCATGGCAATTCCCTTCGCAAGTGCAGCAATTGGCGGCTGCCCTAGCGAGAGGCCCGCGCAAAAGCTAGCGGTTTGCGCCGGGCACCCACTTGATATCGGCCTTGCCATCGCGGTTGGCCGCGCGCCCGAGCACAAACAGATAGTCCGAGAGGCGGTTGATATAGTGCAGCGCTGCCGGATTGGTCGGCTCAGCCGCCGCCAGCGCCGTCATCGCGCGTTCGGCGCGGCGCGCGGCGGTGCGGGCAAGGTGGAGCCGGGCAGCAGCTTCGGTGCCGCCGGGCAGGATGAAGCTGGTGAGCGGTTCAAGCACCGCGGTGAGCGCATCAATCCGCGCCTCCAGCCATGCGACCTGCTTGGGCACGATCCGCAGCACCATTTCAGACGGGGCAAAATCATCACCTTCACCCGCCGGGGTGGCCAGATCAGCGCCAAGATCGAACAGATCATTCTGGATGCGGAACACCTGCTGTGCAGGCTCGCCATCAAGCTTGCGCAGGGCAAAGCCGAGCGCGGCATTGGCTTCGTCCACCGCGCCGATCGCTTCCATGCGCAGCGCGTGCTTGGGCAGGCGCGAGCCATCGACAAGGCCCGTCGTCCCGTCATCCCCGGTGCGGGTGTAAATCCGGTTGAGCTTGACCATGGGTGTTAGCGCGCAGCCGCCAGAATGATTGCCACCACCGCAATGGCCAGCCCCTGATACTTGATGCGCGCAAACATCGCCTTGTTCTGGGCAAGCTGCATGTCGGTGGCGGTTTCGCCTTCGCCGGTTTCAAGATCAATCTTGGTTGTCTTGAGAAAGGCGATGATCCCCTTGATCAGCGAAAAGGCCACCAGTCCCATGAGGACAAGCAGGACGGGCACAAGGACATAGTTCATGTACGCTACAATGGCCCTTTGCGCGTCAGGTTCCAAGTGCCAATTGGTGCAACCTCAGTTGCTCGGCAAGCATCCGCCCATCTTCGCCCGCGCGGCGGCGTTCGGCCAGCGCGGGCGAACCGCGCCGTTTGGCAAGTTTTTCGCCGCTCTTGTCCAGCAGCAGCGGGTGGTGATGCCAGCGCGGGACGGCCAGGCCAAGCAGGGCTTGCAGCGTGCGGTGGATCGGCGTTGCGGCGAACAGATCGGCCCCGCGCGTCACCAGCGTGACCCCGTCGGCGGCATCATCGAGCGTGACGGCGAGGTGATAGCTCGCGGGCAGATCCTTGCGCACCAGCACGACATCGCCAAGGCCGGAAAAATCGACCGTCTGCGCGCCCGCCAGCGCATCCTCCCATATCAAGGGGCCGGTCAGCGCCAGCGCCTTGGCGCTATCCAGCCGCCAGGCGGCGGGCCGCGCCGGATCAGGCGGGCTCCGTTTGCAGGTGCCGGGATAGATCAGGCCCTGTTCGCCCGCCACCGCGCCTGCCGTTTCGATATCCTTGCGGGTGCAGATGCAAGGGTACAGCACGCCGAGCGTTTTCAACCGCTCCGCCGCAGCGGCATAGCTGGCAAGGCGCGTGGACTGCGCGGGCACTTCGTCCCATGCCAGCCCCAGCCATGCCAGATCGCGGCGGAATTCCTCGGCCCATTCAGGGCGGGAACGCGGCCCGTCAATATCCTCGATCCGCAGCACAAACCGCCCGCCCGCCGCCCGCGCCAGATCATGCGCCACAATCGCGCTCAAGGCATGGCCGAGATGCAGCGGGCCATTGGGGCTGGGGGCAAAGCGGGTGACGATCTCCACGCCTCAGGCCCATACCGCAGGACATATCCTTGCGTCATCCACAAGCTATCCACAGGCTCATCCTGTGGATATCGCTGCTGTCACAGGTTTGACTCTTTGGCTTGGCAATGCAGGATGCAAGGCAATCAGGGAGAGCGCGACGCGTGTTCAAGGCTGAACTGATCGAAAATGCCGCCCGCTTTCGCGGAGCTGACGAGGATCCGACGCGCAATCTGTCGGCCTGCCCTGCGCTGGTGCTCAACGCGGATTACACCCCGCTGTCCTATTACCCGCTGAGCCTGTGGCCCTGGCAGACCGCGATCAAGGCGGTGTTTCTGGACCGGGTGGATATTGTCGCCAGCTATGATCGCGAAGTGCATTCGCCCTCGCTCGACATGAAAATCCCCAGCGTGATCGCGCTCAGGCAATATGTGAAGCAGAGCGAATTTCCCGCTTTCACCCGCTTCAATGTGTTCCTGCGTGATCGTTTCCAGTGCCAGTATTGCGGCAGCGCGGATCATCTCACCTTCGATCACGTCACCCCGCGCCGCCTTGGCGGGCGCACCACGTGGGAGAACATCATCACCGCCTGCGCGCCGTGCAACATGAAGAAAGGCGGGCGCACGCCGAAACAGGCAGGGATGCATCTGCATCAGGCCCCGATCCGCCCGACCAGCTGGCAATTGCAGCAGCAGGGTCGGCTGTTTCCGCCGGGTTACCTGCACGAAACCTGGCGCGACTGGCTGTACTGGGACATCGAGCTCGAAGCCTGAACCAGGCCGAAGCTGGCACAAAAACGGCGCGGGAAGTCTGCTCCCCGCGCCGTTTTGTTCTTATTGTGACCCCCGGCCTCAAGTAGCGAAGCGGTAGGCCGACAAAGACTCTCAGAACACTTCGAACAGGCCGGCAGCGCCCATGCCGCCGCCCACGCACATGGTGACGACGACATATTTCGCACCGCGGCGCTTGCCTTCGATCAGCGCGTGGCCGGTGCAGCGTGCCCCCGTCATGCCGTAAGGGTGGCCAATCGCAATCGAGCCGCCGCTGACATTGAGGATATCATTGGGAATGCCGAGCGTGTCACGGCAATAGAGCACCTGCACCGCGAAAGCCTCGTTCAATTCCCACAGGCCGATATCGTCCATCTTGAGGCCGGTTTGCTTCAAAAGCTTGGGGATCGCAAACACCGGGCCGATGCCCATTTCATCAGGTTCGGTGCCCGCAACCGCCATGCCGACATAGCGGCCGAGCGGCTGGAGGCCCTTTTGTTCGGCCAGCTTGGCTTCCATCAGCACTGCGGCCGAGGAACCATCCGACAATTGCGAGGCATTGCCGGCCGTGATGCACATGTCGGGGCCCATCACCGGCTTGAGCGATTGCAGGCCCTCAAGCGTGGTTTCAGGGCGGTTGCCTTCGTCCTTCGACAGGGTGATCTCGGCTTGCGAGACTTCCTTGGTTTCCTTGTCCACCACATTCATCGTGGCCGTCACGGTCACGATTTCAGCATCAAAGCGCCCTTCGGCCTGCGCCTGCGCGGTGCGCATCTGCGACTGGTAGGCGTATTCGTCCTGCGCATCGCGGCTGATGCCGTAACGCTTGGCGACGGTTTCCGCCGTGCCGAGCATCGGCATGTACACATCCTTGTGCATCGCGATCAGCGAGCGATCAGGCGACACGCGCATTTCGGGCGTCTGCACCATCGAGATCGAATCCTGCCCGCCGCCGACAACAATATCCATGTTATCGACGATGATCTGCTTGGCAGCAGTCGCAATCGCCATCAGGCCCGATGAACACTGGCGATCAATCGTCTGGCCCGAGACAGTCACCGGGCAGCCAGCGCGCAGCGCGACCTGGCGGGCGATATTGCCCGATTGCGTGCCTTGTGTGAGCACCGCGCCCCATACCACATCGTCAATCGCGCCCGCTTCGATCCCGGCGCGCTGGATGGCAGGAGCAAGGCTGAGCGCGCCCAAAGTGGCGCCGGGGGTGGCGTTGAAAGCGCCCTTGTAAGCGCGCCCGATCGGCGTGCGGGCGGTGGAGACGATAACGGCGTCGCGTGACATGATGGGGGTATCCTTTTTCCTTGCCCTGTCCGTCATCCCGGCGCAGGCTGGGAACCAGTGACGGCGAGGGCGTTGCTTGACGCTGTGGGCCCCGGCCTGCGCCGGGGTCACGGTCAAAATGAGATTGGAGTTAGACGAAGTAGAGCGTCATCCATTCGCAGATCAGCGCGGGCTTGTCCTCGCCTTCGATCTCGATGGTGATTTCGACCGTCTGCTGCCACTGGCCGGGGCGCTTTTCTGCCATTTCGGTGAGCTTCCACACCCCGCGAATACGCTTGCCCGAACGTACCGGCGCGATGAAGCGGGTTTTGTTGCCGCCATAGTTCACCGCCATCTTGATGCCATCCACGCGCGGCATATCCGAATTGGCGCTGAGGTAAGGGATCATCGACAGGGTCAGGAAGCCATGCGCGATGGTGCCGCCGAACGGCGTCATCTTGGCGGCTTCTTCGTTGACGTGGATGAACTGGTGATCGCCGGTCGCATCGGCAAACTGGTTGATGCGCTCCTGGCTCATTTCCACCCATTCGCTGGTGGCGAAATGTTCGCCCACCTTGGCGGCGATTTCTTGCGGGGTCATCGGGCTCCTCCTCTTTTCGCGCGGCGAAATCCCGTGTCCGCCGCCGCTCGTGACGGGCCGCTTCATGGCGCATCATCAGGGGGAGTGCAACGCTCGCGGCGCGCGGCGAACTATGCCGCTACGGCACGGCGAGGGCGTTCCCGCGCAGGACGCCGCGCCGGGGCGCTGCGCGGTTCTTTGGGGCGCAGCGAATCGAGCCTGCCGCAATAGGTTGAAAGCCCGATCTGCAACCCGATCAGCATCAGCATCACCGGCTGATAGGCAATCCCCTGAAACAGCGCGCCCACCAGATAGATCACGCTTGCCATCTGCAAGGCGACGGCAAACGGCCCGATCCACGCTTCGGCTTCCTCCTTGCGCTCTTTCCAGCGCGCGCGGATGCGCTCCATCTGCCACAGGCCGAGCAGATGCAGCACCACCCAGATCGCAAGGCCGGGATAGCCCTGTTCGCCCAGCATTTCGAAAATCGCCGAATGGAACGCGCGCCCTTCATCGGTGATCGGCTTGAATTTGACCGAGACAGTGTTGCCCTCCACCTCCTTGACCGGCATCATGTAGGTGAATTTGTTGCCAAGATAGGAATCAAACCCCCCGCCAAAGGGCCGCTTTTTGGCGTAGTCGATGGTCCATTCCCACACCGCCACGCGGGTCGAGGCGCTTTCATCCCCGCTTGGCTGGCCCAGCGTGGACATGCGTTCGTAATAGCTCTGCGGCAGGAACGGCAGCGCGGCCAATCCCAGCGCCGCGCCTGCTGCCATGAACAGGATGCGCTGCTTGACATAGCGCAGCACCATCAAGGCCAGCACCGCAATGCACAACAGGCCGGTGCGTGCCTCGGTGCCGATGGGGACGAGAAAGCACGACAGGGTCAGCGCGGCGGCAAAGCCGGTGACCAGCCAATGCGGCCGGAACACCGTGCCGAACCGGGTGAGCCACCAGATCATCGGCACCAGCGCAATCGCCATGGTCGCGAGCGTCGAGCTTTCGTAGATGCCGCTGTTGTCATCGACAAAGAACTTGAGGTTTTCATAGCCCCCGCCGCCGAAAATCGTCTTCATGCCGGTGCTGATGACGATGGTGCCGATCGACAGCACCAGCACCAGCGCCAATGCCTCGATCCGCGCCCGCGTGGTCAGCGTGAGAGGGAGGAAAATGCCGAACAACAGCGCTTTCCACACCCATTCCCACTTGAACTGCGCAGCTTCGGGAAAGGCTGCGTTCTGGGTCGTCCAGAAACAATAGAGCAGCAGCACCACCATCAGGCCCTGCCGGAAAGTGAACCGTGCGCCCGATTTGGCGCGGTCCATCACGATCCATCCGCCGAACGCGGCGGCAAAGGCAATCAGCGAGACCGGCAGCGACGTGATGATGCTGTAACCGATGCGCTGGGGCGCCAGAATGTCGATATAGACATAAAGCAGCACCCACACGAACGGGCGGCGCAGGCCCAGCACCAGCGCTAGGGCAATAAAGCCGAGAAAGGCAAGATCGAGCATCGCCTTCAGCCGCCTACGCTGTGGGGCAGGGGCGGGGGCGGGGGCGGGGCGGCATCATCGCCGCGTTTTGCGCCTTTGGCGCGGGCGCCTTTGGCGCCATTTTTGCGGCGGGCCGCGGCCTCGGCCTCAAGGCTGGCGATCAGCGGATCGCCGTCCACATCATCGCGCAGCGCCAGCCGCAGCAGGGCGAGCGCGAGCAGGCCATGGCCTAGCGCAAGGGCGAAATAATCAATCATCGCAAGGCGGCTCTAGCAGAGCGGGAGTTGACGCGGCGTTAAGCACATTGTGGTTAAAGCTCGCGCCCATGACCCGCGTTCTGCATGTGCTCGACCATTCGCTCCCGCTCCACAGCGGCTACACTTTTCGCACCCGCGCGATCCTGAAAGCGCAAGCCGCCGCCGGGCTGGACGTGCGCGGGATCACCGGCCAGCGCCATGCGGCAGAAGCAGGCGAAGGCGGCGCGGCCCAAGAGGTTGACGGGCTGACTTTCCACCGCACACCCGGCTTGCCGCAAGGCCCGGTAGGCCTGCGCGAAAGCCGCGAGATTGCCGCGCTCGATGCCGCAATCCGCGACCTTGCCGCTGCATGGCGGCCCGATATCATCCACGCCCATTCGCCCGCCCTGTGCGGCGCGGGCGCGCTGCGGGCGGCGCGCGCGCTCGGCGTGCCGCTCGTCTACGAGATTCGCGCCTTCTGGGAAGATGCCGCCGTCGGCAACCGGACAGGGCGGCAGGGCAGCGTCAAATATCTGCTTACCCGCGCGCTCGAAACGCGGGTGGTGCGCGGGGCCGATGCGATCTTCACGATCTGTCAGGGGCTGCGCGATGATCTGATCAACCGGGGCATTGCGCCGGCCAAGATCGGCGTGATGCCCAACGGGGTTGATCTGGCCATGTTTGGCGAGCCGGTGGCGCGCGATGCGGCATTGGGGGCGCAGCTTGGCCTTGATCCGGCAGCACCAGTGATCGGCTATATCGGCAGCTTTTATGATTACGAAGGGGTCGATGATCTCATCAAGGCGATGCCGCTGCTGCGTGCGCGGCATCCGGCAGCGCGGCTGCTGCTGGTGGGGGCAGGCGCGATGGAAGCCGCATGGCGCAGGGCCGCTGCGGCCTTGCCCGAACCTGACGCGGTGATCTTCACCGGCCGCGTGCCGCATGAGCAGGTTGAGCGCTATTATTCGCTGGTCGATGTGCTGGCCTATCCGCGCAAGGCCTCGCGCCTCACCGATCTCGTGACCCCTTTGAAACCGCTCGAAGCGATGGCGCAGCAGCGGCTGGTCGCTGCATCGGATGTGGGCGGGCACCGCGAGCTGATCACGCAGGGTGAAACCGGCTGGCTGTTTGCCGCCGATGATCCCGCCGCCTGCGCGGCCACCCTGGCCGACGTGCTGGACGCGCGCGCGGCCTGGCCCGGGATGAAGGCTCGCGCGCTTAACCATGTCCGCACAGCGCATGACTGGGCTTACAATATCCGCAATTATCTGCCTGTTTACCAAGTCTTGCTAGACGAGCTGCGGGCCGATGGCCGGGCGTCCCGCCCCGCCATGCAGGCCAACGGGTAAGGCAAGGAAACATAGCGGCATGGATCTGGCACAAGGATCACCAGCACATACTTTCGGCGCGGCTTCGGCTGAGGCGTCGGCTGCGGCCCCGGCTGCGGCTGCGGCTGCCCCGCGCAAGCGCGCGGCGCTGCGCTCGCACCCCGCCTTTGCCCCGATGCTCGGGGTGTGGGGCGTAGGGCTCGGGCTGGTCATCGTGATGGTGCTGCCTGCGGCCGCGATCGAGGCTTTTGCCGGGATCATCCCGGCAGACCTGCCCCCGCAGGCCGCGCGGATGGCGCTGGCGGCGAGCGCTGCGCTGCTGCTGGCGCTGGGTGCCTATGGCACCGGGCGGATGCTGGCCCGCCGCCATCGCATGGCTGCACCCACGCCCCGCCCCGTTTCTGACAGACTGTCTGGCAAAGTGCGCCCGATTGATCCGGCGCGCGAGCTGGGCAGCGACAGTCTGGATGCGCCGCTGCCCGAAGGCCTGTTTGATCGCCATGCCAGCGATGATGACGGGTCTGAGGATGATGCCGAATGGCTGCTGCACGCCCCTGGCGAGGCGGAACTGGCGCTGGAGGCTGCGGCCGAACTTGCAGCGGCCCGCGCTGCCCCGCACGATCAACCGGCCCCGCCGCGCGACCTTGATCTGGCTGCCTTTGCCGCGCTGGAAGGCCGCAATGCGGTCTGGGTGGAGGAACCGGCAGCGCTGGCGCACATGCCAGCTGAACTTGAGGCTGAGGCTGAGCTTGAACCCGAGGCTGAGCCCGAGCCCGAACCCGAGCCCGAGCTTGAACCCAATCCCGATCCGGCGCTGGTTTCGGCGATTGCCCGGCTGCGCGCCGTGCCGCCGACGCAGCTTAGTCTGTGCGAGATGGTGGAACGCTTTGCCGCTGCCTTGCAGGATTACCGGGCCGCGCTCGAAGCGCGCGAGGGGGAGGATGAAAGCCGCGAGGAACGCGAGGCCATGCTGCACGAAGCGCTGGGCGCGCTGGGGCGGATCACTGGCGCAGGGCTTGCCGGTCAGGGCGAAGCGGCCAGTCCCGACGGGCCGGCGCGCCGTGCCCAATTATGGGCCGAGGCCAACGCGCTCAGCGATCAGCGCGGCGCGGCTTAGGCGGGTGCCCGCATGCATGCACACAATGCAACCAAGCGTTGCGAATTGATGCTTGATGCGCAATCTAACTAAAGTTTTTCCTTAGGCTCGCGTAATTATCCATCGCGATCGCCCATTGCCAAAATGGCTTGCTGTCGGCATGAGGGGGATGAAACAGGGCGAGACTGGCCGTAAACGGCTCAGATTGCCTATCATTCCTGTCGGCTGGCACCCGTGATTCGTGCAGATTTGCACGGTGACGGCGTGCCTGTCGGCGTCTGACAGAACGGATAATGCCATGGGATACCCTGATCCCCAGGGTCTTTACGACCCGCGCAATGAACATGATGCCTGCGGTGTGGGCATGGTGGCGCATATCAAGGGCGCCAAAAGCCATGGCATTGTCAGCCAGGCGCTGGATATTCTTGATCGGCTGGATCATCGCGGCGCGGTGGGGGCTGATCCGTTGCTGGGCGACGGGGCGGGCATTCTCATCCAGATTCCCGATCCGCTGATCCGCCGCTGGGCGGGCGAACAGGGCCATGATCTGCCCGCGCCCGGCGATTATGCGATTGCGATGTGTTTCCTGCCGCAGGATGATGCAGCGCGCGCTTTCGTGAAGGCGCGGATGGAAACCTTCACCGCCAAGGAAGGCCAGCGCTTTATCGGCTGGCGCGCTGTGCCCACCACGCAGGATGGCCTTGGTGCTGCCGTGATTGCCTCGATGCCGGTAATCGAAATGGCGGTGATCGCGCGCGGGGCCACTTGCGCCGATCAGGATGCCTTTGAACGCAAGCTCCTCACCATCCGCAAGCAGGTGCAAAACCCGCTCGCGCAATTGGCCGAAAAGCACGGCCTGCCGGGGCTGACGCAAACCTATCTGCCGAGCTTTTCCAGCCGCACGCTGGTGTACAAGGGCCTGCTGCTGGCAACGCAGGTCGGCAGTTTCTACGATGATCTGCGCGATCCCGATTGCGTCTCGGCGCTGGGGCTGGTGCACCAGCGTTTCAGCACCAACACTTTCCCTTCGTGGCGGCTCGCGCATCCGTTCCGCTTCATCGCCCACAATGGCGAAATCAACACGGTGCGCGGCAACGTCAACTGGATGAACGCGCGCCGCCGCACCATGGAAAGCGAGCTGCTCGGCCCCGATCTCGACAAGATGTGGCCGATCATCCCGCATGGCCAATCGGATACCGCCTGCCTTGATAATGCGCTCGAACTGCTGATCGCGGGCGGATATTCCCTTGCCCATGCCATGATGATGCTGATCCCCGAAGCGTGGAGCGGCAATGCGCTGATGGACCCGGCCCGGCGCGCATTTTACGAATATCACGCCGCGCTGATGGAGCCGTGGGATGGCCCGGCGGCGGTGTGTTTCACCGATGGCCGCCAGATCGGCGCGACGCTGGATCGCAATGGCCTGCGCCCCGCGCGGTTCTGCGTGACCCGCGATGATATCATGTGCCTGGCATCGGAAAGCGGCGTGCTGCCGTTTGCCGAAGAAGACATCGTGCGCAAATGGCGGCTGCAGCCCGGCAAGATGCTGCTGATTGATCTCGAACAGGGCCGCATCATCGAGGATGATGAGCTGAAGGCTGATCTGGCCGCCGCGCATCCTTACGCCAAATGGCTCGAACAGACGCAATACAAGCTGGAAGACATCACCGGCATCGAAGCTGCGCCCGATGCCAGCGCTGCGGCGGCTGAAGGCGAAGGCCTGCTCCAGCGCCAGCAGGCTTTCGGCTACACGCAGGAGGACGTGACCAAGTTCCTCGAACCGATGGCGACCGAGGGTGATGATCCGATCGGCTCGATGGGCACGGATACGCCGCTCGCCGTGCTGTCGAACCGTTCGCGCCTGCTTTATGATTATTTCAAGCAGAACTTTGCGCAGGTCACCAATCCGCCGATTGATCCAATCCGCGAAGAACTGGTGATGAGCCTGACCAGCATGATCGGCCCGCGCCCCAATCTTTTGGGCCGCGATGCCGGCACGCACAAGCGGCTGGAGGTGGATCAGCCGATCCTGTCGAACGAGGACTTGGCCAAGATCCGTTCGGTTGAAGAAGTGCTGGATGGCGCGTTCCGCTGCGGCACCATCGACATGACCTGGGATGCCGCGAGCGGGGCTGATGGCTTGTCACAAGCGATCAAGGAAATGTGCTGGGCCGCGACCGAGGCGGTGCTGCAGGACAAGAACATCCTGATCCTGTCCGACCGTGCCCACAGCGAAGCCCGCGTGCCGATGCCCGCGCTGCTGGCGACCGCTGCGGTGCATCACCATCTGGTGCGCCAGGGCCTCAGAATGCAGACCGGGCTGGTCGTCGAAACCGGCGAAGCGCGCGAAGTGCATCATTTCTGCGTGCTGGCGGGATATGGCGCCGAAGCGATCAATCCCTATCTCGCGCTTGAAACGCTCGAAGACCTGCGCGCGCGGCGCCATCCCGCTCTGCCAGCGGAAAAAGTGCGCGCCAATTACATCAAAAGCGTGGGCAAGGGCATCCGCAAGGTCATGTCCAAGATGGGCATTTCGACCTACCAGTCCTATTGCGGCGCGCAGATTTTCGATGCGGTGGGCCTCTCGTCCGAATTCATCGAGAAATATTTCACCGGCACTGCCACCACTATCGAAGGCATCGGCCTTGCCGAAGTGGCCGAGGAAGCCTTGCGCCGCCACGGGCAGGCTTACGGCGATGATCCGCTCTATGAAACGATGCTCGATGTCGGCGGGATCTACAAATATCGCCTGCGCGGCGAAGAACACGCGTGGACGCCGCAGAACGTCGCCCAGTTGCAGCACGCGGTACGCGGCAATGATCCCAAGAACTATGCCGAATTTGCCGAGAGCATCAACGAGCAGTCCGAACGGCTGCTGACAATCCGCGGATTGCTCGAATTCAAGAAGGCCGCGTCGCCCATCCCGCTCGATGAAGTGGAACCGGCTGCCGAAATCGTGAAGCGGTTCTCGACCGGCGCGATGAGTTTGGGCTCGATCAGCCACGAAGCGCATTCGACCATGGCGATTGCGATGAACCGCATCGGCGGGCGCTCGAACACGGGCGAAGGCGGGGAGGAGCCGTTCCGGTTCAAGCCGCTACCCAATGGTGATTCGATGCGCAGCCGGATCAAGCAGGTGGCATCGGGCCGCTTTGGCGTGACGACCGAATATCTCGTCAATTCCGACGATATCCAGATCAAGATGGCGCAGGGTGCCAAGCCCGGCGAGGGCGGCCAGCTGCCCGGCCACAAGGTTGACAAGCGCATCGGCGCGGTGCGCCATTCGACGCCCGGCGTGGGCCTGATTTCGCCGCCGCCGCACCACGATATCTATTCGATCGAGGATCTGGCGCAGCTGATCCACGATCTCAAGAATGTGAATCCGGCGGCGCGCATTTCGGTGAAGCTGGTGTCCGAAGTCGGCGTTGGCACGGTTGCGGCAGGCGTGTCCAAGGCGCGCGCCGATCACGTGACGATTGCGGGCTATGATGGCGGGACGGGCGCATCGCCGCTCACCAGCCTCACTCATGCGGGCTCTCCATGGGAAATCGGCCTTGCCGAAACCCAGCAGACGCTGCTGCTCAATGATCTGCGTGAGCGGATCGCGGTGCAGGTCGATGGCGGGCTGCGCACGGGCCGCGATGTCGCGATTGGCGCGCTGCTGGGCGCGGATGAATTCGGCTTTGCCACCGCGCCGCTGATTGCGGCGGGCTGTATCATGATGCGCAAGTGCCACCTCAACACTTGCCCGGTGGGCGTTGCGACGCAAGACCCGGTGCTGCGCGCGCGCTTTACCGGCCAGCCTGAACACGTCGTCAATTACATGTTCTTCGTCGCTGAAGAACTGCGCGCGATCATGGCCGAAATGGGCTTCCGCACGGTTGAGGAAATGGTCGGGCGGGTTGACCGGCTTGATACCCGCCGGATGGAACGGCACTGGAAGGCGCGCGGCGTTGATCTTACCCGCATCTTGCATCAGGTGCCGCTCGCGCCCGGTGCCAAGCTGCATCAGACCGGCGTGCAGGAACACGGCCTCGAAGGCGCGCTCGATAACCGGCTGATCGCCGATTGCGCGCCCGCCATCGCCAGTGGCCAGCCGGTGCAGCTTGCTTACGACATCCGCAATGTGAACCGCACTGTCGGCGCGATGCTGTCGGGCGAAATTGCGCGGGCACATGGCCATGAAGGCCTGCCGACCGACACCATCCGCATCAATCTGACGGGCGTGGCGGGGCAAAGCTTTGGCGCATGGCTGGCGCACGGGGTGACGCTGGATCTGGTCGGCGATGCCAATGACTATGTCGGCAAGGGGCTTTCGGGTGGGCGTATCATCGTGCGTCAGCCCGCCCATGCGCCGCGCAGCAGCCAGGATAACATCATCGTCGGCAACACGGTGATGTATGGCGCAATTGCGGGCGAGGCCTATTTCAACGGCGTCGCCGGTGAACGCTTTGCGGTGCGCAATTCGGGCGCGATTGCCGTCGTCGAAGGCGCGGGCGATCACGCCTGCGAATACATGACCGGCGGCGTGGTGGTGGTGCTGGGCAAGACGGGCCGCAACTTTGCTGCGGGCATGAGCGGCGGGGTCGCCTATGTCTATGATCCCGATGGCAGCTTCACCAACCTCGTCAACCACGCGCAGGTCGATCTGCTGCCGATTTCGCCTGTGCCGGATGCCGAGGAAGGCGTTGACGGGTTTGGGGGCCGCCCGGCCCAGCGCCCCCGTTCGGTGCATGATTTCGGCATGGGCGACATGCTGCGCCATGATGCGGAACGGCTGCGTATCCTTGTCGAACGGCACCAATTGCACACCGGCAGCAAGCTGGCGGGCGCATTGCTGGCCGATTGGGACGCGGCGCTTGGGCGGTTTATCAAGGTGATGCCGCGCGATTATGCGGCGGCCTTGCGCAAGCTCGAAGCGGAACGCGCCGAGGCGGAAAGCGTAGCGGCAGAATAGTTGTTATTGTCTCGTCACTGCGAGCCGCAGGCGAAGCAATCCAGAGCGGCACGGCGCAGCTCTGGATTGCCACGGGGCCTTCAGCCCCGCGCAATGACGAATGGAGCGAAGGTAAAGACACGTGGGCAAGGAAACCGGATTTCTTGAGCTTGATCGGCGCGAGCGGGATTATCTCGATCCGAAAGAGCGGCTGAAGAATTACCGCGAATTCGTCATCCAGCCGGATGATGGCACCCTGCAATCGCAGGCCTCGCGCTGCATGGATTGCGGCATTCCCTATTGTCACAACGGCTGCCCGGTGAACAACATCATCCCCGACTGGAACCATCTGGTCTATGAAGGGGACTGGAAAAACGCGCTCACCGTACTGCACAGCACCAACAATTTCCCCGAATTTACGGGCCGCATCTGCCCCGCCCCGTGCGAGGCATCCTGCACGCTCAACATCATTGATCAGCCCGTCACGATCAAATCCATCGAATGTGCGATTGTGGATCGCGGATGGCAGGAAGGCTGGATCAAGCCGCAGGTGCCTGCGCACAAAACCGGCAAGCAGATTGCGGTCGTCGGCTCCGGCCCGGCGGGCCTCGCGTGCGCCCAGCAACTGGCGCGTGCCGGGCATAGCGTCACCGTATTCGAAAAGAGCGACCGCGTCGGCGGGTTGCTGCGCTATGGCATTCCCGACTTCAAGATGGAAAAGCACCTCATCAACCGGCGCTGCGTCCAGATGGAAGCCGAAGGCGTGACTTTCAGAACCAGCAAAGAGGTCGGCGTCGATATTTCGTTCAAGACCCTCGCGGAAAATTACGATGCGGTGGTGCTGGCAGGCGGCGCGGAAGAAGCGCGCGGGCTGGATATTCCGGGCGCGGAAATGCCGGGCGTGCGCCTCGCGATGGAATTCCTCACCCAGCAGAACAAGCGCGTGGCAGGCGATGATGAATTGCGCGCCGCCCCGCGCGGCAGCCTGACAGCGACGGGCAAGCATGTGGTGGTGATCGGCGGCGGCGATACCGGCAGCGATTGTGTCGGCACGTCGAACCGGCAGGGCGCGGCCAGTGTCACCCAGCTTGAAATCATGCCCAAGCCGCCTGAGAAAGAGGACAAGGCGCTGACCTGGCCCGATTGGCCGCTCAAACTGCGCACCTCATCGAGCCATCAGGAGGGGGTCGAGCGCGATTGGGCCGTGCTGACCAAGCGTGTGGTGGGCGACGGCGAAAAAGTCACCGGCCTTGAATGTGTGCGTGTCGAATGGGCAGGCGGCCAGATGCGCGAGGTTGAGGGCAGCACTTTCACCATTCCGGCTGATCTGATCCTGCTCGCCATGGGCTTTACCGGGCCGAAAAAGGCCGGGCTGCTCGAACAGGCGGGCGTGGAGTTGACAGGGCGCGGCAATGTCAGCGCGGACACCGACAGCTATGCCACCAGCGTGCCGAATGTGTTCGCTTGCGGCGATATGCGGCGCGGGCAGAGCCTTGTGGTCTGGGCGATCCGCGAAGGGCGCCAATGCGCGCGCAGCGTGGATGAAGCGCTGATGGGCGTCACCGCGCTGCCGCGTTAAGCCTTACTCCGCGATCCGGCGCGTCTTGCCGATGCGCTGGGCGGCGATGTCCTTGCGCTTGAACGGCAGGCGGTGCCAGCGCTTTTCGGCATAGGCGCGCGTCTGATCGGTGTAATGGGGCGAGGCCGGGTTGGTCGATTGCGAATAGCTTAGGATCGCATCGGCCACCGGGCCGCGATCATCGAAGCCGACAATCTGGATGTAGCTGGTGCCATGCACCGGCACCAATCCGCCGCCGGGCGCAGGGCGCGCATCCTGATAATTGAGCACGCCTGCCGTCCCCGGCCCGCCGTGGATCGGGATGCGTTCGGCCCCGGCGCGCCATTGCTGCACCTCGCCCCACGGCGCATCGGGCGCGATTCCCGCCTTGTCGAGCGCGCTGACTGCCTCGCCCAGTGCGGTGAGCAGTTTGTCGCCCTGCTTTTCGGCGGCCAGATCGCGCGGCGTGTTCACCGGATCGGCCGGATCGAACGGCACCGTCCACAGGCCGGGCATGGTGCCCACCTTGGCCCAGAATTCGCGGAACAGCGCCGCGCCCTGGCTTGAGGCTTCATAGCGGCGATCCCACCCGCGCAAGGCATCGCAGCCGCGCGCGACATTGGCCGCGGGCGCGCGCGTCGCCGCGCACAGCGCCAGCACGTCGCCCACCGCCATATCGGCAGCAAGGCTCTTGTTGGCGAAAGCCAGCGCCTTGGCGCGGGCATGATCCACTTTGCCGCCTGCCAGCATCGCCTCGGTCTCGGTGAAGTTGGAACGCGTGCGCAAGGTCAATTCGCTCGCATGCGCGCCCAGCACGGGCGAGAGGCGCGGATGGGGCAGGCGCGGATTGCTCATCCAGTAACTGTCGTTCGAAT
Organism: Erythrobacter sp.; assembly: GCA_045377215.1. Lineage (GTDB taxonomy): Bacteria > Pseudomonadota > Alphaproteobacteria > Sphingomonadales > Sphingomonadaceae > Erythrobacter. Next base: position 60,471 of record JBJIOB010000002.1, read on the forward strand.
TGGTGAGATAGCTGCGCACAATGGTTGCCGCCTGATCGCTTGCGGGCATCAGGCCGGCTTCGGGCGTGCCGGGCGCTGCGTCCCACTGGCATTGGGTGCGTGCGCCATCAAGCAGCACCGCCAGCCGCGCGAACAGCGGCGAAAGCGGGGTGGCGCAGGCCTTGGCCTTGTCAGCCGACACATTGGGCACCGCCGTGATATCGGCATGCAGCGCATCGCCGTGGCGATCCGAAGCAATCGTGTTGACCCACGGAATGCCGAGCGTTGCGCTCACCGCATCCTTGATCTCGCCGACGCTCCTGGCCTTGCCGATCGCCAGCCAGGTGTCGATCGCGCGGGGATTGGCGCGGTTGGCATCGCGGATCGCAAAGGCCATGCCCGCATTCCAGTTGACCCCCGATTGCGGTGCCACAAACACCGGGCCGTAGCGGGTGGTGTAAAGCGTGCGGGTAACATCCGGGGTGCCTTCGGGCATCGGCACGTTTACTGTCACCGGCTGCATCGCCACGCTCTGCCCGTCCACCATGTAACGCGTCGGGTCGGCGGGATCGAGGGTCAGCGCATAGAGGGTGAAATGCCGCGCGGCGGTGACGGTGTGCGTCCAGGCGATATCCTTGTTGAAGCCCAGCGTCGGGACCGGCGTTCCGGCAATGCCCACGCCCATCACATCATAGCCATCAGGCCCGGTGACATGCATCTGCCAGAACCGGCTTGGCCCGTTCCAGGGGAAATGCGGATTGCCGATCACAAGGCCGCGCCCGTCTGTCGTGGCATCGCCGCCAAAGGCCCAGCCATTGCTGCCAAAGCCAAGCTTGGTGGGATCGGGCAGGGCCTGCGCGACCTTGGGGGCCGCCTTGCCCGGAGGCGCAGCGCCCGCGATGCCCGGCGCAAGCGACAGCGAGCTTGCCAGCAGCATCTGCTTTTCCGTGAGGCGCAGCATATCATCCATGCCGATGGGGCGCACCCACGCCTTGCCGCGACATTCCGCCGGGATGCCATCGGGCCCTGCATCCTTCAGAAAGCGGTTATAGCCTGCGACATAACCATCGGCGAGCGCCTGTGCCGCTGCGCTCATCTTGCTTGTCCCGGCGCGCAGGGCGGGCAGATCAATCACTGCGCGGAAGAACACGTCGGAGGACAGATTATCGACCTCCTGAAAGCCGAGCACGGCTTTGCCCTCAGGCCCGAAATGGCGCGATCTTTCGCCTGCAACAGTGGCGAATTCTTCGGCCAGCATGCACAGATTATCCTCGGCATAGGCATAGGCGACGCCGTAGCCGACGCCCTGCCAGTCGCGCGCGGTGATATGCGGGATGCCGTAAGTGGTGCGGGTGATGCTGGCCTGATACGTCTTGCCGGCCAGCGCCTCGCTCGCCGGGGCCACCAGCATGGCGGCACACACCGCAAACCCAAGCGCAATGCGCATCTTGCTCTCCCGATTTTCCGTTTGGCGCGAGCCTAAGGCGCAAGGCCGCCGCTGGCAAGCGGGCGGGTGGGGGCGGCCTAGCCTTGGGTCTTGTCCTGCCCGCGTTGTTGCACAGCGGCGCGGCGGGCTGCCACTTCCTCCGGCGCGACGGCGGCATTGGCAGCGCTCGAACGGGCCGCCTCGATCGCCATTCCCTCGCCGAAACTCACCGCAAAGCCATCGTCGATCAGGCGCTTGTAGGCGGCAAGGAAGGCTGGATCAATGCTCGCCATGTCGCCCGCCAGCCGCCGCGCGAGCGGGAGCAGATCGTCTGTTCCCACCACATGATTGACAAGGCCCCACGCCTGCGCGGTGGCGGCATCAAGGAAATTGCCGGTAAAGGCGAGTTCCTTGGCGCGGGAAATCCCGATCATGCGGGCCAGTTTCTGAGACAGACCCCAGCCCGGCATGATCCCGACCCGCGCATGGGTATCGGCAAAGCGGGCATTGCCGCTCGCGATCAGCACATCACAGGCAAGCGCGACTTCGAACCCGCCGGTGATGGCAACGCCATTGATTGCGCCGATCACCGGCTTGGTGCAGACCTCGATGGCTTTGACCGGATTATCCGCCGGATCGGTCGCATTGGCGCTGCCCATCGCGCCCGGTTCGCTGCCAAGCTCTTTGAGATCAAGCCCGGCGGTAAAGGCGCGGGTGCCCGCACCCGTCAGGATCACCGCCCGCACGGCATCATCGCCGTCCACCGCGCGCATCACCTCGTAAAGCCGCCGCCGCATGGCGCGATTGAGCGCGTTCATCGCCTGCGGGCGGTTGAGGGTGACCGTGGCAATGCCATCGGCGATATCGAGCAGAACCACGTCGTCGGTCATTACATTCTCCATTTTTGCGTGTTCGCTATCGCGAACGGCAGACCACCCGCCCCGCCTCCCCACCCGGCCGCCATCGCCCGATGGTATCATTGGTGGCCGGGTGGGGAGGCTCGGTGGGCGGTCTGCGCCATGCCCCGCATGGCCTGATACTAAAGCCTCCAATCAATCGCACCGCGCCCGGCACTTTCGAGAAAGGCGTTGGTCTGGCTGAACGGGCGCGAGCCGAAAAAGCCGTTATGCGCGGACAAGGGGCTGGGGTGGGCCGAGGTCAGCACCAGATGGTGCGACGGGCGCCCGAGGGCGGGCACCCGGCTGGCCTTCTTGCGCGCATGGCTGCCCCACAGGATGAACACGGTCGGCGCGCCGCTGGCCGCCACTGCAGCGACGCAGGCATCGGTGATCGCGTCCCACCCGCGCCCGGCATGGCTGCCCGCCTGGCCTGCCTCCACCGTCAGCGTGTTGTTGAGCAGCAGCACGCCCTGCTGCGCCCAGCGCGACAGATCGCCATGGCCTGCGCGCGGCAGGCCCAGATCGCTTGCCAGCTCCTTGTAGATATTCACCAGCGAAGGCGGCACTTTCACCCCCGGCGCGACCGAGAAAGCAAGGCCATTGGCCTGCCCCGGCCCGTGATAGGGATCCTGCCCCAGAATCACACAGCGCACGCTTTCAAGCGGGGTCATCGCCAGCGCCGCCAGCCGCTTGCCTTGCGGCGGATAGACCGCCTTGCCCGCAGCCTCTTCGGCGCGCAGCCAGCCGCCCAGCTTGCGCGCAGCGGGCTGGGCAAGCACCGGCTCCAGCGCCGCGCGCCAGCTTTCGGGGATGGTCTCGGATGTCATCGGCACCGCCTGCTACACGCCTTGCCCCTTCCCCTCTATCCCCAACTTCTCTAGGGCAAGGCCATGGCTGTACATTTCCACGAAGAAGACTTGCCCGCAGGCGTGCTCACCGGCACCGGCGCGCTGGCTGTCGATACCGAGACCATGGGGCTGATCACTGCGCGTGATCGGCTGTGCGTGGTGCAGATTGCCGATGGTTCGGGCGATGAACATCTGGTGCGCTTCAATCCGGGCAGCACCTATGCCGCGCCCCATCTGAAGGCGGTGCTGGCCGATCCTTCGCGGGTAAAACTGTTCCACTTTGCCCGCTTTGATCTGGCGGCGATCGAACATTATCTCGGCGTGCTGGCCGCGCCGGTGTTCTGCACCAAGATCGCCAGCAAGCTGGTGCGCACCTACACCGATCGCCACGGCCTGAAAAACCTCGTCGAGGAATTGCTCGGCCAGTCGATTTCCAAGCAGCAGCAAAGCTCGGATTGGGGCGGGCCTGTGATCTCTGAGGCGCAGCGCGATTACGCGGCAAGCGATGTGCGCTATCTCCATGCTCTGCGCACTGAACTGACGGTGCGGCTGAAGCGGGAAGGGCGCATGGAACTGGCGCAGGCCTGCTTTGATTTTCTCCCCACCCGCGCCCGGCTTGATCTGGCGGGCTGGGCCGAAAACGACATTTTCAGCCACCTCTAGGCCCCGAACCATGGCCGACACGCCCCGAATTGCTGCCAAGGAAACCCGCGAAGCCAGCGCGCTGCGCGGCCGCCGCCAGCGCTTTGCCGCGCCCGGCGGATCGCATGATCGGCTGGTCGGCTTTCTGGCGCGGTTTCTGCCGATGGCGGTGGGGATTGTTGCCGCGCTGATGGTGATCACGCCGCTCGCACCGCGCGGCGAGATAAGCTTTCTGCTGGATCGTACCAAGGTGGCGATGATCGACGAACGCCTCAGTGTCAGCAATGCGATGTATCGCGGGCGCGATCAGAACGGGCGGCCCTTTGCACTAACGGCGGGCGAAGCGGTGCAGCGATCCAGCGCCGAAGGACTGGTGCGGATGCGCGATCTTGTCGGGCAGATGAGCCTTAATGATGGCCCGGCCCGCATCACCGCAGGCGGCGGCGTCTATGATATCGCCAGCGAGGTGGTGGCGGTTGACGGGCCGGTGCAGCTGACGGCGGCTGATGGCTATGCGATGGTCGCGCGCGGGGTCTCGATTGATCTCAGGCAGCGGCTGATCACCGGTGATGAGGGGGTTTCGGGCGAATTGCCTTCGGGCACTTTTTCCGCCCAGCGGATGCGCGCCGATCTTGCCACCCGCGTGCTGACGCTGGAAGGCAATGCCCGTATCACCATGGTTCCCGGCAAGTTGAGGATCCCGCAATGAAGCATCTTGCAAAAGGCCCTGGCCTTGGCCGCCGCATCATGATCGCTTACGCAGCGGCAGGCTTTGTCGCCACAGCTGCGCTGATGGGCGGCATCACCAGCCATGCCCAGTCGATTGCCTCGCATGATTCGCGCGCACCGGTGAGCTTTGATGCCGCGCGGATCGAATGGCAGGATCGCCAGAAACGAGTCGTGCTGACCGGCGATGTGCGGGTGGAACAAGCAGGTCTTGCGCTGCAATCATCGCGGATGCTCTTGGAATATCGGGATGCAGGCGAACTGCGGATTGATCGCATCACCGCCAATGGCGGGGTCAATGTCACGCGCGGCAATGAACGGGCGAGCGGGGATACCGCGATCTATGATTTCAACCGCCGGGTGATCACCATGACGGGCAATGTCCGGCTGCGGCGCGGCGCAGATACGCTCAATGGCGGGCGGCTGGTGATTGATCTGCAGAGCGGGCTTTCCAGCGTCGATGGCGCTCCGGCGGGCGCAAGCGGCACCAGCAGCACGGGCCGAGGCCGGGTGACGGGCACATTTGCCGTGCCGCAGGGCAAGAAGGACTGAAGGCCTGACTTTCAGTAGGCATTATCGTGCCGCAGCACCCTGATGGTGCGCAGCACAATGCCGATGTCACGGCGCAGCGACCAATTGGAGATATATTCCAGATCGGATTGCAGCCGGTCGATCAGGTCTTTTTCCTGTTCGGTCGCACCGCGATGGCCGCGCACCTGCGCCAGCCCCGTCAACCCCGGCTTCAGGCAGTGGCGGCGCCAGTATTGCTTGTCGACCTGCCAGAACAGCTTGTTGTTCGCCGTGGACCCGAGCGCATGCGGGCGCGGCCCCACAATCGACATCTCGCCGCGCAGCACGTTGACGATCTGCGGCAGCTCATCAATGCTGGTCTTGCGGATGAAGCTGCCGATCCGGGTGATCCGGTCATCATCGCGCCCTGTCGAACGCGCGCCATCAGGATCGAGTTTTTCCGCGCGCATCGAACGGAACTTGTACATGTCGAAGAACTGATTGCCCCGGCCCATGCGCCGCTGCATGAACAGCACCGGGCCGCCATCTTCCAGCTTGATCAGCAGCGCCACCAGCAGCAGCAGCGGCGACAGCACCACCAGCGCAGCCCCCGCCACGGCCAGATCAAACAGGCGCTTCACAATGCGTCCGCGCAGCCCCAGCGGGCCGGTTGAGACCACCAGTGTTGTCTTGCCCTGATCATCATAGCGGTGCACCCCGACGGGCGCGAGGCGGTGCGCGGTCTCGCTCACCAGCTCGCCATAAACGCCGCTGGATTTCAGCAGAAGCGCCCATTGTTCGCGCCGTTCATAGGGGCAGCTTACCACCACCTTGTCCTGATTGCGCAGCAGCTTGCCCAGCCGATCGAGCATGAAGGGGTCTTCGCTGTCGGGATCGAGGCGATATTCATCAGCCGAGACATAGGCCGCCTGATCAAGCACGAAATCCGGGCCGCCGTCGTAGATCACCAGCCGGTTGGTCACCTGCCCGCCCCAGAAATGATTGACCGCAATCACCACCAGCCTGCGAAAGGCGATCAACGACAGGCCGGTAAACAGCAGCCCCAGCGTCGTCGCCACGCGCGAGAAATCGGCGTTGGATTTGGTGTAGAAGGCCACAAAATTAAGCAGCGCAGCCGAAACCACCAGCGCCGTCAGCGCTTGCTTGGCGGCATAACCCCAATGGGTCAGCGCACGCACGCCGTAACTGCCATTATACAGCGCGATGGTGTAGAACACCGGCAGCATCGCCTGCGCCACCAGCATCGTGGCAGGATCGTTCCAGCGGTCTTCATAAATCAGCCCGGCAAGGGCAAAGCTTGCCTGAAACAGCGTCGCATCAATCAGCAGCAGCAGGATGTACGAGCGCAGCCGACGACGTTCAAGTGAAGGCGCAATCGCCAGCTCCGGCCCCTCGGTCCGTGAGGACTTGGGCAAATTGTCAGCCAGTTTGTTCATGCTGCCCCAGGTTCCGCCACCGCGCCCCTTTTCATGAGCATTTAAGGGGTTTTACGAGGGATTGGCAACCCGATTGCGACATCAAAAGCTATTCTGGCCCAAATTTCTACCGCTTTGCAGCAAATCTTGCGATCTGGGCCAGTTCCTGCGCCAGCAGCAGTTCGGCCGCGGCGCTGTTTTGCAGCAGCAGGCGGTGCAAATCGGTGAGCCGGGGGATCAGCCGATCAAGCCGGGTCTCGCGCGATCCGCGCGCCGCAGGCTGCATCCAGCGCTTGAATTGCTGGCTGATGTCGCGCTTTTCCTTGAAAAAGATGCCGAGTCGCAGCTCGGTGCCCTTGTCGAGCTGATCAAAGGCGCCGCGTGGGCCGAGATGGACGGCGAGCTGCGCCAGCATCGCCGCGCGCCGTTCCAGCGCCAGCGTCACGCCCACCGGATTGAGGCCGAGTTCGCGCATCCGGCGAATTTCCCCGCCGATTCGCCCGGTCTCGCCGCCCAGCACCGCGTTGACGAGCGGGGTAAAGCCGTCTTCCTCGCAAGCTGCGCCAATCGCGGCGTAATCATCGACCGTGGCAGCCTTGGGCGTTTGCGGATCCGCGCCGCAATAAAGCGCCAGCTTGGTCACTTCGGATTGGGCAAGCCGCACATCCATCCCTGCGGCGCGCGCGATGCGTTCTGCCAGATCGCCGCCCAGCCTGAGACCGGCTGCATCCGCCATGGTCCGCACCGCAGCTGCAACATTGCCGAGATCGGGCGGATGGAACATCGCCACCAGCGCATCGCCGCGCTTTTCGAGCAGCTTGGCAGTGCGCGACTTGTCGGTGGCAGAGGTGGCAACAATCACCACCGGCGCTGCGGCGCCTGCGCCTGCCTCGGCGGTTTCGATCAGGACTTGCACCGCATCATGGGCTTCATCACCGCTGGCGCGCACGAAAATGTGCCGCGCGCCCCCGAACAGCGAGGCAGAGCGCGCCTCGTCCCCAAGCAGTGCAGGATCGCGCCGCAGATCAGCGCCGGCCAGTTCCACCCGCTCGCCCGGATCAGGCAAGGCTTCGATAATGCGCTGGGCTGCGGCTGAAGCGCCCGCTTCGTCAGGGCCGCAAAGGAAGAAGATACCGGCCTGCCGGGCGGCGGCGGGCACACCGCGCAGGAAATCCTTGGCAGTGGCCTTCATCGTGCCGCCGCAGCGGCCTGCGCAGGTTCGCCCGCCCGTTCTGGCCCGCGTTCGCGTAAGGCAAGTGCAATGCGGGTCGCCATGCGATCAGCCACTTCGCGCGCGAGGTTTTCCAGCGCGGTCTGTTCAGCCGCGATCGTGGCATATTCGGATGAGACCACATCGATCCCGGCATCGGAACCCGCCGTGGCATCCAGCACGATGGCGCCCGTGGCCAGATCCACCAGTTGATAGCGTGCGCGCAGGATGCGGCGCTGGCGGGTGACGGTATCATCGCCGAGCACGCCGAGCGCATCCAGCCGATCATCCAGCCGCACATCGAGGCGATAGGCAGGCGTTGTCTGCCCGGCAATGCCCAGCCGTTCATCCAGAGCATTCTTGACCAGCCAGCCGCCGCGCCCCGGAATGGGCGGGATATCGACCGCCGCCAGCCCTTGGGCCACGGCTGACGAACTGCCGCCGGCATACATCGGCGACAGGCCGCAGGCAGTGGTGGCAAGCAGGGCCAGCAGGGCGAAGAGAATCCGCATCAGGTGACGATATTCACCAATCGGTCGGGCACCACAATGATCTTGCGCACGGCGGCGCCGTCAAGCGAGCGTTGCAGGTTGGCAGACGCCAGCGCGAGCGCTTCCAGCGTGTCCTTCGATGCGCCCTTGGGCGCGGTGACGGTATCGCGCAGCTTGCCCATGTGCTGGATCGCGATGGTGACCTCGTCATCAACCAGCAGCGCAGGATCGACTTGGGGCCAGGGCGCATCGGCGATGAGCGTCGTGTTGCCCATCGCGGCCCAAGCTTCCTCGGCGAGGTGCGGCATCATCGGCGCGGCAAGGTGGATAAGCGCGCGGATCGCGGCCGCGCGGCTGGCCGACGGCGCGGCTTTTTCGACAGCGCCGGTCAGTTCATAAATGCGCGCCACTGCCTTGTTGAAGCCCAATGCCTCGATATCAGCGGCGACGGCGGCAATGGTCTGGTGGGTTTTGCGCATCAGCGCCTTGTCCTCGCCCGTCGCGCCCGCGTCATAGGCGCTGAACAGCCGCCACAGCCGCTGGACAAAGCGCGCACAGCCCTCGATCCCGGCATCGGACCACGGCAGATCGCGTTCGGGCGGTGAATCCGACAGCATGAACCAGCGCACCGCATCCGCGCCATGCTTGGCGATGATCGCATCGGGATCGACGACGTTCTTCTTCGACTTCGACATCTTGATGACGCGGCCGACTTCGATTTCCCCGCCATCAGACTTGAGCCTCGCACCATCGGAGGAACGATCCACTTCCTCAGGCGCGAAGAATACCGGGACGCCGCGTGCTTCGTCGATGCGGCTATAGGTCTCGTGCGTCACCATGCCTTGCGTGAACAGGGCCGCAAACGGCTCCTTCACGTCAATCTTGCCGATGTGCGACAGCGCGCGCGTCCAGAAGCGGGCATAAAGCAGGTGCAGGATCGCATGCTCCACCCCGCCGATATAGTGCTGCACCGGCAGCCACTTGGCGACTTCTTCAGGGTCAAACGGACGATCGTCAGGCTGGCTGGCAAAGCGCAGGAAATACCACGAGCTATCGACAAAGGTATCAAGCGTGTCGGTCTCGCGCAAAGCAGGCTTGCCGCTGATCGGGCAGGTGGTGTGCTTCCACGTCGGGTGCCGATCAAGCGGGTTGCCCGGCTCGCTGAAGTCGATGTCTTCGGGCAGCACCACGGGCAGCTGGTCGCGCGGCACGGGGACGGGGCCGTGATCGGGGCTGTGGATGATCGGGATCGGCGTACCCCAATAGCGCTGGCGGCTGACACCCCAATCGCGCAGCCGCCACACGGTGCGCCCCTTGCCCCAGCCTTCGCTTTCAGCGCGGGTGATAACGGCGGCCTTGGCATCCTCAACACTCATGCCATCGAGGAAACCGGAGTTCACGATCACCCCGTCGCCGGCCTCGGCCTCGCCAGCAAATG
>JBJIOB010000003.1:0-135211 GCA_045377215.1 Erythrobacter sp.
CCCCTCAGGCGCTCCTTTAACGCTTGTTATAGTTTGAAATAACATAGGCAAATTATTGGATGGTTGGATATTATCCTGTGTTACGCGCTGCGAGGCCTCAGAAAAGTAGTATAACTTAAGGTCTAGTCCGGTTTGCCGGAAACAGGTTTCATCACACATTTACCGGCCCGGCAAGGGGCAGTGTTCGGTGCGGTCCTCTTCCAGTTCTTCCAGAGTGCAGACAGCCATGCCTGTGGCTGAACACCATACCTGACCCCAATGGCTGACATTGCCATTCCAGCTTTTTCAGGCGCTGTCGATTTTACCCGCGATCCGGCGGCTTCGGCAAAGCCGGTACATACTTTCTGCACCTCTGCTGCGACCATGCCTTGGGCTGCGGCCTTGGCGGCCGCTTCGCTGGCTTGCGGCGTGGTATCGCCGGCTCCGACGAAGAACGGCGCTGTGCGCACGCGCTCAACCCAGCGTGCTTCGCCGCGCAGGCGATTTTCGAAGATCGTCTTTGCCTTGCTAGCGTATCGCCCGGCCGGATATTCTTTGATGAAGGCCGCGAGCGCGGGGCAGAAGTCGTCTGGCAATCCGGCCCAAGCCCGTTCCTCGTTAAAGCGCGGCCATGGAATTTGATCATGGATCTTGCCGGGCAGGGCGAGCGTGCCGAGCAGCCCCCCGATGCCGACAAACAGCAGCCAGCCCTGTCTGACCAGCAGTTTGGTCGGCGCGCTGGGCGGGCACCGGATCGCGCCCAGCGGCCTTGAACCGGGCAGCTGAGACAATGTCATTGTAGAAAATCTTGCCGATCAAATACCGCAGCAAAGGCCCATCACCGCGCCGCCAGCCATACAGGCCATAGCTTGTCATGCTGATATCGGACGGGAGGGCATCCCGGTCGATCTCGATCCCGATCGCCGTGCCCGCAGCGGCCGCCTTGCGCGCCGCATCGCGAAAGGGCGCGGCCGCATCAAGGCGCGCCGCATCGCTCCAGCAGAACAGAACACACCGCGCACGGGCCACATCGTCCAGCGCTTTGTCCCATTCGGGCGCGCCGGGTTGCACCGAATGCCAGTGCACATCAAGCCGCTCGCCCACCAGCGTGTCGAGGACTTTCTCGGCGCGCTTTACATCCGTTGGCAGCGACAGAAGAATGATTTTGCTCAAGGCTCGCCCCCTTGCGATGATTGATCGGCTGGCGGCGCATCGGGAGATAACTGCGACTGCACTTCTGCCAGCATGGCCGCGCCGCCTTCAAACGCGGTATCGGCCGCGCGCCATGCCTCGATAGCGGCCAGAGCGCGGCGCCGGTCATTCCCGGCCCCGGTCATCCGCGCCACGTCAAATGCGGCGTGGGCCGCCGTCCGGTGTGCCGGAACGCCGCCCGGCTGATCGGCGATCACAGTGTCGATGATGGCCAGCCCCTCGGCAAAATCGGCAAGGCCGGCGCTGGTCCGCCCGCCATCGCGGCGCGCGCGGGCGAGATCGAAAATCGCGCCTGGCAGGGGCAGCCGGGTCATTGGTGTCGCGCAGCAGAACGACCCGCTCTTCCAGCAGGCTGAGCTTGAGTTCCGGCGGCGTCCCGGCGGCTTTGGCGTAGCTTGAGAGGCTGTATTCCAATTGGCGACGATGAAAGACGGGGTCTGTCGCGTACGTTGCGCGCAGGCGATCCAACCCCTCGCGATAGGAAGCCTGAGCAAACGGGATATCATTGGCAAGCGTGGCTGTATGGGCTGTAGTGAGTAGCGACTTGGAAAGCCGCTCATTGTCCATGCCGGGGGATTGCGAAGTTTCCAAAAGCTTGCGCCAGATCACCATTTCTTCGCGCCGTGCGCGGAGGGCCTGCTCGAACTGACCATTGGCCTGATACGCAGTTCCCAATTCGGATAGCGAATACGCCAACCCGGTCTGGCCCCCGCGTTCGGGGTTGATGGTGAGGATCTTGCGGCGAATGCCAACCGCTTTCTCAGCATTTTGAACCGCTGCCGGCTTATCTCCCATCTTTACCGCCAGATTGCCCAGCAACCCAAAAACCCCGGCAAGACTAGATTGGACTGACAACGCGCGGCTGTCCTTTTCCGCCAGTAGCAGCAATTCCAGAGATTCTTCATAGGCGGGCTTGGCAATATCGTAGCGCTGCACGAGATCATTCAGCCACCCCACAGCACTTAGCCGATCGGCAACAATTTCCTGCGCGCTGGGACTTGGGTTGGCTGCAAGCAAAGGCTGCACGATGGCGAGAGCTTCTTTATTGAGCGCCAGCTTCTCCGCAAATTCTGTTTCGAACGACAGATGCGATGCCCAGTCGACCAGCGGCAGACAATCTCCATTTGGGGCCGGGCGCAGCAGGATCGATCGCAACGATTGTGCGGGCAATCGACAGCACCTCGGCGCTGTAAGCCTTGGCAGCGTCATTTTCGCTGGTAGCCCGCATGGCGGTCTCGATACGTGCTCAGCACATACCGCTTATCATCGAGATAGGTGGTCGAAGCCGGGTCCTTGGCGATCAGGGCGTCGATAATCGCGGCCGCTTCGGGCAGCAGCGCCTTGGCGTCCTGATAACGGCCAAACGCAATCTCCTCCCACGCAAGGCTGAGCAGCGACATGGCCAGATTGCGCTGCGACAACAAAAGCTGCGGATCGGCGGCCAGAATGTCACGATCCCGCGCCAGCACATCCTTGCGCCGGGCAATCGCCGCCGCGTGATTGCCTGCCGCACTGTCAATGTCAGCCATGGCAGAGATATCGACGCTGATCTCGCGCCTGACTTCCAGCGTCGGCGCGAGGGCGAGGCGCTGTTCATCGATGCGCAGCGCCTCTTCGGCCGAAGCCCGCGCGCCATCAAGATCGCCTGCCGACAACTGAAGAGAACCGACGCTCCGCAGCGCCACAGACACGAATCGCAAACGCTCGGTCGATCCGGGTTCGGCCTCGGCAGCCTTGCGATCGAGCGCCAGCACTTCGCGGCGTGCTTCCATCGCGCCGCTATCGTCGTCCCCTTCCGCCAGCGCATCGGCGACCCGTGACAAGGCGAGCGCGCGATCATCATCGGTCTTCGCCAGCGCCAGACCTTTGGCCGAAGTCTCGCGCGCCCGTGCGACCTGTCCGGCGGCGATGTAGAGATCGACGAGGTTAGTCCAATCGCGCACGACCGGCCTGCCTGCGGCGACCACCGCCTCCCACCTTTCGATTACAACGGCAGTCGATGTCAGCCCGCGCCCCCGCGCATCCAGGGCGAGCCGGGCTCGGGCGCGGCGATCTTCGGCCTGCTGCACCAGCGCAGCCTCTTCGCGCGCCTTGGCCCGGGCGACCTCGATCTCGCCCAGCACCCGGTCGGCCGCTTCGAAGGCACCCGGTCCGCCGGCGTTGTAAAGCTCCAGTGCACGCAGGCCTTCGGGCGTTGCCAGCAATTGCTCCCCTGCTAGCTGGAGCGCCGCCAGATCGCTCGCATATTGCGCATCGCGCCGGGCCAGTTCGTCGGTGAAGGCAGTCTTCTCCGCCGCCAGCGTGCCGAGCAGGCCGTCGATGGTCTTGCCAAGTTCGGCGATGGCAGCCTTGTCCTGCCGCGCGGCGGCCTGAGCGGCCTTCAGCTTGGCTTGCGCTGTGCCCAAGGCTGCTTCGGACTGGGCGACCTGATTGCGCAGCGCGATGATCTTGGTATCGCTGAGGCGGCCAGCAACGACCTCGGTCTGGGCGGCCTGGTAGCGCAGCGAGGCGAGCGCGTTCAGTTCTTCGACGCTACGCGGGGCCGCCGCAACCGGTGTGCTCGCCACAACCGCCACAGCAACCGCAGACCAGATCGCAAAATCGCGCATCGTTGTTTGCCCCGCTGGCCCCTTAAAGCTCCACAGCAATAGGCACGGCGTATCCGGACGACAAGGCAGCAAAGTTGTCCGACGGGGCATTGAGCGCCGACATTTCGCCGCAAGCGGGGAAAAAGAGCTCAACCTACGATCCCAGTGTTCAATCGCGAGAGTCCACCGCCAAGATTGGTCTGTCCGCGAACGCTCCGGTTGCAGCGAGTATGGCCCCAGTTGCGCGAGCGTAGATTGTCAGCTTTTGGCGGAACCAGCCATCAAACACCTCGCGCTTGAACGACGCCTAAGTCCCAGATCGGGCTATGCAGGCCGACTGGCAATAACGCCCGCTTTCAGGGATCGGAAGTTGATCCTGTATCGCCGGGATTGGGGCCGCAAACCCACCCAACCCAGGTGATGAACTTCCATGCTTTTTACCATGGTGGATAAGCATATTCGCCGGGTGCGAAGCAGCCTGCCCAAGGAAGGCAGCGTGAGGACGCTCCAGGTTACCGACAAACAGTATGGCAGGATGGAATTAATGCTGGGGGCCGCGCCAAAAACTGAACAAGTTGGGCCATCCCAGATGGTTCTACTGCGCTTTCGGCGGAGCTCTTCCGCGAAAATCACAGCAGTTCCAATTCCTTATTGCAGAGTCATCCGTACCATGGGCAAATCGGTAGGGAAACCACGGCGCGCTATTCGCACCACGCCTCGAAATTCGGCGCTGACCCTCGATCTGTGGTGATCACATAGCTCTACACCCTCATGCGTGCGCCTCCAGTAGATCCGCTAACCAGCGCTCCGCATCAGCCCGTCCCGTCACGTCCGCCACAAACTCCTGGCCGCGCGCTGCTGATCTCAGCCTACCTTGCCCAAGCCACCGATCAGGCGGGTGAAATGTCATGCCAACACCGCCCGCCATTGGGTCTAGCCATTCCGGCACGGCCCATATGCTGGGCAAGCTACTGCCCGCCTCCGTCAGCTGAAACGCGCGCTGAAATGTGCCGCTTCCGGGAAAGCTGCGTCCTGCAAGCGTGAATCTGTCAGAGGCCACGTAAACGGCATTGGCGCATTGCCAGCCAGGGCGCACGTGTGGGTGGTCACGGAGCCATGGAAAGCGCTGCAACGCGCCCTCACCATCATCCTCAATGTCGCAAACAGCCCCAACGTGCAGCCAGCCAAACATGACGTGCCGCCTCGGGCCAGTAAAACGCCAAACTGCGTTCACGCGCTCGGCGCGCCGGTAGAGGCCCCAGAACAGGAACAGATCACCAACGCCCACATGCTGGTTGCGCAGGTGGCTCAATGCGCTTGAGACCTGCCCCAACGCGCCCCGCCAGCCCGTGGGCCGCACATCAAGCGCTGCGTGGTCGATATCAGGGTCTAGGTGGCAGGGCTGGTCACCGCTCAAGCGCCCACCGCTCAAATCATGCGCCAGAGCGCGCAGTTCCGGGCTGAGCTGGCCATAGGTGGTGGGTGATGGTTGCCGCGTCGGGATCGGCAGGCTGACGGGGCGCTCACCGATCAACGGGCTGGCGCACTTGCCCGCAACGCTGTCCACGCCCTTCCTGCTGAAAATGACCCGCATCATGACCCTCTTGCGCTGGTGCACCGGTGATGCGCCCGCAACGCGAAGATCGAGTTAAGCGCCCGTGGCCCAAAGAAAGTTCATTCTGCCAGTTCTGTCATGAGTCGTTGGCCCCGACGCGTTCGGCTGGGTGTGCCATGGTGCGCCAAAAGCCAACGCACGGAAGCGGGAACAAAAATCAAAAACAGCGTATCAACCTGTTTTTAGAGTAACTGGCGGAGCAGGAGGGATTCGAACCCTCGATACGGTTTTGCCGTATACACACCTTCCAGGCGTGCGCCTTCGACCACTCGGCCACTGCTCCGTCCCGCCCGCGCTTGCACAGCAAAGCGGCCGCGCGGCAAGAACCGGGCCGATAGCCGCGAATGGATTGCTTCGCAAGGCGCGTGGTGGCACCTTTGTTGGCATGAAATCCATGCTCATCGCCGCTTTCGGCTGCTCTCGTCCTTGGTCTTCCGGCATTTGCCGAAGAGGCGGCCGAGCCTGCGGCGCTCGCCCCGTCGGAAATCGTCGCCGCTGCGCCCAAGGCGGACTGGGTGGAGCAATACGCTAACTACCAGTTCAGGTACGCATTGCTCACCCAGTCCGCCTTGGGCGCAGCGGCGACGATTTCCGACGGGGCGAGCGCCGCAGGCTTGGCCGCCTCTTGGGCAAATGCCGGAAGACCAAGGACGAGAGCAGCCGAAGCGGCGATGAGCATGGATTTCATGCCAACAAAGGTGCCACCACGCGCCTTGCGAAGCAATCCATTCGCGGCTATCGGCCCGGTTCTTGCCGCGCGGCCGCTTTGCTGTGCAAGCGCGGGCGGGACGGAGCAGTGGCCGAGTGGTCGAAGGCGCACGCCTGGAAAGTGTGTATACGGCAAAACCGTATCGAGGGTTCGAATCCCCTCCTGCTCCGCCAGTTACTATATAAAAACAGGTTGATACGCTGTTTTTGATTTTTGTTCCCACTTCATGCGTGGCTTTTGGCGCACCATGGCACACCCAGCCGAACGCGTGGGGCCAACGACTTATGACAGAACTGGCAGAATGAACTTTCTTTGGGCCACGGGCGCTTAACTCGATTTTCGCGTTGCGGGCGCATCACCGGTGCACCAGCGCAAGAGGGTCATGATGCGGGTCATTTTCAGCAGGAAGGGCGTGGACAGCGTTGCGGGCAAGTGCGCCAGCCCGTTGATCGGTGAGCGCCCCGTCAGCCTGCCGATCCCGACGCGGCAACCATCACCCACCACCTATGGCCAGCTCAGCCCGGAACTGCGCGCTCTGGCGCATGATTTGAGCGGTGGGCGCTTGAGCGGTGACCAGCCCTGCCACCTAGACCCTGATATCGACCACGCAGCGCTTGATGTGCGGCCCACGGGCTGGCGGGGCGCGTTGGGGCAGGTCTCAAGCGCATTGAGCCACCTGCGCAACCAGCATGTGGGCGTTGGTGATCTGTTCCTGTTCTGGGGCCTCTACCGGCGCGCCGAGCGCGTGAACGCAGTTTGGCGTTTTACTGGCCCGAGGCGGCACGTCATGTTTGGCTGGCTGCACGTTGGGGCTGTTTGCGACATTGAGGATGATGGTGAGGGCGCGTTGCAGCGCTTTCCATGGCTCCGTGACCACCCACACGTGCGCCCTGGCTGGCAATGCGCCAATGCCGTTTACGTGGCCTCTGACAGATTCACGCTTGCAGGACGCAGCTTTCCCGGAAGCGGCACATTTCAGCGCGCGTTTCAGCTGACGGAGGCGGGCAGTAGCTTGCCCAGCATATGGGCCGTGCCGGAATGGCTAGACCCAATGGCGGGCGGTGTTGGCATGACATTTCACCCGCCTGATCGGTGGCTTGGGCAAGGTAGGCTGAGATCAGCAGCGCGCGGCCAGGAGTTTGTGGCGGACGTGACGGGACGGGCTGATGCGGAGCGCTGGTTAGCGGATCTACTGGAGGCGCACGCATGAGGGTGTAGAGCTATGTGATCACCACAGATCGAGGGTCAGCGCCGAATTTCGAGGCGTGGTGCGAATAGCGCGCCGTGGTTTCCCTACCGATTTGCCCATGGTAGGATGACTCTGCAATAAGGAATTGGAACTGCTGTGATTTTCGCGGAAGAGCTCCGCCGAAAGCACAGTAGAACCATCTGGGATGGCCCAACTTGTTCAGTTTTTGGCGCGGCCCCCAGCATTAATTCCATCCTGCCATACTGTTTGTCGGTAACCTGGAGCGTCCTCACGCTGCCTTCCTTGGGCAGGCTGCTTCGCACCCGGCGAATATGCTTATCCACCATGGTAAAAAGCATGGAAGTTCATCACCTGGGTTGGGTGGGTTTGCGGCCCCAATCCCGGCGATACAGGATCAACTTCCGATCCCTGAAAGCGGGCGTTATTGCCAGTCGGCCTGCATAGCCCGATCTGGGACTTAGGCGTCGTTCAAGCGCGAGGTGTTTGATGGCTGGTTCCGCCAAAAGCTGACAATCTACGCTCGCGCAACTGGGGCCATACTCGCTGCAACCGGAGCGTTCGCGGACAGACCAATCTTGGCGGTGGACTCTCCGCGATTGAACACTGGGATCGTAGGTTGAGCTCTTTTCCCCGCTTGCGGCGAAATGTCGGCGCTCAATGCCCCGTCGGACAACTTTGCTGCCTTGTCGTCCGGATACGCCGTGCCTATTGCTGTGGAGCTTTAAGGGGCCAGCGGGGCAAACAACGATGCGCGATTTTGCGATCTGGTCTGCGGTTGCTGTGGCGGTTGTGGCGAGCACACCGGTTGCGGCGGCCCCGCGTAGCGTCGAAGAACTGAACGCGCTCGCCTCGCTGCGCTACCAGGCCGCCCAGACCGAGGTCGTTGCTGGCCGCCTCAGCGATACCAAGATCATCGCGCTGCGCAATCAGGTCGCCCAGTCCGAAGCAGCCTTGGGCACAGCGCAAGCCAAGCTGAAGGCCGCTCAGGCCGCCGCGCGGCAGGACAAGGCTGCCATCGCCGAACTTGGCAAGACCATCGACGGCCTGCTCGGCACGCTGGCGGCGGAGAAGACTGCCTTCACCGACGAACTGGCCCGGCGCGATGCGCAATATGCGAGCGATCTGGCGGCGCTCCAGCTAGCAGGGGAGCAATTGCTGGCAACGCCCGAAGGCCTGCGTGCACTGGAGCTTTACAACGCCGGCGGACCGGGTGCCTTCGAAGCGGCCGACCGGGTGCTGGGCGAGATCGAGGTCGCCCGGGCCAAGGCGCGCGAAGAGGCTGCGCTGGTGCAGCAGGCCGAAGATCGCCGCGCCCGAGCCCGGCTCGCCCTGGATGCGCGGGGGCGCGGGCTGACATCGACTGCCGTTGTAATCGAAAGGTGGGAGGCGGTGGTCGCCGCAGGCAGGCCGGTCGTGCGCGATTGGACTAACCTCGTCGATCTCTACATCGCCGCCGGACAGGTCGCACGGGCGCGCGAGACTTCGGCCGAAGGTCTGGCGCTGGCGAAGACCGATGATGATCGCGCGCTCGCCTTGTCACGGGTCGCCGATGCGCTGGCGGAAGGGGACGACGATAGCGGCGCGATGGAAGCACGCCGCGAAGTGCTGGCGCTCGATCGCAAGGCTGCCGAGGCCGAACCCGGATCGACCGAGCGTTTGCGATTTGTGTCTGTGGCGCTGCGGAGCGTCGGTTCTCTTCAGTTGTCGGCAGGCGATCTTGATGGCGCGCGGGCTTCGGCCGAAGAGGCGCTGCGCATCGATGAACAGCGCCTCGCCCTCGCGCCGACGCTGGAAGTCAGGCGCGAGATCAGCGTCGATATCTCTGCCATGGCTGACATTGACAGTGCGGCAGGCAATCACGCGGCGGCGATTGCCCGGCGCAAGGATGTGCTGGCGCGGGATCGTGACATTCTGGCCGCCGATCCGCAGCTTTTGTTGTCGCAGCGCAATCTGGCCATGTCGCTGCTCAGCCTTGCGTGCGGAGGAGATTGCGTTTGGCCGTTATCAGGACGCCAAGGCGCTGCTGCCCGAAGCGGCCGCGATTATCGACGCCCTGATCGCCAAGGACCCGGCTTCGACCACCTATCTCGATGATAAGCGGTATGTGCTGAGCACGTATGAGACCGCCATGCGGGCTACCAGCGAAAATGACGCTGCCAAGGCTTACAGCGCCGAGGTGCTGTCGATTGCCCGCACAATCGTTGCGATCGATCCTGCTGCGCCCGGCCCCAAATGGAGATTGTCTGCCGCTCTGGTCGACTGGGCATCGCATCTGTCGTTCGAAACAGAATTTGCGGAGAAGCTGGCGCTCAATAAAGAAGCTCTCGCCATCGTGCAGCCTTTGCTTGCAGCCAACCCAAGTCCCAGCGCGCAGGAAATTGTTGCCGATCGGCTAAGTGCTGTGGGGTGGCTGAATGATCTCGTGCAGCGCTACGATATTGCCAAGCCCGCCTATGAAGAATCTCTGGAATTGCTGCTACTGGCGGAAAAGGACAGCCGCGCGTTGTCAGTCCAATCTAGTCTTGCCGGGGTTTTTGGGTTGCTGGGCAATCTGGCGGTAAAGATGGGAGATAAGCCGGCAGCGGTTCAAAATGCTGAGAAAGCGGTTGGCATTCGCCGCAAGATCCTCACCATCAACCCCGAACGCGGGGGCCAGACCGGGTTGGCGTATTCGCTATCCGAATTGGGAACTGCGTATCAGGCCAATGGTCAGTTCGAGCAGGCCCTCCGCGCACGGCGCGAAGAAATGGTGATCTGGCGCAAGCTTTTGGAAACTTCGCAATCCCCCGGCATGGACAATGAGCGGCTTTCCAAGTCGCTACTCACTACAGCCCATACAGCCACGCTTGCCAATGATATCCCGTTTGCTCAGGCTTCCTATCGCGAGGGGTTGGATCGCCTGCGCGCAACGTACGCGACAGACCCCGTCTTTCATCGTCGCCAATTGGAATACAGCCTCTCAAGCTACGCCAAAGCCGCCGGGACGCCGCCGGAACTCAAGCTCAGCCTGCTGGAAGAGCGGGTCGTTCTGCTGCGCGACACCAATGACCCGGCTGCCCTTGCCGGCGCGATTTTCGATCTCGCCCGCGCGCGCCGCGATGGCGGGCAGACCAGCGCCGGCCTTGCCGATTTTGCCGAGGGGCTGGCCATCATCGACACTGTGATCGCCGATCAGCCGGGCGGCGTTCCGGCACACCGGACGGCGGCCCACGCCGCATTTGACGTGGCGCGGATGACCGGGGCCGGGAATGACTGGCGCCGCGCTTTGGCCGCTATCGAGGCATGGCGCGCGGCCGATACCGCGTTTGAAGGCGGCGCGGCCATGCTGGCAGAAGTGCAGTCGCAGTTATCTGCCGATGCGCCGCCAGCCGATCAATCATCGCAAGGGGGCGAGCCTTGAGCAAAATCATTCTTCTGTCGCTGCCAACGGATGTAAAGCGCGCCGAGAAAGTCCTCGACACGCTGGTGGGCGAGCGGCTTGATGTGCACTGGCATTCGGTGCAACCCGGCGCGCCCGAATGGGACAAAGCGCTGGACGATGTGGCCCGTGCGCGGTGTGTTCTGTTCTGCTGGAGCGATGCGGCGCGCCTTGATGCGGCCGCGCCCTTTCGCGATGCGGCGCGCAAGGCGGCCGCTGCGGGCACGGCGATCGGGATCGAGATCGACCGGGATGCCCTCCCGTCCGATATCAGCATGACAAGCTATGGCCTGTATGGCTGGCGGCGCGGTGATGGGCCTTTGCTGCGGTATTTGATCGGCAAGATTTTCTACAATGACATTGTCTGCAGCTGCCCGGTTCAAGGCCGCTGGGCGCGATCCGGTCCCGCCCAGCGCGCCGACCAAACTGCTGGTCAGACAGGGCTGGCTGCTGTTTGTCGGCATCGGGGGGCTGCTTGGCACGCTCGCCCTGCCCGGCAAGATCCATGATCAAATTCCATGGCCGCGCTTTAACGAGGAACGGGCTTGGGCCGGATTGCCAGACGACTCCTGCCCCGCGCTCGCGGCCTTCATCAAAGAATATCCGGCCGGGCGATACGCTAGCAAGGCAAAGACGATCTTCGAAAATCGCCTGCGCGGCGAAGCACGCTGGGTTGAGCGCGTGCGCACAGCGCCGTTCTTCGTCGGAGCCGGCGATACCACGCCGCAAGCCAGCGAAGCGGCCGCCAAGGCCGCAGCCCAAGGCATGGTCGCAGCAGAGGTGCAGAAAGTATGTACCGGCTTTGCCGAAGCCGCCGGATCGCGGGTAAAATCGACAGCGCCTGAAAAGCTGGAATGGCAATGTCAGCCATTGGGGTCAGGTATGGTGTGTTCAGCCACAGGCATGGCTGTCTGCACTCTGGAAGAACTGGAAGAGGACCGCACCGAACACTGCCCCTTGCCGGGCCGGTAAATGTGTGATGAAACCTGTTTCCGGCAAACCGGACTAGACCTTAAGTTATACTACTTTTCTGAGGCCTCGCAGCGCGTAACACAGGATAATATCCAACCATCCAATAATTTGCCTATGTTATTTCAAACTATAACAAGCGTTAAAGGAGCGCCTGAGGGGATTATGTCCAACATTTTGATCAGGCTGGCTGGCGCAGGCACCCATCACCTCAAGATCGCAATCAGGATAATCATCGCCAGTGCGCTTGTCGCTGCGGCAACGCAGGTCCATGCCCAATCCTCCACCCCCTCATCGGTCAAGGCAGCTGAACAGGCGGCCACCGACGCTGCCAACCGGCTCGATTTTGCGGCGGTTGAACGGTTTGCCAAAATTGCCTGCGATGGCGGTTCGGTGGATGCCTGCTATTTGCTGCTCCAACGATATGACGGCGGCCTGCATTATCTGCCGAATGATCCGCGACCTTACCGCATGGGCGAAACCCAAGCGCAGCAGGCCGCGGATACGCTGCAAATCCTGTGTGATCGTGGAAAAGGGCAGGAATGCGCCGAACTTGCGAGGCGGCTGCGCCGGGGTGTGGGCAGCAAGCTGCCCAAGGACACGGCGCGTTCGGCCAGGCTTTTCCAGAAGGCGTGCGAGATGGGCTCGAAGTCTGCGTGCTCTGATGGTGGCAAAATGTATGCCGATGGCGAGACCACGGCCGATGCCAACATTGCGAAATTGATGCTGGAGAAAGCTTGCCAATTGGGCGGCCCATCTGAATGTGAAAGCCTCGCCGATCGCTATGCGAAAGGGACAGGCCTAGTGCAGGATGATAGCGCAGCGGCTCGCCTTTATCGCCTTGCCTGTGATGGATCGAGCACTGCCTGCCTTGCAAGTGGCGAATTCCTGATTTCCGGGCGCGGTGCCGCTAGAGACATCACGTCGGGTCTGGTTCTGTTGAACAAGGCCTGTGATGGCTTGAGTGGAACACAGGGCGTCGGGCGCGCCTGTGGCCTTCTGGGCAGTGCTTACGGCGACAACACCATTCCGGGAGTCGCGCGTGACGCGAAACGCGCTCACACATATTTCACGCGCGCCTGCGACCTGAAGGACGCGCTGGGATGCTACTATCTCGGTGTGGCTAGCGCGGACGGGATTGGAACGGAGCGTGATCTTCGGCAAGCGGTTATGGCCTATACCCAAAGCTGCTCGCGCTCGGACGGAATTGTGCAGAGCTGCCTTGATTTGACTGAAATCGTGGTCAGCGGCGAAGTTCCGCAGTTGGATCTCGCGGTGGCCCGCGCTGCGCTCCTGTCTGCAAACCAGATGAAGCCGACGGCCGAACAGAAAATCGCAATCAAGATCCAGACAGTGAATGTCAACGGCCGACTTTGTGACAAAGGTGATAGCCCGTCCTGCTTTATTGTTGGCCAGAGCTATACCGTAGGTGATGGCGTGCCTCGCGATCCTGAGCGTGCGCGCGCTTTTTATCTAAAGGCCTGCGATGGCGGGTTTGCCGAAGGCTGTTCCAGCGCAGGTGTACCACTTATTCAGCAAGGCACTGTGCCTGCCGATCATGCCCGCGCTGCCGCGCTGTTTCGTCGCGCCTGCGATGGCCGGTCGCCCTCCGGCTGCTACTGGCTCGGCGTTGTGCATGCTAATGGTATGGGGGTTGCGGTAGATACCCAAACGGCGATCAGCTTCATGAAGCAAGCGCAAGCCCTCTCTCCTTCTCCCCAACTCGAAAAGAGAATTCTGGACGCGTTACAAATTTTGGAAAAATAGAGCGACGTTCAAAATTCCAGCAACTTGGGCGCATGAGCCGGCGTTAAAATGGATTACCCTAATGGTCCTGCGTGGACGATTCGGGCTTATGTTCCTGAATTGGGGTGATGCCGCATCTTGCGCTCACGCATCCCCGGTAGCGCGCATCAGATGCATTTACGAATTAAATGTTCAAATAAACATCATTTGTGAATAGCATGTCTGGGTGTTTGACCTCAAACTGCTCCAGACCTTTGTCGCGGTTGCTGACACCGGCAGCTTCACGGCGGCGGCCGAGCGCCTGCATTCGGCCCAATCGACAGTCAGCCAGCAGATCGGACGGCTCGAAGCGAGCGCTGGCACGGGGTTGCTTGATCGGGCCGCGCGGCCGGTCAGGCTGACCCCGGATGGCGAGCGATTGATTGGCTATGCCCGACGCATCCTTGCGCTCCAGCAAGAAGCAGAGGCGCTGTTGGCCGATCCTGCGGGCAGCAGAACCATACGGGTCGGCCTGCCCGATGATCTTGTCACCCCGGCCATGAGCCGCGAATTTGCCCGCTTTACCGCGCAGCACCCCGACATCCGGCTGGATGTGACGACCGGGTTGAGCCGCGAGTTGTCGCAGCGGTTCCGCGAGGGCGAACTGGATGTTGCGGTGGTCAAGGAACCGCAGGCGCAGGCCGATGCGCATGCCAGCTTTTGCAAACCGCTGACCTGGGTTGAGGCGGCGCAGCGTGCGCAGGCATGGGCCGATCCGGTTCCGCTGGTCGCTTTCCCGCCGGGCGGGCTATACCGCGATCTGATGATCGAACAGGTCGAAGCGGCAGGCCCGCGCTGGTATCTGGCCTTTACCGGCAACAGTCTTGTCAGCGTGCTGCGCGCGGTGGAAGCCGGACTGGGCGCTGCGATCCTGCCGCTTGCCACGATCGGATCCTATGAAGTGCACACCTGCCGCCAGTTTGCACCTGTGCCGCTGATGGCCTTGTCGGTTTATGGCTGGGAACAGGATGCGCCAACGCATGAACTTTTGTCCGGTCTCATAAGGATCATCGCGCTTGGCCGCACGGCGGTTTTGTAACATCGCCCGGCCCATCCGATCCGCGCCACGCACGCCCTGTCACGGCGGGGGGAGCATCGTTCAGGTCTGCGGGGCAATCAGGATGCGGGCGTGATGATCGCTATGCGCGCGCGACAATTCGACCATCGGTGAGGCATGCCCGGCGGCCTCGGCCTGCCAGCGGCCAAAGGCGACGCCATCGAACAGCGCGTAACCTTCAAAATCAGTCACGGCGCGCGCGGCCTCGCGCCCGGCATCATCGCGCAGCACCACCGCCACGCCTGATCGCGGTGTGCGCTGATCGCCTGCCACCAGCACGACTTGCACTTCGAGGCTGCCGGTCGGGCGCAGCGGCACGGCTACCGCGCGCACTTCGCCGGGGCGCAGTTGCACCCGCTCGCCGCTACGGGCCGGGCGCAAGGTGAAATCATCGAGCGAGGATAGCTGCATTTCCAGATCGACCGATGGGCCAGCGGGCAGGCCGCGGATCAGCATGTCGCCCTGCGCGCTGCTGGTCTCGCGCCGCAGCGCCGCGCCCACGATCATGCGCCCGCCTGCGACCGCAGCCTCGTCAGGGCCGTGCAGCCCATCGCCGTCCTCGTCGATGAACAGCTGGGCCAGGATCGCGCCGCTGCGGGTCGTGCCGGCGGCATCAGCGTGCCAGCGCTGCCCGCGCCCGCTGCCTGCGCCTGCGCCGCGCCACAGGCCCATGGTGATGCCAATCCCGCCGCGCCAGCCTGCACCCTCGCGCCCGGCCGAAGCGCTGAGGCCAAACGGGCCGAGCTGCTGGCTGAAGCTGATCCCGCCATCAAGCCTGCCGCTATCGGCCTGCCAGGTGAGATCAAGCGCGAGCGCGCCCTTGCCGAGATTGCGCGCTGCGCTGAGGCTGGCGGTATCGACCTGCCAGCCATCGCGGCGGCTGCTGGCGGCCAGCGCGCTGCGCAGCCGCCATGCGCCCTGCCGCGCTGTGAGGCCGAGAGCTGCGGTCTGCTGCCACGGCGCGCTGCCATCACGCACCGCGCCGAGTGCGAGATTGGCCTGCCAGTCCGCCATAGGCAGCACCAGCCGCGCGGCAGCGACGTGGCGCGTATCGCCGCGCCGCAATGCGCCTGACTGCACCCGCGCCTGCCACGGCAGGCTGAAGCGGCCCAGCCCGATGCGCCCCTGTCCGCTGACTGTCATCACTTGCGAAAACTCGCGCACCAGCGGCGGCAGGCCCGGCCCGTCATCCGCGCCGTGGCGCGCCGCATCAATCACCACGTCCTGCGCCCCGATCCGCCGCGCCAGCCGCAGCGCGGCGCCAAGCGTGCCGAGCCGGTCGCGCGCTGCGGTTAGCGACCACAAGCCGCCGCCATGCGCGCCGTTAAGGCCGAGCGCGACAGCAGGTTCGCCATCCAGCCCGCCGCGCAGATCAAGCCGCGCGGTCAGCCGCTCGTTCATCCCCCAGTCGATGGTGGCAAAGGCAGCAGGCCCGGCCGGAGTGCTGGTCATCGCCTCGCCCAGCAGCGGGCGGCCGCCATCGACCACGCCAAAGCTGTATTGCACTTCGTTTTCGGCGTTCATCTCGGTGCCGACAAGGCGCTGGAACACCTGTTCGGAAACCTCGCCATTGGGGCCATACAGCCGCACCACCCAGCGGTTGTCACCGATGCGCACCGGCAGCCCGCCGAATTGCCAATTGCCCGCTGCGTCGGGCTCGCGCGTGACAGCGACGAGGCGCTCCTCGTGCCAGAGTTCCGCTTCCCACCCGGCGGGCAGCGCGCCCGACAGAGTGATTTCATCGACCAGATCGGCCCGCCACGGCGCGCGTGATGATACCACCAGGCCGCGCCCGGCCAGCGCATCGGCGATCAGCGGCTGGCTCGGCGCAGCAATATCGCCCAGCGCCAGGCTGCGCGCAGCCAGCGGGCCGAGCAGATCGGGCGTCTCGCGCGCTTCGGACAGGGTAAAGCCGGGCAGGATGCGCCCTTCGCCGGTGCGCACCAGACTGGCGCGGCCCGCCAGCCCCAACACCTCGCCGCTCGCCAGCATGCTGGCAGCGATCTGGGTGCCTTGCGGCTGGTGGGCAATGCTGGCGGCAAGATCCACGCTCCACAGCCGGGCAAGGCCTGCGGGGCGGGCGAGCAGCGGATAGGCGGGACGGGCGGTTGCGGTGCGCAGGCGTGACTGGCGCTCCATGCGGGTCAGCCGCATCAGCACGGGCAGGGCGGCGCTCGCCTCCAGCAGCAGGCGCTGGCTTACGGCATCATGGCGCAAGGTGAGCGGCAGATGGCGGGGCAGCGCGGCAAGCGAAAGGCAATCGCCGCTGGGGCTGGGGAGCAGGGCAGCGGCGGGAATGATGATGGTGCGGCGCGGTTCGGGCAGGGTGACAACAAGATCGCCGCCCGCCACGCTATCCTGCTGATAGGCCACCTCAAGCGCTTCGAGCAGCGGCACGATGGCAACACACGCGCCCCCATCCGGGCCAAGATCGTGCAGCGGCAGCGCATCGGCGATCAGTTTGCCATCGGCAAACAGTGCAGGCAGCATCAGGCCATCGGCGGCCTCGCCCGCGCGTTCGGCGGCGGGATTATTGCCGAACAGGCGGGCAAACAGCGCATCGTCCTGCGCGCGCGCGGGAGCGGCCCCGATCCCGGCCAGCCCCGCCGCTGCGCACAGCAGCGCGAGCCAGCGCGCTGGCAAGGAGCAAAGCAGGGACATGGGCCAGCACCGGAAGCGGTCACCAAGGCCGGATCAGAGCGCGGCTGTCAGGCTGGCGAGCAGCTTGCCTGCACTGGCCGGATCGCCTGCATCGGTCGAGACATAGTCGATCTTCACCCGCTTGCCCGCCAGCTTGGCGCGCACTTCGGCCGGCAGCGGCACGATCACGTCGCGCGTGGTGTTGGGCGTATAGATCGCCACCCCGCGCACCAGCCAGGCAGGCTCTTTTTCGCCGTCCACGGTGAAGCGCATATCGCCATAGGTTGAACGCGTGCCTGCGCGGGTGAGGCGCACCACCAGCTGATCGGGTGCCTTGCTGTCCATGGCGGCGGCATCCATGGTCACGCTGGCATCAAGGCTGCCGACGCGCAGGATCACCGGGATGGTGATCGAACGGATCGCCACCAGTTCGATCGACAGGCTGTTATCAGTCCCCGGCTCGCCTGCGATCTGCGATGCGCCCGCGCTGATCGGGGCCGACATCAGCCTGAGGTGCGAGCGGTATTCGCCCGGTGCAAGCTCGCCCGGCGCGCTCGCCATCACGCGCACGACCTGCCGCGCGCCGGGCTCCAGCACCAGCTGGCGCGGCGAATAGCGCAGCTTGTCATCGGCGAATTGTTCGCCCGGCTGCGGTTCGCCCGCCTCTTCAAGGCTGCCATCAGCGCGCATCCGGCGGTTTTCGATGGCAATGCGGAAAGCGGCGGTTTCGGTGCCCTTGTTGACCAGCACCAGTTCGGTGGAACGCGTTTGCGGGGTCAGCACCACGCGGGTGGGCGCCACCAGCAATTCGGCAGCGGCAGGCACAGGGGCGGCAAGCGCCGCGAAGCACGCGGCGAGGAGGGGAAAACGGATCATGGGGAAAAAGACCTTCTACTGGCAGGGATTGGTCTTGGGGGTCTGGCGTGCGGGGAAGTGGGGGGCCGCGCAGCGCACCTGCGCGTGCGGCCCCCGTCCCCTGCCAGGGATTGGCTTACTGGTATTCGACCGCGACAGTGAAGCTGCCGACATACTTGCCAGCTTCCTGACGCACGCCGACATCCAGCGTGCCGCCGACGGTGAAGCTGTCTTCGCCGCTCAAGAGCTGGCCGCCGCTCTTCGAGCCGTTGAAATCAGCCACGCGCATCGCGGTGCCCTTGTCGTTGACGATCTTGATCTCGCCGGGCAGCGAAATGGTGTAGAACGCATCGGCTTCGCCCGTCACTGCGAAAGCAGCAGCGGTGTGATCGGCGGTGAGGCAGGTCAGCGCCGGGCCGCACTTGCGGCTGCCGTCGGCCAGCACCACAACGGTGTCAGCAACGCTCGTCGAAGGCGCGATGGTGCCGAAGTAGAGATCGGTCACGTTGCTGATTTCGAGCGGCGCGATGATCTTGGCGCCGGCGCTGGCATCAGCCGACTGGGCGTTTGCCGAAGTGGCGGCGAGCGAGGCGAGAACGGCGGCGATTGCAAACATCTTGTTCATTTCATTGGTCCTTGTATCTTGTGGTCATGCCCAGCGGCGGTGTGCCGTGGCTGAACCCCAAATGCCGATGGCTGCTGCCGCTGTCATGCGCGCGGCGGGATAGGAACAGGCCTCGCAAGGATGTGGTGTGCGCCCCAAGAGATAGGGCCAATCCCCTAAGGGGCAGGTGACCTATACGAAAGGATAAGACTTTTTCGCCATAAGGCCAGATTGCGCCCACAGGGCCATCGTGAAACGGAAGCGTCTTTCCCCGCACAAGCTGCTTGCCCGAGACCTGACGACCCATGTTGACCCTTGATCCATCCTTTCCGCCGCCGCTGGTTGATGAGCCTTCCCGGCTGGCGGCGCTGCATGCCCTCGGCGTGCTCGACACCCCGCCTGACGCAGAAATTGACGTGATCACGCGCCTTGCTGCGGATCGTTTCGGCGCGCAGACGGCGCTTGTCAGTCTGGTCGATACGGATCGCCAATGGTTCAAGTCGCGCTATGGTCTGGATGCGCGCGAGACTTGCCGGCGCAACAGTTTCTGCGCTCACACGCTGGCCGATGGCGGGGTGATGGCGGTGTGTGATGCGCTGCGCGATGTGCGCTTTGCCGCCAGCCCGCTGGTCACAGGCGCGCCGCATATCCGCTTTTACGCAGGCGCGCCGCTGATCGTGAAATCGGGCCACAAGATCGGCACCCTGTGCGTGATCGACCCGCACCCGCGCGAAGCCTTCACCGCCCACGAGTGCGAAATCCTTGCGCTGATGGCCAGCCAGGTCGTCGCGCTGCTGGAAAGCCGCAAGCTGCGGCAGGAACGCCGCATTGCCGAACTGATCGCGCAGACCACCACCGATGCCTTTGTCTGCGCCGGTGCGGACAGCCGCATCACCTTGTGGAACCGCGCCGCCGAGGCGATGTTCGGCTGGCGCGCTGAGGAGGCCATCGGCCAGTCGCTCGATCTGATCATCCCGGATCGCCACCGCGGCGGCCACCATAGCGGCGTGGCGCGGCTGCGCGCGGGCGGTGCGGCCAAGCTTGCCGGGCAGACTGTCGAAGTGCCCGCGCTGTGCAAGGCCGGGCACGAGATGCCGATTGAATTGTCGCTGGCGATGTGGTCGGCCGAAGAGGATGACGGCGCAGTGCCCACCGGCTTTGCCGCGATCATCCGCGATGTCACTGCGCGCAAGCAGGGCGAGGCCGAACGCATCGCCACCGAGGCCCGGCTTGCCCGGCAGGTTGCCGCAATCGAAGCCTCGGATGATGGCATTGCGATCACCGATGCGGCAGGGCGCTTCATCTTCATGAACCGCGCCCATGCAGCGATGTTCGGCTATGATGATCCCGCCCAGCTGATCGGCCAGCCGTGGAGCACGCTGTATGATGGGCTTGAGGCCGAACGGATCGGCAAGGAAGCCATGCCGATCCTGTTTGCGCAAGGCCAGTGGCGCGGCGATACCCAGGGGCGCCGCGCCGATGGCAGCCCGATCGAGCAGGAAATTGCGCTCTCGCTCTCGCCCGAAGGCGGGATCGTGTGCGTCACCCGTGACATTGGCGAGCGGCGCGGGATGGAGCGCGAAAAGGCGCGCCTGCGCGAACAGTTGATGGCGGCCCAGCGGCAGGAAGTGGTCGGCCAGCTCGCCAGCGGCATCGCGCATGATTTCAACAATGTCATTGCCGCGATTTCCGGCACCGCCGAATTGCTGCGCAAGATCGAGGACAGCCGCGTGCGCGAACACGCGGTGCGCATCCAGTCAGCCTCGGCCACGGCTGCGGGGCTGGTGGAAAAGCTGCTGACGCTTGGCCGCCGCGTGCCGCATCCCAAGCTGGTGGATCTTACGCGGATGGCGCGCGATGTGCGCGATCTGGTTGCCCCCAGCCTCACAGATCCGCTCCACCGCATCGAACTGGCACTGCCCGCCGCGCCGATGATGGTGCTGGCCGATGATACCGAGCTTAATCAGGTGGTGCTCAATCTGGTGCTCAACGCGCGCGATGCGCTGCGCCCCAAGGAAACCGGGCGGATCAAGCTTGAGGTGCTCAGCGCCGCCGAATACCGCGCCGAAGGCCGGGTGGTGGTGGGCGCAATTCCCGCCGAGGATGCTGTCATGATCCGGATCAGCGATACCGGCTGCGGCATTACCGAAGACAAGTTCGAACAGGTGTTCGAGCCGTTCTTCACCCAGAAAGGCGATGCCGGCACCGGGCTGGGGCTGGCCATGGTATCGGGCATTGTCGCGGCCAATCGCGGCGCGCTGGCGATCCAGAGCTGGCCTGATAGCGGCACCATCTTCGAGATCTGGTGGCCGATGCAGCCGCTCGCCAGCCATGCCTCCGATACCCCGCGCGGCCCGGTGCCCAATGCCGCCGTGCTGGCGGGCAAGGCCGTGCTGGTGGTTGATGACAATCCGGCAGTGGTCGATACGCTGGTGGCGATGCTCGAAGAACTCGGTGCCGAGGCCGGGCCGTGTCTCGATGCGCGCGATGCGATTGCCGCGCTGCGCGATGATGCGAACGCGTGGGATCTGGTGATCACTGATTACGATATGCCGCGCATGGACGGGGCCGAACTGGCGCGTGCCCTGCGCCGGGTGCGGCCTGATCTGCCGATCCTGCTGCTGACCGCGCTGCCGCGCGTGCACAAACTCCACCAGCAACAAGTGGGCCTGTTCGATCATGTGCTCGGCAAGCCTGCCGGCACGCGTGAACTGGCCCTTGCGGCGGCCGAAGCGCTCAGCGCGGCCCGCGAAAGGAACCAGGAATGCGTATCCTAATTGCCGATGATCACGAATTGCTGCGCGATGTGCTGCGTTCCTATCTTGAGGCCGAAGGCGGCTTTGCGGTGACCACCGTGGGCACGCTCGATGCCGCGCTCGATGCGATTGCGGCAGCCGCAGCAGCGGGCGATGCGCCGTTTGATCTGGTGGTGCTGGATTACGGCATGCAGGGGATGGACGGCTATGCCGGGCTGGAGCGGGCGATTGCGGCCTCGGGTGGGCACCCTGTCGCGCTGATTTCGGGGCTTGCCCCGCAAGGCGTGGCTGAAAAAGTGCTGGCTCTGGGCGCGGCGGGCTATTTGCCCAAGACACTCCCGGCGCGCTCGCTCGTCAACGCCATCCGCTTCATGGCAGCGGGCGAGACTTACATGCCGCTTGATCTGCATCGCCCCTCGCAAGTGACCGAGGCGCCGACTTCGGGCCTGTCGCAGCGCGAGCTTGAGGTGCTGGCCGGCCTGTGTTCAGGGCAGGCCAACAAGGAAATCGCCCGCCAGCTCAACCTGCGCGAGCCGACCATCAAGCTGCACGTCAAGACGATCTGCCGCAAGCTTGACGCCCGCAACCGCACCCACGCCGCCATGATCGCGCGCGAACGGGCACTGTGCTGACAGGCTTGGCCGAAGCGTCCTAGCGCGCGGCCCGAAAGGGCGCTGCGCCGGGCGTGATCCTGCCGTTCCCGATTACTCGCAGCGCTAGGGGCAGCGCGCCCCTTGTCGCGCCCGTATGGAAAGCAGGCTTGACATAGCGACTCTCTAAAAGTAAAGCTCCCTTGTCACTATGCAAATGGAGCTTTCCATGTCGAGCCATAAATCCCCCGCCATGATGCGCTATGTGAAGCGCCTTACGGTGTGCATGGTGATCTACATCGTGCTGATTTTTAGCGTCGGGTTTCTGTTCCGGCTCGCCCCGCCAAGCGGCGTGCTTGCCTATGCCGCCGCAGTGCTGCCGGCGCTGCCGATCCTCGGCGTGTTCTGGACGATCTTCCGCCTGCTTGCCGAAGAAACCGACGAATATATCCGCCACCTGCTGGTGCGGCAGGTGCTGTTTGCCACCGGCTTTTGCCTCAGCGTGATGACGGTGTGGGAATTCCTCCAGAATTTCGATGTGCTGCCGCTTGGCACGAGCGGGTTTGGTACCGCTTTCGTGTGGTTTGTCGGGCTTGGCATTGGCACGATCATCAATGCGCTGGCTGCACGCCGCGAGGGCGCGGAGGAATGAACAACCGCCTCAAAGTGCTGCGTGCCGAGCGCGACTGGAGCCAGCAGGATCTGGCCGACCGGTTGGGTGTGAGCCGCCAGAGCGTCAACGCGATCGAGAAGGGGCGCTATGATCCGTCCCTGCCGCTCGCTTTCAAGATTGCCGATGTGTTCGGCCTGCCGATCGAGGCGATTTTTCTCAAGGATGGAGAGGTTTGATGATGTGTGCGCTGCGTTTCGTGCTGGTGCTGGCCGCATTGGTGCTGGCCAAGGTGGCGGCGGCTGAGGATCGCCCCGCGCCGTGCCCCGGCTTTGAGGTGGTGGGCAAGGGGCCTGATCTGGTGCTGGTGCCGGGGCTGGCTTCCTCGCCGCAAGTCTGGGACGGGGTGAAGGATACCCTTGCCAAGGATTACCGCTTGCATCTGGTTCATATTGCAGGCTTTGCCGGGCGCGCACCGGCAGGCGATCCGGCCAATCTGCTGGCCAATGCCCGCGCTGAAATCATCCGGCATCTTGATTGCCAGGGCGTCACAAGCGCGGCCTATGCGGGCCATTCGCTCGGCGGGTTTCTTGGCCTCACGCTCGCCGCCCAGCACCCGGATCGTATTGCCCGCGTGGTGGTTGTGGATTCGCTGCCGTTCTTCCCGCTGATCTTCGATCCTGCCGCCACGCCCGAGCGTGCTGCCCCGCAGGCCGATGCCATGCGCGCTGCCGTACTGGCGCAAGATGATGCTGGCTTTGCCGCGGGCCAGCGCATGGGCGTGCAATCGCTGGTGCGCGATCCGGCCTATCACGAACAGGTTGCCGCATGGTCGCTCGCCAGTGACCGGGCGAGCTTTGCCGGGGCCATGCATGCCTTGATGACAACCGATATGCGCCCGCAGCTTGGCACAATCCGCCAGCCGGTAACGGTGATGCTGGCGGCCAATCCCTTTGCTCCGCGCGAACGGGTCGAGCCGCTGTACCGCGCGGCCTATCAGGGTCTGGCCGGGGTGCAGTTCCGGGTGATCGAGGGTTCGTACCACTTCATCATGTTCGATCAGCCGGAAGCTTTCACCACCGGGCTGCTCGGCGCGTTGCAAGACAAGTGAGACCTGCCTGCCAGCCACAAGAAAGGGGCCGCCCGCGCCCCGCAGCCAGTGCAGCGAAACGGGCGGCCCCTCATCAAGCCGGGTGCAAGAGGCTTTGCCTCAGAAGATGTAGCTCAACCGACCATACACGAACCGCCCGTTGAAGCCGAAGGGCGAGAAGCTGGAGAACGGCAGGAAGTAGTTGTTCACCGACAGGTTGGCTTGGTTGCCGGTTACTGGATCAGTCGCCCGGCCGGTCGGGTTGGCGGTGGGATATTCATCGAACAGGTTGTTCGCCCCGAACGCCAGTTCAAGCCGGTTGGCCCAGCCTTCCTGCGGGCGGATGCGGATTTCGGCATCGGTGATCCAGCGCGGGCGCAGCAGCAGATCGTCAATCGGCGAGGCACCCGGCGAGAACACTTCGCCAAACCGGTTGGAACGCAAGGTGACGCTCAGCCAGTTCCATTCCCAGTCAGCGCCCAGATTGATGCGGTCGCGCGGCTGGCCGCGTTCGATCCGTTCGGATTCGAGCCGCCCGAACAGATTGATCCCCGGCACCTGCCCCAGCGCGCCCGGATTGTCGCGCCGCCCGGTGATGTCGACATCATTCCAGTTATAGCCCGCCGTCAGCGACAGCGTGCCTGCATTGCCCACGCTGGTGCGATAGGTTGCAATCGCATCGAAACCGCGGGTGCGCGTGTCGATCCCGTTGAAGAAGAAGCGCGCTGCCGAAATGTTGGTGAAGCCCGCCGTATTCAGGATCTGCGCAATCGCGCGGCCCGTGCCGGTGCCCGACGGGTTGCCCGCCGCATCGCGCGTGGCGGTGAGGTTGTCGGTCAAGACGATGCGGTCATCAATGTCGATCTGATAATAATCGAACGTGAAATTGAGGCCGCGCACCGCGTTGAACACCGCGCCTGCCGACCATGAGAACGAGGTTTCGGCTTGCAGCGGGCTGGAACCCAGCGCCTGCGCCACCGGATTGCTCACCGGCAAGGTCACCGCATCCACCAGCACGCCGCCGATATTGTTGGTGGCAGCCGCTGCAAAGAACTGCTGCTGGAGCGAGGGAGCGCGGAAGCCCGTCGAGATCGCGCCGCGCAGGGCAAAGCCATCCACCACTTCAAGGCGCGAGGCGATCTTGCCGTTCACGGTCGAGCCGAAATCGGTGTAATCCTCGACGCGGCCCGCCACCTGCACGTTCCAGTTCTTGGTAATGTCGGTATCAAGTTCGACATAGGCCGAAACG
The DNA here is from genome assembly GCA_045377215.1 of Erythrobacter sp. Taxonomy (GTDB): domain Bacteria; phylum Pseudomonadota; class Alphaproteobacteria; order Sphingomonadales; family Sphingomonadaceae; genus Erythrobacter. The sequence goes on from JBJIOB010000003.1 coordinate 24,937, forward strand.
TTGGAACGGCTGTTGGCGCGGGTCACGTCAACCCCGCCGATGGTCGGCTGGAAGCCGGGGAACACCTGGCTGCCGGGCGCGGCAAAGGCGGTTGCGGCAGCACCCGTGATGAAGGGGTTGTTGGCGCCCACGCGCACCGGCCCGGCGATGAAGCTGTTGGTTTCGCCCGCACCAAGCTGATAGCGTTCGCGGCGCCATTCTGCGCCCAGCGACAGCGTCATGCGTTCGATCCCCGAAACTTCCAGATCGCGGTTCACATCGAAGTTTGCCGTCAACTGGCTGTAATTGAGCTGGCCTGCGTCAAATTCGGTCTGGCTGGCAGCGCCCAGCGACGCGTTCAATGAATTGGTGACGCGGAAATCGACCTTGTTGCTGCCGTAGGACAGCGACAGATCCCAGTTCCAGCCCTTGAATTCGCCGTCAAACCCGCCGGTGATCGCAAAATCAGTGCTGTCGGTGTTGATCAGCGGCAGGAAGCCATCCGGATTGATGGCCACCACGTTGCGGTTGTCGGCGGCGCGGCGATAGAACCCGGCCGATTCGCCCTGACGCGTCCCGAAGGTGCCGAAAGCGTAGAAATTGGCGGTATCGCCAATCGGCACGCCCATGTTGACCACGATGTTGAGGTCTTCGGTGCGGGCATCGCCATAGCGGTGGCTACGGCGGTTGAAGGTCAACTCGCGCGGGTCGAGCGGGCCGGTCTGCGCATACTGGCGGCGCGGATCGAACCCGGTGCGGTTGGTATCGCCGCGATCACGATATTCGGCGGTGATGTTGATAAAGCCTTCCGGCCCCAGCGGCAGGCCGATATTGCCCGACACCGCCAACACTTCGCCATCATTGACCCTGAGGCCGCGCCCGGTATCGTTCAGCTGCAGCACGCCGTCAGGGGTCAGCGTCGGCACTTGCCCGGCCACCGCGTTGACGCCGGTCACTTCGTTGACCCCGGCAATCCGGGTGCTGAACCCGCCGTAATTGACCCAGAACCGCCCGCCTTCGCGCGAATCATTGAGCTGGAAGTTGATGACGCCGGCAATCGCATCCGAGCCATATTGCGCCGCCGCGCCATCGCGCAGCACTTCGACCCGGCCAAGCGAGGAGGCGGGGATCTGGTTCAAATCAACCGCCGTCGAACCGCGCCCGACCGAGCCGTTGATGTTGAGCAGCGCGGCAACATGGCGGCGCTTGCCATTGATCAGCACCAGCGTCTGATCTGGGCCAAGCCCGCGCAAGGTCGCCGGGCGGATCACATCGGTGCCATCGGTGATCGACGGCTGCGGGAAGTTGAGCGAGGGTACCAGATCGCGCAGCAGGCGCGCGGTTTCGGTAAGACCTGACTGGCGCAGCTGATCATCGCTGATCACGTCGATCGGCACCGGGCTGTCGGCAACGGTGCGGCCCGCACGGCGGGTGCCGGTGACAATCAGCTGGCCGCCGGGGGTTTCATCATCCGCGCTGCTGGTGGATTGTTGCAGCATCGCAAGGCAGGCTGCAGCGCTGGCGGTAACCACCACCGGCTCTGCCGCTCCGTCCGCCCTGTCGTCGCGCTCTGCCGCCAGCCCCGCTGCGGGCAAAACGCCCGCGCCCAGCAGGGCAGCGCTGGTCGCAATCTTGGAGACAGAATGAAGGATGCTGGGTGAAAATCGCATGAAGGGTTCCCCTGAATTGCTCGTCACTAAGAAATGCAAATCCGCCTTGCGGGCGGCTGTGGTGAAACCGGAACGACCACGTTTTGCGCCTGCCGTAGCGGGCACCGGGAAGTGGCCGGATGTGTCCGGGTTGGGAATCGATCGGGCTGCTACACCGTGCGTATGTTGCACAGCGCGCATCCTTCGATATGGCGCGCTGCCGCACAAGGCCCCCCAAGTGTCGGACACAGCGCAAGGTTCAGGTTGCATGGGATCGAAGCTGTCACAAGCTTGTTGCAACCGGCGAGGCTGTACTTTTGTTACTTTCAATACGTCGTGTAACGCATATGCAACAGTTTGTTGCGTGCCGCGATGGCCTGGTATTGCGGCCTTGTCGTGGCTGGCGTTGCGCACTGCGCTCGGTAAGGTGCGCATTGCGCGCCAAACTGTCCAAAAATGATGACAAGGCCCCGACCGGGTCCGAAGCCGAGGACCGGCGGAGGCCCACGTCGGTGTGCGGCCACCTTGCCTCTACCCATGCGGCACGTTCCACCGTTGACAATAGCTTGATAAAATAAGTATTTTCTGCGACCTCGCCTCGCGCTTTTGCAATCTGAAAGGGTTCGCAACTCACCGCGTATGCGAGTGTCTCTCGGCCGGGTATCCGTGAATTGTCTCACGCCGAAATCGCCTTTGTCGTGGGCGGAAATGATCGCCGGGCGCCGCTCACCTGTCCGGAGAGGAGCAGAACTGCATAGCGCAAGTTATGTTGGCAAAGGAAAGCTTTGGGGTGGACCTGCCAAAAGACAACCCGGGGTGCCGATAGGATGAACGAAAGGCTGGATGTTGTTCAAAAGCTTGCTGATCTTGCTGAAAAGGCACTGGAGCTGATCCCGTTCTGAGCCTGAGCTTTGACCAAGGTGTTTCTTTTTCGACCGTGGCGGCTGCGACCCTGGTGGTTGTGGCCGCCTTTGTCTTGGCGTTCATTCACGATAGCCCTGACAGTGATGAGGTGGCATCTTCATCATCATTTATCAACGGTCAGCTTTGGACGAAAATTGACGCTTCAGATTTCCACGGGGTTGGCCTGATCGACACCGGCACTTCACGTTCCCTTTTTGTCGAGCAACTAATTGTTGCCAATACCGAAGGTGACGAAATCTTGGTCGAAACAGCATTCAACACCGCGAAAATTCCAACTTTCCTCGCAAAGGAGGTGGAAATCTTTGGCCAAGTTGCCGAAGCGCGCCGTGTTTTTAAACCCCGAAAAAAATATTCAATCATCGGAATTGATTATCTTTTAAATAAAAAGCGCGTTCTTTTATCGTCCAAAAAGAAACTTTCGTTCGACTATATTTCAAGTGAAGAATTTTCCTACTGTTCAGGCATAACAATGCATTACTCTGGAGTTGATTCCGAAAACCGCATTGCTGCAATTTTTATGGATCTGCCAATAAATGGCGCCAACGAAAAAGTTTTCATAGATACAGGCCATAACACTTTTATTGAGGCAACCGGTCAATATCAATCGCAAAGAGAGCCCCAAAGAAGGGTTTTGAATTTCCTCTCAAATGCACTTGGGGAAAGTAGATTTGAATGGTACGGCGAAGTGCCGGTGCGCATTTCCATAGGGGAAAAGAATTTTAGTTTTAAAATTAAACATTATTTTGAGAATAAAAGCGCTAACGCCCCTTTTGTCATAGGCTCGCTGTTTTTGGAGCAATTCGATATTTATATCGAATTTGAAAACAAATTGGTCTGCCTTCGCGAGGCGCGTGACTGAAGATACCCGAAAAGCCGGATCGGTAGCGATCCGAGGATTGGCCATGTGGGTAGCGTCGTCGCAGCCATGTGCCACAAGGGCGAACGTCATTGCTGAGCGCAGGCCGCGCCGCTGGCGCTGGCACGCTACGCTGCCTGTCGGCGCGGCCAGATCATCGGGCCGCGCCGCAAGTGGGGCCGGTTCAGCGCGCGCGTTTCTGGCGCACCAGTTCGGTGATGGGCACGATGGCGCCGATCACGGATGGCCGGGCATGATCCGCGCCCACCATCATCGCTGTCACGGCTGCTTCGGCAAAGAGCCGCCCGCCCACTGAGACAACGGTCGGCGAAGCGGGCACGGCAAGGCGGCTCTGCTCGATCGCGCGGCTGAGCCGCACCAGCGAATGGCGCCGCGGCAAGGCATCGGACAGGCCGATATCCACCGCATCGGGACGCTGCGCCTTGACCTGACTGACGAGTGCCTCGGTGCTTTCGGGAAAGGCAATATCCACCTGCCAGCCGGCATCGATAAACTGGTCGGCCAGCAGGCTGGTGCCGAGCTTGTGCTGTTCGCCCGGCGCGGTGGCGAGCAGGATGCTGTAGCGCCGTTGGCCCGGTGGCGGGGCCACCGGCCTGACATGGCGGACAGCGCGGCCTGCCAGCTGCAACATGCTGAGCGCAATGGTCAGATCAATCTCGCTGCATTGATCCGCCAGCCAGGCATCGCCCAGCGCGCGCGCTGCCGGTTCGATCAGCAGCGCGATGATCACGTCCGGCTTCCAGCCCTGTTCACCAAGCTGGGTAAGCAGATTGTCGATCTTGATATCATCGCCTGCCAGCGCGAGGCGCACGAGTTTCTTGATGGTGCGGGCAATCGCGGGCGGTGCAGCAGTGCTTCCCGGATTGTTGGCGCGATCGTGCTGGCGATCATACAACATCAGATCCCAGGCCGAAAACAGCCGGTTGTTGATGACGTGTTCGCTGAGCACCTGAATATCGCGGTGGCGCGGATCACGCTTGATCGAATTCCACACCATGTCGAGTTGATCAGGCGGGCCTTCGAGGGTCTGCAGGAAGCAGCCGTCCTCGAACAACAGCATGCCGGTGATCCCAAGCTCGCGGTTGCGGGCGCGGGCCTTGCTGACCATGGCTTTGAGATCTGCGGGGGTGGGGTTGGTGGTCGCCATGCTCTTGTAAGTCAGGCAACCGATCCATTCATCATTGGGGCGCTGTTTCGTCTGTGCTCGCGACGCCATGTTACTTCTCCCGAGCGGGATGAGGGCGACACGACGACCAAGTCAGGCACAGCGGCCCGTCCAAGCTATCGGCGAAGATCCCCATCCGCCAATTTTCTTGTTATTTTTAGCAAGGTTCTGAGGGGAATTGGGAGGATAACCACGCAGCCTCGTTTCGGGGCGAGGCTGGCTGGTCATGCCGGTGCTGCTTGCAAGACAGGTGCCTCAGCGCAGCGCCGACACGAACCTGTGATCCCATCGCAAGTCCTACCGGATCCTTGACCCGCAGGCTGAGCCTTCGCGACTCTTTCCGACGGGCAGTGCAATTCATCCGACAAGCCGCACGGATGGTCAAGCGAGGTGGGCAAAAAAACTGCCCTTTGCGTAAAAAAACTAGGGAAAAATTCCGTTACGGCATAGCCGGAGAGGATCACAAAAGATCGTGCGGGAGCCGTCTGATGGAGCAGCGCTGGGCAGCTGCATCAACACCAGCTTAACCATGAGCGAATCGGAGAGGCTGCTTTTACAGGGGTGGGTCAGCGTGAAAGCTTGACCGGGATGAGGCGGCAAAAAAGAGTGCCTGAAAATGAAAAAGCCCCGGAAAAACCGGGGCTTTTTACTTTTTGCAGCGATCAGTTACGGCCGCCGAACAGAACTTCAAAATATTGCCAGATCGACATAACAGCCTCCTAAGCGCGACCAGAGCGCTTGAAGGGCTTAACACATTTTTAACCATAATCAATCAGTTTCGATCTAGGCGGCTGCGCGTTTCTCCCGGATCATCTCGACCAGTTGGCGCATGGGTATGGCCTTGGCGAAGAGATAGCCCTGGCCCTGATCGCAGCGCATTTCCCGCAGGCATGCCGCAATCGCTTCGCTTTCGACGCCTTCGGCCACCACCACCTTGCCCAGCGAATGCGCGATTTCGATGGTCGCGCGCACGATTGCCTTGCTTTCTTCGGACGAGGTCATCCCCTGCACAAAGCGCTTGTCGATTTTCAGTTCGTTGCTGGGAAGCAATTCAAGATATTCGAGGTTGGAATGGCCGGTGCCGAAATCATCGACCGACAGCGAGATGTTGCGCTGCTGAAGCGCCTTGATCTGCCCGGCAATGCGGGCATCGTCGAGCTTGGCGGTTTCGGTGAGTTCGAGCGTCAGGTTCTTGCCCGGAAAGCGATGCTGGCCAAGCAGGGTCATCATGTCGAACAGGAAATCCGTGTCGCTCAGGCTCTTGGCCGACATGTTGATCGCCAGCTTGAAATCGGCATCGACCTTCAAGGCTTCGCGTGCGTCCCTCAATGCAACATCCATCACGATGAGGGTGAGATCATTGATCATGTCGTTGGCTTCGGCGGTCAGCACCAGTTCCTGGGGATTGACATAGCCTGCGCCTTCCGGTTGCCAGCGGATCAGCGCTTCTGCGCCCACCACCTGCCCGGTGTGCAGATCAACCTTGGGCTGGTAGCCCACGCCAATCGAACGATCGCGCAGGCCCTTTTCGAGCAGCCGGATCAATTCGAGGCGGTGTTGCCGGGCCTCGATATAGGCGGCGTTGTTGACTAGGAAACGCAGACCCTTGTTGGCTGCTTCGTCAGCTGCCTGCACAGCCTTCTTGATGCGCTGGCGCACTGGCAATTCATAATGGGTATCGATCCCCAATGCGGGGGCGCCGCCTGCGACATGCGTATCGTGATTGATCGCCATCTTGAGCATCATCGCCAGCCCATCGGCGTGTTTTTCCAGTGTGTTGCCGACAATCCGCGGCGCCAGCCAGATCAGCACATCCTTTTCGAAAGCGACTTCCTGCGCATCGCCCGGGCCTTTGATGAAACTGATCAGGTTGGCGACGAATTCGCCCATCTGCGTGTCGCTCCAGTCCTCTGACAACTCGGCCAGATTGCTGACTTTGAGAGCATAGACATCCTTGTCGGCGTTGATCTTTTCCAGCGGCATGGCAGACGTGGTGAAGGCATCGACTTCGTTGCTGTAGTATTTTTTGGCGATCCGTCCGAAGCCGATGCCTGCGACGATCAGGCCCAGCAGCGCCGAGAGCACATCAATGTTCACCCCTAGCCCGTCAAGCGCGAAAGGCACCACAAGCAGCGCAGCCCCGGCCCGCCAGAAATTGCGGCTGGAACGCGCACCAGAGCGGATTTGCCAGACCAGCGTGATGATCAGGAGCAGCAAAGCAGGATAACTGCCAAGATCGAAAGGCAGGCCGCGTTTCAGCGTGTGCGCGCCGATGATGTGGAAATAGGCACCCGGAACGCTGCCTAAACCCGGAAACTGGAAAATGTCGCTGGTCTCGCGATTGGTCCACCCCACCAGCACGCGCTTGCCTTTGAGGTCTGCTGGATCAAACTTGCCCGAGGCAATATCGAAATAGGACATCGTCGGGATGCCGGTCGGTTGAAAGGCGTAGTCCGGATAGTACCATGTCGGCCGCCCTTCATAACCCGCAAGAACGGCCGAAATCGCTGGTATCTGCGTGCCTTCAAGATCGACCGCAGTGCGAAATCTCACCGACAGGCTGTACGGCAAGGCGAAACCGATCATGCTTGCGACATTGGTATGCTCGCGAAACATCGGCGCAGGCATGATGGGAGCAATCTCGCGAAGGCCGTTTTTCACTCCTGGAGCACCGCCAAGCCAGATTTTGCCGCGGTGGTTTTTGAGCGTTTGGATGAATTTTGCGTCGGTTTCAGGTGTATCGGGATCAGCATGGGCCCGGTCCCACACCACCCGGTCAACGCCCGCCGCAAACAGGTTTTCGATCAGCATGCTGTCGTGAAGCCGCGATGGCTTTGGCGTGTTCAATCGATTGAGCGTTGCATCGTCAATCGCCACCAGCACGATATCCTGCGGCGGGGTGGTGGCGCGCACCTGCGCGCGCAGGCTGCGATAGGTTCCATCAAGCGGCAGGGGCAGTTCGATTGTCGCCGATACCAGCCCCAGCAGCGCGGCGATCACCGCGATCTTGATGCGCTTGCGCTTGATCAGATTGCCGCTGGATGCCGCATTCAGCAGGCGCGGTTCTGCCGCAGGCTTGGCGCGCGTGCCCTTGAGCCGCTGCGTGGCAAGGCGCACGGCTTGGCCGAGCGATGAAAGGGTAACGCGCATCAAGACGGCTCCGGGCTCACGCCGTCATGCCTAATGCGGTTTGGTTAATTCTCCGTAACCCCGCAGCGTCAGGGCGCAGCGCCGATCACGCGCCGCGCCCTGCCGGATTTTTCGAAGGGTGAACCGGATCAGTCGGCCTTTACGCCCATTTCCTTGAGCAGTGCATCAGCCCCGTCGACCTTTTCCATGGTCCACAGCATGAAGCGGCTATCGACGTGGATGGTGCGGTTGATCCGGGCATCATACATCCAGTCAGACACCACGCCTTCGATCGTGCCATCAAAGGCCAGCCCGACAAATTCGCCGCGCGCATTCAGCGTCGAGGAACCCGAATTGCCGTTGGTGATGTCAACGGTGGAGAGATAATCGACCGGCAGCGTGCCGAGTTCGGGCGAGGCATAGCGGCCATAATCCTTGGCCTTGATCAGTTCGATCATCTTGGCCGGCGCGTTGAATTCACCGCGCCCGGTGTGCTTGGCAGCCAAGCCTTCGGCGGTGGTGAAGGGCGTCCAGTTCTGGCCATCGACGCTCTTGCCCGTCACCTTGCCATAGGTGAAGCGCAGCGAGCCATTGGCATCAGGATACATCTGCTTGCCCTGCGATGCGGCATAGGCAAGGCGCGCTTCCATCACCGCCGAGCGAGCCTTTTGCAGATCGCCCGATGACGCCTTGTCGGCGGCTTCGCGGGCCATCGCCTCGTCATGGGTGGCAACCGCCAGCTGGATGAAAGGATCATCCGAAGCGCGGAAGGCGGCGGCGGGCTGATCAAGCCAGGCCAGCCGCTTGGCCGTATCGCCCAGCGTGGTGGCGGCATACATCGCGGCCAGATCCTTGCCTTCCATGGCAGCATCGAAGCTGGCGACCCGATCACCGGCGGGCAGGGTGCGATATTCGCGCAGGCCCGCTTCCCACAAGGCCTTGTCGATGGCGGGCACAAAGCGCCGCTCGATCCGCTGGAGCCCTTGCGTCATGAAAGTGCGGTCGCGCTGCTGGTAACCCGGCTCGCGTGCGCCATCGGGCTTTTCCTGTTCGAGCGCCCAGCGATAGAGCATGCGGGCTGCACCATAAAGCTGGCCGCGCCCCAGCATCCCGCGCTTCTGATCGGCGAGCGAGGAGGCGTTGTTTTCCTTCACCAGCCGGTCAAGCTCAGCCAGCGCCGCGCCGTATTTCTTGGTGCGCGCCGGATCGGCAGCGATCCAGTTGCGAAAACCGGCTTCCTCGGCATTCTTGCGCGCGATCAGCGAGATGGCATCGGCGCCTGCCAGCTGGCCGGCGATTTTCTTCTTGTAGTTATCGACGCCCTGCAAAGTTGCAGCATAGGCGATCTTGGCGGCGCTGTTGCCTTCAGTCAGCGCGTTGATCTGGCCACTGTAATCGGCCAGCATCTTTTGCTGATAGGGGTAGAGTTCCTCATAATAAAAGCGCGCTTCTTCAGCGGTGCGCAGGCGATCCGTGGTACCGGGGAAGCCTGCCACCATCACGAAATCGCCGCTCTTGAGGCCATCCTTGGCAATCGGCAGCCAGGCCTTGGGCTTGAACGGCACGTTGTCCTTGGAAAACGTCGCCGACGAACCATCGGGCGCCACATACGCGCGGTAGAACGAGAAATCGCCGGTGTGGCGCGGCCACATCCAGTTATCGGTCTCACCGCCGAAATTGCCCACGCCTGCCGCCGGAGCGTAAACAAGGCGCACATCCTTGATTTCCAACTGCTGCTGGAGCCAGTATTGCTGGCCGCCGAAATAGGGGCGCACATCGCAGCGGCGGTTGGGCTGCTTTTCGCATTCCTCGATCAGCTTGGTGCGATTGGCCTGCAACAGATCATAACGCGCCCGGCCCGAAAGCTTGTCAGCGCCCTTGAGCATGGCTGCGCTGACATTGCGCAGGTCTTCGATCACATAGACCCGGCTGCCGGGAGCTGCGGGCAGTTCTTCGCCCAGCGATTTGGCGAGAAAGCCGTTGGTCAGGTAATCCTTTTCCGGCGAGGAATTATATTGCAGCGATCCCGCCACGCAGTGGTGATTGGTGGCAACCAGACCCTGCGGCGAAAGGAACGCTGCCGAACAGCCGCCCAGCGAAGCAATCGCGGTCAAGGGCGGACGGTTGAGATCGCCGAGCGTTGCGGGATCAAGTTCGAGCCCTGCCGCCTTGAGATCGGCGGCGAGCGATCCGGTCTGGCTCGGCAGCCACATGCCTTCTTCGGCCATCAATGCGGCAGGCGAGGCAGCAAGGAGCAGCGAGGCTCCGGCGAGCAGCGATTTCTTCATGATGGCAAAGTCCCTTGAAATATTTGCAAACTGCGACGCGTGTCTGACTACGGGAATCAGCAATAGGTGTGCGATAGAGCAAGCACGGTTCCAAGGGAATGGGGCTTGCCCCACGCACCCTCAGCGGCGCTTTCAATGCCCGTGCGCGCTCACCGGGTTGAGCACCAGCAGCAGGCGTGCCTCGCCGCTGGCGCTGATCGGCGGGGAGCGGTGGATGGCCGGGTGCAGGGTGGCCAGCTTGCCCTTGAACAGGCCGACATCGCCGGTGTTCATGCGGTTGATCCGGCGTGGTTCTTCGCCGCGGGCAAGCGCTGCGACTTCAGCGGCGTCGAGCCAGTCGGTGCCCGGCCCGACATAGGTGGTGATAAGCCGCGCCGAGACGTAATCAGCATGGAATTTGCGGCAGGAGTCAGTGGTCACAACCTCAAGCCGCACTTCCACCCGCGCCAGGCCAAGCGCGGTGCAGAAATGCCCCGCCAGCAACGCGGCATCGGCGACCAGCGCGGCATGCAGGCGGCGCGCGGCAAAGCCTTTCTCCGCCAGTTCTGCCGCGAACAGCGCAGGCAGATCGTCCAGCCCGGCGGCAAAGCGGATATCCTGCGGCGCGCCTTCGAGCATGGGCGCAAAGTCCGCCTCGAGCTCCCGCTCCCAGATCGCCAGATTGCAATCCTCGCGGCGGATATCTTGCAGGATCGCGGGATCGGCGGCGGCACAGGCGGCAGGAAGCGAAAGGACAGTCATGTTGCGAGACCTGATTGCGTGATGAGATAACGTTTCAATAAGGTCGGAATGCGGCGCTGGCAAGCGGCGTGCAAATGTCACTTGCGAGCCATTATCAATTCCGTCATGACGTGCGCCGTCACACCTCAAAACAAGGGTTTTCTCGATGCGCAGCACTTTCAAAGTCTGGACTCACCTCGGCCTTGGCACCGCAGTTGCCGGCGGCTTGCTCGCAGCTTGCAGCGGCGATGCGGGCGGCGAAAGCGGAGCAGCCAGCGGCGGCGAGGCGGGCACCGAAGCTCCCGCCAGCGAAGGCGGCGAAGGTGGTGAAGGCGGCGAAGGTGGCGAGGGTGGCGAAGGCGGCGAGGGCGGCGAGGGCGGCGAGGGCGGCGAATCTGGCATAGACCCGGCCACCGCCGCGCGCGACCCGGTGGCCTATCGTAGCGCACTTGCTGTCGTGGAAGCGCACGTGATTGCAGCCCACGATGCCTTTGCCGCCGGGCGCAAGGCTGAGGCGGCGGAAATGTTCGCGCATCCGGTCAGCGAAGTGCTGGTCGGCATGGCGGGGGTGTTTGCAGCGCAGGGCGTGGCCGATTTCAGCGGGCTGTTGACCGGCGCTTCGGCAGCAGCGCTCGATGGCGAAAATGCGCCAGCGATCACCGCGCGCCGCGATGCCATCATCACCGCTTTGCGCGGCGCTGCGGCCAAAGCGCCCAAGAGCACCGCCAGCGAAGGGGCGATTGCCGCAGGCGTGGTCGCCGACCAGATCGAACGCGCGGTTGCCATGCACCGCGAGGCGGGCAGCAATCCGGCCTATGAGCCCTATCTTGATGGCTATGGTTTTGCCCGTGCAGCGCAAAGCCAGTTCACGGCTGCGCAAGGCGCGATCAAATCGGCTGATCCGGCGCTGCATGATCGTATCGCCGAGGCGCTGGGGTTGCTGGCCAAGGCCTATCCTTCGGCCGAGCGTCCGGCCAAGCTTGGTATCGAGCAGGGCGCGCTGGCAGCGGCATCTTCGAAGGTTATGCTGGCCATGGGCAGCTGATCGGCTGGTCTTTCGGCATTCTGCGTCAGATGGCAGCAAATCTCACAATGAGTCGCAAAACTAGCCTGCGCCCGCTTGTATTCGCTTGCTTTGCGGGTAGGGTGCGCGGCGCGCGTTGATCCGCCGGAATCGGCCTAGTTTGCAGTTATGACCGCACGGCCCTGGCACCGGATTTCATCGCTTGGGCTGCCATGGCCCCGCTTGTGTCTGGGGGCACGCGGTTCGAACCGGGGAACAGGGGGAGGAACAGGGTTGTCGCCACACGCGCACTCGCAGCACACGGATCGCAAGGCCAGTGCGCGCAGGGCTTCGCGCCGCCTTATGGTCAGTGCCGGAATAGCCGGGCTCGCCGTGCTGTGGTCAGCCGGTGCGGCCGCGCAGGTGACGGGCGTGCCGCTCAACCGCAGCGATCTTGTCCCGCCGCAGCAGCGCAGCGCCGAACGGGCCACCACGCTCAGCATTGATGGCGATCTGGAGCGCGCGCCCTGCGCGCTCGATCAGCCGCAATATGCCGATCTCAAATTCACCCTGAAAGGCGCGCGCTTTGCCGGGGCCGAACGCGCGCGTGGTGTGGCGCTTGATGCCGCCTATGCCAGCTATCTTGAGCGCGAGGTTCCCGTCTCGGCTTTGTGCGACATCCGGGCAAGGGCCAACGCGCTGCTGCGCGCAGCGGGCTATCTTGCCTCGGTCGAAATTCCCGAACAAAGCCTCGCAGGCGGGGTGCCGCAATTCGTGGTGGTGCTGGGGCGGATCACGGCGATCCGGGTGCGCGGCGAGGCCGGGCCGTCCGAACGGCTGGTCGAGCGCATCCTCCAGAAGCTGACCAGTGCCGAGGTGTTCAACACCCGTGAGGCGGAACGCATCCTGCTGCTCGCCGATGATCTGCCGGGGCTGAATGTGCGCCTGTCGCTGCGGCCTGCGGCAGGCGGCGCGCCCGGCGATCTCCTGGGCGAAGTCGCGATTGTGGGCGAACGTGCGGCGCTTGATCTCAATATCCAGAATTTCGGCTCGGAGGCGGTCGGGCGCTTCGGCGGCCTGCTGCGGGGTGAGCTTTACAATCTCACCGGGCTGGGCGATCGCACCTCGCTGACCGTGTTCAGCACGCTCGAATTTGCTGAACAGCAGACATTCCAGCTCGGCCATGATTTCCGCGTGGGGGCCAACGGGCTGCGGATCGGCACCCAGGTCACCTACAGCACCAGCAACCCATCCATCAATCTGCCGGGCTTTGCGCTGGAGGCTGAAACGGTGTTTGCCAGCCTGTTTGCCAGCTATCCGCTGCTGCGCCGCCGCGCTGCCAGCCAGTATCTTGAGGCCGGGTTCGATCTTGCCGATCAGAATGTCACCGTGAATGCCCTGCCGCTCACGCGTGATCGGGTGCGGATGATGTTCGTGCGGCTGTCGGGCGATGCCACTGATCAAGGTTCGGTGCAGCGTCAGGGCGGCTATAGCGAGTTCGAGCCGCGCTTCAGGCTGCGCTACCTTGCCGAGCTGCGGCAGGGACTTGGGGTGTTTTCTGCCAATCCTGATTGCCGCCCCAACCTTGCCGGCTGTCTGGCGGGCGGCGCGGTGCCGCCAAGCCGGATCGAGGCCAATCCCCGGCCGCTGCTCGTGCGTTTTGATCTGGGGGCCGAATATCGCCCGGTGCCGCGCTTTGCGCTGGGGCTGCGGGTAAATGGGCAGGTCTCGGGCGATCCGCTGCCCGCCTTCGAGGAATATGCCGGGGGCAGTTTCTCGATCGGGCGCGGTTATGATCCGGGCTCGGTCCTGGGCGACAGCGGGGTGGGGGCCAGCCTTGAGGCGCGCTATGGCTCGCTTGCGCCGCGCGGGGCAAGCGACGTGGCGCTCCAGCCCTATGTCTTTACCGATATCGTGCGCGTCTGGAACGAGGATCCGAGCCAGCGAGGGCGCAATCCTGATCGGCTGTGGTCGGCGGGCGGGGGCCTGCGCGCGGCATGGGGATCGCGGATGCAGGCCGATGCCCTGCTCGCGGTCCCGCTTGAACGTCCGCAAGCGGCTGCCACGCGCGGTGATGTGCGGCTGCTGGTGTCGCTGACGGCGCGGCTTTTCCCATGGAGATTCTGAGATGATCGGCACCCCACGCAAGCGCGCGCGTCTGCTGGCTGGTTGCGGCAGCGCCGCGCTTGCGTTCGGGCTGCTGCTGGCAAGCGGGCGGGCCGAGGCGCAGGCCTTCAACGCCACCCCGACGGTGGCGCCCGGCAATGGCACTGTCACCTTTGATCGCACCACCCCCAATGCGGAGACGATCACAGTCGCCAGCCGCACCGCGATCATCGACTGGACGCCGACGCCAGCCCCCGGCCCGTTCCTGCCGAACGGCGCGACCGCGACCTTCCAGAACGGCCCGGCGGTCACCAATTTCGCGGTCCTCAATCGCATCGCCGGCAGTAATCCGGCCGAGTTCAACGGCGCGGTGATCTCGCGGCTGGTCGATGCTGTTGCGGGGACAAGCACGCCGGGCGGCTTTGTTGCCTTCTATGCGCCAAGCGGCATTCTGGTGGGATCGACCGCGACATTCGATGTCGGGCAACTGCTGTTGACCACGCTCGCGCCGACGCCTGCAAGCTTCGCCGATTTTGCCCAAAACGGCGGGACGATGAACCTTGCCGCGCCAACCGCCGGGGCGACCGCGCGCATCCAGATCAATCCGAACGCGCAGATCACGGCAACGCAGGAGAACTCGTTCTTCGCGGCGGTTGCCGCTGATGTCCGGATGCGCGGCAACAGCAATGTCAACGGCAGCCAGGCCTTTGTCGCAGGCGAGGTGGTGAACCTCAGTTTCTCGAACGGATTGTTCGACATCACTATCCCCACCGGGACAGCGGCGGCCGAGCTGTCCCCGTCGATCTCGACGGTGCTTGAGCTTGGCGGCACGATCGGCGGCCCGGCCAGCACCGGGGTGGGCGACAATCACATGATCTACGGCGTGATGCGCGCTGTGAGCGACCCGATTTCGATGCTGGTAAGCGGCAATCTGGGATTTGGCACGGCGCAAAGCGCGAGCATCGTCAATGGCGAGATCATCCTTGCGGCCAACTACAATGTTGCCGGGCGCGCCGTGAATGGCGGAACGGTGTCGCAGGGCATCAACGCCGAATTCAACGCAAATGCCGCTACCAGCAGCGCGATCGCTGACATCACGCTGCGCGATCTGACGGCCACCAGCAGCGTGCTGGCCATCGGCACCCGCATCGTCGAGGCTTACGGCTCCACCGCGCCGCTGGCCGTGACGGGCAACCTGATGCTGGTTGCTCCCTCCGCACAGCTCGGCAGCAGCCCGCAAAACGCTCAGGACATCACCATTTCTGGCGATGTGCTGGCCTATTCGCGCGCGTTCGGCGGGTCTGCTAACATCAATGCCACAGGTGGGACCGCTGTGGTCGGTGCCAATTTCCCGGGCGTGCCCGGCACAGTCACCATCAACGGCAATGTGCGGGTCACTGCCGATGCCTTTGCCGGCAACAATGGCACGGTGGCCGGCACGGCAAGGGGCGGCACGGCGGAAATCTTCGCCCGGCGCGGCACGCTGGCGATTGTCGGCAGCGCGGAGGTGAGCGCGCAAGGACTGGGAACCACCGCCACTGACATCCTCACCGGCGCGGCGGTCAACGGCGGCACTGCGATTGTTTCGAGCACCGATAGCGGCAATGTCACGGTCGGCGGCACGCTCAATGTGGTGGCATCCGCGATCGGAACCCCGGGATCGCTGTTTGGCCCTTCGACCGCCTCGGACACTTTCGGCGGGATCGCGCGCATCTCGGCGAGTTCGGGCGGGCGGGTGACAGCGACCGGGGCGACTTCGGTGCGCGCCAGTGCGGCGGCGCTGGGTTCAAGCGGTCCCGGGGAGGGCGCGGTGGGCGATGGCGGCCTTGCGACCGTGACGGCCATCAATCCGAATTCCACCGTGACCTTCAACAACACGCTGGTGCTGGAAGCGATCGGGAGCGGCGGCGGCAATATCAATGGCACTGGGGGACTTGGCATCGGCGGCAGTGCGCTGATGGCGGCGAGCGATGCCGGCGCGATCACCGTGGCCACCGGCCTCACGCTTGATGCCGCCGCAAGCGGGGGCTTCGGGCGCACCGGCGGCGCAGGCACCGGCGGTATGGCCACCGCGCAAACCTTTGGTGGCGGTTCGATCATCGTTGCGGGCGGCACGCAGCTTTTCCGGGCTGACGGAACCGGCGGCGAAGGCACCAATGGCGGCGGGCTCGGGCAGGGCGGCACGGCCGGTGCGGACGCTGTTGTCGGCACCATCGAACTGCGGGGCACGTCGGCCACCGCGCAGGCCAACGGGACCGGCGGCCGCAGCACCCAGACGATCAATGGCGCGCCCGGCGGCGACGGGGTCGGCGGCATCGCCTTATTCAGCGCTGGCGGCGGATCGCAGGCCGACGGTACGCTGCGGATCGGAACCGATGCGCTTGTCCAGGCGGGCGGGCTTGGCGGCAACGCCCTTCCTTTCGGCGTTGCCGGAGGAAACGGCCTGGGCGGTGACGCGAGCATCACGGCACGCAATCGCGGCCTCATCACCATCGGCCGCGATGTGCGGGTCGAAGCGGATGCCAATGCGGGTGGATCGTTGAGTTCCGGCACGATCTCGTTTGCGGATGCCGGGCAAGCGACAGTTTCCGCCGATGGCTTCGCCGAGGTCGAAATCAGCGGCTCTCTTGAGCTGTATGCGCGCGCCAATAACCGGATCTTCGCAGGTGAGAACAGCGAGGGGACAGGCGCGACCGGGCTTGGCGGTGTCGCGCTTGCCACGGTGACCAATGGCGGCGCGATCACGATCACCTCCTCATTCGGCGCCTTTGCCACCGGGGTGGGCGGCACGGGTTTGGCTGGCGGCGACGGGTTTGGCGGGGTCGCCGGTGGAGACGCCGTGCAAGGCAGCATCCGGGCCAGTTTCGCCGAGGCCATTGCCAGCGGCACCGGGGGCGATGCCAACCCGTCCACCGGCGGGCGCGGCGGGGATGGCCAGGGCGGGACTGCCATGCTGCGCGCCAGCGGGACGCTGCAAGCTCCGGCAGGGGTGGTGATCGGCGGCGATGTGATCATGTCGGCCCTCGGGGCAGGCGGCGCGGGCGGATCGAGCGATGGTTCGGACTTCCCGGCAGGGCGCGGCGGCGACGGCTTTGGCGGCAGCAACGGCGTCGTCAATCAGGCTGACGAAGGTTTTGATGGCGGCATTTACCTGCTGGCGGGGGCAGACAATGCCGGGCTGTCGCTGGGCGGAACAGCTACGCTCAACGCGTCGGGGACGGGCGGCAGTGGCGGCGATGGCGCAGGTCTGCGCGAAGCGGCAGATGGCGGCGATGGCGTGGGCGGCTTTGCCGAGGTGGGCGTTGCTTTGCTCGGAACCAACGGATTGCTCGGCCAAGGCGGCGCGAGCTTTCAGGATCTGAACGTCAATGTCGAGGGCGTCGGCGGCGGCGGCGGCCGGCTTGACACTGTGCTCAACGGCAATGGCGGCGCGGGCAACGGCGGGGTCGCGCTGATGCAGGTGCAAAGAGGCGAACTGACCGCCGGCAGCGTCGCCTTTCAGGCTTCGGGCGTTGGCGGCAATGGAGTTGTCGGCGGCTCTGCGACCGGCGGGACCGCGCGGCTTGATGGTCTGGTGGCGGGCGGCAGCGCCACGCTCGACAATCTGCTGCTGCGCGCTGGTGCTTTCGGCGGCGATTCCGACACTCAAACCGGGGCCGGGCAGGGCGGGCTTGCGGCCATCAGCCTTGGCGGCGTGGATCTGACCGTTGCGGGCAATCTTGAACTGCGAGCCTTCGGCGTCGGCAGGGATTCGTTCGGCGGCTTGGCGGGAGCCGGGAGCGGCGGCGTCAGCACGATCGACGTTCGCGGTGACAGCACTTTTACAGTCGGCGGCGATGCCACGCTCGACGTGGTGGCAATTACGGGGCTTTCGAATATCTCAGACACAGCCGCGCCAGCTACCGCGGGCGAGGCGACCATTGTGGTGGACGGGGCAAGCCTGTTCAGCATCGCAGGCTCGCTGACGTTCCAGGCGGATGCCGAAGGCTCGGACAATCTGGACGGTTCAAGCGGCGCTGGGGGCGATGCGCTCGGCGGCACTGCACGGGCGATCATGACCAATGGCGGCACCCTATCGGTCGGCAACCAGTTCAGGGCTATCGTGGATGGCCGCGGCGGCGATGGCGTGGGCGGCGGTTTCGGGCGCGGCGGCGTGGCCGAAATTGGGGCGAACGGCGGCACCTTCGAGGCACTGTCCGGCGCAACCTTGCTAACGGCGACCGGATCGGGCGGCTTCGGCGAGGATGCCGGCTCCGGCGGTTCGGCAGCGGGCGGCACAATTGATGTCGTAGCCAGCGGGGGCGGTGCGGTGCGGCTGCTTTCGGCCAGCCTGCTGGCCACCGCCGGTGCGGGCGACAGCATAACAAGGCGGTTTGGCGGCGCGCAGGGCGGCGGTATCGAACTTGCCGCGCGCGGTGCGAATTCGGTGCTGGCTGCGAGCGATGGCATGACGGTGCGCACCAGCGCGCTCGGCAGAGGCCCCACGGGCGGCGCGGTGCTGGTCGAGGCGGCGCAAGGCGGTCTGATTGATACAGGGGGCCTGTTCGAAATTCTCGCCAATGCCACCGGCATGATGGTCCCCTCGGGCGAGGCCGGGCCAGCGCGCGGCGGCGCCATTTCGCTCAACCTCTCCGCGCAAGGGGCATTGACCGCGCAGAACCTTGCCTTCGCCTCGATTGCAGCGGGCAGCGACGCTGAACAAAGCATCGGCGGGCAGGGCATCGGCGGGGCAATCTCTGTCTCGGCCGATAACGCCTCCTTCACGGTGAGCGGCGACCAGACTTTCCGTTCGATCGGCACCGGCGGCGACAGCGTCGACAGCAATGGCGGTGCAGGCCGCACCGACGGCATGTCCTTCAACATCGGCAACGGTGCGGTGTGGCAGGCGCTGACCGGGGTGACGCGGATCGAACTGCTCGGCGAAGGCGGTTCGGGCGGCCTCGACTTCTTCGGCAACATGATTTTGGGCGGCACCGGTACCGGCGGCTCGCTGCTGCTGAGCGCCTCGGGCGCTTCCAGCCGCATCACTCTTGGCACGATCAATGCTACCGCGACAGGCATCGGCGGGCCGGCGCAGTCGGGTTCGGGCGGTTCGGGACGCGGCGGGGTTATCACCATCGAGGCGCTGAACGGCGCTGTCACCGATTTCACCACCCGCGCGCGGGTCATTTCGGCGGCAGAGGGCGGCATATCCGGCGGCGATGCGGGCACTGGCGGCAGCGCCATCGGGGGCGCCCTGACGATCACGTCGAGTGGCACCGGCAGCGCAGTCAGGCTTCCTGCGCGGGATGCGATTTTCGATTCGCCCTCGCAGTTCGGGGTCGAAATCAGGGGTGGGAGGGCCTTCGGCTCGGTCGCGACGGGCGGCAGCGCCGAACCGCAGGTGGCGGGCACTGTGCGCCTGCTGGCGCTTGACGGCGGCCAGCTGAGCGCAGCCAACAGCGACTTTTTCGAGCTGGCATGGGGCGGATCAAGCGCTGATGCGGGGCAATCTGTCAACGGCGGCGCTGCGGAAAGCGGGCTGATCGAAATCCTTGCCGACGGGGGCTCGATCGATCTTACCGGTACGGCGCTCAGCCTTGCGGTCGGCGGCGATGCCAGCGGCGATGCCAATGCCGGATCAGCCACGAGCGGGCTTGTCACCCTGGCTTTGCGCAACGGCACCGGCAATGTGACGGGCACCTTCGCGCTCATCAGCGAGGCTTTCGGCGGGGAGAGTGCGCGTGGTTTTGGCGGGGCTGCGCAAGCGGGCAATGTGACGGCGCTGGTCGAAGGAGCATCCGAGCTTTTGCTGCGCACCGGCACAGCTCCGGGATCGCTCGAATTGTCGAGCTTGGCGCGCACTGGTTCGGGTGATGCGGGATCGGGCGACAGCACGGCGGGGCTGGCGACATTCACGCTGCGCCAGACCAGCACGATTGATGGCCCGGCGGGGCGGATTTTCCTGCGCAGTTCAGCCATAACGGATAATCCCGGCGCGCTGGCGAGCGCGGGCAATGCGATCTTCACGCAGTCCGACGATACCGTCGCGGCGCTCGGACAGCTGTTCCTTGATACGCTGGCGAGCGGCGCAGCGGGCAGCGAAGTGGCAGGCGGGCTGGCGCAAGTGATCTTGCCGGCCGGTTCCCCCGTGCTCACCACCGGCACGCTTGATCTGCGCAGCGCGGTTCAGGGCGGAGCGAGCGGCGATGCCGGGGCCTTTGCGGTCGATGTGCTTGCCGGCAGCCTTGGCGCGACCAGCCTGCTCGCATCATCCCGGGTGATCGGAACGCCCATCATCAGCCCGCCCGTCTCGCGCATCAGGGCCGCGGGCGGCACGATTGCGGTAACCGATCTGCTGCAACTTGGAACCCAGGGTGACCTGCTGCTTGAGACTGGCACGGGCGGCTTCATCGGCAGTGCCGATCCTGCCAGCCTGAGCGGGACGCTGGATGCCTCCTCGCTTGGCGGCACGATCATTATTGCGGGCGATAATCCTGCCGAGGCGCGCGTGCGGATGGCCGAAATCATGTTCGATGCGCCCGAACTCGATATCACCGAGGGCGCGCGGCTGCTGGGCGAGACGGTGAGCATTTTTGCCGCCAACCCGCAAGCGACTGCGGTGCTGGGCGGCACGACCCAGGGGCCGGGCTTCACGCTCACCAATGCCGAGCTTGGCCGGATTGATGCCGATGCGGTGCTGATCACCTCGCAGCTGGTCTCGCCGAGCGGACCTGATCAGCCAGCGATCCTGCTGCGCGACGCGGCGCTTGATGGTGCGGGCGGCAGGGGCATCACCAGCCTTGTGGTGGGCACCGAAGGCAGCGCAGGGCTCATCCGGGTCGAGGGCACTTTCGCACTGGTCAATTCGGCCGCCGCGCGCGGCCTCGGGCTGGAAGCGAACCGGATCGAAGTGGTCACGCCGGGCGGCCTCCGGGTGCTTGGCAGCGATGGCCTGCCGACAGGCTCGCTCAATCTCATCGGCACGGATATCTGGGTCGCGGATGCGGACTTTATCGCGCAGCTTCGCGCCAACCGCGATTTTGCGGGACGCGACGATCTGCTGGCCGTGGCCGAAGCGGGCAGCGATGATCCGCTTGGTTATGTGCGCGGCGGGGCGGTGTCGTTCCGGGTCGGCAGTTCGCTGTTCGTCCGCAATACGGGCAGCCAGGCCGAACCCGGCGGCATCCTGACGGGTGCGGGCGGGCTGTCGATCAGCAATGCGGCCAGCGGCCAGCAGCCGCCCTCGGGTCCGCCCATCCCGCCAATCGAGGTGTTTGCCTATGGCCGGCGGCAAGTCGATGCGACCACTTTCGTGACGGGCGCGGCCTTCTTTGATGAGACCAACTTCAATCGCACCGGGGCTGATCCGGTAACAACCTACAGCGACACCGCGGCGTTCAATGATTGCCTGATCAACGCCGGCCCATGCAGCCCGCCGCCGCCGCCGCCGCCGCCGCCGCCGCCACCGCCACCGCCGCCACCGCCGCCGCCGCCGCCGCCGCCGCCGCCGCCGCCGCCGCCGCCGCCGCCGCCGCCTCCGCCGCCGCCGCCGCCGCCACCGCCGCCGCCGCCTCCGCCTCCGCCGCCGCCGCCGCCGCCGCCGCCGCCGCCTCCGCCGCCGCCGCCGCCGCCGCCGCCGCCTCCTCCTCCGCCGCCGCCTCCTGCGCCGCCGCCGCCTCCTGCGCCGCCTCCTGCGCCGCCGCCGCCTCCTGCGCCGCCTCCTGCGCCGCCGCCGCCTCCTGCGCCGCCGCCGCCGCCGCCGCCTCCGCCGCCGCCGCCGCCGCCGCCGCCGCCGCCGCCGCCGCCGCCGCCTCCGCCTCCGCCTCCGCCTCCGCCGCCTGCGCCGCCGCCGCCACCGCCGCCACCGCCGCCGCCGCCGCCGCCGCCGCCACCGCCGCCACCGCCGCCGCCGCCGCCGCCGCCGCCGCCGCCGCCGCCGCCTCCTGCGCCGCCTCCGCCTCCGCCTCCGCCTCCGCCGCCGCCTCCGCCGCCGCCGCCGCCGCCGCCGCCGCCGCCTCCGCCGCCGCCGCCTCCGCCGCCTCCGCCGCCTCCGCCGCCGCCGCCTCCGCCGCCTCCGCCGCCTCCGCCGCCGCCGCCGCCGCCGCCGCCACCGCCGCCGCCGCCACCGCCGCCGCCGCCGCCGCCTCCAGCGGTCGCGGTGACGGTCAACAACCCGACCATCATCAACCCGCCGGTGGTGCAGAACGAGGAAGTGTCGCTGTCCCAGCAGGAAGAAGACGTCCGCTTCGGTTTCGAGTTCAGCAAGCTGGTCGAAACCCCTGCCCCCGACGAGGAAGGCGGGGTCGACGATCCGGTCACAACCGGCGGCGACAGCTCGACCTATTCCTCGGGCGCACCGGCGCCGGGCAATCCGGGAGGGCCGACCCCATGATGGGGCGCAGGTGGGCGGCGCGGCGCTGCGGCGCGGCCTTCGCGGCTCTGGCGGCCTGCATTGCCGTGGCTGGCGAGCCGCTGCGGGCCGAGCCCGCCGCTCCGCTGGCGATCAGCCTGCGCGATGCCTTTCCCATTGGCAGCAACGGCCTGTGCCAGGCGCAGATCATCCCGCCCGAGCCCGGCGCAGGGCTGTTTGACCGGCGCTATTCGGTGATTTGCCGCGATGCGGCCGCTCCGGTCGGCACCTTGTGGGTGGTGCGCGGCAGCGCTGCCAGTGACGCGCAGCTGCGCTTTGGCGGCAGTGATGCCGCCTGCACCGACACGGCCGCGGGCGAGCCGCTGCGCGGTCTGGCCCGGTTGACCCGCCTTGAATGCAGCCTGCGTGGCAGCGTGCTGAAAACACGCGTATTTGCTGGCGAGGCGCGCGGGCGCACCTATGCCGCAAGCGGCCTTGCCGCCTATACCAAGGCGCTCGAACTGGGCCTTGAATCGCTGGCCCGCGACCGGGTGGTGCCGGGCAAGGTGGAAATCCCGCTCACCCAGTTGACCGACAACCTCGCGTTCACGCAGCAGCAGGCCAAGGCGATCGCGCCCGATCTTGCGCTTGCCGAGGGCTATCGCCGCAGCAATGAAGGCAATTTTGCCGAGGCGGCTGAGTTTTTCGCCGCCTCGTCCGCCGCCAGCGCGCCTGAGGGCGTGACCGATGCCCTGCTCAACCAGGCCTTGCAGCAGTCCAATCTCGGCAATTTTACCGAAAGCCGCCGCCTGTTTGGCGAAACCCGGACCGCCAGCGCCAACAGCCCGATCCTCGCCCGGCTGCAGCGCAATTACGAAGCGCTCGATGCGCTCAACCAGCGCCAGCCGGAACGCGCGCTGACGATCCTCGAAGCGCCGCTGGCCTTTGAATTTCCCGATGATGCGGCGCTGCGCGCGCTGGAAATCGGGCCCGAGCTGGCGAGCCGGCTTGCCGCCGAAAACCGGCAGGATCAGCCGTGGCGCTACAGCACTGCTCTTTCCCCGCTGGAGCGCGCGCAATTGCTGGATGCGCAGGCCGATTATCTGCGGGCGACCGCGCTCTCGCAGTCCGGACGCGGCGGTGAGGCCGGGCCTGTGCTCCAACGGGTCAACGCCACTCTTGGCGCGGTGCGCGGCGGGCGGGTGGTTTCGATCCAGTGGCTGCGCGCGCAGGTGCTGAGCGAGCTTGCCACGCTCGCCGAACGCGGCGGACGGCTGGCCGAGGCTGAGCGGCTGCATCAGGATGCGGTGGCGATTGTGGGGGCGGCCTATCCCGGATCGCCCGCGCTCGACAGCGCGCGCGCGCAGTTGGCGGGCCTTTATGCGCGCAGCAATCGCCGGGACGAGGCGCTGGTGATCTACCGCGCGATTGTCGCCCAAGCGAGCGGCCGCCCGGTCACCTCGCTGCGCCGCCTGATGAGCCCCTATTTCGCGCTGCTGACCGAAGTGAGCGGGGCTGGCGCGCCAGCGGCCATCGCGGATGCAGCGGCGGTGGGCGATCTGTTTGCCGCCAGCCAGCTGCTCCAGCGTTCCGGGCTTGCCCAGACGCAGGCAGTGCTGGCGCGCGAATTGTCGGGCGGGAGCGATGCGGCCGCCGAATTGTTCCGCGCCGTCACCAATCTCAGCCGCGCGCTCGAACAGGCCCGCCAGGGCGTCCAGCAGCTCGAAGCGGTGCCTTCGCTTTCTGCGGACCGGGCGCAATTGCTGGCCGAGCGCCGCGCCGGGCTTGCCGCGCTTGAAGCGCAGCAGGCCGGCCTGCTCCAGCAACTTGCCGAGAACCCGCGCTACCGTGCGGTGTCGGAAGGCAGCATCACGCTGACCGAGCTGCGGGATGCGCTGAAGCCGGGCGAGGCCTATCTCAAGATGGTGGTGATTGATCCGGCTGCCTACATGATCCTGATCACGCCGCAGGAGGCGAAAGCCTGGCGGATCGGGCTGAGCGCCGCCGAGCTTGAACAGATCGTCACCACGATCCGCGAGAGCATTGCTATCGCCGAAAGCGGGCAGATTCTCACCTATCCTTTCGACGTGGCAGCCGCGCGCCAGCTTTACGCAAGCCTGTTTGCGCCCGTCGCCGAGAGCCTGACCCGCGCCGGGCACATCATTTTCGAGCCCGATGGCGCGATGCTGAAGCTGCCGCTCAATCTGCTGGTTACCGATGATGCGAGCGTTGCGCGCTATCAGCAGCGCAGCACGGCGCCGGGGGGCGATGAATATGACTTCCGCCAGATCGCCTGGCTTGGCCGCAGCGCTGAAATCAGCACCGCCGTTGCCCCGGCGGCATTCCGCGCAGTGCGCGCGGCCAAGCGATCAAGCGCGGGCAAGGCCTATCTCGGCCTCGGCGAAAACGCGCTGCCTGCGCCCAGCGCAATTGCCGCGCAGCGCACGGCGGCGGCGCTGGATGGTGCCGAAAATTGCGTGTGGTCGCCCGGCATCTGGGCGCGCCCGATCAAGGCCGATGAGCTCTATGCCGCTGCCGCCCGTTTTGCCGAAGGCACGCGGGTTGTGACCCGGCAGGATTTTTCCGACAGCGCGATCCGCGACATGACCGATCTCGCTGATTACCGCATCCTGCATTTTGCCACCCACGGCCTTGTCACCGCCCCGCAGCCGCAATGCCCGCCGCGCCCGGCGCTGCTGACCTCGTTCGGCAGCGGCGATTCCGATGGGCTGCTGACCTTTGCCGAAATCTTCAACCTCAGGATTGATGCCGATCTCGTGATCCTGTCGGCCTGCGATACCGCGGGCAGTGCCACGCTGGGTGCGACCCGCGAGGCCGGGGTGACAAGCGGGGGCGAGTTTGCGCTGGATGGGCTGGTGCGGGCATTCGTCGGCGCGGGCGGGCGCACCGTGCTGGCGAGCCACTGGCCGGTGCCTGATGATTTCAACGCGACGCGGCGGCTGATCTCGGGCTTGTTTGCCGGCGACGGGACAAGCACGGCCGCCGCCCTGCGCCGCTCGCAGCTTGAACTGATGGACGATCCGGCCACCTCGCACCCGTTCTACTGGTCGGCTTTTGCGGTGGTTGGTGATGGTGCCGCGGCGCTGACCCGCTAGCCATTGCGATGACGGCGAGCGACAGCGTCAGCGACGAAAGCAGCCTGCCCGCCCGGCGGGCGGTGGGGCGGTTGCTGGCGCGCGGCTGGCGCAATGTGCGTGCGGCGGGCGCGGTGCAATTGCTCGGCACAATCCTGCTGGTGTTGCTCGCCCTGTTCATTGCGCGCTTCAGCTGGAACCTGCCGGTTGCCAGCGGCGCGCCCACCCCGCTGACCAGCGATGCCGAGCGCGCGCTGTATGACTTGCGCGCCTATTTCACCGCGCCGATGGTGGAACAGGATGATCGCATTGTGCTGGTGGTCTATGACGATCAGACCCTGATCCGGGCGCGCAAGCGTTCCCCGCTTGATCGCGGGCTCTTGGCGCGCGCGCTGACGACGATTGATGGCATGGGCGCCAAGGCAATCGGGATCGACATCCTGTTCGACCAGCCGCAGGACGAGGACGAGGCCCTGATCGCTGCGCTGCGCGCCATGCGCACGCCGACCGCAGTCGCCTATGCCAATATCGCCACCAACGAGAGCGATCTGGTTTATGAACAACAGGAATTCCTTGAGGATTTCCTCGCCCGGCTGGAAGGATCAAAGGCGCGCGCGGCGAGCATCCGGCTCGATAATGCCTTTGGCGCAACGCGGGTATGGCCGAGCATTGCGCCGGGTCTGCCCCCGCTGCTTGGCCGCGCGATGATTGCAGATGCGCAGGGCTTGCCCGCTGCCTTTGCCGATTACGAAGGCGCGATTGCCTATCGCCGGGCCAAGTTTGCGGATGCGCCGCTGTTCGCCTCGCTCCAGATTGATCTGTTCGCCGATCCCGATCCTGCATTGCTGCCCGTGCTCGAACAGCAATTGCGCGGCAAATATGTGCTGATCGGCGGTGACATTGTCGATTACGACCGGGTCGATACCGCCTTTACCTCGGTGACCGGGCAGCACCCGTCCGGGCTGGCGGTCCATGGCGATATTCTCGCGCAGATGCTCGATGGCAAGGCGCTGGGGCGGATTTCGCCTGCGATGCTGTGGCTGATGGCGTTGCTGGTGGTGGCAAGCGCGGTGCTGATCGCCCTGCTCGAATCGCCCGCGCGGCGGTTGTTGCCGGTGCTTGCGGTGCTGCTGGTGCTGTTTGTCGGCCTGCCATGGGTCTTGCAGGCGCGCGGGATCGACACCCATGGCCTGCCTGCGGTCGGCTGGCTGGCGGGCTGGCTGATTGCCTTTGCCGCTGTCACCGCTGCGGCGCGGGCATCGGGCGCGGCAAGCCGCAATTTTGCGCAAAGCGCGCTCGGCAAATATATTCCCCGCGACATCGCCCAAGCCATCATCGAAGCACCCGAACTGCTGGAATTGCGAGGCGAAAACCGCAATATCTTTGTGCTGTTCAGCGATCTGGAAGGCTTTACCAGCATGAGCCACGCGATCCCGCCGGAAATGGTCGCAACCCTGCTCAACCGCTATCTCGATACGCTCAGCCAGGTGGTGCTCGATCACGGCGGGGTGATCGACAAATTCGTCGGCGATGCGGTGGTGGCCTTCTGGGGCGCGCCGCTGGCCCGGCCCGGCGATGGTGAGCGCGCCGCCCGCGCCGGCTGATGCGATCTGGCAGGCGGGCGAGGCTTTCCGCCGCGAGGTTGCTGCGATGGATGCAGGCCTGCCCGCGATCGGCAAGACCCGCGTCGGCCTGCATTATGGCGAGGCGGTGATCGGCAATTTCGGCGGGGCGACCCGCATCCAGTACACCGCGCTGGGCGACAGCATGAATACCGCCGCCCGGCTTGAGGCGGCGAACAAGCCGCTCAAATCCAGTGTGATGGCAAGCCGCGAATTCGCCGAGGCCTCCGGGATGGACTGGTGGCGGCCGATGGGGCGGGTGGTGCTGCGCGGCCGGGCCAGCCCGGTTGACCTGTTCGAGCCCGCGCCCGATTTCCCCGCCGCAGACCGGGATGCGCTGGCAAGGGCGCTTGCGCTGGTCGAGACTGACCGGGCTTCAGCAATTGCCGGGGTGGCTGCAGTTGCGGCTGGTCATCGCCATGATTTGGCCTTACAAAATCTCGTGATGCGGCTTGGTGAATTGGACGAAGGGGAAGCTATGTTCTCGGCTAGAATCAGGGCACGGCTGGCGGCTGCGGCGCTGTGCGGCGGGCTGTTTGTCGCAGCCTCGGCGGCGCAGGCGGGCGTGGTGGTGAAATCATCGGGGCCGACAGCATCCAAGTTTCCCGTCGGCACCAAACTGGATGACACCTCCAGCATCACCTTGCGCGAAGGCGACGTGGTGACGGTGCTGACTGCTGATGGCACCCGCGTGATCCGCGGGGCTGGCACATTCCGGGTGGGGGACCGTCCCAAGGTCGCCAATGATCGTTTCGCCGCGCTCACGCGCAAGCGCGCGGCCAACCGCGTGCGCACCGGAGCGGTGCGCAGCGAAGCCGACGAGACGCCAAGCAATCCGAGCCTGTGGTATGTCGATGTCACCCGTTCGGGCATGGTATGCCTCTATGATCTTGCCGCGGTGCGGCTGTGGCGGCCGGGCACGGCGGGCACTTCGACCTATCGCATCGCTGATGCTGCGGGCACGAAGAATGTCGAGTTCACCTTTGATGACACCGTGGTGATCGCCACGCTTGACCCGGCGCGCCTGCCGATTATCGAAGGCAGCGCCTACCGGATATTCAGCCCCGATGGCACGGTTTCAGCGGATCTGCGCTTCGTGCAGATCGCCGAGGAGTTCGGCACGCCCGACGCGCTTG
This sequence comes from Erythrobacter sp., assembly GCA_045377215.1. Lineage (GTDB taxonomy): Bacteria > Pseudomonadota > Alphaproteobacteria > Sphingomonadales > Sphingomonadaceae > Erythrobacter. The sequence continues at coordinate 52,962 of JBJIOB010000003.1, forward strand.
CCGAAACCCTCATCGCGAAGGGCTGCACAGTGCAGGTCGAAGCGCTGGCGAACTCGCTTGAGGCCGCTGCCGCTGAGGCTGGCTGACGGGTCTGGCCGGGCAAGCGGCTGCGATATTGTTACGATGTCTTGAAGGGGAAGGCATGGGGGGAATAGGGGCACAGGCGCTGGATTGGCGGCTCTGGCGGCGTGGCTTTGCCGTGATTGCCGCCGCTTCGCTAGGCCTGATCGCTCCGGCCCATGTGGCAAGCGGCGGGGCGGTGTTCGAAGGGGTGGCAAGCTGCGCCGGATCGACCTGCCACGGCCGCGCCGAAGGCAATGGCGCGGTGGTGCGGCAGGATGAAATCGCAACCTGGCAGGAACCCTCTGCTCCATCGGGCGCGCACTCGCGGGCCTATGCCGTCCTTGCCGGTCGCCGCGGCCAGCAGATCGCGGCAAGCCTTGGGCTCGGGCCAGCGACTTCGGCGCAGGCCTGCCTTGGCTGTCATGCCACCAATGCGCCAGCGGGCGCGCGCGGGGCGAAATTCACGCTGACTGACGGGGTCGGCTGCGAAAGCTGCCATGGCGCTTCCGGGAGCAATGCTGGCGGCGGCTGGCTGGCGATGCATTATGCGCTGCCTGCAACCCATGCCGCGAACGTGGCGGCGGGTCTTGTTCCGCTTGATAATGCCCGCACCCGCGCCAATGTCTGCCTGGATTGCCACTATGGTTCGGCCAAGCCCGGCCAGTTCGTCACCCATGCGATGATGGCAGCGGGCCATCCGCGCATCGGCTTCGAGCTTGATCTGTTCAGCGCGCTGCAGCAGCACCACAATATCGATGCCGATTATGCCGCGCGCAAGGGCAGCCCCGATCCGGTGCGGTTTTGGGCAGTCGGGCAGGCCGAAGCGGTGCGGCGCGCGACCACCTTGTTTGCCCAGCCCAAATTCGCCTTCGAAGGCGCGTTTCCGCAATTCTATTTCTACGATTGCCATTCGTGCCACCGCACCATCACTGATGGGCCTGCGCGCAAGCTGACCTTTGAAGTCAATCCGGGCCGCCCGATCCCGTTCGGCAATCCGCCCTTCAATGATGAGAACATCATTCTGCTCTCCGCAGTGGCGGGCGCGCTGGTGCCGGGTGAGGCCGAGAAATTCCGCACCGCCGCGCGCGATTTCCACAAGGCGATGGGCCAAGGGCCGGGCGAAACCCGCGCCGCAGCGCAGGTGCTTGCCGCAGGGGCCGATCAGCTTTCGGCAGCCCTGTCGGCGCGCGCCTATTCGGGAAGCGATGTGTTCCGGGTGATCGGCGTGATTGCGGGCGAGGCCATTGCCCCGCGCTTTACCGACTATGCCGGGTCAGTGCAGGCGGTGATGGCGGTGGACACGCTGCTCAACGCGCTGGTGCGCGAGGGGCGGGTCACGCAGGGCGCAGCGGCGGGCATCCGCGCGGATATCGCGCGCGCCTATGCCGCAGTCGAAGAACCCAATGCCTATCGCCCGGCCGATTTCCGCAGCGCGCTTAAAAGCGCGGCGGGCGCGATTGCGAGGCTGCAGTGAGAGCACGCTGGCAGTCGATTGCTGGCGGCGCGGCGGCAGCGGCCTTGCTGCTTGCCGGATGCGGCGGGGGCGGCGACAGTTCGGGCAGCAGCGCGGTGGCCCCGCCTGCCAGCGGCGCTGCCACGGGCGGCACGAGCGGGGGCGCAAGCACGCCCGCACGGCTCTACTCCCCGCCCGCGCTGATCGCGCTGAGCGCTGATGATGTCCGCCAGGTGGTGGCGCAGGCCGCGCTTCAGGCCGAACGGGACGGGACGCCCGCTGTGATCACGGTGATCGACCGGGTCGGCAATGTGCTCGCGATCTTCCGCATGAACGGCGCGCCCGCAACGCAGGCGATCCCGCCTGCCCCCAACGGGCGCAACCTTGATCTGCAAGGCGCCAATGTCCCGGCCGAGACTGCCGCCATCGCCAAGGCGCTGACCGCGGCCTATTTCTCCAGTCAGGGCAATGCCTTTTCCAGCCGCACGGCAGGCGGGATCATCCAGGAAACCTTCCCCGTCGGCCCATCGACCGGCGGGCTGGAAAGCGGGCCGCTGTTCAGCGTCCAGTTCAGCCAATTGCCCTGTTCGGATATTTCCGCCCGCTTCACGCCGGGGATGGGCGCAACGCCGGGGCCCAAGCGTTCACCCATCGGCTTTGCCGCCGACAGCGGGGGCTTTCCGCTCTATCGCAATGGCGTGCTGATCGGCGCTGTCGGCGTGGCGGCAGACCCTGATTACGGGATTGACCGCAATACGCTCGATTTCGACAATTTCCCCGATGAACGCATCGCGCTTGCCGGCACGGTCGGTTTCGAAGCGCCCGAGGCGATCCGGGCAGACCGCATCGCGCTCGATGGCACGCTGCTGCGTTACAGCGATATCGGCTATGCGCAGGTGGCCGATGCGGCGCGGGCGAGCTTTGCCGATGTCGCATCGCGGCTGGGGCGGCTGGTGGCGCTGCGCGGTTATTATGATGGCACCGCGGTGCTGGCGGGCACCGCCTATGGCAGCGAGGCATCGGGCGTGCGCCCGGCGCGGCCCGAGGAGTTTCCCAGCCCCGATGCCTTTGTGGTGAGCGACGGGCGCGGCAATAATCGCTTTCCGATCCGGGGTGGCACCGATGCTGCCGAAGTCGGCCAGCCGCTGACCCGCGACGAGGCCGCAACCATTCTGGCCGAAAGCTTTGCCGTGCTTGCGCGCACCCGCTCGCAGGTGCGCAAGCCTGCCGGAACGCGCGCCGAGATGACACTGGTGCTGGTCGATACGCGCGGCGAAGTGCTGGGCATCATCCGCACGCCCGATGCACTGGTCGATGCGATTGATGCGACCACGCAGAAGGCGCGCACCATCACGTTCCTTTCCAGCCCCTTTGCCGCCAATGATCTGCTCGCCGCGCGCGATCCGCAGATCGCCGCTTTCGTCGAGGCGACCCGCAATTTCGTGCGCGATCCGCAGGTTTTGGGCGGCAAGTTTGCGTTCTCCAACCGCTCGGTCGGCAATATCGCGCGCCCGTTTTTCCCTGATGGCGAGCTTGGCCAGCCGCCCGGCCCGCTGTCGCGCCCGATTGATCAGTTCAGCCTGTTTTCCACCGGCTTGCAGTCCGCGCTGGTGACGGGCAGCATCATCGAACATCTCGGCTTTATCGCAGGCGCCCGGCCCAGTGATGTGGAGCGCCGCTGCACCAGCCTGCCCGCGGTCAATGCGGGCGGCAGCCGGATCCGCAACGGGATCACGCTGTTTCCCGGCGCGGTGCCGATCTATCGCGGCAACCAGCTGATCGGCGGAATCGGGGCATCGGGCGACGGGATTGATCAGAACGACATGGTGCCCTTTTTGGGCGTCCACAATGCCGGCGTCAGGCTCGGCACGCTGGGCAATGCGCCCGCTGCGATCCGCGCGGATCGGATCGTGGTGCCCGTCGGCAGCCGGCAGGTGCGGCTGCGCTATGTCAACTGCCCCTTCGCGCCGTTCCTTGATACGGCGGAACAGAACGTCTGCGAGGGGCTGTGACGATGAGCTGGCTGCTGCTTCCTGCGCTGCTGATCGGGGTTGCCGGAGCGCCTCAGCCGGAAGCGCCGCCGCCTGCGCCGCCGCCAGCCCAGCAGGAACAGGCGGACAAGGATTGGGAACAGGATAGCCCGCCGGTTGATCCCGGCATCATCGAGGGTCGTCAGCGCCCCGGCTACACCGCGCCGTTGCCCGAACCTGTCGTGCAGAACAACGAGGGCGCGATCCGCGCGCCGCCGCCGCAGGCCTTCCCCAAGGATCAATTGCCGCTGCCCGATCGCTGGCGGCTGATCGAAAGCCTTGGTCTGGTGCGCGAGAACCTGCTCGATCCCTACAACCAGAACACCTACAAGGGTGATCGCCCGATCAACCGCGCCAAGGTGCCGTGGCTGCCGATCACCGGGGATGATTGGTTCTTCGTTGCCAACCTCATCTCCGACACAGTCTACGAGCCGCGCAGCTTCCCCATTCCCGTGGGCGTGCAGACCACCGAGCGGCCCGATCGCAATGATGTATTCGGCGATACCTTCTCGCAGGTCTTCTCGCAGACTTTCCTTGCCGGTTTCGCGCTGCTCAAGGGTTCTACCAACTACATGCCGCCCACGGTCGAGTACCGCGTGACGCTCGCCTATAATGTCAATTATGTCGATGTGCCCGAACGCCGGGTGCTGTTTGTCGAACCCTCGCGCCCGTCGGAGCGGCTCGACAGCTTTCTCGGCGTGCAGGAAGCCTTCATCGATTATCACTTCGCGCGGTTTGACAATTCGCGCTTCGATTTCATTTCGATCCGGGGCGGGATCCAGCCGTTCCAGTCGGATTTTCGCGGCTTTCTGTTCAACGATCAGCAGCTTGGCGTGCGCCTGTTCGGATCGCGCGACAATAACCGCTTCCAGTTCAATATCGGCGCGTTCTGGCGGCTGGAGAAAGACACCAATTCGGGCCTTAATTCGGTGGTGCAGCGCCCGCGTGATGATTTCGTCTTTGTTGCCAACGCCTATCGGCAGGATTTCCTGATCCCGGGCCTCACCAGCCAGATCACGGCCGTCTACAACATGAACCGCGAAGGCGACGAGATCGAGGTTGATACCAACGGCTTTCCCGTCCGCCCGGCCTTGCTGGGGAGCTTGCGCGGGCGCGATTATGATGTGTTTTACCTCGGCTACAACGCCGATGGGCGGATCGGGCGCATCAACGTCACGGGCAGTTTTTACTGGGCACTGGGCGAGGATCGCAACAGCTTCTTCACGGATCGCCCGGCGCGCATCGACGCCCAGTTTGCCGCACTGGAAGCGAGCTATGACAAAAGCTGGATGCGCTTTCGCCTGTCTGCCGCCTATGCCAGCGGGGATGGCGACCCGGATGATGACAAGCAAACCGGCTTTGATGCGATCTTCGAGAACCCGGTCTTTGCAGGGGCCGATACCTCCTACTGGATCCGCCAGACCATCCCCTTTGCCGGCGGCGGGCGCGCGGTCGGCGTGAACGGGCGCAATGGCCTCTTGAATTCGCTGCGCTCATCCAAAGAGCAGGGCCAGTCAAACTTCAACAATCCGGGCCTGGTGCTGGCAGGGATCGGCGCGGATTTCGATCTGACGCCCGAGTTTCGTCTGTCAGGCAATGCCAATCACCTGTGGTTCGATAACACCGCGACCTTGCAAGCCTTGCGCAACCAGCCGGGCATCCGCCGCGAGATCGGCTTTGACGTTTCGGCAGCGGCAATCTGGCGGCCCAAGGCGACGCAGAATATCGTCATGCGCCTGTCGGCTGCGGCATTGATTCCCGGTGCCGGATTTCGCGATCTCTTTGCCCAGGTGGGCCGGGAGGGGCAGTTTTTCTCGATCCTTGCCAATGTGGTGCTGACTTACTGATGCTGAGCCGCTTTTCCCCTGTCCTGCGATCCTGCGCCTTGCTGCTTGTCGCCGCGCTGCTGGCATTCGGCCTTGCGGGCGGCGATACGATGGCTGCCGACAAGGAAAAGCCGGTCAAGCGCGATTACAGCCGCGTGATCGCCGCGCCCGCGCCCGCGCAGCAATCGGTGGCCGAGATGGACGCAAAATCCGCAGGCTGCCTCACCTGTCACACCAAATCCGATGCGCCCACCATGCACCTGACGCCCGCGGTGCGGCTGGGTTGCACCGATTGCCACGGCGGCAATCCGCAAGTGCGCGGCAATGCCGAACTCCCCCATGATCATCCCGACTATATCGCCGCGCGCGACACGGCCCATGTGCTGCCCAAATATCCGGCAAGCTGGCATTATCCCTCGTCAGCCAATCCCAAGCGGAGCTATGCGCTGCTTAACAAGGAGGCACCCGAATTCGTCAAATTCGTGAACCCTTCCGATTACCGCGTGGCGCGCGATGCTTGCGGGGCGTGCCATGTGCAGGCCATCGAAGCGGCAGAACGCTCGATCATGGCGACAGGCGCGATGCTGTGGGGCGGGGCGGCCTATAATAACGGCATTCTGCCCTTCAAGAATTACCTTGTGGGCGAGGCCTATACCCGCGATGGCAAGCCGGCGAAGATCACCTCGCCCGGCGCTGGCAAGGATGGCAAGCTGAGCCCCCAGCAGGAAGCGCGCGGGGTGCTGGCCGAGCTTTATCCGCTGCCGGTGTGGCAGGTGATCCCGCCCGGCGACGTGTTCCGCGTGTTCGAGCGCGGCGGACGCAATATCAACTCGCAGTTCCCTGAACTTGCGCTGCCCAATCCGACCGGGCAGATTCAGCGATTGGAAGAGCCGGGCAGGCCTGACCTGAAGCAGTCGAACCGCGGGCCGGGCACGGGCCTCAGGGTCGCGATCCCGGCGCTCAACATCCACAAGACCCGCCTCAATGATCCCTTCACCTGGTTCATGGGCACCAATGATCAGCCGGGCGATTACCGCCATTCGGGCTGTGCGAGTTGCCATGTCGTCTATGCCAATGACCGCGAACCGCGCCATTCGCTGATCTATGCGCAATATGGCCGCGACGGGCAGACGATCACGGCGGATCCGACGATTGCGGGCAAGTTGGAACACGCGGCAGGCTATGGCGACAAGAAGAAGGGTGGTCACGGCGCGGTCAAGGAACCCGGCCATGACAATCACGCAGATGCGAGCGGCCCCGGTCAGCGCGCCGATGGTACTTTGACCTTCAACGGGCAGCAGAAGGAGAAGGGCCACCCGCTCCAACACGTCTTCACCCGCGCCATTCCCACCGCGCAGTGCATGAATTGCCACATGCACCAGCCCAATATCTTCCTCAATTCCTACCTTGGTTACACCATGTGGGATTACGAGAGCGATGCGCCCTTCATGTGGCCCGAGCAGCAGAAATACCCCAATTCGGCAGAAATGCGCGCGGTGCTGGATCGCAATCCCGAAGGCGCCGCGCCCAAGGGCAAGTGGGGCGATCTCGATTTCCTGCGCAATGTCTATGATCTGAACCCCAAGCTCAAAGACACCCAGTTCGCCGATTACCATGGGCACGGCTGGAATTTCCGCGCGATCTTCAAGCGTGACCGCGAAGGCAATCTGCTCGATGCCGAAGGCAAGATCGTTGATCCCGATGATCCTGAAAAATGGCGCCGCAAGGGCGAAGGCAAGTTCGTGGAGCCCGGCGTCAATCCGGGCAAGGCGGTGCACCTGATGGACATCCACGCCGAAATCGGGATGCAATGCGCCGATTGCCATTTCGAACAGGACAGCCACGGCAATGGCCTGATCTATGGCGAGGTGGCCAATGCCATCGAGATCACCTGCAAGGATTGCCACGGCACCGCCGATGCCTATCCCACCTTGCGCACCAGCGGGCCTGCCGCTCCGCCCGAAGGCCACAATCTGGCGCTGCTGCGCAATCCCGATGGCAAGCGCCGCTTCGAATGGATCGAAGGCGATGACGGGCGGCGCAAGCTGATCCAGCGTTCGATTGTCGATCCCAAGCTCGAATGGGAGATGAGCCTCGTCAAGGACACGGTCGATCCCGCCACCCCCGCCTTCAACGCCAAGGCGGCGCGCGCCAAGCTGATGAGCCGTTATGGCGCGGAAAGTGGCCGCTTCGAATTCGGCACCGGCATCGCGGGCGAAGACCGCGCACACCGCGATCCCGAAATGGCCTGTTTCACCTGCCACCTGTCATGGACAACCTCTTGCGGCGGGTGCCACCTGCCGATCGAGGCCAACTGGAAAACCGCCTCGCACCGCTACGAAGGCGGCGAGACGCGCAATTTTGCGACCTACAACCCGCAGGTTGCCCGCGATGAAATGTTCCAGCTGGGCAAGCATCAGACGACCAAGGGCAATCAGATCGCGCCGGTGCGATCATCCTCGGCGCTGGTCTTGTCTTCCACCAACACCAATCGCGAACGCATCTATGTGCAGCAGCCGCCGATCAGCGCCATCGGCTTTTCCAGCCAGGCCTTCGCGCCGCATTTCCCGCACACGGTGCGCAAGACCGAGACCAAGACCTGTTCGGATTGCCACCTGTCGGACAAGGACGATAACAACGCGATCATGGCGCAGTTGCTGCTGCTGGGCACGAATTACGTCAATTTCGTCGGGCTTAACGCCTGGGCGGGCCTCGAAAGCGGCTTTCAGGCCACCCGCGTCACCGAATATGACGAGCCGCAATCGGTGATCGGGTCATACCTCCACAAATATGCCTATCCCGATTACTGGAAGCTTCATGTCGAACAGAACGGGCGTGAGCTGAAGAACTGGGTGCGCGGCAAGACTTTCGACAAGAACCTCTCGGGCGAGACCAAGCCGATGGAGGAATTCGTCAACATCCATCAGGGCACGGCCGGACGGGTCGGCTGCCTGCAAGTGCGCGGCGAATATATGTTCGTGGCCGAAGGCAAGGGCGGTTTGCGCGCCTATGATGTTGCCTCAATCGCCAACAAGGGCACTTCGGAGCGCATCCTGACGGGGCCGTTCTCCAAGCTGGGGCATAACACGCAGGTCAAGACCACCAACGCGACCTGCATCGCGCTGCCGACCAACCAGCCGATTGCGCCCACCCGTTCAACCCCTGAAATGCGCGCAATCAATCAGGAACAGGCCTTTCTGCCGATCTACAATTATGCCGTGGTGACTGATGCTGCCGAAGGGCTGGTGCTGGTCAATGTCAACACGCTGGCCGACGGCGAGTTTCGCAACAACAAGCTGCGCCGCGAAGTGCTGGCCGATGGCAGCACCGCGTGGAACCCCGGCGGCGTGCTGAACGGCGCGCGCCACATCACGCTGGCGGGCGAGGTGGCCTATATCACCGCTGCCAAGGGCCTGGTGGTGGTTGATCTCGCCGATCCCATGGCCCCCCGGCTTGCCGCCGTGCGCGAGCTTACCGATGCGCGGGCGAGCGCGGTACAGTTCCGGTTCCTGTGGGTCTCGGACGCAGACGGCATCAAGCTGTTCGATGTCACCACCTTGCGCAATCCGGTGGCGATGCCCGAGGGCACGGTGCGCCTTGCCGATCCACGGCGCATCTATATCGCGCGCACCTATGCCTATGTCGCGGCCAAGGCCGAAGGCCTCGTGATCCTCGACGTCAAGAACCCGCTCGCGCCCCGTGTCTTCCAGAAGGTGACGCTCGATGGCGCGCTCAATGATGCCGAGGATGTGATCGTGGCGACCACCAATGCCTCGCTGTTCGCTTACGTGGCGGACGGGCGCAACGGCATGAAGGTGCTGCAACTCACCAGTCCTGACAGCCAGCGCAATTTCTACGGCTTCAGCCCCGCGCCGGTTCCTGAACTGATCGCCTGGGCCAAGACGCCGTCGCCCGCGATTGCGCTGTCGAAGGGGCTCGACCGCGACCGGGCGGTGGACGAGACCGGCGGGCAGATGGCGGTGTTCGGGCGCTTGGGCTCGCGGCCCTTCACGCGGGCCGAGATGGAGCGCCTGTTCATGACCCGCGCGGGCGTGCCGTGGAAGGTTTCAGACGAGGTCAACATGAACCGCTGGATCGGCGGAGTGCCGCCGCCCGCGCCGCGGCAAGCGGCGGCGGGGCTGCCCTAACCGCGCTCTGCCAGCATCCCTGCGATCATCCCGCGCAGCCCTTCGTCAAAACGGGCGAGCACGGCCCAATCGCCGACCCGCTCGTAATGCGAGACAAGGCTGTGCCCGTCCCAGCGGTGTAGCGCATAGCAGGGCGGCTCTGCAGCGATCAGCTCGCGGTGATCGGGCTGGCCGGCATCGAGCTGCGACAGATCAAGCCCCACTTGCGGCGCGACCGAGGGCGTGACAGCCAGCGGTATCCCGGCAAAGCGGGCGAAGACCGGGCGGTGGAGATGCCCGCAATGGATCGCGCGCACCTGATCCTGCCCTGCCAGCACCGCGCCGAGCCGGGCGATCCACGCCTCACCCGGCGCAGGGTCCATCCAGTCGATGCCGGTAACCAGCGGCGGGTGGTGCATGAAGATAACGGCGGGCTGATCGGGCGCTTCGGCCAGCCGCGCCGCCAGCCAGCCTGCGCGCGCCTCGCAGAAGGCACCGCCGTGGCGGCCATCCTCCAGCGTATCGAGGCAGATGATCCTGAGGCCCATGGGCGCTTCGAGCACATAATGCAGGAACCCGCCCTCGGCAGGCTGAAGCTGCGGAAAGGCGGCGAGCAGCTGCGCGCGGCTATCATGATTGCCCACCATCGGCAGCACCGGGCAGGGGCAATCGGCCAACAGAGCTGTCAGCTGCGCAAAGCTGGCCGCATCGCCGTGATCGGTGAGGTCGCCCGACAGCACCAGATAATCAGGCGCATTGGGGCCATCCAGCAGCCGTGCCAGCACGGCCTTGAGGCGCACGAGGTTCAATTCGTCCGCTTCGGGATCGGGCGCAAAGCCGATGTGGAGATCGGTAAGCTGTGCGATCAGCACCGCGCGCCCGTCACGCGGAGCCTCACGCAGGCCGGCGGCGGTCATCGGGCCGAACCTTTTTTGGGCAACCGGGCCTCTGCGACATAGCTGGAGCCTCCTTGCGGCTTGCCGGGGCGGTCGGGCGACCATTGCCCCGAGGGGACGTGATAGGCATGACACATCGCACAGGACGATGGCACAATCGTCTTGGTTTTCTGGGCGGTTGCGCCCTGATGGCAGTCACGGCAGCTTTTCAGATCGGGGAGCAACAGATCGCTCGCCGTCTTCGAGGTATTGGCCGCGTGGCAATCGGTGCATTTTTCCTTTTTGTGCGCCTCGTGGCTGAAGAAGCCGTGTTCGAGGAAGCGGTCGGGCAGGTTCACCGGCACCAGATCAGCCCGGCCCTGTGTTTGCGCGGGCAAGTGGCATTCGGCGCACACGCCGCCTTCCTGCAGCCCGGCGGCAAGGCTGATATAGGCATTCACCGGACGGCCGAACTCAGCATAGTAACGCCCGGCTGTGCCAAATTGTCCGGGCCGCTGGCGTGCGCTGGCGATGGGGCGGCGCGAGGCACCCTGATTAAGGCGCGCAATATCCTCGCGGAACTTCTTCACATCGCCGTGGCGCAGGCTGGTAAAGCCGCCGCCGCCGCGCCCTGACACAAGGCTGTGGCAGCTCTCGCAGGATTGCTCCATCTCGACCGGCTTGAACCCGATCTTGTCGCCCGTCAGCGTGTGGCAATCCTTGCATTCCAGCGGCTTGCCATAATCCGCCAGCGTGATCGCCATGCGCGCCGCACCGCCGCGCGGGTTCATGTGGACATCATGCGGGAATTTGAGGCCGCTTTTCTCGACCGGCTTGCTGCCCGGCGCGGCGCGCACCGGATCCTTTGCGCCATAGGCGGCGTAGAAGGTGGGGCGGAACTGCGGGTGTTCCTTGCCGAAATCATGCGCATTGCCGAGGCTGGTATCGGTGAGGCGGGTGTCGAGCGCATCGTGGCAATCGGCGCAGAAGGGTTCGGAGGCGGGCTGCTGGCGCACCTTGCCTTCGTGTTCGGTGTGGCAGGTGGTGCAGCCGCCGCGCGCTTCCTTGCCGAACATGCCGGCGATTTTCCACTGGAGCGCATCGCCCGCCGAAAGCTCCGGCATCCCGGCCACAAGGCGCGGGCTTGCCGCATGATCGCCCAGCCCCTTGTGACAGGTGATGCAGGTCTCCTCGCTCACCGAGACGAAGGCGTTGACGTGGCAGGATTCGCAATTCTCCTCAAGGCTGTGGTGCTTGGCAGAGAGCGCTCCGGTGCTCCACGCGGCATCGAGCACGGTCTGGCCGGGGGTGATCTTGTTCGGATTATTGGGGATGATGGTGCGGGTCGCGTGCGTGATGATCGGCAGCGCCAGCAGCAGGGCAAGGATGAGGCTGGCAAAGATCCACGCCGCCGCGCGCTTGCTGGGCAGGGCGCTGGCCAGTTCGAACCCGCGCACGGCATCGACCTTGGCCGCTCCGTCGCTCACCTGCCGGATGGTGATGGTGACGCGGCCAGCGGCATCGCGCGCAATCGCCAGCCGCGCCGAGCCTAGCGCGATCTCGACGCCGACCGCCGGATCAATGACGCCTTGGGTGATGCTGCGGCCATCCAGCGCAAAGCCCAGCGTGCCGACAGCTGCGGCGTTGAGAGTGCCGCTGCTCGCCAGATCGAGCCGGATATGGCGCCGCTCCACCGCCAGATCGGGTAGGTGGATATCGTTTTCGGCAGCCCGGCCAATGGTCAGGCTCGGCTGATCAAGCACGCGGTCGCGGATGATTTCGCGCCCGCTCGCGGTGAGATCGACTGTGCGGATGAGGAACATGCGCGGCGCGCCTCTCACCAATAGTAGAACACGCTGATGACATGCGCGGCGAGCGCTGCGATCAGGGCGATGGTGAGCGGGATATGCGCGAACAGCCAGACTTCGAGCAGCCCGCGGATCTGGAGATAGCGGCGGATCTGCGCCAGCTGTTCGGCGCGTTTTTCAAGCAGGGCATGGACGCGCAAGGCGGCCTCGCCCGGCCCGGTGATCGCGGCCAGCGCGCGCGTGGTGGCGCAGCGCGGATAGCGGCGCGCAAGGCGCGCCACGACACCGCTGGCGAAGGGATCCTGCGTAAGAGCCGCCAGCACCAGATCGGCCTCGGCACGTTCCAGCGGCTGGGCTGCGCCCGCCAGCTGGCGATCCAGCGCGGCGAGCGCTTCGAGCATTTCGGCGCGGGTCATATCGCGGCGATTGGTGCTGAGGCGCGCGGGCAGCGTCGCATAGGCGATCACGCCGAAAATCCCGGTCGCAATCACCACCAGCATCAGCAGATAGGCCAGCGTATGGACGTTCCAGCCAATCTGGAACCCGGTGTGCAGCGTGGCGATAACAATCAGCGACAGGCCGAGATACACATGCGCCGATGTCCATGCCTTGAGGCTCCACGCGCCCGGCGTGATCCGGCGCTTGCGCACGCCAAGCAGCGACAGCCAGATGATCAGCGCAAGGCCGATGGTGCCCAGCGTGTAGCCATACCAGGTGCCGCCATTGGGCCGGGGCTCCTGATCGATCAGCAGGTAGCCGAGCGTTGCGCCTGCGCACAGGGCGAGCGCGACCCACAGCCAGCGAAATCCCTTGTGCGCCAGGAAGCTGACATGGCCCGCGTTGCGGCGCCGCTCCTCGCGGCGGAACCGGGCGGCGGCGGTATTGGCCATCACTCGGAAGCCTCGGCGAGCTTGGCAAAGGTCAGGAACTTGTCGGGGCTGACGCGGATCGCCGCGCCCGTCGGGCAGGCGCGCACGCAGGCCGGGCCGCCATCAATCCCGGCGCACATGTCGCACTTGATCGCGAGCTTTGCCTCAGGCGCGCCCTGCTTTTCAGCCTCTTTCTTGCGCCAGCCATAAGGCGCTTCGCCCGGGCCGGGGCCCGCGCCGAACAGCAGCCATTGCAAGAGGCTCGGCTTTTTCGGGGGCTTGGCATCCATGCGGATCACCCCATAGGGGCAGTTGCGCTGGCAATTGCCGCAGCCGATGCAGGTGTCATCAATGAACACCTCGCCATCGGGGCCGCGGTGGATCGCGTTGGGCGGGCAATCGGCCATGCAATGCGGGTGTTCGCAGTGGCGGCATGAGGTCGGCACATGGAGATGCGCATAGGTGCGCCCAGCCTCCCGGTCGAGCCGCGAGAGGCCATCATGGCTATCAGCGCAGGCTTTCTCGCAATTGTCGCAGCCGATGCACAGTTTTTCATCAATCAGCAGCACATCGGTCGCCTCGCCAATGCCGTTATCGACAAGGAATTGCGCGGTTTCGGAATAGAGATCGAGCGCGCCGCCAAAGGCACCTTTGCGGCTTTCGATGAAGGCGTTGGTGGCGCGGCGCGCGGTCATTTCCTTCAAGGCGCGCTGCTGCAATCCGGGCACGCGATCGAGCATCGCCAGAAATTCTGCGCCCGGCAGGCGGATCACCTCGGACTTGATCGCGGCCTTGACAGTGGCGGTGCGGGGCGAGCCGTCGATCACCGCCATTTCGCCGAAATAGCTGCCTGCCGGGAGATAGGACAGGAACACCGGCCGCCCGCCAATGTCCTTTTCGACGATCATTGATCCGCTGCGGATGATGAAAACATCCTTGTCGTCCGCGCCTTCGGTGACGATCACCTGGCCCGCGCGCGCCTGCATCACTTCAGCTCCGGCGACGAGCGGGGCAATATCCTCGCGCGATATGCCGGGGCCGAACATCTGGAGCAGCTGGCGCTCGATGGAAATGGCAGTCACCGCGCGCGCCGCGCCGGGCGAGGTCGCGAGCAGTTTGAGCGCGGCGGTGCGCGACAATTCCACCGCGACCACGGCTTCCGCCGCGCGGATCGTCGCCCCGCGGCGGCGGCCCGAGATGAGGCCGACTTCGCCGAAGATCGAACCCTGTTCGATCGGCACGGTGGCAGCAGGATTGGCGGGATTGACTTCCACCGCAACCGAACCTTCGGCAATCGCGAACATGGATGATCCCGGCGCATTGCGGCGGAAGATCACCTCGCCCGGCTCATAGGCATGGCATGTCGAATCCAGCAGCAGCTCGCGCAGTTGCAGCGCCGACAGATCGGCAAAGATCGCCACGTTGCGGGCGAACACATCAAGCCATTGCGCAACGCTGCGCGCCCCCGGCAAGCGGGCGAATTTTTCGGCGAGGATCGGTTCATCGGCAGGCTTGAGATCGCTGTTCCCGGCGAGAAACTCGATCACGTCATAGCCCTGGTTCATGCAGTGCTTGATCAGCGGATAGCCTGCCAGTGCGCCGATGATGTGGATGCCGGGAACGCTGGTTTCGAACACGGGCGAAAGCTGGGGATAGGCGCCGGGATCGCTGCTGGAAAAGGCAATCCCCAGGCCTTCCACAAAGCCGCGCGGCGGCTGCGATCCGGTGCGCGCGATGATGCGCTGGCACGGGATCGCTTCCTGCCCGTCGCGGGTGTTGAGCAGCAATTCGCCGTCCCGCACTTCGGCAGGTTCGGTCTCGCGCCGCACGATCAGGCGGCCCTCGCGCTCGGCTTCTTCCAGCAGGGCCACATTGGCAGGTTTGGCGCGCGCGAAATCGGCCGAGCGGTTGAGGATGGTGACAATGTTGCGCTGCGCCGGATCAGCGGCAAGGCCCAGTGCGTTCTCGATCCCCGCATCGCCCGATCCGACCACGGTGATGTGCTCATCGAAATACTCGCCCGGATCATCGAGCTGATACTGGATCATCGGCGAATCCGCGCCGGGACAGCGTAGCCGGTTGGGATTGCCCTGCGTCCCGATGGCAAGCACGATGGCCTCAGCCGCGATAACTTCGCCGCTGCGCAGGTGGATCGCAAAATCGCCCTTGGTGCCTTGGATGCTGACGACATCCGCGCCCAGCTTCACCGTCACGGCTTGCGCGGCGATCTGATCGTCCCAGCGCCCGAGGATCGCCTCGCGCTTGCCCGCGGCAAAATCGAGATCGCTGCGCAGCACCAGATTGCTGGGCGTTGCCATCACGTGCTTGCCCTTCTGATACTTGAAGATGGTGTCGGAGAGGTGATCGGTCTTTTCAAGGAGAATGTGGCTCATCCCCCGCGCCGCGGCACGGGCAGCCGCGCTGAGACCGGCCGGACCCGATCCGATGATGGCAACTCGATAGGATTGTGACAACCGCGCCCCCAATATCCGCCGATGCGCTGAGCATGAGCATAGCCAAACGCGCCGCATATGCCAGCGCGAATTGCCTGATTCCGCCCGCGATGCTAGGCGCGCAAGGCATGGCAAACACCAACCAAATCAGCGCCAGCCGGGCCGGCTGGTATCTCCTCGGGGCGGCGCTGCTGCTGGCCGCGGCCTCGATCGGCGTCAACCTTTACGAAGCATCGGGCAGCGATGCGACGGACAAGACGGATGCGGCGGCGCAAGGCCCCGACATCGCTCAGTTGCGCAAACTCGCCGAAGCCTCGCCCAGCGATGCGCGGGCGTGGAGCAATCTGGCCTTTGCCCATTTCGAGCGCGGCGAATTTGCCCCTGCCGCCGAAGCTTACGCCCGCGCCACTGCCGCCGATGATAGCCAGGCGGTGCTGTGGTCGGCGCTGGGCGAAGCGCTGGTGCTGGCGAGCGAGCGCGATCCGCTGCCCACAGAAGCGCTTGCCGCCTTCCAAAAGGCGCTGACGCTTGATCCCAAGGATCCGCGCGCGCGCTATTTTCTGGCGGTGAAGAAGGATCTCGAAAAGGATCACGAAGGCGCCATTGCCGCTTGGCTGGCGCTGCTCGCCGATACGCCGCCGGGCGCGCCGTGGGAGGGTGATCTGGTGCGCACCATCGAACAGGTCGGGCGGATCAACAACATCGAAGTGGCAGGCCGCATCGCTGCGGCAAGCGCCAACCGCACTCCGCCCATGCTTGCGCCGGGTTCAGGCGCGGTGGCAGGCGCTGCGGCCTCGCCCGATCTGCGCGGGCCAAGCGCTGCCGAGGTCGCGGCGGCGGGCAGCATGACGCCGTCCGAGCAGCGCGGCATGGCCGAAGGCATGGTCGCCCAGCTCGAAGCGCGGCTCCAGCAGAACCCCAAGAACCTCGATGGCTGGGTGATGCTGATGCGCAGCCGCATGACGCTGGGCGAACCCGCCAAGGCCAAGGCCGCGCTGGAGGCGGCGGTGAAAGCCAATCCGGGCGAAGCAGCAGAATTGCGGCGGCAGGCAGCGGGGTTGGGGGTGACGTAGCGCGTGAAAGCGCTGGGCACCGGTTTTGGCGCTGTGTTTCCTACATTTGTGGCAAGCGATAGAATTCGCGCTGGCTCTTTCCCATTGTTGCTGTTCGGCCTGCGAGGCCGTTTGCCAGCCGAGGCCTGAAAATGCGCCGCATTTCCCTGTCCGTCCGCTTGGCGAAATCACGCTTTACTATCTGAAAAACAGATGAAATCATGATGCAGACAAAGCGGACACGGTGTCCGCTTTGTCCGCTTTGTCATGGCCGTGGCGGGATCGGATCGGCGCTCAGATCGCTGCGCTGAAGCTGCGCTGGCTTACCGCGCGATAGCTATCAAACAGGCTGGCGATGACCCGCGCATAGGGCAGGCCTTCAGCGGTGATCGCCAGATCATTGCCGCTGATGCGCACCAGATCGCGTTCGAGGAACGGGGCCAACTGCTCGCGCACTTCGCTCAGCAGGCAGGGCGCAATCGCGGCATGGCTGCGGCACAGCAGGTGTTCGATCACTGCGGCGCGCAACTGATCCTCGCTGCGCCGGATGATGCCATGCGCAGCCGACAGGCGCCCTTGCGAGGACAGCATCCGGTAGCGGCCATTATTCTTTTCATTCTGCGCAATCAGGCCGGGAAAACCGCTGATCGCGGTGGAACCCATGCCGATCAGCACGTGCGATGGATCATCGGTAAAGCCCTGAAAATTGCGCCGCAGCGTGCCGGTGCGCGCGGCCTCGGCCATGGGATCATGGGGCAGGGCAAAGTGATCGAACCCGACCGGGCGATAGCCATGGGCGGTCAGGGTCGCAAAGCCTTGTTGCGCCATGGCAAAGCGTTCCTCGGCACCGGGCAGGGCCTCGGCCGGGATCATTGTCTGGCGCGGCACCATGTGAGGCACATGGGCATAGCCGAACAGGGCGATCCGGTCTGCGCCCATCAGGCGGGTCTGTTCGATGGTATCGGCAAGGTCAGCCTCGCTCTGGTGCGGCAGGCCATACATCAGATCGAAATTGAGCGAAGTCACGCCGGCGCTGCGCAGCCATTCGACACTGCGGCTGATGAGCACCGGGCTTTGTTCGCGTCCGATGGCTTTCTGGCAGTGGGGCGCAAAGGTCTGCACGCCCATGCTGGCCCGCGTGATGCCCGCCTCGCCGATAGCGCGCCCCCAAGCCGGGTTCATGCTGCGCGGATCAAGTTCGATCGACCATTGGGGTGCGTAGAGCGAAAAATGCGCGTGCAAGGCATCGACCAGGCCGAGGAATTCGCCGGGCAGGATCGCGTTGGGGCTACCCCCGCCAAAGGCAATGCGCCGCACCCGCGCGCTGGCGGGCAGCAGGCTCGCCACCGTGGCGATTTCCTGATGCAGGGCAGCGAGATAGGTTTCCACCCGTGTGCGCTTGCCCGCAGCGCCGGTGTTGCAGCCGCAATAATAGCAGATCATCTCGCAAAACGGGATGTGGAGATAGAGCGAGACATCGCCCGACGCCCCGCCGATTGCGCGCTCGATGGCGCCCGGTTCCAGCGGGCCGAAATCGGCAGCGGTGGGATAGCTGGTGTAACGCGGCACAGCGCGGGCGAGGAGATCGGGGTGATAGGTCCACATTGTTGTCGGGCGCTCCTTTGTCGCGGCAGACCGCCCGCCCCGCCTCCCCACCCGGCCACCATAGCCTGATGGTATCATTGGTGGCTGGGCTCGCGAGGCGGGGCGGGCGGTCTGCGTTTCGCGTTAGCGAACCAAGCCGCCACCCGTCTTTGCGCCAGATCAAATCCCGCGTTTGCTGCGTTCGCGGCAGGTGCCGGCATGGCAGCCCTTGGGGTGGCAATCGGGCTTGTCATCGCCGCCTTTGCCGAGCGGGATAGAGATTTCGCCGCCGCCGCACAGCTTGGCGGTGAGCGCTGCACTTTGCGCAGGCAGCGGCCCGATCAGTACGGGCAGCAGCGCCGTCACAGCGAACAGGGGCGCAAAGGCAGGCAGCATGCTCACACCTCGTCGTCTTCGTCGATCAGGATGCGGTTGGCCGAACCGTCCATATCATCATACTGCCCGGCCTTCATCGACCACAGGAATGCGGCCAGACCGAGCGCTCCCATGCCGAGCGCAATCGGGATCAGGAAGGCAAGGCCGGTCATCGGGCGGGCTCCTTGGCGCTCCGGGCGAGGCGCAGCGAATTGGCGACCACCACCAGCGAACTCAGCGACATGGCGATGGCAGCAATCAGCGGGGTGACCAGCCCGAACAGCGCCAGCGGCACGGCGAGCACATTATAGGCAATCGAGAAGGCAAAATTCTCGCGCACGATGCGCATGGTTGCCTTGGCCACCCGGATGGCGAGCGCGACCGGCATCAGCTTGTCGCCGATGAACACCGCATCTGCCGCTTGCTGGCTGGCGTCCGAAGCCGTGCCCGGCGCAATCGAGGCATGGGCGGCGGCGAGCGCTGGCCCATCATTGAGGCCATCGCCCACCATCAGCGGGCGGCGGCCCTCGGCCCGCAGGGCTTCCAGTGCGGCGAGTTTCGCCTGCGGGCTGGCCTCGGCCGTGGCGACAAGGCCAAGCTCGGCGGCGACTTCGGCGACTGGCGCGGCGCGATCACCCGACAGGATCTGCGCGCCAATCTGCCATTCGCCCAGCGCGCGCAGGGTATCGGCGGCATCAGAGCGCAGCGGATCGGCAAAGGTGATGATCTGGCTCGTCTCGCCGATGGTGAGCCGCGTGGCCAGCGCGCTGCTGGCGCTTTGCGGGCGTTCCAGCGCGACCCGCAGCCCTTGCCAGGTGCCGCTGAGCCCTTCGCCGCTGACTTCCGTGATATTGGTGATCGCAGCAGGTTTTATCCCTTCGCGCAGCAGGCTTGCCGCCAGCCCCTTGCTCAAAGGGTGGCGGCTCGCCTGCGCAAGGCCAAGCGCAAGCTCGCGCGCTTCGGCATCCAGCGCCGTGAGATCCGGGCGCGGTTCGCCCAGCGTCAGCGTGCCCGTTTTATCGAACAGCGCGATGTCGCATTCGGCAAGCCGTTCCAAAGCGCTGCCATCTTTCACCAGCAGGCCCCGGCGCAGCAACGCCCCGCTCGCCACCACTTGCGCCGACGGCACGGCCAGCCCCATGGCGCAAGGACAGGTGATGATCAGCACTGCAATCGCGATCACCAGCGACTGGTGCCAGCCAGCGCCTGCGATCATCCAGCCGACAAAGGCGAGCGCGGCCAGCGTGTGCACCACCGGCGCATAAAGCCGCGAGGCCCGGTCGGCGATGCGCACATAGGTGCTGCGCGATTGGCCTGCCTCGTCCATCAGCCGGGCGATTTCAGCGAGCACGGTATCCTCGGCCACATGGGTCAGGCGCACCTGCAAGGGGGCTGCCAGATTGATTGTCCCGGCATGCACCGTGCTTCCCGGCAGCACCGCTTCGGGTGCGCTTTCGCCGGTCAGCATGGCATTATCAATGGTGCTGGTGCCCTGTTCGATCACGCCATCGGCTGCCAGCGCCTCGCCCGCGGCGACCAGCACCAGCATGCCGGGCGACAGCGCTTCGGCCGCGACCCGGCGGATGGTGCCATCTGGGCCGATGACGCTGGCGCTTTTGCCCATCCGGCCCAAGAGCGCACCGATCCCGGCGCGGGTGCGGGTGCGCATTTCGGCATCCAGCGCGCGCCCTGCGAGCAGGAAGAACAGCAGCATCACCGCGCTTTCGAAATAGGCATGATCGCCGCCGGTGAGGGTTTCATAGATACTGAGCGCGGTGGCAAGCATCACCCCGATGGAGATCGGCACATCCATATTGGTGCGCCGATGCGACAGCGCCATCCATGCGCTGGCAAAGAACGGCCGGCCCGCATAGGCAATCACTGGCAGTGCGATCAGCGCCGAAAGCCAGTGGAACAAGTGCTTGGTCGCCCCATCCGCGCCTGACCAGATGCTGACCGACAGCAGCATGATATTCATCATGCCAAAGCCCGCCACGCCGAGCGCACGGGTGAGCGCTTTGCGTTCCTTCGCATCATCGCCGAGCGGATTTTCGGCCACCGCCTGCGCTTCGAAACCGAGCGCCAGCAGCGCGCGTTCGAGCACTGCTTCATCAAGGCCGGGATCATGTTCGATCGCCACCCGCTTGGCCGAAAAATTGGCACGCGCGGCATGGATGCCCGGTGTCTTGGGCAATTCGCGCTCGATCTTGGCGATGCAGCCTGCACAGCGCATCCCCGGCACGGTAAAGCGGGTCGCGGCAAAGGCGCGTTCCGGCGGCACAGCAAGGGCGGCGGCGACATTCATCGCTAGAATTCGCTTTCCTCGGCCCAGGTCACCGCACCCGCATCGGCTGACAGGCGGATCAGCCAGCGGCCCGGTGCAATCGCCTGATCAGAACGCCACTGTCCGTCGCCAAGCGGACGGAAGGTGAGATCGGCAAATTCCTTGTCCCCCAGCGGACGGCGCAGCGCGGCCTCAAAGCGCGTGCCTGCGGGCACGCCCTCGGCGCGCAGCAAGACATGGCCATCGCCGCTACGTTCGGGCTTTACCGTCCAGCCGAGTGCGCGGGCCTGTTCGGCCTCTTCCAGCCAGCCGTTGAATTTCTGGCTGGCGACATAGGAATTTTCCACCACCACGCCGTGAAAGCCGCCGATGGCAAGGCTGGCCATGGTGATATTGACGGCAATCACAATGCCGAACCCTGCCACCATGATGATCGCCATGTGGCGTCCGGTAAATTTGCCGCGGGTTTCGTTGCCGGGCATTATTCGCCTCCTGGGGTGGTGAAATTGGTGGTGGCCAGATCAATCTCGCCGTCTTGGGCCAGTGATGTGAGGCGGAAAGCGAAGCTTGTCGCCGCAGTTCCTGCCGGGATCGTCACATAGGCGCGCACGATGCGGGTCTCGTTGGCGGGCACATTGACGATTTGCTTTGGGGCGGCCTGGGTGGCGGCGACATTTTCGGTCCACATGACTGCGCCTTGCGGCAGGCCGACCAGCGCCACTTCCATGTCGCGTGGGCGGGCCTGCATGTTGCGAAGCCGCAGCGTATAGGCATTGCGCACCGAACCATCCTTCATCAGCATGAACGGCGGGTTGCGATCGGGCGAGACAGTCAGTTCGGTGCGGGTGCGCGTGCCGAGCGCAAACAGCAGCCCTGCGCCAATCGCGCTCCACACGCCGAGATAAAGCAGGGTGCGGAACCTGAGCAACGTTTTCCACGCAGGTGTCGGCGCGGCGCCTGCGGCTTCGGCCTCGCATTGTTCCAGCGTGGCGTAATCAATCAGCCCGCGCGGGCGGCCGATGTCCTTCATCACCTTGTCGCAGGCATCAATGCACAGCCCGCAGGTGATGCAGCCGATCTGCTGGCCTTCGCGGATGTCGATCCCGGTGGGACACACGGCCACGCACAGGTTGCAATCAATGCAGTCGCCGAACTTGTCGGGGGCTTTCTCGGCCTTCTTGATGCTGCCGCGCGGCTCTCCGCGCCAGTCCTTGTAGGTGACGATCAGCGATTTTTCATCGAGCATCGCGGCCTGGATGCGCGGCCAGGGGCACATGTAGATGCACACCTGTTCGCGCATGAACCCGCCAAGCCAGAAGGTGGTGAAGGTGAGAATGCCGACAGTCGCATAGGCAACAAACGCCGCCTCGCCGGTGAAGAATTCGCGGGTGAGCGTGGGCGCATCGGCGAAATAGAGGATCCACGCGCCGCCCGTGGCGAGGCTGATCGCAAGATAGATCGTCCATTTGAAGCCGCGCCGGGCGATCTTGGATGCTGTCCATGGTGCCTTGTCAAGCCGCATGCGCGCATTGCGATCACCGTCGATAAAGCGATCAACGTGCTGGAACAGATCGGTCCACACCGTCTGGGGGCAGGCATAGCCGCACCATGCCCGGCCCACTGCACTGGTCACCAGAAACAGGCCGATGCCTGCCATGATCAGCATGCCTGCGACGAAATAGAATTCGTGCGGCCAGATTTCGATATCGAACATGTAGAAGCGCCGGTGTGCAATATCGATCAGCACGGCCTGATCGGGCGCGTAAGGCCCGCGGTCCCAGCGGATCCACGGCGTGACGTAATAGATCGTCAGCGTAACCAGCATCACCAGCCATTTGAAACGGCGGAACGGCCCGTCAATGCGCTTGTTATGGACAGCCTTGCGCGCTTCATAAAGCTGCGTCGGCGGCGGGGTCTTCGGCGGGGGCGGCCCGCCCGCGGGCACGGGTTTGGGCGGAGGGGTTGCCCCCAGTGCGCCCGCCCAATCGTGCCCCTTGGCAGATGGATCGAGATCGACCGGATCAACCATCCGTTTCGGCCTCTGCCACCTGCGCCACCTCGGCTTCGGGCGCGGCAGGATCCGCTGCAGGCGCTGCCTGCTCGCCGCCACCGCGCGAATGGACATAGGCGGCCAGCATCTTGATGGTCACCGGATCAAGCCGCCCTTGCCATGCCGGCATCACGCCGTGGCGCGGGGCGATGATCTGGCTGCGCACCTGTGCTTCGCTGCCGCCGAACAGCCAGATCGCATCATTGAGCGCGGGCGCGCCCTGCGTGCGATCGCCTTCGCCGCCGGCACCATGGCAGGCTGCGCAATTCTCGGCAAACAAGGTGGCGCCTTGCGCGCTGCCCTTGGCCTTGCCCGACAGCGAAAGGACATGGCTGGTCAGCGCGCCCACCTCGGCCTTGCTCAGGATATCGCCAAAGGCAGGCATGTAATTGGCCCGCGTTTCGGCAGCCTCGCTCCAGCGGATGCCGTGGGTGATGGATTGCTGAATATCGGTGAGCGTGCCGCCCCATACCCAGTCATTATCATTGAGGTTGGGATAGCCTTCCGAACCCGCCGCGCCTGCGCCATGGCATTGCACGCAATTGACCTTGAACGCAGCCGAACCGCCCGCAATCGCGGCCTGCCACAATTCGGGATCACTGGGCAGTTGTTCGATATCCATTGCTCCGATGCGATCAAATTTGACCTGACGGCGCGCATCAGCGGCGCGCATATCCTTGGCCAACTCGCCCCGGCTCGTCCAGCCGAGCGTGCCTGCGGTGGCATCCTTCACCAGCGGCCAGGCCGGGTAAAGCACGACATAAACGGCTGCCACTGCAATGCTGGCATAGAACGTCCACAGCCACCAGCGCGGCAGCGGGGTGTTCAATTCCTCGATGCCGTCCCATTCATGGCCGACGGTCTCGGTGCCGGTCGGCTCGTCGATCCGCTTATTCGCCATTGTCGTCATCCTTGAAAATCGAGTGCTTGGCATCATTCACATGGCGCTTGGCCGAGGGGCGGAAATGCCACAGGCACAAGACCAGATAGAGGCCGAAGATCAGCGCCAGCCAATAGCTGTCGGCAAAGTGGCGCAGGGTTTCGTAAAAGCTCACCGGCCCTTCTCCTTTGCGAGAGCTTCCTGCGCAGCCGCGCTGTTCACATCGACCAGCGTGCCGAGCATCTGGAGATAGGCTACCAGCGCATCCATTTCGGTGACGCGTTTCGGATCACCATCATAATCGCGGATCTGTGCCTTGGGATAACGCTCGGCCAGATCGCCTGCGTCCAGATCGGGATTGGCCTGCGCCATCAGATCCTTGCCTGCCATTTCGATGTCGATATCGCTATAGGGCACGCCGACCCGGCGCAGCGCGGTGAGCGTGGCGGAAGGGTTGGGCACCTTCAGCGGCGTTTCAGCAAGGAAGCTGTAGCCAGGCATGATGCTTTCGGGCACCACGCTGCGCGGCGCCTTCAAATGCTGGACATGCCATTCATCCGAATAGCGCCCGCCGACCCGCGCCAGATCCGGCCCGGTGCGTTTCGAGCCCCACTGGAAGGGGTGATCATACATGCTTTCCGCCGCCAGGCTGTAATGGCCATAGCGTTCCACCTCGTCGCGGAACGGCCGGATCATCTGGCTGTGGCAGGTGTAGCAGCCTTCGCGGATGTAGATATCGCGTCCCGCCTGTTCGAGCGGGGTATAGGGACGCATCCCTGCCACCTTCTCGATGGTGTTATCGAGCCAGAACAACGGCGCGATTTCGACGATCCCGCCGATCGCGACAGTTACCAGCGTGGCAGCGGCGAGCAGGGTGACGTTTTTCTCAAGCTTCTTGTGGCCTTCGAAGACGTCGCTTTCGGGTGCAGCATTGCTCATTGTCTCGTTCCTTTTCGCGCTGCGCTTATTCGGCGGGCTGGGCCTGCGGCCCGGCGATGATCGGACGGTCGGCGGCTTCGTCGTAAGGCGTATCGCCCAGCGGCGCCTCGACCCGCAGCTTGCCTGCAATCGTCATCCACATGTTGTAGGCCATGATGACCGCGCCCGAGAGGTAGAGCAGCCCGCCAAAGGCACGCAGCGCATACATCTTGTTGAGCGCCACCACCGTGTCGATGAAGCTGTTCACAAGGTAGCCGTCAGAGCCATATTCGCGCCACATCAGGCCTTGCGTCACGCCCGCCACCCACATGCTGGCGGCGTAGAACACGATGCCTGCGGTCGCGAGCCAGAAGTGCCAGTTGATCATGCGAAGTGAGTACATCCGTTCACGCTGCCACAGGCGCGGCACCAGGAAGTACATGCAGGCAAAGGTGATCATGCCGTTCCACCCCAGCGCGCCGGAATGGACGTGGCCGATGGTCCAGTCGGTATAGTGCGACAGCGAATTGACCGCCTTGATCGACAGCACCGGGCCTTCGAAGGTGCTCATCCCGTAGAAGGCAAGCGCCAGCACCATCATGCGGATGATCGGATCGGTGCGGATCTTGTCCCACGCGCCGTTCAGCGTCATCAGCCCGTTGATCATCCCGCCCCACGAAGGCATCCACAGCATGATCGAAAACACCATGCCCAGCGTCTGCGCCCAGTCGGGCAGCGCGGTGTAATGCAAGTGGTGCGGCCCCGCCCAGATATAGAGGAAGATCAGCGACCAGAAGTGGATGATCGACAGCCGGTAGGAATAGACCGGGCGGTTCGCCTGCTTGGGGACGAAGTAATACATCATCGCCAGAAAGCCTGCAGTGAGGAAAAAGCCCACCGCGTTGTGGCCATACCACCACTGCGTCATCGCATCCTGCACACCGGCAAAGGCGCTGTAGCTGCGCGAACCGAACGGGCTGACCGGGATCGCCAGATTGTTCACCACATGCAGCATCGCCACAGTGATGATGAAGGCA
Source organism: Erythrobacter sp. (assembly GCA_045377215.1). GTDB lineage: Bacteria > Pseudomonadota > Alphaproteobacteria > Sphingomonadales > Sphingomonadaceae > Erythrobacter. The sequence continues at coordinate 78,646 of JBJIOB010000003.1, forward strand.
AGGTAGAACCAGTTGGCGACATAGATATGCGGTTCGTGGCGGCGCAGGATGGTGCCGACAAACACCGCCAGATAGGCCAGCCACACGATGGTGAGCCACAGATCGACATACCATTCAGGCTCGGCATATTCTTTCGACTGGGTCACGCCCATCAGGTAACCGGTCGCGGCCAGCACGATGAACAGCTGATACCCCCAGAACACAAACCGGGCCATGCCGGGGAAAGCCAGCGTGGTGCGGCAGGTGCGCTGCACCACGTAAAAACTGGTGGCGATCAGGGCGTTGCCGCCAAAGGCAAAGATGACAGCGCTGGTGTGCAAGGGGCGCACCCGGCCGAAATTGAACCAGGGTTCGAAATTGAGCTGCGGGATCACCAGCTGCGTTGCGATGATCACGCCCACCAGCAGCCCGGCAAGGCCCCAGAACATGGTGGCGATCATGCCCCAGCGGATCACATCATCATCATAGCGCGATGGCCCCGGCGGCATGCGGAAAATGCCCTGCGCCTTGGCCAGCGGATCGAACCGCGCCAATGTCAGCACGGCCAGCAATGCAGCGACAACCGCGATCAGTCCCATGTGCACAGCAAAGGCGGTGTCTTGTGCCAAAGCGAGAGCGATGATGGCCAGCAGGAGCACGGTGCCCCAGATCCCAAGCCGCCGAACGACTGATTCCATGATATTAGTCCCCTTGCGTCAACCCGCGTCTAGCGAGCCCCCGAATGGCGAGAATTGATCCAAATCAAAATTGTGTCAAATGTGTTGGACGGTTCCTGCAAAGCGGGTTTGCCCCGCAGCATGCGCCAGCGCGCCCACGTCCAGCAATTGTACCAAAGAACGGCCCCGGGTCTCGATCAGCCCTGCTTCGCGCAATTCGGTGAACTGGCGGCTGACAGTCTCGATGGTGAGGCCAAGGGCATCGCCGATGTCGCGGCGGCTCATCGGCAGCATCAGGCGGCAGGCACCGCTGGTGCTGCCGCTCAGGCGTTCGGCCATCGAAACAAGGAAATCGGCGATCCGCTGGCGCGCCGATTTGTGCCCCAACTGCATCATGCGCGTGCGGCTGCGGTGGAGCGCTTGCAGGCTGCGGGTCAGCACCCAGCGCAGCACCGCCGGATCGGCCTGGGCAATGTCGAGAAAATCATCGGTGGCAAAGGCGATCAACTGGCAATCGGTAAGCGCAACCAGCCGGAAATCGCTGTCCTGTTGCCGCAGCACCGAGATCATGTCGCCAGCGAAATGGAACGCCAGCACCTGCACCGCGCTGGCACCATCGGCAGCCGCCACCGGCTGGACAACCAGCTTGGCGCAGCCGCTTGCAATATAGATCAGCCGGTCACTCGCCGGATCGCAGGCCAGCGCCTCGCCCTTGGCCAAGCGTTCGTGACGGCCGATGGCGCACAGCGCATCGGCAATCGCGCTTTGTGCCCAGCCATCGGGCAGGGCGCTGCGAAAAGCGTCCATGCTGATGTCGGGCGGTGAGGGCATGAGGCTTGCCATAATGTGCAGCCGGATGAGCCAAAAGTGCAGCGCCGTCTTTGATCCGGATCAATGAGCGCAGATTGGCCGGGCGGCTATCGGCAGCGCCATGGACGGCAATCATCCTGGGTCGCATGACGCGGCCACTGCTGTCTGCAAGGGTAGGGAAAATGAACAAGATCATGATTTTGGGCGGCGTTGCGGCGGTGCTCATGGCAGGCCCGGCGCTGGCTCAGGACCGCGCCGGGCAAGTGCAGCTGAAGCTGGTGGGCACCGCGGTGCTGCCCGATGGCAAGATCGAACAGGTCAATCTTGACCGGGTCGGCCTGCCTGCCACCTTGCAGACCCGCGCGAATGACAATTTCACGCCGACCATTGCGATCGAATACTTCTTCACCAACAATTTCTCGGTCGAAACGATTGCCGGGATCACCCAGCATGATGTCGATGCCACCGCCGGCCTGCCGGTGGGCGCCGAACTGGTGGCCGATGCCAAGCTGATCCCGGCGACGATCACGGCCAAGTATCACTTCGATCTTGGCGGGGTTAAGCCCTATATCGGCGCAGGCCCGAGCTATTTCCTGTGGGTTGCGCAGGATCCGGGCGCAGCAGTGCGCCCCCTCGGCGTCACCAGCACCAAGCTTTCCAACGAGCTTGGCCTTGCGCTTCAGGCAGGCGTTGATGTGCCGCTGAATGACAAGGGCTTTGCGCTTACCCTTGATGCCAAGCGCTATTTCATCGGCACCACGGCCAGCTGGTTTGTCGGCAATACCCGAGTGATCGAGACCGAGCACAAGCTTGATCCCTGGGTGCTGAGCGCAGGCCTTGCCTATCGCTTCTGAACTCGGCCCCCGTAGGCCACAACCTGCCAAGGCTGCGCTGGCCCTGTCGGCGCAGCCTTGGCTGTGCGCGGCAGGCAGGCGCTGGCAGCCCGATTGGCCTAAGACCTTTGTCTAAGCCTGCCAGATGTGTAGCTTGCGCTATAGCAAGGCAACGAGAAGGGAGACTCACGCCATGATCCACGCAGTCCAACGCCCGCAGGCAGACCGCGCCACCCACTGTCTGCCCGAAGATTATGCGCAAATGTATCAGCGCTCGATCGAGGATCCCGATGGCTTCTGGCTGGAACAGGCGCAGCGGCTCGACTGGGCCAAAGCCCCGACCATAGGCGGTTCATGGTCCTATGATCCGGCGGCAATCCGCTGGTTCGAGGATGGGCAGCTTAATCTGTGCCACAATGCGGTGGACCGCCATCTGGCCGCATCCGCTGATCGCACCGCGCTGATTTTCGAACCCGATGATCCCGCCACGCCCGTGCGCAGCCTGACCTACGGCGATCTCCACCGCGAAGTGGTGCGCATGGCCAATGCCCTCAAAGCGCTGGGCGTGAAGAAGGGCGACCGGGTCACGCTCTACATGCCGATGATTGTCGAAGGGGTCACGTCGATGCTGGCCTGCGCGCGGCTGGGGGCCGTGCATTCGGTGGTGTTCGGCGGCTTTTCACCCGAAGCGCTGGCAGGCCGCATCGAAGATTGCGCCAGCCGCTTTGTCGTCACCGCGGACGAAGGCCTGCGCGGCGGCAAGCGGGTGCCCTTGAAAGCCAATGTCGATGCTGCCCTTGCCCATGATGGCGTCAGCGTCGATGCGGTGCTGGTGGTGCGCCACACCGGCGGCGATGTTGCCATGGCAGAGGGCCGCGATCACTGGTTCGAAGCCCTCGCCAGCGACGATGATTGCCCCTGCGAGGTGATGGACGCCGAAGACCCCCTGTTCATCCTCTACACCAGCGGTTCAACCGGCAAGCCCAAGGGCGTGGTCCACACCACCGGCGGATATGGCGTGTGGACGGCCACCACCTTCCATTACATCTTCGATTACACCCCCGGCGAAGTGTTCTGGTGCACCGCCGATATCGGCTGGGTGACCGGCCACAGCTACATCGTTTACGGCCCGCTGATGAACGGCGCGACCGGCGTCGTGTTCGAAGGCGTGCCGAATTATCCCGATCACGGGCGGTTCTGGGATGTGGTGGACAAGCACGGCGTCAACATCCTCTACACCGCGCCCACCGCGATCCGCGCCCTGATGCGCGAAGGCGACGCGCATGTCACCAGCCGCAGCCGCGCCTCGCTGCGCTTGCTCGGCAGCGTCGGGGAGCCGATCAATCCCGAGGCCTGGCGCTGGTATTTCGACGTCGTGGGCGAGGGCCGCTGCCCGATCATCGACACCTGGTGGCAAACCGAAACCGGCGGCTGCATGATCACCACGCTGCCCAGCGCGCATGATATGAAACCGGGCAGCGCGGGCCTGCCGTTCTTCGGCATCCGCCCGCAGCTCGTCGATAACGAGGGCGCGGTGCTGGCTGATGAACCGGGAACCGCCACTGAAGGCAACCTGTGCATCACCCACAGCTGGCCCGGCCAGGCGCGCAGCGTTTACGGGGATCATGATCGCTTTGTGCAGACCTATTTCAGCACCTATGCAGGCAAATATTTCACCGGCGATGGCTGCAAGCGTGACGAGGATGGCTATTACTGGATCACGGGCCGCGTTGATGATGTGATCAACGTCTCGGGCCACCGCATGGGCACTGCCGAGGTGGAAAGCGCGCTGGTGCTCCACCCCAAGGTCGCCGAAGCCGCCGTGGTCGGCTATCCGCACGATATCAAGGGGCAGGGCATCTATTGCTATGTCACCCTGAATGCAGGCGAGGAAGGGTCAGCGGCGCTGCTGGCCGAGCTGAAAGCGCATGTCAGGAAGGAAATCGGCCCGATTGCCACGCCCGATCTCGTCCAGTTCACCGATGGCTTGCCCAAGACCCGTTCGGGCAAGATCATGCGCCGGATCCTGCGCAAGATCGCCGAGAATGATTTCGGCGCGCTCGGCGATACCTCGACGCTGGCAGACCCTTCGCTGGTCGATCGCCTGATCGAAGGGCGGCAGAATTCCTAGCCGGAGCCAGCCTATTCCAGCCCCAGTTCGGCAAGGTTGATGGTGGCGGCGTTGTAACTTGCCGCCGCCAGCCTGCCCGACACATCGGCGCGGATGGCGCGGATCTGCGCGTCGGCGGCGGCTTCTTCGCGCAGATTCACCAGGAAGAAATCGCCCGCGCCCAGCCGGAACCGGTTGCGTTCGGCCTGCACCATGGCGGTCGCCTGCTTGACCTCGTCATTCGCCAGCGACGTGAGCCGGACAGCAGCGTTGAGCGTGGCAATGATGTTGTCGATTTCGACCTCGATCTGGTCGGCAATCCGGCGCTCGCGCAGTTCCAGTTCGCGCAGCTCTGCCTCGGCCCGCGCCAGCCGCCCGCGCGCATCGCGCCGTTGCAGCGGCACCGAAAATGTCAGCCCCACCAGCGTATCGGTTCCCTGATCGAAACTCGGCATTCCCGGAGGTCCGGGGCCAATCGACTGGCGCACCTCGGCGCGCCCGTCGAGCGAGGGCTGGAGATCATTGCGTCTGAGTTCGATGCGATTGGCCGCACGCTCGTTGGCGAGGCGCAGGGTGCGCAGTTCGGGCCGCCGTTCGAGCACTTCGTTGCGCGGCAGCGCCAGCAGCTTGTCGGCCTCGGGCACCTTCCCCAGCTTTGCTATCGGCGGCAATTGCTCGCGCTGCGGCACCACCAGCCGGCCTGAGGAATCGCGCAGGAAAAAGCTTAGCGAATTGGCCGCGGTCTCAAGATTGCGGCGCGCTTCTTCGAGCAAGGTGCGGCGCCTGAGGAGGTTCTGTTCGTTTTCGGTCAGCGCAATCGCGGCCCGCGCGCCTTCGCGCACCCCGCGCGCCAGCCCCACCTGCCGCGCCTCGGCGATTTCGAGCAATTCCTCGAACACGCGCACTTCCTCGCCCGCACCGACCCAGCGCCAATAGGCCCGCAAGGCTTCGAGCTGCACATTCAACTGCACCAGCAGCACATCGACACTGGCCTGTTCGGATGCGATGCGGGTGTCATCAATGGCAAAGCGGCGCTGGTCGATCCGGCGATTGCGCAGCAGCGAAAACATCGCCCCGATCCGCACTTGCCCGAAATCAGTGGTGTTGAACGAGCTTTCCGAGGTGGGGAAGCGCCCGCTCGACAGGCGATAGCTGGCAAACACTTCCGCGCCGAACGGGCGCAGGCCCTGCCGCGCTTCGGCGGAAGCAAAATTGCCGTCAAAGGTGCCGGTCAGCCGGTCATAAACCTCGCCGCGCAGCATCAGATCAAAAGCGCCATCAGCGCTCAACTGATCGCCGCGCGCGGCGGCCTCGCGCTCGAAGGCTTCGAGGATCGTGGGAAAGGTGAGCGAGGAGGCGCGCAGCACCTCTTGCGGCATCAGCGGCCCTTGTTTGAGTGCGATGTCAATCGGCTCGCCCACCGGGGCAATATCCTGCGCAGCCGCAGGCGCGCCGCCGGGGAGCAGCGCCAGCGTGGCCACCATGGCCAGCAGCTTCAGACGGGCGGGGCGGGAAAGCATTGCAGGCCTCAGGTTCCAGAGGCTGACGTGGTTGCCGAAGGATTGGGAAGTTCGGGCGGGAAGCTGTTGAGCTGACGCCAGATTTCATAGCCCACCGGCACCGTGTCGAGCAGCACCCAGGCCTGCGCCTTGGCACCAAAGCGCACAAAGCGTTCAGCCGGCCAGCGGTGACCATCGCTCGCATCTTCGCGCAGCAGCACGCGGAACCGGCCATCGGGCTGGGAGGCGCGGTCAATCGCGATCACTTCTGCGCCAAAAGTGCCGACCGCAACCGCCGGCCAACCGCTGAACTGCACCGCCGGCCAGCCTTCGAACATGATCCGCGCCTTGGCCCCTTTCTGCACCAGTGCGACATCGCGCCCGACGATAAAGATTTCGATCACGCGCTGCGAGTTTTCGGGCACGAACATCGCCAGCATATCGCCTGCGCGCACATAGGTGGCAGCATCGCCTGCCTGCACTCTCTGGATAAAGCCGTCGCGCGGCGCGGTGACGATCTGCACCGCCTGACGCGACAGGTTCACCTTGACCCGGTTCAATGCGGCTTCATCACTGGCAATCTTGCCGCGCATGTCCTGAATGCGGATCATCGCCTGTTCGTAATCGCGCCGCGGGGCGAGCCCGGCCTCGAACAATTCGCGCATCCGGCGTTCGTCGATCTGCGCAGTGGCGAGCGCGCTGCGCGAGGCTTCGAGCTGCAATTCGACCTGCCGCACCTCGGCCTGGAGGCGTTCGATCAGCTGCGGATCAATATCGGCAATCCGGACAATCGGATCGCCTTTTTTCACCTGCGCACCGTCGCGCACATACCATTCCTCGATCCGCCCGGTGACGAGCGCATTGATCGTCTGTTCGCGTTCATTGGGGCTCAAGGTGGTCACAATCCCGCGCCCGGTGGTGGTCTGCACCCACGGCACATAGATCAGGAAGACCAGGGCGAGGATGAAACCGGTCAGCAGCATGATGAACACGGTGCGCATCACCTGCGGAATCTTGACGGATTCCAGCGCGGTAAAGCGGTGCGGGATTCTCTCTGGCATGGCCATTATTGCTCTCCGCCGGGCGATGGGCCTTCGATCAGGCGGCTGGGATCAGGCCCGCGCGGACGCACGGTGCGGCTGGCTTCGCGGAATGCGGCGAAATCTTCATAGAAGGTCTGCACGCTGGCCTGCATGTGCAGGTACATGTCGCAGCCCAGCGGGCAGTCGCGGTCGGAGAAGTAGATCACCGTGGTGTTCAATTCGGCCTTGAGCGCGGCAAAGGTGCGGCTGAGATCTTCGGCTTCGATCAGGTCGAACAATCGCGTCAACACCAGCACGCGCGGCTTGGCCAAAAGGGCGCTCGCCAGCTTGAGCATCAGCAGTTCGGCGGTGGACAGCGGATAGCCGGTCGCGCCGATCTTGGTGTCGAGCCCCTTTTCAAAACTGGCAATGGTGCCCGCCAGCCCGACGGTTTCCAGCGCTTCGATGATGCGCCAGCTTTCGCCCTTGTCGCAGGCAAGGCCCAGGTAATCGCGCACGGTCATCGGCACAAAGCTCGGCCGGTCAAGCACATAGATCGAGCGGCGCAGATGATGGGCCTCGATCTCCTTCAGATCCGTGCCGCCAAGCGTGGCATAGCCTGACGATGGCAATTCGTAGAGCTTGAGAAAATTGGTGAACAATCGCTGCAACCCGTGCTGGCTGGTGGCCGCCATCACGATCGCGCCGGTGGGAACCGAGAAATCGAACTTGGCAGTTTCAAACCGGGCCTTGCCGCCGGCATCCTTGAAAGTGAGCGTGTGATTGCTGCCGATGATCGGATCATCGCCGCGCGGGTCTTCCTGTTCGACATCGAAGAACAGCGAAATCTCCTCAACCGCGGCGCACAGATCGTAGAAATAGGTCAGGTAGCTGCCCAGCATCGCCACCCCGAAAAACGCCGCCGACAATACCAGCTCGGCCGCGACCAGCTGGCCAAGGGTCAGCTCGAAATTGATCACCAGCCAGCCGCCAAGGCCCAGCAAGACCGCGCTTGAGGCAGCATAAAGGAACAGGAACGAAAGCGTCTGCGAGAAATGCAGCCCGAAATAGCGCTTGCGCGCATTGAGATAGCCGTGGGTGAACTTGTCGGTCTGGTCGATGGCGTAATCGACCCGGCGCTGCGATTTGAAGAAACCATTGGATTCGCCAACCTGTTCCAGCCAGGCCGCCGTGGCATGCTTGGCATGGCTCATATCAATCGCGGCGCGTACCGCGCGCGGGCCCCAGATCACCCACACCAGCGCAATCAGCCCTACCAGCACCAGCGTGAAGATCAGGAACAAGGGGTGGTAAAGCGAGACCAGCACGAACCCCACGCCGATCCCCAAAAGGATGGAATAGCCATCAAGGATCAGGATCGGCATGCGCGACATCACGATGATCACATCGAAATAGCGGTTGAACAGCGCGCTGCGGGTGGTGTCGGTGAAGAAGGGGTTTTGCGCATAGATCGCAATCAGCGAAATTTCGCTGACGAGGCGCGCATAAAAACGCCGCGCAAACAGCTCCATCAGGTGGATGCGCAAGGCATACAGCAGCGAGGACAGCAGCAGCAGGCCGAACAGGGTGAGCGAAAGCATCACCAGCGGCGCAGGCATTGCAGTATTCGCAATCGTGCCGATGAGCAGCTGGACCGAAATCGGCGTGGCCAGGCCCAGCACGCTGATCCCCACCCCGTAAACGATGGCGATCCAGTAGAAATTGGCTTCCGGCTTCAGGATTTCGAAGAAAATACGGAAGAATTTTGAAAGGGATAGGCTTTCGCCATAGGTTGGCTTCTTAACCGGCATGAGCGTTTTCCCGTTCAATCCGCGCAAGTTGCGCGGTGCCATGCGGCAGCGCGAAGACCTGTCCCATCCCTGACCCGGGCCGGGTTAGCCCCTGCCTCGTTCCACTTATAATGAGAAAGTTGCAAGACAGTTCCAAGGCTTGGCCCTTTAATGTTCCACATTTTCGGCACAGCGACAGCGCGCTTGATGGCTGCGGATTGCAGTTGCTTCAAGCGGCCTTGTGCATTGATGGCCGGGTATCCGCAGCCTTGCCCGGGGAGGACGGGCAAGAGGGGCATGCGCTCCGTTATCGGTTTAAGCTTGCCGCGCGATGAACCGCAGGCGCAACTGTGCAGGAAAGCAGCAAAAAATCTCGCTGCGGCCAGCGATTGGGGTGATCGGGCAGGGTGATCGGGCCTCGCCTTGGCCGGGCGGGGCTGGCATGATTGCTCGCATGCGCGACTGTGATCTTGTGCTGGTGGGCGGCGGCCATGCCAATCTGGCGGTGCTGGCGGACTGGATTCGCCAAGGTGTGCCCGGCGGCGCGCGGGCTGCGCTGGTAACCCCGCAGCCATTTCTGACCTATTCGGGCATGGTGCCGGGCTGGATCAGCGGACACCACGAACTGGCGCAGGGCCGCGTCGATCTGGCTGCGCTTGCCGCTCGTGCCGGGGTTGCGCTGATCGCAGGGCGCTGCGCGGCGATTGATCCTGATGCGAGGGTCTTGACGCTCGATACCGGCGAGCAGCTGTCGTTCGGCATTGCTGCGATTGATGCAGGCGGGGTGGGGCGCGCCGCAGCGCTGCTGGGCGATGATCCGCGCATAATTGATGTGCGCCCGATGGATGGGTTTGCGGCGCGTGTCGATCAATGGCGCGCTCGCAACCGCTGCGGGATGAAGCGTATCGCGGTGATCGGGGGCGGGGCAGGCGGGGTCGAACTGGCCTTTGCCTGTGCCAATATGGCCGGGCGTGATGGCCAGAACGAGGTGGTGCTGGTGACGGGGGGCAGCGGCTTGCTGCCCGGCTTTGCCCCGCGCTTGCAGCGCCTTGCCGCGCAGCACCTGCAACGCCAGCGCATCGCGGTGGTGGAGGCCGAGGCTGCGCTTGCAGGCGGCGCGCTCCACGCGGGCGAAGGCTTGATCGAACCGGCTAACCTCATCATCGCGGCCCTCGGCAGCGCAGCGCCGGATTGGCCGCGCGCCGGCGGGCTCGCCTGCGATGACGCCGGATTCATCCGTGTGGACCGCCACCAGCGCAGCTGCTCGCACCCGCATATCCTGGCCAGCGGCGATATTGCATCCCGCAGCGACCGCGCCGTCGCCCGCTCAGGCGTTCACGCCGTCCACACCGGGCCGGTGCTGGCGGCAAACTTGCGCGCATTGCTGGCAGGCAAGACACCGCGCCGCTCCTACACGCCGCGCCCTGCCAGTCTGTACCTGATGAGCTGCGGGGATGGCACGGCCCTGGCCAGTTACGGGCCGTGGGCCGCACATGACCGCTGGGCCGCCGCGCTCAAGCAGTGGATAGACACAGCCTGGATTGCCGCATACGCGAAGGCTGCGGGCGCGCCATCCTCGCCCGCCCGTGATCCTTAGGAAACCGCCTTGCTCAAGAAGCTCCTCATCCTTGCTGCTCTGGCTGCTGTTGTTGCCGCCTATTTCGGGCTGGGGCTGGGGCAATATCTCACCTTTGACCGGATGAAGGCGGCGATTGCCGGGTGGGATGCGTTTTACGCCGAAAACCCGGCGCTGGTGCTGGCGGGATTTTTTGCCGCCTATGTCGCGGTAACGGCTGCCTCGCTGCCGGGGGCGGCGATCATGACGCTGGCGGCAGGCGCATTGTTCGGGCTGGTGGTGGGCACGGTGCTGGTCAGCTTTGCGTCCACCATCGGTGCAGGCCTTGCCTTTCTGTCGGCGCGCTATGTGCTGCGCGACAGTATCGAGGCGCGGTTTGGCGAGCGATTGCAGGCGATCAACGCCGGTTTGGAGCGCGACGGCGCGTTTTATCTCTTCACGCTCAGGATGATTCCGGTCTTCCCGTTCTTTGTCGTCAATCTGGTGATGGGGCTGACCCGCCTGAAGCTTGCCACCTTCCTGTGGGTGAGCCAGCTTGGCATGCTGCTGGGCACGGCGGTGTATGTGAATGCAGGCACGCAGCTTGCCCGGATTGATAGCCTTTCGGGCATCGTTTCGCCCGCGCTGCTCGGATCATTTGCCTTGCTGGGGATTGCGCCCTGGCTCGCCAAGCTGCTGATCGGCTGGGCGCGGGCGCGCAAGGCCTATGCCGGGTTTACCCGCCCCCGCACATTCGATCGCAATCTGGTGGTGATCGGGGCGGGCGCTGGCGGTCTCGTCTCGGCCTATATCGCCGCGACCGTGAAGGCCAAGGTCACGCTGGTCGAGGCAAATGCCATGGGCGGCGATTGCCTCAACACCGGCTGCGTGCCGTCCAAGGCCCTGATCAAAAGCGCCAAGGTGGCAGAACAGATGCGCCGCGCGGATCGTTACGGGATTGCTGCGGTTGATCCGCAAGTTCCCTTTGGTGAGACTATCGCCCGCATCGCCAGCATCATCCGCGCAATCGAGCCGCATGATTCGGTGGAACGCTACACCGGCCTCGGGGTCGATGTGGTCAAAGGCTATGCCCGCATCCGTGATCCCTGGACGGTGGAGATCGCCTGCGCCGACGGCACCAGCCAGCGCCTCACCACCCGCAGCATCATCCTTGCCACCGGAGCTGCGCCGGTTGTGCCGCCGATCCCCGGCATTGAGACCAGCGGCTATCTCACCAGCGAGACGATGTGGGATGCCTTTGCCGCGATGGACGCGGTGCCGCGCCGCATGGCGATCCTTGGCGGCGGGCCGATTGGCTGCGAGTTGGCGCAGGCCTTTGCGCGGCTTGGGGCCGAGGTGACGCTGGTGGAGCAAGCTGATCGCGTGCTGGCGCGCGAGGATGCCGAAGTCAGCGAACTTGCCGCCTGCGTGCTCGAAGAGGCTGGCGTGCGGGTGCTGACGGGCCACACCGCAGCCCGCTTTGAAGATGGCATGCTGATTGCCGAGCGGGCAGGCGATGAGTTGCGGATCGCCTATGATGCGCTGATCGTGGCAGTCGGCCGCCGCCCGCGGCTTGCCGGTTTCGGGCTGGAGGAGCTGGGGATTGATGTGGGCGGCAAGCTTGCCACTGACGGCTTCCTTGCCACCCGCTATCCCAATATCCTTGCCGCAGGCGATGTGATCGGGCCGTATCAGCTGACCCATGCGGCGAGCCATCAGGCGTGGTATGCGGCGGTCAACGCGCTGTTCGGGCACCTGAAGAAGTTCACAGCCGATTACAGGGTCATCCCGCAAGTCACTTTTCTTGATCCGGAATTTGCCCGCGTTGGCCTCAATGAGACTGAGGCGAAAGCCCAAGGGATCGCTTATGATGTGACGCGCTATGACATCGACGATCTCGACCGGGCGATTGCCGAAAGCGAGGTGAAGGGCTTTGTCAAAGTGCTCACCCAGCCGGGCAAGGACCGCATTCTTGGCGTGACGATTGTGGCGGCCCATGCGGGGGAATTGCTCGCCGAATATGTGCTGGCGATGAAGCATGGGCTGGGGCTGAACAAGCTGCTTGGCACGATCCACGCCTATCCCACCATGGCCGAGGCGAACAAATTCGCGGCCGGCCAATGGAAGATCGCAAGAAAGCCTGAAAAGCTGCTGAAATGGGTGGAGAAATACCACACATGGCGGCGCGGGTAACCGGCTGTGGAGTGGTTCGATCAGACGCGCGGCGTGATCGGCATCGCGGTGCTGCTCGGCCTTGCATGGGCCTTCAGTGAAAACCGCAACCTGCGCCCTTCGTGGCGCTGGATCGCAGGCGCGCTTGCCTGCCAAGGCGTGCTGGCGCTGGTGATTGTGCGCGTGCCGCTGGTGTGGGAGTTGATGGCCTATGCCAACAGTGCGGTGCAGGCCATTGAAAAAGCAACGCTTGTGGGATCATCCTACATGTTCGGCTATCTCGGCGGGGCGCCGCTGCCTTTCGTGCTGGCCGATGGCGCGCAGCCGCCGCTGGTGATCGCCTTCCAGATACTGCCGCTGGTGATCGTGTTTTCCGCGCTCGCTGCGCTGCTGTGGCACTGGGGCGTGCTGCGCGCAGCGGTGGGCGGGCTGTCGTTTCTGCTGCGCCGCACGCTTGGGGTCAGCGGCGTGGTGGGCCTGTCAGGCGGGGCCAACATGTTCCTTGGCGTGGTGGAAAGCCCGCTGGTGGTGCGCGCCTATTTCGCGAAGATGAGCCGGGCCGAATTGTTTCAGGTAATGGCGCTGGCCATGGCGACGATTTCGGGCGCGATCCTGATCCTTTACGCCACCACCTTGAGCCAGACGGTGCCCGATGCCGTGGGCCACATGATCGCCGCCTCGCTGATTTCGTTGCCCGCCGCGCTGCTGATTGCGCGCCTGATGGTGCCGCAAGGGGGCACCGACGCCGCCACCGAGGTGGACGAGGCCGATCCCGGTCTCCGATACGAATCGAGCATTGATGCCATCGTCAAAGGCACGATGGACGGGATGCAACTGTTCCTGGCGGTGATTGCGGTGATCATCGTGGTGTTTGCGCTGGTGGCGCTGGTCGATCAGGCGCTGGCGCTAGCCCTGCTGATCGAAGGCGAGCCGCTCACCCTGAAACGCCTGCTGGGCTGGGTCTTTGCGCCGCTGATGTGGCTGATCGGCGTGCCCTGGGCCGAAGCGCAGGCGGCAGGCGCGCTGATGGGCACCAAGGCGGTGCTGAATGAATATGTCGCCTATCTCGAACTGGCGGCATTGCCCGCAGGAACGCTGGGCCCGCGCAGCCTTTTGATCGTTACCTATGCGCTGTGCGGGGTGGCGAATCTCGCCAGCGTGGGCCTGCTGGTATCGACCATCGGCACGCTGTGTCCCGAACGCCGCGCCGAGGCGGCAGGGCTGGGCATGAAAAGCTGGATCGCCGGGAACCTTGCCACCGCGATGACGGGGGCGTGGATCGGCCTCATCAGCTGGAACGCGGGTGTGGGCGGGTAGGATGTTCGATGCCCGCCTTCGCCCGCTGATCGATCCGCCGCTTAATCGGGCGGGCCGCGTGTTGGCGGGGCTGGGCGTCACGGCCAACCAATTGACCTTTGCCGGGTTGGTGTTGGGGCTGGCCGGAGCCGCCGCGATAGGCTTTGGCGCCCTTGGGCTGGGCCTTGCACTGATCCTGGCCAACCGGCTGCTTGACGGGCTCGATGGCGCAGTGGCGCGGGCGCGCGGGCCGAGCGATCTGGGCGGCTATTACGATATTGTCGCTGATTTCGCCTTCTATGTGGCGGTGCCGGTCGGGTTTGGCGTGCTTGCGCCCGAAAGCACCCTGCCTGCGCTGGTGCTGGTGGCAAGCTTTGTGCTGACCGGCGTCAGTTTCCTCGCCTTTGCCGCCATCGCCGCCAAGCGCGGAGACGAGACCACCGCCCATGGCCGCAAGAGCTTTTTCTATTCGACCGGCCTTGCCGAAGGGGGCGAGACCATCGCGGTGTTCATCGCGATGTGCCTGTTTCCGGCGTGGTTCGGCCCGATTGCCTATGCCTATGCCGCCCTGTGCGCACTGACTGTGATCCAGCGCAGCGCGCTTGCTGTCGCGATGTTCAAGGACTGATCAGCCGCCGCCGAGCTTCGCAGCCGTGGCGGCGCGCAAGGCCGCGATTCGCTTGGCATTGGCGCCCAGATCGCTTTGCCCGACGCGGCTGACCGAGCGGAAATCAATCTGCTTGTCGCCGATGCGCGCGACCACATCATCCCTGAAACCGAACCAGTAGGTTTCAGCCACGCCTTCGACGATGCCTGCTTCGTTATCGGTGCGGATATCCTTGAAACCAAGCTCATCCATCGCGGCGGCCACTGCGGCGGCGCCTTGCTGCGCGCTTGCCCGGCCCATGGGCAGCGGCTGCAGCGTGGGATAAGTCTCGGTAATGATCTGCGCGTGGCTGCGCATCGCAAGGCTTGGCGAGACACCTTCGAACAGCGCAATTTCACTGAGCGGGGTCTGGTAATCACTGAGCGGATTGGCCCCTGCCTTGTCGCGCGCGGCCATGGTGGCGGCTGAAAAGGCCGGCGGATTGGCGGTGTCAGTGGCGACATCGTGGATCGGATTGTCCGCCGCAGTCGATCCGGCCGAGATGAACACCGTGCCGATTCCCCCGGCCACCACCAGCCCGATCAGCGCGACGCCCGCGCGCGTATTGTCGCGCGGCTTTTTCAGCAGCACCAGCAGCAGCGAGAGCGCCGCAATCAGCGCCAGCGCCACCACCAGAATGAACCCGCCGCCCATCGTCAGCGCCAAAAGGCCAATCTGCCAGCCCCACAGGCCGACCTTGGTGCCAAGCGCGGACAGGACAAGGAACACCGGCAGAAAGGCGGTGAGAGCGAGAACGGCTTTGCTGTGCCAGGGAAGGTTTTTCATGCGCTCCTTTTAATCGGCGCGCCGTGCAAGGCAACCGGCCATCGCCACGGGGGCAGGAAACACTTTCGGGCTTGGTGCGTTGCTGAAATACCTCCTTCGGGAAAACCGTGCGAGGCCGCGAAAGAGCCCGCTTTTCATGGCCAGAAAAGTGTTTTATGGCCGCACGCGATGCGGGAGGACATCAGTTGTTAGAGGACACTCAATCATGAAGCGTACTACCCTGTTGAGCGCAATTGCGCTGGCCAGCCTGGTGACGGTTTCGGCTTGCGGCGGCGGTGCTGGTGCCGACGGCGCAGCTCCGGCTGCCGAAGAAACCACGGCTGCTGCCGAAGCGGCTCCGGCTGCTGAAGAAGCGGCTCCGGCTGCCGAAGCAACCCCGGCTGCGGCCGATGCTGCTGGTGCGACTGCTGGCTTTGCCGGCATGACCACCGATGTGAAGGCCGGCGAAAAGGTCTTCGCGCTGTGCAAGTCGTGCCATGTTCTCGAAGATGGCGTGAACCGCGTTGGCCCCTCGCTGTACAACGTCGTTGGCCGCAAGTCGGGTTCGGTTGCTGGCTTCAGCTACTCGGATGCCAACAAGAACAGCGGCGTGACCTGGACCACCGACGTGCTGTTTGAATACCTCGAAGATCCCAAGGGCTTCATGCCCGGCACCAAGATGGCCTTCCCGGGCATCAAGGATGCGCAGGATCGCGCCAACTTGGTGGCTTACCTCGAAAGCACCAAGAAGTAAGCTGACAGCTGCAAGCTGACACAACAAGGGGCGGCGCGGAGATTTCCTCGCCGCCCTTTTTGTATTTTGTCCGCCTGATCAGGCCTTGAGACAGCGCACCGACATGCCCATCGCCTTGTCATATGCGATGCGGAAGATCTTGGGATCGTAATCGAACAGCATATGCGCGGTGGTGGTGGTGGGCGACAGTTCGGTCAGCGACCAGAAATAGGCGACACGCCCGCCGAGGAAGAAATCGCCGCGCTGGGTGCGAAAGCCTGCGGGCAAGCCGCCGAAGCCGACATCGTCGCTGCCATTTCCGGGGCCGTTTTCGCTCATCGGCCAGCCGCTGCGGGTTTTCATCCGGGTCGCGGCGACATTCTTGCCGAGGAATGTTTCCAGCGCGTTCCAATCGGCGTCTGTCGGGACGCGGAAGCCTGGCGGGCACAGGCCGCGCGGGTCACGGATCGCGGCATAATTATAAAGCAGGCCATCGCGGGCAACGCGGGCATCGTCATTTTCATAGGCGCTCGTGGCGGGGCGTCCGGCGCTTCCGGCGGATGCCCATGCGCGGGCATCGGTGATGCGCGGGATCGGATCGCCGTTGCGGAAGGTCGTCACCGCCAGATTGCGTGCCAGCCACACCTGCTGGCCGATGGTGGTGGTGGCAGGGGGAGGGGAGGCGGGTGCAGCCTGCGCTTCGCCCTGTGGCACCGGGGTGGCAAGCGCGCCGGTGCCAGCAGCAAGGCCGCAAAGAAGCAGGGTAGAAATTCGCATCGCACAGTTTCTCCGCATTGCGACCCCCCGCCATGTTACGCCGCGAGCCATGGCTTGTATGCAAAAGGGGCGGGAAGACATCGCTTCCCGCCCCTTTTTTCCTGGCGATGCCTGGCGATGCGCGGTCAGGCCGCGGTTGCCATCCGCGCCAGTTCGCACTGCGACCAGATTTCGCTCAAAGCCTTGATCAGCCGGTCGATATCGCCATCGGTGTGAACCGGCGAAGGCGTCAGGCGCAGGCGCTCGGTGCCCACCGGCACTGTCGGGTAATTGATCGGCTGCACATAGATGCCGTGATTATCCATCAGCCAGTCGCTGATGCGCTTGGCCTTGTGGGCATCGCCGACCATCACCGGGATGATGTGGCTGGGATTGGGCAAGTGCGGAATGCCCATCATGTCGAGCTTGCGGCGCACCTGCGCGACGCGCTCCTGCTGCATTTCGCGCTCGGCATTGCTGGTTTTCAGATGGCGGATGCTGGCAGCAGCGCCTGCGGCAATCGCCGGGGGCAGGGCGGTTGAAAAGATGAAGCCGCTGGCAAAGCTGCGCACGAAATCAATGAGGTTCTTGCTCGCCGCGATATAGCCGCCCATCACGCCGAATGCCTTGCCGAGCGTGCCTTCGATCACGGTGATCCGGTCCATCAGGCCTTCGCGTTCGGCGACGCCGCCGCCGCGCGGGCCATAGAGCCCCACCGCGTGAACTTCGTCGATATAGCTCATCGCGCCGTGCTTTTCGCACACGTCGAGAATCTCGGCGATCGGCGCGATGTCCCCGTCCATCGAATAGACGCTTTCGAAGATCACCAGCTTGGGCACTTCGGGGCCGTAATCGGACAGCAGGCGATCAAGATCAGCCGGATCATTGTGCTTCCAGATCTTGTAGGGCGCGCGGCTGTGGCGCACCCCTTCGATCATCGAGGCATGGTTGAGGGCATCGGAAAACACCACGCAGCCCGGGATCTTGGCTGCGAGCGTCCCGATGCCCGCCCAGTTCGAGACATAGCCCGAAGTGAACAACAGTGCGGATTCCTTGCCGTGCAGATCGGCAAGTTCCTCTTCAAGCAACACGTGGTAATGATTGGTGCCCGAGATATTGCGCGTGCCGCCCGCACCTGCGCCGCATTCGTCAAGGCAATCATGCATGGCCTGCAGGACTTCGGGATGCTGGCCCATGCCGAGATAATCGTTCGAACACCACACCGTAACGGCCTGGGTCTCCTCGCCCAAAAAGCGCGTCGCGTGCGGGAAGCGCCCGCGATGGCGCTTGATGTCGGTGAACACCCGGTAGCGACCATCCTCGCGTACCTGATCCAGTTCACCGGCGAAGTAGGCTTCGAAGTCCATGGGAGATCCCTTTTTGTCCATGTTCATGTGGTGATGTCCCGGCGGGCCGGAACGCTCACGTTGTTTTGGGCCACTTTGGCCTGAGCCAGCTTGCCCTGAGCCAGCTTACTCTGCGGCAGGGCCCAGCCCCACAGCATCCCGTCGCGGAACGGCAGCGAGAGGAACAGGTGCTCGATCACGCCGAGCAGTGACAGCGTGAACAGAAGGCTGGCTGCCACCATGTCCGCGCTGCCCGCCGGTGCCGCCAGCGCTGCGCCCGCAAACCAAGCCGCCACAGCGGCAATCCCCGCCATCGAGACCGCCAGCAATGCCGTCATCCGGTTGGGGCCGAAATAGGACTTTAGGTAGGCAAGATGATCGGGGAGCATTTCGACCGAGGAATTCGGCACGCCGACAAACAGATTGATCTTGGAGGCAAGGCGCATCCCGAACATCAGCACGAACACGCTGGCGCCAATCTGGTTGGGCACGTCCCACGACAGCGAAATCAGCAGCAGCGCTGTAAGAGCCAGCGCCACCTCGTGATGCATCACTGTTGCCGCCGCCTGACGGAAGCGCGCAACGCCGGTGAGCGATGGATCGGCCGGGCCGCGGCGCGGGCCAGCAGCAGCCCCTGTCAGGAAGCTGATTTCATGCCAGCCCCACACCATCAGCGCGCCGATAAAGCCGAGATAAACCGCCCACACCTCTGCCGAAAGCGAGGCGAACACGATCACCACCAGCCCCGCAATCCCGCTGACGCTGCCCACCATCTGGCTGCGCGAGAAGGTGGCATGCGGGCGGTTATCCGCCCAGGCCACCAGGCCCGTCGCCACAAACCACACCACAACCGTCACGATGAAGGGGAGAATATGACCTTCCCAGCTTACCATGCAGGATGCATCCGGATGGTAGCGGGCAGTTCATGGGTATGGGTGCGGTGGAGATAGAGGCGCGCAAAGGCAAGGCCAGCGCCCGCCATGCCCGAAACCCGCTTGGCAAGGCCGCCGATGCCGCCGGCACGCTTGCCTTCGTCAATCTTCAGCGAGGCCAGCCGCATGGCTTCCATCTGGCGGCGGAAAGCCGGGCTGTCGATGTCGAGTTCCATCGGATAGACCTGCTGGGTGATCTGGTTGCACACCCGGAACACCTCGTAATCATATTCGGTCGGATCAACGCCCAAAGCCTCGTGGAAGGCGGGGCGGGCATGATCGCGCACATACATCGTGGCATAGACCGCCACGAGGAAGAAGCGGATCCACAGCTTGTTATAGCCTTTCAGCAGCTTGGGATCGGCGCGCATGATCATCGCGAAAGCTTCGCCGTGGCGGAACTCGTCATTGCACCACTGTTCGAACCAGTCGAAAATCGGGTGGAATTTATACTGCGGATTGCGCGCCAGCTGGCGGTAGATCGTGATGTAACGGGCATAGCCGATCTTCTCGGACAGATAGACCGAATACCAGATGAACTTCGGCTTGAAGTAGTGATACTTCTTCGACTTGGTCAGGAAGCCGAGATTGATCCCGATGCCTTCATCTTTCAGCGTTTCGTTGATGAACCCGGCATGGCGACTTTCATCGCGGGCGAGCAGCTTGAACAGCTGCTTCATGTCGGGGTTCTTGGTGCGCTTGGCGATTTCGGCATAAAGAATGCAGCCGGAAAATTCGGATGTGAGCGAAGACACCAGAAAGTCGATGAATTCGGCGCGCAGTTCGGGCTCAAGCGCTGAAATCACGCCGTCAAAACTCTCGTTCTTGCGGAAATGCTTCTTGTTGGGATCGGCGACCATATCGGCCATCAACTGATCCCATTCCGCGCGCACGAGGCTGACATCAATCTTGTCGAGCGCCTTGAAATCAGTGGTGTAGAACCGGGGCGAGAGCACGGTTTCATGAGCCGCCATCGCCAGCGTATCGGGCTTGGCCGCATCCTGTGGTGCGGGCGTGATGGTGGAATGGGCGTTCATCGGATGCTCCCGGGGTTGAAACTGACTTCGTAAAGTTCGGTAAGGTCGAAATAGGCCGCCAGCCTCGTCCAGGCGCGGGTGAAAGCCGTTGCCCGTTTGACAGTGGCCATGCGGGTGAATTGCAGGCTTTGCCCGAAATCCACTGTCATCGGCGCGCCGTGCACCCGCACCTCGTCACCCGGATAGAGCGGAATGTCGCCTTCCAGCTCGACATGAGCGTGGAAATGCTCCGGGCTCTGCTCGATCGTGATCGTGCAAGGAATGTCGAACTGGCGTGCGATCACTGGGGCCGCTCCCGCGTGAAGCCGTTTTCCTCGGGCAGCATATTGGCAAAGACCATGCGGTTGTCCGGCCCGAAATTGGCGACCTCGACGCTGCGATTGGTCACCGGATCAAGCAGGGTGAGCGAGGAATTGGTCCAGCCCTTGAGCAGGAACGGCACTTCGGCGCCTTGCCCGCGGATGCGGCGCTGGTGGACAAGGCTGCGCACGCTGGCGCGGATGAACCCGCCTTCGCCAATACCGAACCGGCCGACCACTTCGCCGGTCACGCCATCTTCCACCCGCACTGTCCCGTCCATTTCGTCATAGAACTGGATCGGACGCTCAACTGCAAGTGCGATATTCGCTTCTGCACGATATTGTGCGGCAACCGCGCTTTTGGGCAGATAGCCTGTCGTCACCAGCGCAGTCAGGACCAGCGAGATCAGCACCAGCCCGCCTGACAGCAGCAGCGGCACCTTGTGGACGGTAACCTCGTCCTTCTCATATTCCCGGACAATCATGCGGGCGCTCCTTCAAGTCCGCCGTCCAATCCAGCATCTCCCAAAGCGGTGCGCAGCGGGGCGACCGGGCGCAGGCCCTTGCCACCGGCTGGCGCCTGACCCTGATGAGCGGCTTCCGACGGGGTTTCTTTGACGTCGATCAAATTCTGCTCGATTTCGCCATAGCGCGCGCGGACATCGGCCATGATCTGCGCCACGCGGGCCACGTTGGGAATGCCGCGCAGCATCGGCTGGGGATGATTGAAATGCCAGGGGCGAAGATGCGGCCACAGCAGCACCACACCCAGCAACCGATCACCATTCAGTTCGAGCGCAATATCGCCGAAACCCTTGCCGCTGTTGCGCAGGTGTGCCGCTTTGACTTGCTTCAAGGGCACATTGATGCGCGTTTCAATCGCCATGCCGATGCGCATGATAAGGCGCACATCGGTAAGGATATAGAGCGTGCTGCGCGCGCTCAGCCAGGCGAGGAAATATAGGATCGCGATGGTCGCAACGCCTGCGCCCGCCATGATCGCTGCCGTGCCGGGCCGGTCAGTCGCCAGCGAGACCGCCACCAGCACCGCGAAATAGAACGCGATCCAGTAGGTGCGAAACGCGCCGCGGGCGAGCAGGGCCACATCGGGGCGGCCCCGCCACAGCACGCGTTCATCGGGCTGCGGCGTGCCGAGCTTGTCGCCGTGGGCAGTCGGGCCGTCGTTTTCGAGCAGCGCGTGATCAATGCCTTCGGGAAGGCTGGGGGACAGCGCTTGCGCCGTCCCCTGATCGGTGGTGTGATTCAGATCCACGGTTCAGCCCTTTCCGGAGTTGCATACATGTAACCGCCGCCGAAATAGGCCTGGATGCGGTCTTCTTCGTAGCGGGTGATCTGGCCGGGGGTTTCCAGTTCGGGCACGCGCTCGAACTGTTCGGCGGTGATCGCGTCAATCTCCACCAGTTCGGGCTTGTCGCCGAAGAACCCCTTGGTCTGCACCGAGGCCACCATCATCGGGGCAAGCACCTTGCGGCCCGAATTGGTGGTGACTTCGAGGTAGCGGATGATGTGTTCGGCCTGATCGGTCCAGATGTCGGTGACCTTGCCGGCAAGCTTGCCGTCAGCACCGATCACCGGCCAGCCCATGATGTTGGCATCACCCGGTGCAATTTCCATGTCGTGATAGGAATTGCCGATCGGAATGATGCGCGGGCGGCCATCGGCGGTGACATCGGGATATTTGGCACGGTTGGCCCAGGCTGCCGGCCCGAGGCCGTCGATCATCGGATCGCCGGTGGGGACGTAAGGCGCACCTGCCGAGGGGAAGGCGGGCTTGGCCGGGATGCTCACCGGATCGCGCGCCACATCTTCGGGCACATAGGTGCCGCGGCCATTGGGCAGCTTGAACACCTTCTTGTCGCCATCGAACAGGCTGCCGGGGTGGATGCGCCCGGTCAACTCGTCTTCGACCGGATAGCCTTCGCGGCGGCTTTCGCGGTTCAGGTAGAACACCAGCGCGATGAAGAAGACGAAGAACAGCAGGAAGGCAGCTTCGGCAACATCAAAAGTGCCGACAATATAGGCGTGGTTCATCATGTGACGTTCCTCTCGTGGAAACATGCGAGCGATGCGCTTCGGGCAAGAACAGGTGGCAGATAACGGGCGGCAATCATGTCGGGAATTCCTGCAGGCCAAAGGGCTGGTCGCTCTGGTCTGCGTCACTCTTGGCATTTCTCTTGCTGCGGCCGACCAGCGGCCCCAGCGCGGCTAGCCCTGCCAGCAGCAGGGCAATTTCGAGGATGTAAACGCTGGTGTAACCGGTCGAACGCATGGCCAGCGTGGCCGTGGCGGCATCGCCTTGCACCAGCATCGCCACCAGATCGCGCAGGATCCCGCCGGTCGCGATGCCGAGACCCGCACAGGTCGCCTGCACCGCGCCCCACGCACCAAGCGCCATGCCAGCGGTTTCATTCTTGGCCAGCGCCATGGCTTCCATCAGCGTGCCGACCGAAAACAGGCCCAGCCCGATGCCGATGCAAAGCGCGCCAATATACAGCAGGAAGGGCGAGCCAAAGGGCGCTGCAAACAGCACCATCAGGAAGGCGTTGATGCCGATGATGATGCCCTTGCCCGCAATCCGCATCGGATCGCCGCCAAAGCCGAGCATGCGGCCTGACCACATGAAGCCGATCAGCGAGCCGAGCGCCCAGACACCCGTCAGCCCGGTGGTTGCGCCGACCGACAGCTTGAGGATTTCACCGCCATAAGGTTCAAGCAGCGCATCCTGCATCGCAAAGCCAGCCGCCCCGATGCCGATCGCCGTCAGCAGGCGGGCATTGCGCCCGTCGCGCATGAAGGTCTGCCACAACTCGCTGAAAGTCGGCGTATCACGATCAGGCGCAGTAACCTTGGGATCGCGCGCTTCCTGCTTCCACAGGGCAATCGTGTTGAGCACCAGCGTGATCAGCGCAGTCCCCTGGATCACCTGCACCAGCCGCATCGGGCTGTAATCATGCAGCATTCCGCCAATCACGAAAGCGGCAATCATCATGCCCACCAGCAGCATGACATACAGCAGCGCAATGGCGCGCGGCCGCTTGATTTCGGGCGCAAGATCCGTGGCCAGCGCAAGGCCGGCCGTCTGGGTGACATGGAAACCGATGCCCGTCAGCAGAAACGCCAGCGCGCCGGCCCCGAGGCCGATTTCAAACCGATCCGCCTCGCCCAGCAGCAGCAGCGCGAACGGCATGATCGCCAGCCCGCCGAACTGCATCAGCGAGCCGAACCAGATATAGGGCACCCGCCGCCAGCCCAGCACCGAACGGTGCGTGTCCGAACGATGGCCGATCAGCGCACGGAACGGCGCAACCACCACCGGCACCGCAATCAGGATCGCCACCAGCCAGGTGGGCGTGCCAAGCTCGACAATCATCACCCGGTTCAAAGTGCCATTGAGCAGCACCATCGCCATCCCCACCGTCACCTGAAACAGGGACAGGCGCAGCAATTGGCTCATGGGAAGATCGGTGCTTGCCGCATCTGCGAACGGCAGCATGCGGAAGATCACTTCCGTCCAGTGCGGCGGCTTGGGACGCGCGTCGGGTTTCATCCGTGCCTCACGAGTTCGAGCGCCTGCGAGGTGTAGAACCCGCTCGAAATGCGCTTGGTACGGCCGATCCGCCAGCCGGGAAGCTGGCCCAACCGGTGACGGATTTCCCATTCCAGCGTCGGCACAATCGCGGGCGAGCGGTCCGACCGCGGGAAGGCCTTGCCGATAGTGTACATTGTCTGCAGCAGCGCGGTGCGCGGCGCGAAGGTGAACAGGATCGAGCCAGTCGTGCGTTCCGCCAGCAGCGCGAGCGCATTGGCAAGATCAGCGGGCTGATAGTGGATCAGCGAATCCATCGCCACGACATGGGCAAAGGTGCCAAGTTCGGGATCAAGCATGTCGCCTGCGCGCCAGTCGATCCGGCCATGGCCGATGAACGAAGGCGTGCGCTGCCGCGCGACATCGACAAGGCCCGCGGCCACATCAATGCCCGTCACTTCCGCGCCGCGGCAGGCTGCCGCAATGCTGAATGCGCCGGTGCCGCAGCCTGCATCCAGCACGCGGGTGCGGCGCAGATCGGTGGGCAGCCAGTCGAGCAAGGTCGCGCGCATCGCATCGCGCCCGGCACGCACCGTGGCGCGAATGCCGCTCACCTTCACATCGGAGGTCAGATCAATCCACGCCTGGCGCGCGGTGCTGTCAAAATAGGTCGCCAGCTGCTCGCGCTGGGCATCATATCGGCTAGGAGAACGCGTTGCCATCACTCAAATCCCAGAAAGTCAAAGATTTCGCGGTCTTTCATCGGCTGTGCTGCGGAAGGTTCGACCCCGTCCCACAGCATCTGCGCAAGGCGCAGATATTCGTTCTGGGCGGCGATCACTTCAGGATCATCGCCCATTTCGAAAAGCGTGCACTTCTTCAGGCGCGAGCGGCGGATCGCATCGACATCGCGGAAATGCGCGAGGCGCTGCATGCCGATCTTGTCGCAGAAGCGATCAATCTCGTCGGTTTCGCGGCTGCGATTGGCGACCACGCCGGCCAGCCGCACATCGTAATTCTTGGACTTCGCGCCAATCGCCGCGACAATCCGGTTCATCGCAAAGATGCTGTCAAAATCATTGGCCGCCACCACAATCGCGCGCTCGGCATGCTGCAAGGGCGCGGCAAACCCGCCGCACACCACATCGCCCAGCACATCGAAGATCACGACATCGGTTTCTTCGAGCAGGTGGTGCTGCTTGAGCAGTTTCACCGTCTGGCCAACCACATAGCCGCCGCAGCCAGTGCCCGCAGGCGGCCCGCCGGCTTCCACGCACATCACGCCGTTATAGCCTTCGAACATGTAGTCTTCGGGCCGCAGCTCCTCGGCGTGGAATTCCACCG
This sequence comes from Erythrobacter sp., assembly GCA_045377215.1. GTDB lineage: Bacteria > Pseudomonadota > Alphaproteobacteria > Sphingomonadales > Sphingomonadaceae > Erythrobacter. The sequence goes on from JBJIOB010000003.1 coordinate 103,794, forward strand.
TTTCGAGCACGTCGATCACGGTCGGCATCAGCTTTTTGGTCAGCGTGAAGGTGCTGTCATGCTTGGGATCGCAGCCGATCTGGAGCACCCGGTGGCCAAGTTTGGAAAAGGCAGCCGACAGGTTCGACGAGGTCGTCGATTTGCCGATCCCGCCCTTGCCATAGACGGCAAAGACCTTGGCGCCCTTGATCTTGTCGGACGGGTCGAGCTGGACCTGCACCGATCCCTCGCCATCAGGCGGATTGAACGAGGAGGAGGGGGAGTGCAGGTTCATTGGTCGATCCCTTTGTTCATTATTCCGCGAAGACGCCTTCGAGGCGATCTTCAAGCTCGTCGCTGGCTTCACGCAAGGCGGCGAGGGTGGCTTCATCGGGCTCCCACAGGTTGCGGTCACACGCTTCGAGCAAGCGTCCGGCGAGTTTGGCCGAGCTCTTGGGGTTCAAGTCGCTCATGCGGCGGCGCATGTCGGGATCGAGCACGAAGGTTTCCGAGATCTTCTGATAGACCCACGGCGCAACCTGCCCGGTGGTGGCCGACCAGCCGAAGGTGCTGTTCACATGGCCTTCGATCTGGCGCACGCCTTCGTAGCCGTGTTCGAGCAGGCCTTCATACCACTTGGGGTTCAAGGTGCGGGTGCGTGCTTCCAGATCAATCTGTTCAGCCAGCGTGCGCACCTTGGGCTTACCGCGGGTTGCATCAAGGATGTAGACAGGGGCTTCTGCGCCCTTGGCCTTGGCCACGCTGCGCGCCACGCCGCCAAGCCCGTCAACATATTGATCAACGTCGTTGATGCCCAGTTCAATGCTTTCAAGGTTCTGGTAGGTGAAATCGACCGTCGCCAATGCGCTCTGGAGGATTTCGCGCTGCTGCACCGGGCGGCCCGAAATGCCGTAGCCAAAACCCTTCTGGGTCTCGAACGCATTGGCGAGTTCATCGGGATCAGCCCAGGTGCCGCCGTCGATCATCTGGTTGACGTTGGCGCCGTAAGCGCCCTCGGCATTGGAGAATACGCGCAGGGCAGCCGTTTCGATGTCGCAGCCGTGCTTTTCCATCTGGGCGAGCGTGTGCTTGCGGATGAAATTGGCTTCCGTGGGCTCATCTGCCTGGCTCGCCATCAGCGCGGCTTCGGCGAGCATGCGGATCTGCATCGGCAGAAGATCGCGGAAAATGCCCGACAGCGTCATCACCACGTCGATGCGCGGGCGGCCGAGTTCTTCGAGCGGGATCAGTTCCGCACCGCACAGGCGGCCATCAGGAGTCGCGCCGCGGACGGGCACCCATCAGCCGCATGGCCTGCGCAATCTGCACGCCTTCGGTCTTCATGTTGTCGGTCCCCCACAGCACCATCGCGATGCTTTCGGGGAAGTCCGCGCCGCCGTTCACATGGCGGGCGATCAGTTGTTCGGCCTGTTCGCTGCCAAGCTTGCAGGCAAAGGCCGAAGGCAGCAGGAAGGGATCAAACCCGTGGATGTTGCGGCCCGTGGGCAGCACATCGGGATTGACGATCACATCGCCGCCCGGAGCAGGCAGGACATAGCCGCCATCAAGCGCATGGACGAGCGAGCCGAGTTCATCGGACGAGCCGATCTTGGCGCGCAGTTCCTCGCGGCTGACCTTGTCCGGCCCGCCGCCTGCCTCGACCATGGCATCGAGCATGTCTTCGAGTTCCTGGCCATGCGGGTTCTGACCCAGAATGTGCAGGCCGTAAGGGATCAGCGCTTCTTCGAGCTCGTAAAGCTTGGCCGTGAGTTCGCCGATTTCGCTGTATTCGATATCGAGCGCTTCGCACTGGTCGGCGATCATCTGTTCCAGATCAGCGCGTTCTTCCTCGTGATCGGGATCGTTCTGCGTCAGCCGCCAGCGTTCGACACTGGTCTTCAGCTCCGACAGCCCCTTGTAGAGCCCGGCCTGCGCCAGCGGCGGGGTGAGGTAGCTGATCAGGGTCGCTGCTGAACGGCGCTTGGCCAGCATGCCTTCGGTCGGGTTGTTGGCGGCATAGAGATAGAAGTTCGGCAGATCGCTGATGAGCCGCTCCGGCCAGCAAGTGCCCGACATCCCGGCCTGCTTGCCCGGCATGAATTCCAGCGCGCCGTGCGTGCCGAAATGCACCACTGCGTGGGCGCCGAAATCCTCGTTGATGTAGCGATAAAACGCGCTGAAGGCATGGGTCGGCGAGAAGCGGCCTTCGTACAACAGCCGCATCGGATCGCCTTCGAAGCCGAAGGCAGGCTGCACGCCGACAAAGATATTGCCGAAATGCGCGCCCATGATCTGGATATGGCCGCCATCTGACAATTGCTTGCCCGGAGCAGGGCCCCATTGCGCTTCGATCTCGCCGAGGAATTTCTCGCGCCGCACGTGTTCGTCAGCCGGGATGCGGTGGGCGATGTTGGCATCGGTGCCGTAACGCTCGGAATTGCCCTTGAGGATCGCCTCGCGCATGGCATCGAGGCTTTCAGGCACTTCGACATCGTAGCCTTCGGCCTTGAGGCGCTTCAATGTGCCATAGAGCGATTCGTGCACTGCCATGAAGGCGGCTGTGCCGGTTGCGCCTGCATTGGGCGGGAAGTTGAACAGCACGATAGCGAGCTTGCGCGCGGCGCGTTCGCTCTTGCGCAGGCGGATCAGCCGCGCGGTGCGGGCCGCGAGTGCTTCGGCGCGTTCGGGGCAGCCCTGCATCGGGCGCAGTTTTTCGGTGACATGCTGCGCGCAGTGCCGCTCGCAGCCCTTGCAATGCGGGCCGGAATTGCCCGCTCGCCCGCCGAACACGCTCGGCACGGTCGAGCCGTCAAGCTCGGGCAGGGCAACCATCAAGGTCGCTTCGAGCGGGAGCAGCCCGCGCTCGCTCAGCGCCCAATCCTCGATGGTCTGGAATTCGACGGCATGGGCCGCAAGATAGGGCAGATCCATCTTGGCCAGCACTTCGCGCGCGGCCGCTGCATCGCTGTAAGCCGGGCCGCCCACGAGGCTGAAGCCGGTGAGGTTGACGATGGCATCGACTGTGGGCCTGCCATCGGGACCGACAAAGAACTTGTCGATCGCCGGGCGCGCATCAAGCCCGCTTGCAAACACCGGCACCACTTTCAGGCCCTGTGCCTCGAAAGCGGCAATCGCGCCGTCATAATGGGCAGCATCGCGGCCCAGCAGATAGGAGCGCAGCAGAATGAGGCCAACCGTGCCTTCGCGCCCCGGCTCGTTCGGGAGCAGGCGCAGGCTTTCGGAAATGCGCTGCTGGGTGCGCGGGTGATAGACGCCCACTTCGGGATATTCGATCGGCGCATCGGCCTTGGTGATGCCGCGGCGATAGGCACGCTCACCGCTGGCGTAGCGATCAATCAGCGCGCGCACCATGGCGACCACGTTTTCATCCGAACCCGCCAGCCAATATTGCAGGGTCAGGAAATAGGCGCGCACATCCTGCGCGGTGCCGGGAATGAACTTCAAAAGCTTGGGCAGGCGGCGCAGCATTTTCATCTGCCCTTCGGCGGAATTGCCGCCGGGCTTGGACGAACCGCGCAGCTTTTTCAGCAGCGCCAGCGGCCCCTTGGCCGGCGCATCCATGCGGTAGGCGCCCATCTTGGTGAGGCGCACGATCTCGCCTGCGCTCATCAGGCAGACCATCGCATCGCAATCCTCACGCCGCGCTTCCAGTGCAGGCTGGATCATGCGGATCTGTTCGTCGAGGAAGATCATCGTGGTGATGACGATGTCAGCCTCGGCAATCGCTTCGTTCACTTTCGCCAGTTCAGCGGCATCACTGCCCCATTCCGAGGCGGCATGCAGCGACAGCAGGATATTGTCCGCTGCCAGTTCGGCCTCAGCGCGGCCCACCGCGCCTTTGAGGTGATTGTCCAGCGTCACGATCACCACCCGCACCGGGGCGCGTGGATCGACGATTGCGGGAGAAGCGACCTTACCGTGCATAATGTGCCTTCGCGTCGTAGAGTGTTTCCAGTTCAATGCGGCTGAGGCCTTCGGCAGCGGCATAGGCCTCGGTGTTGCGCTTGGCCTTGCCACGCACAAAAAACGGGATTTTCTTGAGCTCGCGCTCGGCTTCTGCCGTCCAGAGCGAACCATCGAGCGGCGCAGCTTCGAGGGTAGGGGCAGGGGCGGGGATATCGGCCACCGGCGCTTCCGATTGCACTTCAAGCTTCATCGCCTTGGGCGCGTGCGCTGCCAGATGGCTGGCGCCATGTTCGTCGGCGAATTCGAAATCCTCGCGGAACATGGTGAGGAGGTGTTCCTCAAGGCCCATCACCAGCGGATGCACCCAGGTATCGAAGATCACGTTGGCGCCTTCGAAACCCATCTGGGGCGAGTGGCGCGCGGGGAAATCCTGCACATGCACCGGCGCCGAAATCACCGCGCAGGGCAGGCCCAGACGCTTGGCGATGTGGCGTTCCATCTGCGTGCCCAGCACCAGTTCAGGACAGGCCGCGGCAATCGCATCTTCCACGGCAAGGTGATCATCGGTGATCAGCGGTTCCACCCCGCAGCGCGCGGCTTCGGCGCGGATATCGCGGGCGAATTCGCGGTTGTAGCAGCCAAGGCCGCAGACCTCGAAACCCAGTTCCTCGCGCGCGATACGCGCAGCGGCAACGGCATGGGTGGCATCGCCGAAGATGAAGACGCGCTTGCCGGTCAGATAGGTCGAATCGACCGAACGTGACCACCACGGCATCCGGGAAGAGGTGTCGCCGAGGGCAGGCGTGGGATCTGCACCTGCCAGCTCGGCGACGTCGGCGATGAAGGAGCGGGTTGCTCCCACGCCGATAGGGACGGTGCGCACCGCGGGCTGACCAAAGGTCTTTTCCAGCCAGCGGGACGCCTCATCTGCAATTTCGGGATACATGACGATGTTGAAATCCGCCGCGCCAATGCGGGCGATGTCATGCGGGGTCGCACCCAGCGGTGCGATCAGATTGATCTCGATATCAAGGGTATCGAGGATCTTGCGGATCTCGACCAGATCATCGCGGTGGCGGAAACCCAGCGCGGTGGGGCCAAGGATATTGGCGCGGGCACGGCGGCCTTCCCGCGGTTCGCGCACAAGGTTCTTGTCAGCCAGATGGCGTACGACCTGATAGAAGGTTTCAGCCGCGCCCCAGTTTTCCTTGCGCTGATAGCTCGGCAGTTCGAGCGCGATGGCGGGCACCGACAGCCCCATCGCTTCGGCCAGACCGCCCGGATCATCCTGAATGAGTTCCGCCGTGCACGATGCACCCACAATGATCGCCTGCGGATTGAACCGGGCCACGGCCTCGCGCGCGGCATCCTGGAAGATTTGCGCGGTGTCCTTGCCCAGATCGCGCGCTTCGAAAGTGGTGTAGGTCACCGGCGGGCGCTGGCCCCGGCGCTCGATCATGGTGAACAGCAGATCGGCGTAGGTATCGCCCTGCGGCGCGTGGAGCACATAGTGCAGCCCCTTCATCGCGGTCGCAATGCGCATCGCGCCGACATGGGGCGGGCCTTCATATGTCCACACGGCCAGTTGCATCGCCTAGACCTCCAGCCTGTCGCGCCGCCGCAGGGGACGCGCGAAAAGTTCGGCAAGGTCCGCGGCCTGATCAAAGCCGTGGATCGGCGAGAAGACGAGTTCGATCGCCCACTTGGTCGTGAAGCCTTCGCCTTCCAAGGGATTGGCAAGGCCAAGCCCGCACACCGTGATATCGGGCTTGTCAGCGCGCACCCGGTCAAGCTGGCGTTCGACATGCTGGCCTTCGGACAGGCGCACGTTGTCACCGAAATGCGCGAGTTCGCGGGCGAGATGCGCGCGGTGCAGATAGGGCGTGCCGACTTCGACCAGTTCCATGCCCAGTTCATTCTGGAGGAAGCGGGCCAGCGGCACTTCGAGCTGCGAATCCGGCAGAAAGCTGATGCGCTTGCCTGCAAGTTCGCCGCGCAGCTTGCTCAGCCCCTTGTGCGCCCGTTCGCGGCCCGGTGCGAGCACGCGCGCGATATGGGCTTCGTCGATGCCGAATTCGCGGGCAGCAGCAGTCAGCCAGTCGCTGGTGCCTTGCGCGCCGAACGGGAACATCGCCTCGATCCGCTGCGCGCCGCGATCTTCCAGCGCCATCGCGGTTTCCGCAAGGAAGGGCTGGGCAAGAATGTAGCGGGTATTGGCCCCAAGGCTCGGCAAGTCGCGCGAATTGCGCGCGGGCAGCACCCCGACATTGGCAATGCCAAGTTCGGCAAACAGGCGCAGGAACTGGTCTTCGACAATATCGGGCAGGCTGCCGACGATCAGCAATTGCTTGTCAGCTTGCGCATCGCTCTGCGGCATCACCGGCACCAGCGCGGCAAGACAGGTATCCTCGCCTTGCGTGAAAGTCGTCTCGATGCCGCTGCCGGTGTAATTGAGGATGCGCACGCGCGGCATGTATTGCGCGCCGAGGCGCTGCGCGGCCTTCGCCAGATCAAGCTTGATCACTTCCGACGGGCACGAGCCGACAAGGAACAGCGTCTTGATGTCGGGGCGCCGTTCGAGCAGGCGGGTGACCACCCGATCCAGCTCTTCCTGCGCATCGGCCATGCCTGCGAGATCACGCTCTTCCATGATCGCGGTCGCAAAGCGCGGCTCGGCAAAGATCATCACGCCGGCGGCTGATTGGAGCAAATGCGCGCAGGTGCGCGATCCGACGACGAGGAAAAACGCATCCTGCATCTTGCGGTGCAGCCAGATGATCCCCGTCAGCCCGCAGAACACCTCGCGCTGGCCGCGCTCGCGCAGCACCGGGCGGGCATCGCGGGGCGATGCGCCTGCCGGAGCGGCGTAATCGGCGCTGCAGCCATCGAGGAGTGCGGTATCGCTCACGCAGCCACCGCCATGTCCTGAGAATTCCGGGCCTGATTAAGCGCCGCGTCGAGCGCTTCACGTTCGGCCTGAAGGCGCGCCATCCGCAGCTTCCAGATGAACTGGGCGGCATTGACGACATAGATAATGTAGCCGGCCAGAGCCACCACCAGCCGCTGTTCAAGCGTCCCGTAGTTGCCCAGCAGCATGACCATGTAGAGCGTGTGCAGCGCAATCACGCCCATCGAGACAACGTCTTCCCAGAAGAACGCCTTGGCGAAGAGATATTTGCCGAACACGACCTTTTCCCAGATCGCGCCCGTCACCATGATCGTGTAGAGAAAGAAGGTTTTGACAACGACCGAGGCATCGGCGGCAAACGCGCCTTCGCCGGTCTTGAGCGTGCGGATCACCAGCACGAGGCTGACGATGAAAACCAGGAACTGCAAAGGCGCGAGAATGCCTTGAACCAGTGTCCAGACTGTCTCGTCCCGGCGCTTCCGCTCTTCGGCGGTATACAGCGCGTATCGGTTTTTGCTCTCCGTGTCCGCCTGCGGCGATCTTTTCGCAGGCCCGACTGGGGATGCCTGATCCATCCGAGTCATTGTGATGTTAGCCTTTGCTGTCAGAATCGAAACCTACGCCTTTCCCAACTGGAGTGTCAACTAAATTGGACGTTCTAAATTGTTGACGCTTTTGCGCAGCGCGGATCGGTGTTTGCGTGACCTCGGGAAAAAGCGTATGGTGTTGAAATTGGCTTCTTCGGGATCAGGGCCAGATTGCTTGCGGGGTGCGACGCGTTTCGCATCATCGTGGACATCACCGTCCGCATGATCTGACAGGGGGGCAGCCGATGGGAGAGGCCAGCAATTCCGGCACTTTTGGCGCGAGCGCTGCGGCCTGGCGCGAACGTCTGGCAGGCCCGTTCGAACGCGTGCGCAAACGCGTTTCCAAGCAGAAATATTCCCCGTCCGACTCCATCGAATCGATCTCCACCGTGATCGAAAGCGAGATCATTCCGCGCCTGCTGATGGCCCATAATTCCGGCGGTCCCGACAGTGATTGCGCGCGCCCCGGCCTTATCAACGGCGCCGATCTCAACCGCTTTGCGCTCCTCCCCCTCAGGCTGGAGGCAGCAGGCCTGCTCGAAGAGGTCGATGCCCTGATCGAACGCGGCGCCAGTGTCGAGGCGATCTGCATCGAACTGCTCGCCCCGGCAGCCCGCAGGCTCGGCGAAATGTGGGATCGTGATGAATGTGATTTCATCGATGTTACAATGGGTTTGTGGCGATTGCAGGAAGTGATGCGGGAAATTTCGGCCCGCTCCCCGGCGACGCTTTTCCCCTATCCGGAACAGCGCAGCGCGCTGTTTTCGCCGATGCCGGGCGACATCCACAATTTCGGCGCGCTGATGATCGAGGAAGTTTTTGCCCGCGCCGGCTGGCAAAGCGAAGCGCTGGTCAAGGCGGAACGCCGCGAACTGCTTGATCGCCTCGCGCATGTCCCGTTCGATATCGTCGGATTGACGCTCACGCGCGATTGCCCTAGCGCCGCGCTCGGCAATCTCATCCGGGCGATCCGCAGCGTGTCTGCCAACCCGCATGTGGCGGTGATTGTCGGGGGGCGCATCATCAATGAAAACCCGTCGATCGTCGCCGAAGCAGGCGCGGATGGTACTGGCCATGATGCGCTCAGCGCGTTGGAACTTGCCGAACAACTCGTCGCCGCCGCCCCTGTAAAGGCTCACAATCTGCGTTAGGTTCAACCACCGGATGCTCTCCCGCAAACATTCCCTTGATGGCAAGCATTCCTTCGGCGCTGCAGCCGAGCTGTTTGGCGCGCTCGATGCAGCCTCGGCGATGCGGCTCGCGCTGGTGGCAGGCGATGTCGCGCTGGTGCTCGATGATGCCGGAACGATCCTTGATGCCGCCTATGATCCGCGTGATTTTCCCAATTTTACCAATGTGATAGGTTCCAACTGGATCGACACTGTCACCGAAGATAGCCGCCACAAGGTGATGGAAATGCTGGCGGCGGCGCGGCGCGGCGAAGTGCAGCCCTGGCGCGAGGTTAACCATCCGACCCGCGATGGCGAATTGCCGGTGCGCTATTCGGTTTTGAGCATGAACGGCGGCGAATATCACATCGCCTTTGGCCGCGATCTGCGTGAGGCCGGGCGCTTGCAGCAGCGATTGTTGCAGGTGCAGCAGGCGCTCGAACGTGATTATCTGAGGATGCGTCAGCTCGAAGCGCGTTACCGCATGCTGTTTGAGCGTTCTTCTGAAGCAGTGATGATCATCGAGGCTGCAAGTCTCAGAATTCGTGAGGCAAATCCCGCCGCCCACAGCATGTTCGGGGCGCGCGCCGGAAGCTTGCCGGGCAAGAAATTGCTCGGCGTGCTGGATCGCAATTCACGCGATGCGGTGCAGGCGCTGGTCGGATCGGCGCTGGTTTCGGACAATGTCAGCCCGATTGCCCTGCGCCTGTCAAAAGGTGCGCGCGAAGTGCAGGCGTCGGTCGCCGGGTTCACCCAGGATCGCGGGCAGTTCCTGCTGCTGCGACTGGTGACGCTGGGCGAAGGCGGGGGCGAGGGGGCCACGCCCTTGGGCGTCCCGGTGGGCGAGCTTATTGATCAGATGCCCGATGCCTTTGTTGTCGCCAACAGCTCTCTGGAAATTGTCAGCGCAAACAGTGCCTTCGTCGAGATGGTGCAGGCGGCAAGCGTGGATTCGCTGCGGGGGCGGCACTTGTCGGAAACGATTGGGCGACCGGGCATTGATCTGGATCTGATCGAAGGCCAGATTGATCAGCATGGCGCGGCGCGCAATGTCAGCACAGTGGTGCGCGTGGGCCGCGATATCGAGGGTGAAGCCGTTGAATTGTCAGCGGTACGCACCGGCGGGGAGGAGCCGTTTTACGCTTTCGTGATCCGTCCCATCGGCCGCCGGATGCGCGATTTGCCCACCAGCAGTTCGGAAGAATTGCCGCGTTCGGTCGAACAATTGACTGATCTGGTCGGCCGCATGTCCTTGAAGGATATCGTGCGCGAAAGCACCGATCTGATCGAGCGTTTGTGCATCGAGGCGGCGCTGTCCTACACCTCGGATAACCGGGCGTCTGCCGCTGAAATCCTTGGGCTTTCCCGCCAGAGCCTCTATTCCAAGCTGCACCGCTACGGGCTTGGCAATCTGACGGGTGACGGCGAATAAGCCGCTCCGCCGCGCTGGTTTGGCGAGCAATCGTTAAATGCTGCTAATTGCGCTTAAAGGCTGCTTAATCGCTGCAAGCCCGATTTGGGCTTGGGCGAGGGGCACCCCTGTCCTGCCCTGAAGGGGCGGGCCGGAAGCGCCTCCTCAAGCCCGCAAATCCCACGTGTATCAAGTTGGCCTGACACTTGCCTTATGGGCAGTGCGGCGGGCGTGCTGTTGGGGATGATCACAAAAAATGTGTTTGTTGGAGACAAAGTGTCAAAATAATTTGACGCTTTGGCCTGTCAGACATAGCCTTGTGCACATGGATCAATCTGTGCCTTCAACTCGCCCCGCGACGCGCAGCCCCAATTTTCCTGCGCCGCGCGATGCCTTGCAACTTCTGAAGCCGATCACATGGTTTCCGCCGATGTGGGCGTTCATGTGCGGCGCGGTCTCTTCGGGGGCCGGGCTGGATGGGCGCTGGTGGTTTGTGGCAGGCGGCGTCTTGCTGGCAGGGCCACTGGTGTGCGGCACCAGCCAGGCGGTGAACGACTGGTTCGATCGCCACGTGGATGCGATCAACGAACCGGATCGTCCGATCCCCTCGGGCCGGATTCCGGGGCGCTGGGGGCTGTATATCGCTCTTATCATGAGCCTGATTTCGGCGACAGTCGGCTGGTTGCTGGGGCCGATCGTGTTTGTTGCCTCGCTGGTGGGCCTGGCCTTTGCCTGGGCCTATTCCGCGCCGCCGTTCCGTTTCAAGGAGAGCGGGATGGTCGGCCCGCTGGTCTGCGGCCTGACCTATGAAGGCCTCAGCTGGTTCACCGGCGCCACCGTGATGCTGGGCGCGATGCCCGCCAAAGAAGTGGTGTTCGTGCTGTTCTTCTATTCGCTGGGCGCGCACGGGATCATGGTTTTGAATGATTTCAAGGCAGTCGAGGGTGATCGCCAATCGGGCTTCACCTCGCTCCCCGTGGTGATGGGGGTGGAGGCGGCTGCGCGCTTTGCCTGCACCACCATGGCGGTGAACCAGATCGTGGTGATCGGCCTGCTTGGTCTGTGGGGCTATGGCTGGTCGGCGCTGATCGTCACCGCATCGCTGATCGCGCAGATCGCCGCCATGCCGACCCTGATCCGCGATCCCGCCGGCAAGGCCCCGTGGTATAACGGCGTAGGCGTGACGCTTTATGTGCTGGGGATGCTGGCGGCGGCGCTGGGCCTTGGGGGCTATATCTGATGGGCCGCGCAGGCTCGCCTGCCTCGCGCGCTCCGGCCAGCGTGACGGGTGAAGCCGGGTTTGGCTGGCTGGCGATTGCCCGGATCGGGCTGGTGCAGGCCTCCATCGGCGCGCTGGTGATGCTGGCGACGACGGTTTTGAACCGGCTGATGGTGGTGGAATATGCGCTGGCTGCGGCAATCCCTGCGGGGTTGGTGGCGTGGCATTATGCAGTGCAATTGTGCCGCCCCTTGTGGGGGCACGGCTCGGACAAGGGCAGTGCGCGGGTGCCGTGGATCATCGGCGGGGTGGCGGTGCTGGCAGGGGCGGCGTTCATGGCGACGCAGGCAACCTTGCTGATGGTGCCATCGCCGGTGCTGGGTTTTGGCATGGCGATTGTGGCCTACACGCTGATCGGCGTCGGCGTGGGGGCAGGCGGCACCTCGGCGCTGGCCCTGCTGGCATCGGGCGTCGCCCCGCGGCGCCGCGCGGCAGCCGCAGCGCTGACCTGGATCATGATGGTCGCAGGCATTGTTGCCTCTGCCATCACGGTGGGCCAGCTGCTCATCCCCTATTCGCCCGAGCGCCTGCTGTGGGTGGCAGGGGGCTTGGGCGCAGTGATGCTGAGCGTGACGGTGCTCGCAACTTTCCGGCTCGAACGGCAGGCGGGCGTCTTTGCCGAGGTGGCCAAGGAAGGCCCTGCGCCCGATTTCAAGGCCGCCATTGCCGAGATCTGGGCCGAAAAGGCTGCGCGCCGGTTCACCATTTTCATCTTTGTCTCGATGATCGCCTTTTCGATGCAGGATCTGATCCTTGAGCCGTTTGGCGGGCTGATCTTCAAGATGACGCCGGGCGAATCGACGCAATTGGGCGGCACGCATCAGGCGGGCATTCTGCTTGGCATGATCATCACCGGGATCGGCGGGAGCGCCTTTGCTGGTGATGGCCAGCGCGACCTCAGAAGCTGGGTGGTGGGCGGATGCCTCGCCTCGGCGGTGGGTCTTGCCGGGCTGGCCATGGCGGCGGTGCATGGCCCGCCCTGGCCGCTGGCGATCAACGCTTTTGTGCTGGGCCTCGGCAACGGGGTGTTCGCGGTGGCGGCCATCGGCACCATGATGGGGCTGGCAGGCGCAGGCGAAAAGACCCGCGAGGGCGTGCGCATGGGTGTGTGGGGCGCAAGCCAGGCCATTGCCTTCGGGCTTGGCGGGCTGATCGGCGCGGTGGGCGTCGATGTGGCGCGGCGTATCATGGGCGCAGACGGCGCGGCATTCCAATTGATCTTTGCGGTGGAGAGCGCAGCCTTTGTGCTCGCTGCGATACTGGCCGTGGGGGCTGCTGCGCGCGTTCCCACCACGACAACACAACAACCGGGTGAGAGGGAGATGTTCGCATGACCGAGGCAATCTATGATGTCGTCATTATCGGCGGCGGGCCTTCGGGTTCCACGGCGGCCAATGATCTGGCGCTGGCGGGCCACTCGGTGCTGCTGATGGAGCGCGGCGGGCGGATCAAGCCCTGCGGCGGCGCGGTGCCCCCGCGGTTGATGGCGGATTTCGACATCCCGCAAAGCCTGCTTGTGGCAAAAGCGCGCGCTGCCCGCATGATTGCCCCGTCAGGCCGCGCGGTCGATATGCCGGTGGGCGAGATCGGCTATGTCGGCATGGTTGATCGTGAGGATTTTGACGAATGGCTGCGCGAACGCGCCCGGTCTTCGGGCGCGGAACGGCTGACGGCCACCTTTGAAAAGATCGAGCGTGATGATCTGCCGCACCCCGTCGTCACCTTCCGCCGTCAGCGCGGCGGCCCGATTGAGCGCGTGCGCGCGCGCTGCGTGATCGGGGCAGACGGCGCGCGATCAGCCGTCGCCAAGCAATGCCTGCCGGGCGCCGAGCGCGTGCCTTGCGTGTTCGCCTATCACGAGATCATCAAATCGCCCGAGGGCACGTCGGATGCCTTTGATCCGGCGCGCTGCGATGTGTTCTATCAGGGCCGCCTGTCGCCCGATTTCTACGCCTGGGTCTTCCCGCATGGCGATACGGCCAGCATCGGCGTGGGCAGCGCCAACAAGGGTTTTTCCTTGCGCGGCGCGATTGCCACCATGCGCGATGATCTCAAGCTGGATCGCTGCGAAACCGTGCGCCGCGAAGGCGCGCCGATCCCGCTGAAGCCGCTGAAGCGCTGGGACAATGGCGCTGATGTGATTGTTGCAGGCGATGCCGCCGGAGTGGTCGCCCCGGCTTCGGGTGAGGGCATTTATTACGCCATGATGGGCGGGCGCGTGGTCGGCGAAGCAGCCGCCGCCTTCCTCAAGACGGGCGATGCGCGAGCCCTGCGCACCGCGCGCAAGAAGTTCATGAAAGAACACGGCAAGGTGTTCTGGATCCTCGGGATCATGCAGTATTTCTGGTATCAGAGCGACAAGCGGCGCGAACGCTTTGTCACCATCTGCGACGACAAGGACGTGCAGGAACTGACCTGGCAGGCCTATATGAACAAGAAGCTGGTGCGCGCCAAACCGCTCGCCCACGTCAAGATCTTCCTGAAAGATACCGCGCATTTGCTGGGCCTCAGGCCGGCCACGCGCTGACGGAGGCCGTATCGCCGTGATTGGGAACCGCCGCTCGCTGCGTGTAACAGACGCAGCCTGCGGCGGTTTTCTGTTGCCAGCTGTTGCAAGGCAGGCACCGGATGGCGCGACATGATCCATTGCACCTCGCCCGGCAGCGCCGTAAACCCTTTGCCATGAACCGGATGATGATCTTGCCCGTCTCGGTTGCGACCGTGGCGGCGCTGTGTGTGGCAGCGCTGGGGGCGACGATAACCGATCTTGGGCCGTGGTATCAGGGGCTGGAAAAGCCCGGCTGGAACCCGCCTGATGTGGTCTTCCCGATGGGCTGGACGCTGATCTATGCGCTGATCACCGTGGCCGGGATCAATGCCTGGCGCGCTGCGCCCACTTCGGTGCAATCGGAATGGGTGATCAGCCTGTTTGCGCTCAATGGCTTTCTCAATATCCTGTGGAGCCTGATTTTCTTCCGGATGCAGCGGCCCGACTGGGCCTTTGTCGAGGTGATTTTCCTGGTGGCTCTCGATTGTGGTGCTGATCATCTATTGCGGCCGCTTTTCCCGCAGCGCGGCGCTGTGTCTGGTGCCCTATCTGGTGTGGGTGGGCTTTGCCGGGGCGCTGAACTGGGCGGTGGTTGAACTGAATGCCCCGTTTGGCTGACACCCCGCCCGCAAGGATCACCGTGCCATGATCGAGAGCCTGTTTGCCAGCGGCCATGCTGCCGATATCGTGCTGGCGGTGCTTGGGCTGGAAGGTGTGTGGCTGCGTTTTGCCAAGGGCTGGCGCGGGCTCGAAATTGCCGCGCTGCTTGGCCCGGCGGTGCTGATTGTGGTGGGGCTGCGTGCGGCGTTGGTCGGGGCTGATTGGTGGTGGGTCGCACTGCCGCTGGCGGCATCCTTGCCGCTCCACCTCTATGATCTCAGATCACGATTGAGGCCAGCCGCTTAGGATCTTGCGCGCGTGCCGATTGGCTGTGGTTGATCGGACGGGGCGGGGCGACCTTGCGCGAAAACCTGCGCCCATTCCCGCCGCCGCTGTGGCTGTTTGCGCCTCACTGCACCCTTGGGCACAAAAAAGCCCGGCGCGAACCTTGGTCCGCGCCGGGCATTATTGCAGCCGAAGCCGAAAGGAGAACGGGCCGGCAAGCGGCCCCGCCCGCACTTATTTCTGGCCGCTGGCGCCTGCCACTGCGTCACTCACATCGTAGTTGACGGTTTCGGGAGCGTAATAATGCTCCTGCGCCCAGATGTACCAGTTATCGACCACGGTGCCCGTCAGCAGGATGCCGATACCGCCGGTCAGCGTCACCAGCACCGCAAACCACCAGGCCCAGCGGTGAATGGATTCAAACGAAGCGTTGAAGCCCATCACCCAGCGCCAGTAGAGCGCGCCGCGTTCCGCAGCCGTCCCGCGATCGGTGATCTGTTCGATCTCGCGTTCACCGCCGTAACGGCCAAGCGCCAGAATGGTCGCACCGTGCATCGCGAACAGGAGCGCCGAACCATACAGGAACACGATCGAGAGCGCGTGGAACGGGTTGTAGAACAGGTTGCCGTAGATCAACGAGAAATTGTTGGTCCAGTCGAGGTGGCTGAAGATCCCGTAAGGCACCGCTTCGGCCCAGCTGCCCAGCAGCATCGGGCGAATGAAGCCCAGCACCAGGAACAGCCAGATGGCCGAGGCAAAGGCCCAGGGAATATGCATGCCCATGCCGAGCGCCTTGGCGCGGTAATAGGTACGGGCCCACCAGCACAGCACCGAGATGGTGAGGAACGCGCCGGTCATGATGAACCAGCCACCCTCATTCAGCGGCACAAACGGGCTGAAGCCATATTCCGGCCCCGGCGGGTTCAGCGAAAGCCAGAAGAACTCGCGCATGAAGGTTTGCGGGCTCCAGTTGGCTTCGGCGGCAAAGTTCATGCCGATGATGAACAGCGCCATGCCGCCGAATGCGAGGCTGATCACACCCAGCCAGCCGAGGTAGATCGGGCCAAGCTGGGCCTGGCCGATCTTGCCCATCCAGTAGGAATAGCCGGTGAAGGGCAGGCGCCCCTCACTGCCATCGAGGTGGGCAATCCCCATTTCGGGGGCTGCCTTGACCTGCACCTGGGTAAAGATGTTTTGATAAGTCGCCATGATACAGGTGCTCCTTTACGACCAGATCGGGATGCGTTTCCAGAAGTCCCAGAACTCGATCCAGCTGCCGACATACAGAGTGCCGGAGATCACGATGCAGATGGCGCTCCAGAACCCTGCGTTGAGCGCAAGGAACAAGCCCACCCGGTGAATGCCGAGCGTGCCCACCGAATAGCCGATGAAGTCCCGGAAATAGGTGTCTTCGTATTCGGGCGACTTCACATTGGTGCCGCCCGTCGGGTTAACCGCCGAAAGCACCAGACCGCCATGCAGCGCCAGAGCGAGCGCGTTCGTGAAGAAGAACGTGATCGCGAGCATGTGCACAGGGTTGTAGTGGAAGTTGCCAAAGGCATAGCCGACGTTCGAGACCCAATCGAGGTGAGTCCAGATCCCGTAGGGGAACCCGTTGGCCCACGCGCCCATCAGCACGGGGCGGATCACATTCAGGGTCACATAGGCAAACACGGCAACGCTGAACGCAATCGGGACATGGTAGCCCATGCCCAGCTTGCGTGCGATTTCAGCTTGCCGGCCGACCCACGATGAGAAGGCCACCACCGCACAAATGGTGATGACCTGCCAATACCCGCCCTCAGACAAGGGAGCAAAGCCAAGCCCCACTTCGGCTGAGGGTGGGTTGATCGAGATCAGCCAAGGGTTGAGAGTCGGACCCTCAACGGCGGCGGCGAAAATCAGCGCGGTCCCAAGAAGCGCACTGATTGCCGTCGTCACCCCAAAGAATCCAACATAAAACGGCCCGACCCAGAAGTCGAAAAGGTCGCCGCCGATCAATGTGCCACCGCGCACGCGGTATTTCCGCTCGAAACTAAGGAGCGCCATAGGTCCATCCTCCCCGCCGCAAGGACGGGTTTTGAAGTTTTCGCCAAAGTGTCAGGAGGCAGGCAGGCGAACCTGCCCCCTCACATGTTCGACAGGTGTTACCCCGCCGCCGGAGCTTCCGACGACTCGATAGCAGCCTGAGCCGGCGCGGGCGTGCCAGGAGCGCGCTCGAGCCAGTTGTAGCGATCCGTGCTGAGCAGGATGAAGTGGATGGTGAAGGCCAACACGGCCAGACCCACGTGCAGCGCAACCAGGGCGCGGCGGATGTCAAAGTAGAACCAGATTCTCCACATGGGAAAATTCCTTTTCTTGAATTGGGATCAGTCGATCAGTGGACAGCCCGAAGGCAGGCCACCTCACAGGCGTGATCGGGTCAAAGCCAGGGCTTGTAGCTCCACATAAGGAAGTGGGCGATCAGCGCGATCACCACGTACAGGCCAAACGTGCCCATGAAGCCCTTGTGGATTTCCTGCGCCTCTTCAGGCGTCAGATAAGTCCCTACGCGTTCCGGATCAGTCATTGGTATGTCTCCGTTCAGTTGGGTAGAAATGAGAGCCCGAAAGCTCCCGGCTGCATCCCCGCGTGATCCCCCACGTGGATTGGATGGCCCCTTTGTGTGGGGCAAACGGCACCAAGGCTGCTGGGACAAAGCCCGCAGCCTTGGCAGAAAATCGTTGAAGGGCGTGAGCGCCTGTCAAGCGGTCGCTCCTTCAAGCAGTGCCTCATCGAGGCAATCTGCGGTCACAGTATCAGCGCCCGCCGCACGGGCTGCCTTTTCGGCGGCATCGCGCAGGCGCTTGGCGGCAGAAATGCGGATCAGCACCGGCTGGGCTTCGACAAGGCTATCAAGCAGCGCCTTGGCGTCATTGTCCCAGGTGAGTTCCGTCAGGCTGCGCGCCGGCGTCTTGTCGACCTTGTCCATCTCGGTGCCGAGCGGCAGGATGTGGAACAGCGCATCGAACAGCGCATTGCAGACTTCCTGCAACAGATAGCTCGCTCCCGAATACCCCATGAAGGGCGTGCCGGTATGGCGGCGGATCGCAGCACCGGGGAAGCTGGCGGGGATATACATCCCACGCCCGCCGCACTCGGTCATGTACATGCGTTCGTTATAGCTGCCGAACAATACCAGCGGCGGGTTCTTGTAGATCGCCGCACGCACGTCTTCGTTCTTGGGCTTGACGCCCGCCGTGCGCGAAAACGCGAAGTTGCAGGGCATGCCGAGATCATCTTCGAGATAGGCGCGGATGCCGCGGGCATAGGTTTCATTGGCCACGATGCCAAAGCTGGCCGTGGCAAAGAAATCCTGCGTCACCGATCGCCACAGATCCCACAAGGGCTTGATCGTGGTGTGCTTTTCCCGCTCGATAAAGGGTTCAGGATCAAGGCCGAGCTCTGCCCCCAGTGCGCGCAGGAACTTGGTGGTCTGATTGAGGCCAACCGGCGCCTGGAAATAGGGGACTTCGAGTGTTTCGCACAGGTTACGGCCATACTCGCGGTACATGCAGATATTGGCGTCCGCCGTTCCGAGCTTGGCAATATCGGCAAGGTGCGTGCCGAGCGGGAAGACGAGACCGACTTCTGCGCCGATCCCTTCGACCAGACGGCGGATTTCCGCCAGATCGCTCGGCATGTTGAACATGCCATAGGCCGGGCCGATGATGTTGACGCGGGGCTTTTCGCCTTCCTTGCGTTCGCGCTTTTGCGGGCCTTTCTTGGGGCCGAATTCGGTCCACAGCCAGGTCAGCGCGCGGTCTGCCGATTGCCATTGATCCTCGTCAATGGTGCGCGGCAGGAAGCGCTTGATATTGGTGCCTTCGGGCGTCACGCCGCCGCCGATCATCTCGGCGATGGAGCCCGTCACCACCACGCAGGGCAGTTCGGGATCAAGCGTTTTCCACGCCCGCTTCATCGCGCCTTCGGTGCCGGTCTTGCCGAGTTCTTCTTCGGCCAGACCCGTCACCACGATGGGCAATTCATGCGGGGGCAGGGCATCGGTATAATGCAGCACGCTGGTGACGGGCAGGTTTTCACAGCCCACCGGGCCATCAATGATGACCTGCAGGCCCTTTACCGCGGTAAAGACATAGGTGGCGCCCCAATAGCCGCCAGCCCGATCATGATCGAGAACAAGGGTCATGTGCCGATTGCCTCCGATGCCTTGCGCGCTGCCTCGTTCAAGGCGGCGTATTTCTTGCGGAACTTGGGCCGGTCGACGGGGAGATCTTCCCACACGCCTGCAGCATGCTGCGTGCCGACGCCTTCGAAGAAGTCGCGCATCGTATCGAACCGGGTCTTGTTGCCCATCGCGGCATTGATCACCGTGGCAAGGCTGCCAGCGCCTGCCGGGCCCATCAGCGGACGGGCCGAGATGAGATTGGTGAAATAGAGCGAGGGGATCGCGCGGGTCTTGGCATGCTGCACTACCGGGGTGGTGCCGATCGCAAGATCGGGGCGATATTCGTCAACCGCGGCGATATCCTGTTCAAGGCTTGCCCGGAAATTGACATGGACGCCGCGCGCTTCGAGCCATTCGCGGTCCGGATCCGACCACTTGGTGCGCGGGCAGGCCGAGCCGACATAGACGACATCCGCGCCGCTTTCGACCAGCAGGCGGGCGACCAGCAGTTCCGAACCTTCATAGCCCGAAACCGTGATGCGGCCCTTGATCGGCATATTGGCGAGCGCGCCTTTGCATGCGCCGATCATGGCGTTTTTCACGCCGTCGACCTTGTCCTGCGGCAGGCCAAGCGTATCGCCGAGCGCTTGCAGCCAGGCTGCCGTGCCATCCGCGCCGACCGGGGCCGAACCGATGATCGGACGGCCAGCGGCTTCGAATTCGCGGATGCTGGCAGTGTAGAAGGGGTGGATCGCGGCGACCACTGCGCAATCGAGCGCGGCATAAAGCTCGCGCCATTCGCGGGTGGGGACAACCGGGCCAGCAGCAAGGCCCAAGGGCGCAAGCATCTGCCCGATCACCACCGGATCAGCCGGGAACATTTCACCCAGCAGGGCAACGCTGGGCTTGTCGGTGCGCTCACGCGGGGCGGCGACGGGGCCTGCCATCACTTCCTCGCGGGCGTAATTCAGCATCGCGCCTGCCAGAATATCCTTCGCCTCGGCATGGGTCGGCACGCCAAAGCCCGGCACGTCGATGCCGATGATGCGCACGCCGTTCATGTTCTTTTTCAGCAGCCGCAGCGGCACGCCGCTTGCCGTCGGCACGCACAGATTGGTGACGACAATGGCATCGTACAGTTCAGGATCAGCCATCCCTTCGACGGCTTCCTTGATATCCTCGAACAGTTTGCCGGTGACGAGGGTTTCGGAATTGAACGGCACGTAGCCAACCGTGCGCCGCGCACCATAGAAGTGCGAGGTGAAGGTGAGGCCGTAAACGCAGCAGGCCGAGCCTGAGAGCACGGTCGCAGTGCGCTTCATCCGCAGCCCAACGCGAAGGCTGCCAAAGGCCGGGCACATGGATTGCGGCTGGTCATGCGGGCCGGCGTTGGGATCGACCGGGTAATCCTTGGCATAGCGATCAAGGATATCGCTCTTGCCTGCGGCCCTTGCTGCGGCCAGCATGGTGTCCTTGCCGCCATGGCAGCCGGCACCTGTATCAACGGGCGCGCCTTCGGGGGCGTCGGTGAGCTCGATCCGGTCCGGAGCGCGGGTATCGCCTGTGGGGGTGAGATCATCCATCGCCATCACGCCTCGTCGTAGATCACTTCGAGGCTGGGGCGCGTTTCGAACACGCCGCCGCGCATGTCGGCCTGGGTCGCCGGGATCAGCTGCACATTGCCGCCGGTATCTTCCGGGCTGAACAGGCCGAGCAAGCCATCCTGCGTCAGCGGGGTCGGGCGCACCGGCGGAGCGCCTGCGACATTGATTGCGAGTTCTTCAAAGATGCTCGCCCATTCGCCGCCGGGTACGCCGATGATCTGGTAATTCGCGCTCTTGCGGCGGATATCCTCGTTCGCGGGGATCGAGGTGAGCACCGGGATGCCGACTGCATCGGCAAAGGCCTGCGCTTCGCCGGTGCCGTCATCCTTGTTGATGATCATGCCCGCCACGCCGACATTGCCGCCCATCTTGCGGAAATATTCCACCGCCTGGCACACATTGTTGGCGACATAGAGCGATTGCAGATCGTTCGAGCCGACCACGATCACCTTCTGGCACATGTCGCGGGCAATCGGCAGGCCGAACCCGCCGCACACCACGTCGCCGAGGAAATCGAGCAGGACGTAATCAAAGCCCCAATCGTGGAAGCCCAGCTTTTCGAGCAGTTCGAAGCCATGGATAATGCCGCGCCCGCCGCAGCCACGACCCACTTCGGGGCCGCCGAGTTCCATTGCGAATACGCCGTCGCGCTGGAAGCAGACATCCTCGATGCTGACTTCCTCGCCCGCCAGTTTCTTCTTGGACGAGGTTTCGATGATCGTCGGCACGCTCTTGCCGCCGAACAGCAGGCTGGTGGTATCCGATTTGGGATCGCAGCCAATCAGCAGCACGCGCTTGCCCTGCTGGGCCATCATGTAGCTGAGGTTCGACAGGGCAAAGCTCTTGCCCGATCCGCCCTTGCCATAGATCGCAATGATCTGGGTTTCGCTTTTCACCTCGCCGGTGTGGACCGGATCGGGTTCATGAGAAGCTTCATCGCGCAGCATCGCGGCCTGATCGGCCAAAGTAGGATTGTCGAGAACACTCATCAGCAATCGCTCCAGTCGAGAACCATTTTAAGGCATTCAGGATCGCTGAAAGCCTGGGGGTAAGCTTCATCAGCAGCCGTCGCGGGGCGGCGATTGCTGATGAGGCCGGTGAGATCGAGCTTGCCGGTTTCGATCAACTCGCGGGTCTCCGCGAGATCGACCGGCTGCCATTCGGCAGCGACGCGCAAGGTTGCTTCTTTCATGAAAGCAAACGGGAAAGCGAAATTGAGGCGATCGGAATAAAAGCCTGCCAGCACAATCTCGCCGCCCTTGGCCATCCGCATCACGAGGCTGTCGATGATGTTGGAATCGCCGCTCGCATCATAAATGGCGCGATAATCGCGGCGCTCATCTTGTTCAGGGTGCATCACCGTGTAGCCCAACGCGCCTTCGCAGCGGGCAGGGTTGGTTTCCCACACGGTGGGCGCAGGGGCGCCGAGTGCGACGGCAAGCCGCGCAATCAACCGGCCGAGCACGCCGTGGCCGATCACCAGATCAGGCAGCGCGCAGCGGTTGGCCGGATTGCCATCATAGCCGCCGCCATTGATCGCATGCAGCGCCGTTGCCGCCAGCGCGCACAGCACGCCTGCTTCGCCGAGTTCCTCGGGGATCGGAATGGCGCGGGCCGAGGGAACGATCACGCGCTTGGCAGTGCCGCCAAACAATCCGCGTGCGTCCTGATAGCAATTGGCGCCCGGCACAAAAACCCAGTCACCAATGCGCCCTTGTGCTTCTGCTCCGGCGTCAATGATGCGGCCAACAGATTCGTAACCGGGAACCAGCGGATAGCCGAGGCCGGGGAAGGGCGGCATCTTGCCCGTCCACAGCAGCTTTTCCGTACCGGTGCTGATCCCGCTGTAATGGATTTCGACGATCACGTCGCTTGGCCCTGCCGGGGTCAATTCGAGCGTCCTGAGCGCCAGGCGCTCGGGAGCTTCAAGAATGACAGCCAAGGTGTTCATCAAACAGTCCCTCGTTCCGATTTGTGGAAGAGCGCGGATGGCGACTCATCCAATCCGGAAATCCACTCTCATGTCTGTTTGCTATGCCTTACACCAAAGACTGTCAACTTATTTGGACAACCTTTCCCTAGCGACGTGCGATGATCACGCTGGTGTTGACGGGCTGGGCGGTGGCGACGGCGCGCGCGCTGGCAAAGCCTGACGCGCGCAGCATCGCGATGATTTCCGCCTGACTGCGCGCCCGGCCCGAGCCCATCGCCCACAGATAGAGCCCGAAAAACGCCTCGCCCATGGCCTCGGCACCGGGGATTTGCGCCATGGGTTCAGCGATCAGCAGGCGCGCGCCGGGGGCAAGAGACCTGTGGATATTTGCCAGCAGCGCGCGCGCCGGGGCATCATCGTGATCGTGCAGGATGCGCACCAGCGACACCATGTCGAAGCCGGTGGGGATGGGATCGGTGAAGAAGTTGCCGCCATGGCCAGTGATGCGGCCCGGCCCGAGGCGTTCTGCCAGCAATTCTGCACCCTTGGCGGCCACTTCGGGCAGATCGAACAGCCCCAGTTCGAGGCCCGGATAGCGCCCGCCGACCGCGCCGAGAAAGGCGCCATGCCCGCCGCCGACATCGAGCAACCGGCGCACACCCGTGAACGAAACGCTCGCCAGCACTTCATCGGCGACAAAGTGCTGCGAGGCGGCCATCAGGGCGGAATATTCCGCCGTATCGCGCCCACGTTCACCCGCGCCGTGGAGCGCGCCTGCATAGCTCCAGAACCGCGACAAATGCGTCGGCTCGCGCCGGTCGGCCCGCAGCAGGGCGAGCGGATCAGCCAGATCGGCATAGAGCAGGCGGTGATGGCGCACCATCGCCTGCACCCCCGGATTGGCGGCGATCACCGCGCCCTGTTCGCCCAGCATCCAGCCATCATCGCGCGCTTCTTCGGACAGCATCAGCGCGCGGCCTGCGCGCAGCAGGCACGCAGCGGCATCATGGCTGAGTTCAAGCCGGGTCGCGACTTCGGCAGTGCTGACCGGGCCTTCGGCGAGCACGGCAAAGATCCCGCTTTCGACATAGGCGCGCAAGGTCTGGGCATAGGCAAAGCCTGCCAGCATATCGAACGCGCCGCGCGCGCGGCTTTTGGCGATCCAGTTGATCAGCGGCAGGCGTGCGGCCCAATATTGGAAGCGCGGGCTGGCAAAGATCGCGTTGCGCCGCGCCACATAGCCAACCTTGAGCGCGGCAAAATCCATCTAACCCTGTCCAAATGTGATCCCGTCTGTCTAATTCATTGGACAGATGGCGTGACAAGGTCAATGATATTGTCCGTGGGGCGTGACAGTCAGCGGCTGGGAGAGGCAGTGAGCGCGCGAGTCGTTGTGATCGGAGCGGGAATTGGCGGGCTTACCAGCGCCGCCCTGCTGGCTGCGCGCGGCGCGCAGGTGACGGTCTGCGAAAAAGAGTGCTGGGTCGGCGGCAAGGCGCGGCGCGTGGCCGTGGACGGCGCCGAGATCGACGGCGGGCCGACCGTTTTCACCTTACGCGAAGTGTTTGACGAGGTGTTTGCCGCCTGCGGGGCGAACCTTGATGATCACATCACCGCTGCCCCTGCCGAAATCATTGCCCGCCATGCCTGGGATGCATCGGGCCATCTTGATCTGTTTGCCGATCCGCGCAGAAGCGAAGACGCCATCGGCGATTTCGCCGGCGCAGCTGCTGCGCGCGGTTATCGCAACTTCCGCCTCGAAGCGCAGCGCATTTTCGCCGTGCTCGAAGCGCCGTTCCTGCGCGGCGACAAGGCTTCCACGCCCTTTCCCATGATGCGCCAGATCGGCTTTACCCGGATGGGCGACATGCTGGCGATGCGCCCGTTTGATCGGCTGTGGGATGCGCTGGGCGAACATTTCGCCGATCCGCGCCTCAGGCAGTTATTCGGGCGCTATGCCACCTATTGCGGATCATCGCCCTATCAGGCGCCCGCTACGCTGATGCTGATCGCGCATGTCGAGGCGCGCGGGGTGTGGCTTATCAAGGGCGGGATTCACGCGCTGGCCAAGGCGATTGCGGCGCTCGCCGAAGGGCAGGGCGCAGCCATCCGCACCGGTGCGCCTGTGGCCGAAATCCTCACCACCGGCGGGCGGACGAGCGGCGTGCGGCTGGCAAGCGGCGAGGTGATCGCGGCCGATATCGTCATCATGAACGGCGATCCCAATGCGATTGCCGAATTGCGGCTGGGGCGGCAGGCATCCCATGCGGTGGCGCCGGTGCCGCCGCCCAAACGTTCGCTGTCGGCGCTGGTTACCTATGCCCATGCCGCGACTGATGGTTTCCCGCTGACCCATCACAATGTCTTTTTCTCGCCTGATTACGCGCGCGAGTTCAAGGAAATCGCTGGTGGTCGTCCGCCGTCGGATCCATCTGTCTATCTGTGCGCGATTGATCGCCCCGCGCGCGAGGCTGACAATGCAGCCCTGCCCAAGGGCCAGCGCGAACGCATCCAGATCATCGTCAACGCGCCAGCCAATGGCGATAATCACCCCTATCCCGAACAGGAGATCGAGCAATGCACGAACGCCATGAGGAATTCGCTGGCGCGCTGCGGCCTGATATTGGAGGAGGCCGCCCCGATGCAGGTCATGAGCCCGCGCTCGTGGGAGCAGCTGTTCCCGTCAACGGGCGGCGCGCTTTATGGCAGAGCGTCGCACGGCTGGGCGGCTTCCTTCCAGCGACAGGGCCCGAAAACCCGGCTTCCGGGCCTCTATTGCACGGGCGGGGCAACGCACCCGGCAGCGGGCGTTCCTATGGCAGCCTTGTCCGGCTTGCTGGCAGCGAAGGTTATCGCACGGGACCTCGCTTCGATGAAGCGATCCCTGCCGGCGGCTATTCCTGGTGGTATGTCGATGCGATCAGCGACGACGGAGCCCACGGCCTGACGATCATCGCCTTTCTGGGCAGCGTGTTTTCGCCCTATTACAAGCGTTCGGGCCGCAGCGATCCGCTCAATCATTCGAGCCTCAATGTGGCGCTGTATGGCCCGCAGGCGCGCTGGACGATGACCGAGCGTGGGCGGAGCGCGGTGAGCCGTGATGAACGCAATCTGGTGATCGGGCCAAGCGCGGTGCGCTGGGATGGCGAGAGCCTCGAAATCACCATCGAGGAACGCGACAAGCGCTTGTTCAACCCGTTCCAGCGGCGCGTGACCGGCGTGGTGCGGGTCTTCCCCGAGGCGCTGAACCCGGTCGCCTTCGCGCTTGATCCGGCGAGCAACCATGTGTGGCATTGCCTGGCGCCGGTTGCGCGGATCGAGGTGGAGATGACTTCGCCCGCAGTCTCATGGCAGGGCCGCGCCTATCTTGATCACAACCGCGGGCGTGAGCCTTTGGAAGCAGGCTTTCGCACCTGGCACTGGTCACGCGCCCATATGCGCGAAGGGGCGGTGGTGTGCTATGAAGGTGAACGGGCTGATGGCTCGCTGTTCGCCAGCGCCTTGCGGTTCGGCGCAGATGGTGCGCCCGAGCCGGTGGATCTGCCGCCGGTCGCGCAATTGCCGCGCAGCAAGTGGCGGCTGGCCCGCGCGACGCGTTCCGATATCGGCGTGGCGCGGGTGCGGCGCACGTGGGAGGACACGCCGTTCTATGCCCGGTCCGAACTTGCCTCGCGCTTTGCCGGCGAAGAAGTGATCGCGGTGCAGGAAAGCCTTGATATGCAGCGCTTTGCCTCGCCGCTGGTGCAATTCATGCTGCCTTACCGGATGCCGCGAAAACGCGGCTAGGGGCGCGGCCTGCGCCTGCCCTGCATGGCAAGACCGGCACGATAGTCGTGGCCGGTTCGCCAGCTTTTGCCTGATGATCATCCGGTTAACCCGATAGTGAAGTTTCTGCGCCCATAACATGGCCCGCTGCGAGGTCCGCACAGCCTGCCGCGCATCCCGGTGATGCCATGCGGCCAGCTGCCTGCGGACCGTCGGATCAGGTTAAGGCGTGTTGGCATGAATGAACTTACGGTTTCCAACGATACATCCGCGTTCGAAGTGCCTGCGGTGCTGGATGCAACCGGCAAGCTTGCCGATCACTGCGTGCAGCAGGCCATCGCCGCGATGGATCGGCACGGTCTGGTTGTTCTGACCAATCTGCTGTCGGATGAGGAAACCAGCCTTGGCCTCGAACTGATCCGGCAAACCATTGATGATCCCGATCGCAGCCGGTGCTCTTTCGCCAGCGAGACCGATAATCGCTATCTGCGGCGCGATTTCTGCGCGCTTCCGGCATCGCCGCCAGTGATGCGGTATGCGGCGATGTTCTGCCAGCGGCTCGAAGGCATTTATACAGAATATTGCGGCCGTTCACGCCCGCTGCTCGAAGTGGCGACGTTCACCAGCTATTTCGGTTCGTCGCATCAATATATCCACCGCGACCCGAACGGCGTGATCAGCCTGTTTGCAGCGCTTGAGGATGTCTCGGAACAACAGGGCGGGACGGTCTTCATTCCCGGCACGCATCTGTATGGCGGCGCGGAAAACCACCATGGCGGCGCGGCCAAGGAATTGATGGAGCTGTTTCGGACAAAGTGCAACATCATGGTTTTGCAGCACAATCTGCAAAAATTGTGGCGCATGCGCAAAGACCGGCAGAACCCGCTGGCACCGGGCGAATTTCGTGATCGGGTGTTTTCCACCAAGTGGGATCTGCACCAGCCCAATATCCTGCGCTTTGTCTTGGGCAAGAATGCCCAGTTCAGCATCCGGATGCTTGGCCCGCGCACCTTGTGGAAGCTTTACCGTCAGCGCACTGCTCTCGATAATCTGTTCCAGCTGGTGCAGACAGCGCCGCGCAAGGGATCGGTTATTCTCTATCGCAGCGATCTGCTCCACGCCGGGCCTGATAACCGGACGGCCAATCCCCGGCGTTTCTTCGGCATGAGCATTGCGCGCGACATGATCGAGCACAAATACTGGCATGACGGCTATTCGCCGCACCCGACATTGGCGGCTGATCCCATGACCTTGGGCGATCTGCTGGATTACGCTGCGCCGCCTGCGCCGCCCAAGGTATCGTCACACCGGCTCGAAAACATTCCGGCGGAGTGATCGCACGCCCAGGAGCCTGCGGCGGGCATTACTCGGCAGGCGGGGCGCCGTCGCGTTCGGCTGCTTCGCGCGCGGCCTTTTCGGCGCGGGTTTGTTTGAGCATCCGGTCCATCTTGAAATATTGCCAGGCGGCAAAGCCGATGGCGATGCCGTAGAGACAGACCAGCTCGATCCAGCCGTAATTTCCGCCGTGCATGGTGTGTCTCCGCTGTCGTGGCCTAGCGCGCTGCGAGGAATTCCCGGATCAGCGCGGCGGCTTGTTCGGGGGCTTCCTCGTGGGCAAGATGGCCGAGACCGGGCAGGACTTCGAGCCGTGCGGTTTTGAGCCAGGCGCTCGCCTCGCGCGTCCAGTCGAGCGGGATCGCTGCATCGC
Source organism: Erythrobacter sp. (assembly GCA_045377215.1). Classification (GTDB taxonomy): domain Bacteria; phylum Pseudomonadota; class Alphaproteobacteria; order Sphingomonadales; family Sphingomonadaceae; genus Erythrobacter. Next base: position 131,665 of record JBJIOB010000003.1, read on the forward strand.
GATCCGAATGCACCAGCAGCACCGGATTGCTGACCCGGCCCATGCGCGCCTTGAGGCCCGGCAAATCCCAGTTCGCCATCATCGCGAGCGCGCCCTTGGCATGGGCAGGGTTGCGGAACAGCGCGGAATAGCAGGCCATCCCGGCGGCATCGATGGTGGAGCCGGTGGACTTTTTGAGGAAGCGCTCGGTCTCGCCTGCGCGCATCAAGGAGCCTGAAAAGATGCGCGGCACCAGTGGGTTCACCAGAAACAGCTTGGCGACCGCCGGAAACAGCTGTGCGCCAATGCCGGGGAAGGGGCGCAGCGCCGCATTCAGGCCGATGATCGGGCCGGTGTACCCATGATCAAGCGCCAGTTGCAGCGCCAGCGCCGCGCCTGCCGAATGGCCGATGATGCCGGCAGGCGTTACATCAAGCGTTTGCAACAGCCGCGCCAACTCGCCCGCCATGCGCGGCAGCGACAGCGCGTCGGGCGCGTGGCCAGTGGTGAAGGCATGACGCGGCAGATCCACCGCGATCACATCATGGCTCTGTGCGAGCAGCGGCATGACATCGCGCCACGAATGCACCGAAGCGCCGGTGCCGTGGATCAGCAGCAGCGGCGCTGCGCCCTCGTGCTGCGGCCCCATGCGCTGGATATGCCAGCGCGCGCCCCCGCTGGTGACAAACGCGCTCGCCTTGCGGTGCGGCCAGATCAGGCCCTCGCGGCTCCAGTCGAGCGGGCGGGCCATGGCTTACGCCGCCTTGCCGATGGGCTGGGCGGCCGTGATCGCCTGCTGGATCATCCTGGCATCGGCGCGCGGCAGCGCGAGAAAGCGCCCGCCCATGGCATTTGCCAGCGCCGCGCCTTCGGGGCCGGGGCGCGCGGAGATATCCACCACAAGACTATCAATGCCGCGCGCATAGATTGCCCGTGCGGCGGCTTTCGCGTCCTCATTGGCCTGGGCGCGGCCCGGCGTGCCTGCGGCGGTGATATTGGCGCGGCCATCTGTCAGGATCACGAGCGCGGGGCTGCGCCCTTTCGAGATTACCCCTTCGGCACATTCGCGCGCCGCATTCAGCCCCAGCGCGAGCGGCGTGCCGCCCCCGCCGGGCAGTTCCGACAATGCGCGCTTGGCCCGGGTGAGCGAGCGGGTGGGCGGCAGCAGCACTTCGGCGGTGGTGCCCCGGAAGGAAATCAGCGCCACTTCTGAGCGCGTGACATAGGCTTGGGCGAGCATCAGTTCGACCGCACCCTTGGCCTCGGCAAGGCGCGCGGCGGCAGCTGAGCCGCTGGCGTCCACCGCAAAGATCGTGACCCGCGCGGCGCGTTCTTCGAAGCGGCGGATGCGCAGGTCTTCCTTGCGCATGATGATTGCAGCATCCGCGCCGAGCCCCTGTTCGCGGCGGCGCACATTCTGCCAGGGCACAGCAGCGCGCAGGGAATCAATCAGTGCAAGCCGCGCGCCGCCGCGCGGCATGCCGGGGCGTGCGCCCAGCGGTTTGCCGCGCATCCCAGCCCTGCGCTTTTGCCCGGTGCCGGTGCTGCTGCCGCGGCGCGGCGCATTGCCTGCTGCCAGCTGTTCGAGCAGCCCTTGCGGGATCGCCGCCTTGGCCGCATCGACCAGCAATTCCTCCAAGTCTTGCTGCCTGGATTGCTCCGGCTTGTCTTCGGGCGGATCGGATGAATTGCTGTCGGGCGGGGGCGGCGGCTCCTCACCTTCATCCGGCGGCGGCGCATCTTCGGGCTGAGGTTCGTCATCCTCGTCCTGCTGCTGCTCGAATTCGGGAATGCGGGTGGCGCGCGGGGCGAGCACGAGGCGCACCGCGGCGGCGAGATCGGCCTCGTCGGCTGCCGTGCGCCCGGCCAGCAGCGCCGCGCCGCGCGCCGCGGCCTCGGCAAAGATCAGCGCGCGCACATCATCCACCCCCAGCAGCACAGCCGTGGTGGCAAGGGCGCGCAATTGCGTATCGGCGAGCGGGGTGACCGTGTGCCAGCCGCCCTGCGGCGCAGGCGGCAGCGCCACGCCCTGCCACTGCCGCGAGGCGGAAAGATCGCAGCGGAAGGCGGCGCGTTCCATCAGGCTGGTGGGCGGGGCATCATCGGCTTCGCGCGAATCGTCGAGCATCACCAGCGCCGCCTTGCCATCATCCAGCGCCTGCATCAGCCGCCCGGCCACGCTGGTATCCATGCGTTCGGCCATCGGGATGATCAGCGCGCCGCCTTGCGCTTCCTCGATCAGGCCTTTCTGCGTGATCGGCAGGCCTGCCGCGAGGCTGGCGGCAATATCAATGCCGCCGAGCAGGCGTTCATCATCGACATGGCCCGGCATCCGCCGCAAGGGCAGTTCGCCCGCAAGCGCTTCAACCAGCGCATCGCGCGCAGGGCTTGAGCCGCGCAGCACAATGCCGCCGAACACCTTGGGCGCGGTGGCAAACAGCCGCGCGGCGATGAGGGCATCTTCGAGAGGATCGACGGGCGGATCCGCCTCGCTCATCCGAACAGCTCTTCGATGGCGCGGGTGATGCGCGTGGTCGAGCCGGTTTCATCCAGCACATCGCGGCGCAGACGGTGGCGCAGCGCCGACGGCGCAATCGCAATCAGATGCTCGCGCGTGACCGCCTTGGCCCCCTCGAGCGCAGCATAGGCGCGCGCGGCGCGCATCAGGGTAAGCTCGCCGCGCAGGCCATCGGCGCCCACGGCAAGACACAGATTGGCCGAATCGCGCAGCACATCATCGCCCGGCACCAGCTTGGGCAGGCGGGCCTTGCCGCGCGCGATCTTCTTGAGGGTTTTTTCATCCTCACCCGCCCAGCGCGCCGCAAAGGCTACAGGGTCAGCTTCGTTGGCGGCAACCAGCCGCATGATTTCGATGCGCACCTCAAGATCCTTGGGCGTGCGCACCTCGACCGACAGCCCGAAGCGATCCAGCAGCTGCGGGCGCAATTCGCCTTCTTCGGGGTTGCCTGAGCCGATCAGCACGAATTTGGCCGGATGGCGCACGGAAAGCCCCTCGCGCTCGACCACATTCTCGCCCGAGGCTGCCACATCGAGCAGCAGATCGACAAGGTGATCTTCGAGCAGGTTGATCTCGTCGATATAGAGAAAGCCCCGGTGCGCCTTGGCGAGCAGGCCCGGTTCGAACGCCTTTTCGCCCGATCTGAGCGCGCGTTCGAGATCAAGGCTGCCGATCACCCGGTCTTCGGTCGCGCCCAGCGGCAGATCAATGAAGGGCACGGCGCGCTTGGCCAGCTTGCCGTCGCCGGCGATCCCCGGATAGCGCGCCTGTTCTTCCTTGGAACAGCCATAGGGGCAATTTTCGATCGCCATGATCGGCGGCAGCAGGCTGGTGAGCGCGCGCGCCGCAGTGGACTTGCCCGTCCCGCGATCGCCGAACACCATCACACCGCCCACTGACGGATCGACCGCTGCAATCAGCAGCGCTTGTTTCATCTCGTCCTGACCGACGATTGCTGAGAAAGGAAAACGTGCCATAGGGCCGCCCTAATGCCCGCATCCGCGCCCGCCGACAAGCCCAAGTGACAAGCTGGATTGACACTTTTTTGTG
>JBJIOB010000004.1:0-36053 GCA_045377215.1 Erythrobacter sp.
GCAGGCGCGCTGGCGCTGGCCGAGGAACCGCTGCCCGCGCCTGCCGAGGGCGAGATCGTGATCCGCAACCGCCTCCTCTCGATGGATGCGGGCACGCGGATGTGGCTGACAAACCGGCAGGATGGCTATCAGCCGCCACTCGAAGTGGGCACTTCCATGATCGGGCTGGTGATCGGCGAGGTGGTGCAGTCCCGCAGCGCCGCTTTCCCCGAAGGCACGCTGGTGCGCGCCTTCGGGCAATGGGGCGATTATTCGGTGGTCGATGCCGTCATATCGGGGGCGATTGCGCTTGATCCGGCGGTGGCAGACCGGCGCGCATGGTTCGGCCCGCTCGGCATGAACGGGTGGACGGCGCTTTGGGGGATCGAGCAGACGGGCGCGGCCAAGCCGGGCGAGCGGGTGCTGGTGTCAGCCGCAGCGGGCGCGACCGGGATACTGGCGGTGCAGATCGCCCAATTGCTCGGCTGCGAGGCGTGGGGGATTGCCGGCGGGGCGGCGAAATGCGCTTACCTTCGGCAAGAGTTGGGGATTGCAGGCGCGATTGATTACAAGGCGGCAGATGTCGGCGCGCAGCTTGATGCAGCGGGCGGCATTGATGTCTATTTCGACAATGTGGGCGGTGCGTTGCTCGACGCGGTGCTCACCCGCATGAACCACTATGGCCGGATCGCGGTGTGCGGATTGCTCGCCGATTACGGCTCCGGCCAGCGCACCGCGCCTGCGCAGTTCGATCAGGTGCTGATGCGGCGCCTCAGGATCGAAGGCTTTTTCTCGCCCGATTTCATGCACGAAGGGCCAAGGCTGACGCAGCGCCTGCTGGCATGGCACGAGGCCGGGGAACTGGTGATGCCCTATGACGTGACGCGGGGGCTGGAGAACACGCTTAGCGCCTATGCCAGGCTGTTCACCGGCGGCAATATCGGCAAGGTGATTGTGGAGCTGGATGCATGACAGGAAGTCTCGAAGACCGCGAAGCGATCCGCGATATCCTCGCCGCCTATGCCCATGCGATTGATCGGCGGCGCTGGCAGATGATGGAGCACCTGTTCCATGATGATGCCGAGTTCCGGTTTGGGCTGGTGGCGGGCGACTGGCGCGGGTTTGTGAGCCAAGCGCGCGCGATCATCGACCCCTGCCTTGCGACCCAGCACCAGCTTGGCCAGACGATCTTCGGGTTCGAGGGGCCGGATCTGTGCCACACCGAAACCTATATGACCGCGATGCACACCATCCCGCCGGGGCTACCCGATGACAGCCGCCTTCCCCGACAAGGGCATGATCTATTCGGGGATCGTGGCGGGGCGTTATGTGGATCGGTTCGAGAAAAGAGGCGGCGCATGGCGCATCGCCCAGCGCACCGGGCTTTACGACTGGCGCGAGTTCCGGGTGGTGGAGGGCGCTGATCTGTCGAACACGCCCGAAGGCGCGGCGGGCTATCACGACGCACGCGATCCTTCGACGGCGGCGGTGGCGCAGTGGTTGGGGTGAGCCCATTGTTCTCCCCTCCCCCCGGGGAGGGGAACGCTAGCGCGCGAAAAGCAAACACGCCCGACATGGTCGCGATATCTTCATCCCCGCGCCAGATGCCGCCCGAGGTATAGCCTGTCCGCCCGCCGAGCCGATCAATCCGCACCCGCGCCTCCAGCCGATCACCCAGCCGCGCACCGGCGAGGTAATTCACTGTCAGCGTCACAGTCGAGGGGGCAAGGCGGGGCCGCTCGGCATCATAGACCGCGTGGGCGAGCGCCACATCGGCAAAGGTCGAAATCACCCCGCCGTGCGCGGCCTCCTGGTAATTGATGTGGTGCGGGCAGATCATCAGCCCCATCACCCGCACGCCGTCCACCGCTGCGCCCAGATAGTAAGGCCCGCCATGATCGAGAAAACCGGGGGTGAAATCGGCGCGCGCGAACCCTTGAGGAATTGCCTTTTGATCCATGCGCCCTAGCCTAGCGTTGCTGCGGCCAAGCGCCGCTATGAATTGTGCCAATGGCCGCCCACCGCTGCCAAGCTAGGTTCCCGCCCCATGCAGAACGCCGCCATTCTTGATGCCCAGTCCTTTTGCGATGTCGTGCGCGAACATGCCCGCGCGCAGGGCGAGACAACCGCTTTCACCTATGGCGAGGAAATCATCACCTTTGCCGCGCTGGACGCCGGTGCCAACCGGGTGGCGAACGGCCTGATAGCGCTCGGCATCCGGCCCGGTGACCGCGTGGCGTTTCTCGGCAAGAACCACCCGCTTTATTTCGAAGCCCTGCTGGGGGCGGCGCGCATGGGCGCAGTGATGACGCCGGTGAACTGGCGGCTCGCCCCGCCCGAAGTCGCCTATATCCTCGGCAACAGCCAGGCGCGCGCGGTGTTTGTCGGCGAAGGCTTTGCCGATGTGCTCGCAGCCGCGCGCGCCGAAGCGCCGAGTGTGGATCACATCATCGGCATTGATACGGGCGATCATGCGGGCACGGATTACCGCACATGGCGCGATAGCCATTCCGCCACGCCGCCCGCGCATCAGGTAAAGCCCGAGGACGATGCCTTGCAGCTCTACACCTCGGGCACCACCGGCAAGCCCAAGGGCGCGGTGATGACGCATGGATCAATCCTGTCGAGCCGCGATGCTGCGGGCCGCGAGGGCGCAATGCGCAAGTGGCAGGAGCCGATCCCCGGCGATGTGACGCTGCTCGCCATGCCGTGTTTCCACATTTCAGGCACCGGGACGGGCATCGGCACCATGGTGGCGGGGACGAACTCCATCGTCCTGCCCGAATATGATCCGACCCAGGCGCTCGATCTGATCGAGCGTTATCCCATCTCCAAGATCTTCCTCGTGCCCGCCGCGATCCAGATCCTGCTCAATCACCCGCGCGTGGCCGAGGTGGATTTCAGCCGCCTCAAATATGTCACCTATGGCGCCTCGCCGATCCCGCTCGAACTGATGCGCGAGGCAATGCGCGTGATGGGCTGCGGCTTTGTCCAGATGTACGGGATGACGGAAACCAGCGGCACTATCGTTGCGCTCGACCCTGAAGACCATGTGCCCGAAGGCAGCCCCAAGATGCGCAGCGTCGGCAAGCCGCTGCCCGGCGTCGAGGTGAAGATCATCGACGAGGCGGGCCATCCGGTGCCCACAGGCACTGTGGGCGAAATCGCCACGCGGTCTTCCAAGAACATGCGCGGCTACTGGAACAATCCCGATGCCACCGCAGCCACCATTGATGCCGAAGGCTGGCTGCGCACCGGCGATGCGGGCTATTTCGATGCCGACGGATATCTCTACATCCACGACCGGGTGAAGGACATGATCATTTCGGGCGGGGAGAATGTCTATCCGGCCGAGGTGGAAAACGCGCTCTATTCGCACCCCAAGGTCGCCGATGTCGCGGTGATCGGCGTGCCCGATCCCAAGTGGGGCGAGGCGGTGAAGGCCTGCGTGGTGGTGAAGCCGGGCGAGGACTTGGCCGAGGCCGAACTCATCGCCCACGCGCGCCAGCACATTGCGGGCTACAAATGCCCCAAGTCGGTCGATTTCATCACCGCCTTGCCGAGGAACCCTTCGGGCAAGATCCTGCGCCGCGAATTGCGCGCGCCCTATTGGGCGGGCAAGGATCGCGCGGTCAACTAGCGTGCTGCCGATCCGGCAACTCGCCTACAAGGTCAATGATCTGGAGGCCGCCGCGCTGGCGCACACCCGCGCGTTCGGTTCGGGGCCGTTCTTTGTGCTGCGCCATGTGGCGCTTGCCTCATCGCAGCATCGCGGGGTGGAGCGCCCGTTCGATCATTCATCCGCCTATGGCCAGTGGGGCGCTGTGATGGTGGAACTGGTGGTGCAGCACAACGCCGAGGATAGCGCGCTGCATGATATGTTCCCCTATGGCTCGGGGGCCGAAGGGCTGCATCACGCGGCGCTGTTCGTGGATGATCTGGATGCAGCGATTGCGCGGTTTGCTGGCGAGGGCGCACCGCTTGCCCAGCTATCGGTGACTGCCACCGGCACCGCCTTTGCCTTTGTCGATGCGCGCAAGTCGCTTGGCCATATGCTTGAACTTTATGAGCCGAGCGACGTGCTCACAGGCTTTTATGATTTCGTCGCCGCCGCAGCGCGAGGGTGGGACGGGCGCGAGGTGATCCGCGAGCTTGGTTAGAAAAAGGGTTTCTCGCAGAGGCGCAGAGGAAACAGAGGCGCGGAGAGGTTGTGGTTGCGGCGCAGCCGCACTCCAACTGGAACAGTTCGTCTTGGCGCAAGGTTCGAGTTTTTGAGAATGCCTGCGGCGCGCGCAATATCTCTGCGCCTCTCTTTCCTCTGCGCCTCTGCGAGAAACAGCCGCGGCGCAGCCGCGTAACCTTCCTATGCGGCCCCCGCCAGCGCCGACAAGCCGACTTGGCCCGCGCGGCATTCGGCGTCCGCCAGCGCTGTCACCACCGAAAAAGCGACAAAGCCCGCTTCGCCCAGATGCGCGATCACTTGCGCCGCCTCGGCATCGCTAATCGCGGTATGTTCAAACGGCATCCGGCGCGCATAAGCAAGGCAGGTGCGGGTCGCCGCATCGAGCGCGCTTTCATCGGGCGCAGCGCCGATCCCGTGCACCGCCGCCACTGCCTGGCCGATCAGCGCCACCAGTTCGGGCGCAAGCGCGCCTTGGCTGGCAGCGACAAAGGCGGCGTATTGCTCGGCCAGCGCGCCGTTGGTGCCGGCAAGCGCCGCGTGCACCGCCCCGCTCATTCCGCCGCCTCCAGCACCGCAGGCGTAGGCAGCACGGTGCGGTCCATCACTTCAGGCTCCAGCCCCATCGTGATCAGCGCCTTGGCGAGCGCGAGGAACAGCGTCACCCCCAGCCCCAGCTCGGCGATCTGCTCACGCGTGAGATGCCGCTGCAAGGCCGCGCGTGCGTCGCCACTCAGCAATTCGGGATCATGGATCAGCGCGTCGGTGAATTTGAGCGCCGCTTTTTCCGTGGCGGTGAGCTTGTCCGAGGTCTCGTAGCCATCGGTGATATCGTCCACCACTTCCTCGACCAGCCCCTCACCCAGAGCCTTGTCAAAGCGGACATTGCGGCAGAACCCGCATTCGGTGACCCGCGCATTGCGCATCCGGGCGACTTCCTTGATCCGGGCGGCGAGCACGTCCGATCCCCAGAACGCGCCGTAAAGCGCAAAGAAGCGCGCCGCGATTTCGGGCTGGTGGGCAAGCACCGAGCCGAAATGGGCAGGCTCGCCCGGCACGGCGGATGATACGCGGGGGATGGTGGACATCGCTTGTCTCCTTTGTGTGCAAGGATAACCCCAAGCCGCCGCAACGTCCGCCTCGCCATTTTCGCAGGGGCGCAGGTGCGGGCCAAGGTGCAAAATCAGCAGCGAAGGAGAGCATCATGGCAGGCGAAGCACAGCGCGTGATCGAGGAATTCTGGCGGATTCAGGACGAAGGGGATTACACCCGGCTCGCGCCGCTGTTTGCCGAAGACGCCCTGCTCGAAGACCCGATCTGGGGGCGGTATGAAGGGCGCGCGGCAATCCTTGGCTTCATGACCACCATGGTCAAGGAGATGGGCAACCGCAAAATCCACTTCACCGTCGATGAAATCTGCGGCGATGATCACGCGGTCTGGGCGCGCTGGACGATGCATTCGCCCGAAGGTTCGCGCGGCGGCGTGGGCATTTACAAGGTCGCAGGCGGCCAGCTGACCTATTACCGCGATTATCTCGATCCGGCTTCAGAGGGGTGATCGCTCATCTCCCCCTCCCCACGGGGAGGGGAGAAGAAGAGCGGCGAGGCCTTCACATCACCCGGTAATCCGGATGCCCGCTTTCCCTCAGGTCGAGCATCGGCAGCGGGAATTGCGGGTTGGGGCTTTCATCGGGCTGATCGGGCATCGGGATGGTCCAGTCCATCACATAGCGGCGGCTGGAAATGCGCCATTCCCCGTCCCGTTTTTCATACTCGTCGAGATAGCGGCCGCCATACATGTTGCCGCGATAGGGTTCATCCTCCGCCTCGCGCCTGAGGCCCACCGCGATGCCATAGCATTCGCCTTGGGCCGTGGTGGGCGAAGTCAGCTTGATCGAAAGCGGTGCCAGCAGGTGCCAGCGCCGCCCGGTATAGCGTTCCACGCCCATCACCACCGGCACAAATTCGGCCGCCGTGCCCTGAAAGAACCCGTAATCGACCGCCGCATCGGGCCAGTAACACCCCGCCTGCCCATCATCATCGAGCCAATCCAGCGTGCGCGAATAGCGCGCGATCAATTCCTGGATCGCCTGCTTGTCGAGCAATTCCTGAAGCGCGGCCGCGATATTCATGCCCGCCCGCTCCACCATGCGGCGATATCAAGCGGGAAGCGTTCCTGCGCGGTTTTCATCGCCTCGGTGGCATCGGCGGGCAGCGCGGGATCGGTGGTGGGCGGCAGGCCGCCGCCTGCACCTTCCACCGGATCGAGATATTCGAGTTTTATCCCGGCAAGCACATCGGCAAAATCATGGCCTTCGTGGTGATCGGACATCTGGTGGTGATAGAACGCCCACTTGTCGCGGAATGAGAGCAGGCAATAATAACTCAGCGGCGCCTGCCCCTTCCAATATTCATAGCGGATCACGCCGTCTTCGGTGCCGAAGGTTTCGCGCACCATATCGCGCATGATCGCTTCCCACTTGGCCTCCTTGCCGGGCTTGATCTGGATATGAGCGAGCAGTGTGGCCATGGCGCAGGTCTTTCCTTCAGGCGGGGGTGAGGGTGAGCATCAGGCGATAAATGCCGAGCATGATGCCGCCCTGATGGCGGAAATCATTGCCGGGTGCGTAGGCGAGATCGGCAAAGGCATCGGCGAGGCGATCCCACGCGATTACCTGTTCCAGCCGCGAGATATTCGATCCCGGGCACGAACGCGCGCCCTGACTGAAGGCGAGGTGGCGGGTGGCAGCCTTGCGGGTGAGCTTCAATTCCAGCGGGTCTTCGAATTCATCACCGTCGATATTCGCCGCCGCCCAGCGCAGATGCAGCATCGAGCCGGCGGGCACGGGCACGCCCTGAAACACCTCGTCATGGGCACAGATGCGCGTGGAAAGCCCCTGCGTGGGCGAACGCAGCCGCATGCCTTCCTCGATGAAAGTGCGGATCGCTGCGCGATCCCCGCGCAGGCCAGCAAACATGCCAGGGCGCTCGCACAGCAATTGGGCCTGTTCGGCAATGGCATATTGGGTCGTCTCCAGCCCGCCGATCACCATCGCATAGACCACGCCGTTGATCTCATCATCGGTGAGCTTGCGGCCCAAAGGCTCATAAACCACCTGCGTAAGAAAGCTGATCATGTCATCCTTGGGCGCCGCGCGTTTTTCGCGCGTTTGCTCGGCGACATATTCCTTCATTCCGGCCAGCAGCCGGAACTTCTCGGCGGATTGTTCGGGCGTCAGGATGTTCCTGTGAGTGGTGCCGATCACATAGGACATCACCTGCGCATTGCCCCATTGTTCAAGCTGCGGGATATCCGCGTGCGGGAAGCCCAGCACATCGGCCATCACGAACTGCGGCAGGGGGCGGGCAAAGTCCGCGACGAAATCCACCGGCTCGCCGCTGCGGGCCTTTGCCAGCATTCCGGCAATCAGCCGCTCGACGTGGGCACTGATCATCGCGGCGTGCCGCGTGCAGCCGGGGCCAACCCAGGGATCGGTCAATTCCTTCCTGTGCGCGCGCCACATTTCGGGATTGGGCCTGAGCGACACGATGCTGGCCACCATCGCATCAATATCGGGGATCCCGCTGGGCATCTCGCCCGAAGCCTCGATCTGCGCCACCAGCAGCGACAGGGTCGGCGGGAAGCGTTCCCAATCCATCACGACGCGGCGCACATCTTCGTATTTCGTCAGGACAAAGGCATCGCTGCCCGGCGTCAGCCCTTCGCCCGCCAGCCGCTGCACCGGGCTTTGCGCATGCAGCAGCGCATAGGCCTCATACCAATGTTCCTGCGCGCCCGGTGCGAACAGATCGACCTCAGCCAATGAACGCGGTGCGCCTTGCAAAACCACCCCTCCCCGCTCGCCCGGTGGGCGCGCGCTTAGCCAATTCGCTAATTGTTTATGCCCCCCTTGTCCCGCAGCCTTGCCCTTACGGAAACAGGCTATTTTGTCAGTTCCCGCGCATGGTCATGGAAACCCGGGGAGAGAGACGTGAGCCGTATCGCCAAACTGGCACCGGAAGACTGGGACGCCCGCCTCAAGCACGCAATCCGCCCCGAAAATCTGACCGATCTTGAACAGGGCCTGACGCGGTTCTTCGCTCATTGCCCGGAACAGGCGCTGGGCCTGATGGGCTTTGGCGCGGCGCTGAAACAGAACCGCAGCCTGCCCGAACGGCTGGTCGAACTGGTGCGGCTGCGGGTCGCCTTTTTCAACCAGTGCCGTTCCTGCATGGCGATCCGCTATGCCGATGCGGTCGCTGACGGGGTGACCGAAGGGCTGGTGTGTTCGCTCGAACGCCCGCAGGAGGCCGAAAACCTCACCCCGGCAGAAAAGGCCGCGATCCGTTACGGCGAGCTGATGGCGACCGATCACCTTGCGATCACCGACGCCACCTATGCTGACCTGCGCGAGCATTTCAGCGAGGCCGAGATTGTCGAACTGGGCATGACTGTCGCCTTCTTTGTCGGCTTCGGCAGGCTCGCTGCGACCTGGCACATGGTGGAAGAATTGCCTCCCGCCTTCCAGCAAGCCCAAACCATTGCCCCGTGGGGCGCAGACAAAATCGAGGTGCGATGATGGCCAGCCAAGCGGAAACCCCCGCCGCCCCGGTGATCAACCTGTTCGATCCCGCGCTCCAGCAATGCCCCTATGAGGCCTACAAGACCCTGCGCGACGAAGCGCCCGTCTATAATATTCCCGGCACGCCGATCTGGGTGATCAGCCGCTATGATCACGTGCGCGAAGTGCTGCTTGATCCGCAGCGCTTCCCTTCGACCGCCAAGAACGAGCTGATGCGCGTTACGCCCACCGATCTCGAACGCGGGCGCAAGGTGGCCGAACGCTTCCGGGAAAAAGGCTGGGTGCCCTCCGCCACGCTGGCCGGGCGCGATGATCCCAATCACAAGCAGATGCGCGCGATGTTCAACGAGGCGTTCAAGCCGAGCCGCATCAAGGACATTGATCCGCTGGTCGAACGGCTTGCCTATGATCTGATCGACGATTTTATCGACAAGGGCGAATGCGAATGGGTGCGCCAGTTCTGCGTGCCGCTGCCCCTGTTCATCATCGGCGAGCAGATGGGCGCACGCCGCGAGGACATGTGGATGATCAAGGGCTGGACCGATGCCTTCTTCCACCGCATTTCGATGATGCTGCCCGAGGACCGGCATCTGGAGATGGTCGACCGCGAGATCGAGGCCCAGCACTATTTCCAGCCCCTGTTCGAACAATTGCGCGAACAGCCGGACGGAAGCTTGCTCAGCGTGCTGGTGAACACCGTGATCGAAGGCTGGGGGCGGCCTTTGAACGACGAGGAACTCCACGCCGAAATGATGGCCGATACCTTCGTCGGCGGCAGCGAGACCACCACCAATGCGCTGGCGGCCGGCATGAAACTGCTGATCGAGAACAAGGATGTGTGGCGCCAGCTCAAATCCGATCCCGACAAATATATGCGCACTTTCGTGGAAGAAGTCGTGCGGCTCGAAAGCCCGGTGCAATCGCTGATGCGCTTCACGCATGAGGATGTGGAGCTTGACGGGGTGACGATCCCGGCAGGCGCGGTGGTCAACGTGCGCTACGGCGCGGCGAACCGCGATGAACGCTTTTTCGAATGCCCCGAGAAACTCGATCTCGATCGGCCCAAGGCGGGCGCGCATATGGGCTTTGGCTCAGGCGTGCATCACTGCCTGGGCGCGCCGCTGGCCCGGCGCGAATTGATCTGGGGCTTCACCGCTGTCGTTGACCGGTTCGAGGACATGCATTTTGCGCCCGGCAAGAATGATTTTTCCTACCACCCGCATTTCCTGCTGCGTTCCCTCAAGGAACTGCACATCACCTTTGAACCAAGAAAGCGCTGATCATGGCCACCCTGCTGAAACCCGCCCCGCAGCGGATCGATATGACCCGCCAGCCCGAACCGGCGCTGTCCAGCCGCCCGATTGATGGCAGCCGCTACTGGAGCCATGATTTCATGGCGCGCGAGTGGGACACGATCTGGACGAAAGCCTGGCTGATCGGCGGGCTGGCAGCCCAAGTCGCCAAGCCCGGCGATTTCTTCACCTATGAGATCGGGCGCGAGAGCATTCTTGTCACCCACGGCGAAGATGGCCGGATCCGCGCCTTCTACAATGTCTGCCCGCATCGCGGCAAGCGGCTGGTGATGGAAGAACAGGGCCATTCCAAGCGGCTGGCCTGTTCCTATCACGGCTGGCGCTTTACGGCGGAAGGCGAGCTCAACTTTGTCCCTTGCCCCGAAGATTTCGCGGGCGGCAGCCCGTGCGGCAAGGTGCGGCTGGAAGAAGTGCGCAGCGAGGTGTTTGCAGGCTTCGTCTGGGTCAATCTCGATCCGCACGCCGCGCCGCTCAGCGATCATCTCGGCCCGGTTGGCCCACAGATTGATCTTTACAAAATGGAAGCGATGCACCGCACCCACTGGGTCACGCTGGAGGGCGACTGGAACTGGAAATGCGTGCAGGACAATTTCAACGAAAGCTATCACCTGCCCTTCGTCCACCCGCAGACGCGCTTTGTGATGGAACAGAGCTACAAGGAGTGCCAGTTCGATCTCTATGCCCCGCACGGCCATGCGCGCATGTTCATGCCGGGATCACGCCCGACGCGGAGCTTGCGCGGGCATACCGACACCGTGCTCGACATGATGCGCACCGAACTGACCTATTGGGGCCTCAACCCTGAGGATTTCCGCGATGATCCCTGGGCCACCCGCGCCGCGATCCAGCAGGCCAAGCGCGCGCATGGCGCGGCCAAGGGCTATGATTTCGATCATTTCCACGATTGCCAATTGACCGATCATTTCCATTACACGATCTTCCCCAATATCAGCTTCAGCCTCAAGCCTGACGGCTGCATCTGGCTGCGCGCCGATCCGCATCCGACTGATCCGGAACGCTGCTATTTCGACATGTGGTATTTCACCTGGTTCCCCGAAGGCGCGGACCGCTATTACTCCTATTCGATGGGCGAGGAAGTCGATCGCACCGTCCCCGTCCCGCACCAGCGCGGCGTGGTGGGCGAGCTGAGCTGCGGCCCCGGCATTGATCAGGACGTCAGCATCTGGAGCGAGCAGCAAAAGGGGCTGAGATCGCGCGGCTACAAGGGCGGGCATCTGGCGGGGCAGGAAGCGCGGGTGCGGTTCTTCCACGATACGATTGATCGCTGGATGGGGGCCTAGGGCGACGCCGCTTCATCTCCCCTCCCCGTGAGGAGGGACTAGTCGTCCGCCATAGACGCCGCATGGCGGGCCTCTCGCAACCCGTCATTTTGGCAAGGTGCGCTGCGGGCCCCTTACCCTTATTTGTGAGCGCTAACCCACTCCCGTTTGCCCTGAGCTTGTCGAAGGGCCGTTCTTCTTGCGGGGCGACGGGACACAAGAAAGTGCAGTGCTTTGACAGGCTCAGCACGGACGGGAGAATTGGAACAATGCAACTCGCAGGAAAAATCGCCGCCATCACCGGGGGCACGGCAGGCATGGGACGCGGCATTGCCGAGGCTTACCTTGCCGAAGGCGCGAAGGTCGCACTGTTTGCGCGCAATGCGGACAAGGGCGCGAAAGTCCTGGAGGAACTGGGGGCGGGCGACAACGCCATCTTCATCGCAGGCGATGTGATGAACCAGCACGACATCGAAGGCTTCATCGACCAGACCATCGCCCATTTCGGCGGCCTCGACATTCTGGTGAACAACGCAGGCGGCGCGGGCGATTTGCAGCCGCTCGTCAACCTGTCAGACCACGCCTTTGACGAGGCGATGAAGTGGAATGTCTATTCCACCTTCTGGGCCTGCCGCCGCGCGCTCCCCACCATGCTGGAGAAAGGCGACGGGCGGATCATCAATATCTCCTCGATGGAAGGCAAGCACGGCAAGCCCGTGCTGACCGCCTATTCCGCGGCCAAGCACGCGGTCAACGGCCTCACCAAAAGCCTGGCGCGCGAAGTGGGCGCACAGGGCGTGACGGTCAACGCGATCTGCCCCGGCCTTGTGATCACCGATATCATCAGGAACAACGGCCCGGCCACCGCCAAGGCGATGGGCATGGAGTTTGAGGACATGGTGACGATGTTCGCGCAGGAAGCCGCGATCAAGCGGCCCAATACGGTCGAGGAAATCGCGGCCGTCGCCGTGCTGCTCGCCAGCAAGGCAGGCGCGGGCATCACCGGCGCGCAGATCAGCGTGGATGGGGGCACCGCGCAATATTGACGGCGCGCTTGCCCCATCCGGGATCCTTGTGAAACACCACCCGATGTTCCACGTGGAACATTGGGTGAACGCATTACCCCTGCAATTTTGCCATGGCCGCGCCGACTGCTGCGGCGACATCACCGGCTTGCGGGTTGCCGCGCATGATCAGGCCCCCGTTAGGCTGGATGTTGGCCCCGGATACATAGGCGTTGTCGGTGCTCAGCCACAGGCAGGCATGCGCCACATCATCCACGGTGTTGAGCCGCCCCATCGGGTAACGCGGCAGGAAGGCATCGACGATACCCGGCACCTGGAAACTTTCCTGCGTCATCGGGCTTTCGGTAAAGGCGGGCGAGACCGTGTTGGCCTTGATGCCCAAGTGCCCATAATCATTGGCGACACATTCGATCAGCGCCTCGCTGCCGCGCTTGGTGCCGATATAGGCGGCGTGGTTGGTGATGATCGCCTTGGTGGTGGCCGACGACAGCGAAATCAGCGATCCGCCGGTGGGTGCCTGTTCGCTCATCACCCGCACGAAGGCCTGCAGGAAATGGTGCACGCCCTTGAATTGCAGATCGACGATCCGGTCGAGCTGTTCCTCGGTCGTTTCGAGCAGGCTGGCCAGCAAGGCCCAGCCGGTGGTGTTGATCGCGATATCGACCCGCCCGAAAGTATCGCGGGCCTTGTCCGCCATGGCGTTGACTTCGGCATGGCTGGCAATGTCGCACAGCGCATATTCGCCGCCGATTTCCCGCGCAAGATCAGCCAGCGGGCCTTCCTTGCGCCCGGCCACCATCACCTTTGCACCTTCGCTCGCAAACAGGCGGGCGATGGTCTGGCCCATGTTGCCGGGCGATGCCGCGCCCAGGATGACTGCGCTTTTGCCTTGAAGTTGTCCCATCATTTCTCTCCCTCTTTGGCCGCTGGCCTACCACGCATGGCCGCAGCCCCGCCCTTCCCAAAAGTGGGCATTGTCGCGCAGCCAAACGCGCCGGATAGGACGCAAAAGCGCAAGGGAGAGATGCGATGTTTTCAGGGCCTATCGAGGATCGCCTCGCGATCCGTGAATTGAACGGCACCTATGCCGATGGGGTGGTGCGGATCGACGCCGAGACCTGGGCGAGCGTGTGGGCTGATGATTCGCACTGGGATCTGATGGGCCACGAAGTGCACGGCAAGGACGCCATCGTGGCGATGTGGAACGGCGCGATGAGCGGGCTTGAGGCAGTCAGCTTTCACTGCATCCCCTGCATGATCGAGGTGACCGGCGATACCGCCCGCGCGCGCATCCAGACGCAGGAAATCCTCAAGGCCAAGGATGCGCCCGCGCGCCACGTGGGCGGGCTTTACGAGGATGAACTCGCCAAGATCGACGGCGAATGGCGCTTTACCAGCCGCAAATTCCGCATCGTCGCCGAATATGGGGTGGGAGCGTAGCTTAGGATTGCAAACCTCCCACCCCGCCTCCCCACCCGGCCACCAATGATACCATCAGGCGATGGTGGCCGGGTGGGGAGGCGGGGTGGGAGGTCTGAAACGAGGACAGAATATGGCCAAGATTGTCATTTCAGCACAAATCGACGTTGATCCCGCCCGCCGCGCCGAGGCGCTTGAAACTGCCCGCCCGCACATCGCCGCCGCGCTCGCCGAGGAAGGCTGCATCCATTACGATTGGAGCGCCTGCTCCATGAGCGACACGCGCATCAACGTGTTCGAGGAATGGGAAAGCGAAGCCCATCTTGCCGCCCATTTCCAGCACATCGCCTATACCGGGATGCGCGATCACATCGGCCAGTTCGGGATTACGGGCGCGGTGAGCAAGAAATACCGCGTGGATGCCGAAGGCCCGGTTTACAATGCGCAAGGCGTGGCGACTGAGGCTTTCGAGTAAGGCTCAAGGGGCGGGATCGGCCCGCCCCTCCCTTTTTCGGTCCCTACAGCTTCAGCATCTGCTTGCCGCGGTTCTGCCCGGTGAACAGGCGCTGCAAGGTGGCGGGCGCGTTTTCGAAGCCGTGCTGGATATCTTCCTGATATGTGAGGCGCCCGTCCTTCACAAAGCCTTCGAGCCGCTTGCGGATGCCGGGAAACTCACTCGCCCAGTCGAGCACGATGAAGCCCGCCATGGTGCCGCGCCGGAACACGAGGTTGAAGTAGTTTTCGGGGCCAGCGGGCAGCGTGCCGGTTTCATAGCGGCTGATCCCGCCGCAGATCACCACGCGCGCGCCGGTGGCGATACAGGCGAGCATATCGTTGAGGATTTTGCCGCCGACATTGTCGTAAATCACATCCACCCCGCGCGGGCACAATTCGCGGATCTGTTCCTTCACCCCGCCCGCCTTGTAATCAATCGCGGCGTCATAGCCCGCCTCGTTCACCAGCCAGCCGCATTTTTCCGCGCCGCCCGCAATCCCGACCACGCGGCAACCGGCGATTTTCGCCAGCTGGCCGACGATGCTGCCCGTCGCGCCTGGCTGCGCCGGATACCAGCACGGTATCGCCCGCCACAGGCTTGCCCACCTTGAACAATCCGCAATAGGCGGTGAGCCCCGTCGTCCCCAGCACCGAGAGCACGGCGGTGGGCGAAATATCGGTTTCCACCCGGTTCAATTCCTTGCCATCGGTGACGAGATATTCGGTCCACCCGGTGGTGCCGAACACCAGATCGCCCACTGCAAAGCGCCCGCCATTGCTGGCCACCACCTCGGCAATCCCGCTGCCGCGCATCACATCGCCGATGGCCATGGGTGCGACATAATCAGCGATGTTTTCCATCCAGCCTTTCTGCGCCGGGTCAAAGCCGAGATAATGCATCTTCAGCAGCATCTCGCCGGGGCCGGGATCGGGAAGCTCGCTGGTCACCAGCTTGAAATCATTTTCCAGCTCGATGCCGCGCCCGCGCGGGTGTCCGTTCAAAAGCCATTGGCGGGTGGTGGTGGGCATGGTGATCCATCTCCTTGATAGGTTGCGGCCCTATTGCGGCGCGCAGCCCGTGATCTGCCACGCGCAAAAGTGTCAGTCGAAGGCGCTGCGCCCTGTGATAGTCTGGGCTATCAGGGGAGAAGACCGATGGGAATTCAGACGCACAAGACCTTCTGCCGTTTCTGCCATGCCAATTGCGCGATGGAGGTGGATGTCGAAGATGGGCGCGTGCTGGAAGTGCGCGGCGATCCGGCTGATCCGGCCTTCGGCGGTTATACCTGCGTCAAGGGCCGCGAGCTGCCTGATTCGCACAATGCCGCGCATCGGCTGAAGCATTCACTGGTGCGGGGTGCGGACGGCGAATTCGTCGAAACCCCGATGGATGCAGCGCTCGCCCATGTCGCTGCGGAACTGCGGCGTATCATCGACACCCATGGCCCCCATTCGGTGGCAGTGTTCATGGGTTCGGGGGGCTTCCAGAACTCGGCCGCGATGGCCGCCTCGCTGTCGTTTGCGCAAGGCATCGGCAGCCGCAATTTCTACACCTCGGTCACCCTCGATCAGCCCGCCAAGGTTTTCACCACGCAGCGTTATGGCAAGTGGATGGGCGGGCCCAACACTTTCTCCGAAGCCGATGTCGCCCTGTTCATCGGCAATAATCCGATTGTCTCGCACTATTCCCCGCCCGGAGGCGTGCCGCCCTTCAGCCCGTCACGCCGCATCCGCGACCAGCAGGCAAAGGGCCTCAAGCTGATTGTCGCCGACCCGCGGGAAAGCGATGTCGCGCGGCTGGCCGATATCTATCTGCCGGTGAAGCCCGGCGAAGACCCGGCGATGCTGGCAGGCATGCTCAACGTGATCATTTCCGAAGAATTGTATGATCGCAATTTCGTCGCCGCCCATGTCGATGGGTTTGAAGAACTGGCCGAGGCGGTGAAGGCCTTCCCCCCGGAAGTGGCGGCGGAACGCGCGGGGCTGGACAAGGAGCAGCTTATCGCGGCTGCCCGCATGTTTGCAGGCGGTTCGAAAGGCTGCGCCGTCACCGGCACCGGCCCCGAAATGGCGGGCAATGGCACGCTGACGGAATATCTCGTCACCTGCCTCAACACGATTTGTGCGCGCTTCAAACAGGAAGGCGAGAAAGCCGCGATCCCCGGCGTGTTCAGCCCCTATCAAAACCCGCGCCGCGCGCAGGTCGCGCCGCCGGTGCCGATGTTCGGCGTCGAAGGCAGCCCCAAATCGCGCTTTCGCGGGCTGGGGCATCTGGGGTGGGAAATGCCGTGCAATGTGCTGGCGGACGAAATCCTCACCCCCGGCGAAGGCCAGGTGCGCGCGCTGATTTCGGTGGGCGGCAATCCGGTGGTGGGCTTCCCCGATCAGGCCAAGATGGTGCGCGCCTTGAATGATCTCGATATCTTCGTGCAGATTGATCCGTGGATGAGCGCCAGCGCCAAGCAGGCCGATGTGGTGCTTGCGCCCTCGCAATGCCTTGAACGCGAAGACATCACCAGCCTTTCGGAATGGTGGCACGAGGTGCCCTATGCCCGTTACACCGAAGCAGTCGCCACGCCGCCCGGCGATGTGATCGACGAATACGAGATGTTCTGGACGCTCGCCCATCATCTCGGCACCCCGATGAACCTTGCAGGCGGCCCGCTGCCGATGGACAGGAAGCCGACCAAGCAGGAATTCCTCGATCTGGCCGTCGCAGGCTGTCTGGTGAAGCCTTCGGAGGTGCGCCGCGATTGCGCGGCCAATGGCGGGGCGGCGGTCGTCTATGAGGATAAGCACCCCGTGGTCGGCCCGATTGAGGAAAGCGAATTTCACCGCTTCAATCTGGCCGCAGGCGCGATGCCTTCCGAATTGCTCAAATATGGCGAAAACCGGCACGCGCGCGAAGGCTTTGATTTCCGCCTGATTTCGCGCCGTTCCAAAACGCGGTTCAATTCGATCGGCCACCCGCTGGCAAAACTGCGCGCCAAGACAACGACCAACCCCGCCTATATCCACCCCGATGATATTGCCGCGCTGGGGCTGGAG
The DNA here is from genome assembly GCA_045377215.1 of Erythrobacter sp. Taxonomy (GTDB): domain Bacteria; phylum Pseudomonadota; class Alphaproteobacteria; order Sphingomonadales; family Sphingomonadaceae; genus Erythrobacter. Next base: position 17,323 of record JBJIOB010000004.1, read on the forward strand.
GAAGGCGGGCTGGTCGCGATCACCAGCCCTCATGCGACCATCCACGGCGTGGTGAAGGCGAGCGACAAGGTGCGGCGCGGGCTGGTTTCCATGGCGCATGCTTACGGCGATGCCGATGCGGGCAAGGATGATGTGCGGGAACGCGGTTCGTCCACCAATCGCCTCGTCAGCGAGGTGGTGGATTATGATCCGATCACCGGGCAATCTTTGCAAAGCGCCATTCCGGTGAAACTCGAACCAGCGTAATCCCGAACCTGAAAACCCGTCCGGGCTGAGCCTGTCGAAGCCCTGCATTTCCTTTCAGCCCATAGTGCAGAAGAAGTGCAGCCCTTCGACAAGCTCAGGGCGAACGGATGTGGAGTTGACTGAATATGCCCACCAACCGCCGTTTCCTGCTGCAACGCCGCCCCGATGGGACGCCGGTTCCGCAAGATTTCGCGCTCGTCACCGAGCCGACGCCCGCGCTGGAAGAAGGCCAGTTCCTGATCCGCAATCACTATGCCTCGCTTGATCCGGCGATGCGCGGGTGGATGGATGCAGGCGGCAATTACATGCCACCGATCCCGCTGGGCGATCCGGTGCGCGCCAGCACCATCGGCGTGGTCGAGGAAAGCCGGGCCGAAGGCTTTGCCCCGGGGCAATGGGTGATGGGATTGAATGCGCTCGAAGATTATTCGATCGGCGCGGCAGGCGGCTTCACCCAGCCGATTGATCCCAGCCTTGTGCCGAACGTCACCAATTACCTCTCGATCTTCGGCGCGGTGGGGATGACGGCCTATTTCGGCTTTCTCGATGTGTGCGAGCCGAAAGCGGGCGAAACCGTGCTGGTATCAGGCGCGGCGGGCGCGGTCGGCAGCCTTGTCGGCCAGCTGGCGAAAATCCACGGCTGCCGCGCGGTGGGGATTGCGGGCGGCCCGGCCAAATGCGCACGCCTTACCGAAAAATACGGCTTTGATGCCGCCATCGACTATCGCGGCAAGGATGAAGCCGCGCTGACCGCCGCCATTGCCGCAGCCTGCCCGGACGGCGTCGATGTGATCTTTGAAAATGTCGGCGGGATCATTCTGGACGCAGGCCTGATGAACCTCAACCTCCATTCCCGTGTCGGGCTGTGCGGCCTGATCAGCGAATACAACACCGAGCCTGTCGGCATCCGCAATCTGTGGCAGCTGATCGTCAAGCGCGCGCATATTCGCGGGCTGTTGGTGGCCGATTATGTCCCGCGCTTTGGCGAAGGCGCTGCGCAGATGGGCGTGTGGGCCGCCCAAGGCAAGCTCGTGATTGATGAACATATCGACGAAGGGCTCGAACACGCTTTCGACAGTTTCATGCGGCTGTTTGCGGGCACCAATGATGGCAAGATGATCCTCAAGATCGCCTGATGCCCCGCTCGCTGCTCGTGCTGTCAGGGGGCCACCCTTACGAGGCCGGGCCGTTTGGCGACTTGCTGCGGGGTTTGGGCGATTGGGACATCACGCATCTTGTCCATCCCGAAGGCGGAGAGGCTGACGCAGCGGACGCCATCCTTACCGCCGATGCCCTCTTGTTCTACGACATGCCGGGCTACAGCTTTGCCGATGGCGGGGTGACACTGCACGCGCCCTCGCCCGCCTACCGCGCGGCGATCTCGGCCCGCTTTGCCAGCGGCAAGGGCGCAGTCGCGATGCATCATACGCTCGCCGGGTGGGCGCTCTGGCCCGAATGGCACCACTGGCTAGGCGGGCAGTTCCACTATCAGCCGGGCAGCCACGGAGCCGACTCCGGCTATCGCCACGATGTCAGCTACGAAGCGCGCACGCTTGCCGATCATCCGGTGCTGGCAGGCGTGCCGGAACGCTACCCTGTCACCGATGAGCTTTACCTCTGCCCGATCAACGAGGACGCCATCATCCCGCTGGTGCGCGCCGAGGGGTTCGCCTTTACGCCTGACAATTTCTACTCCGCCGCCCATGCCGTGGCGGGCGCCATGTTCAGCCGCGATGGCTGGGATCACCCGGAGGGCTCCAACTGCATCGCCTGGGAAAGCCGCACCTGCCCTGCCCCGCTGATCTACCTGCAATGCGGCGACGGGCCTGCCACCTACGCCAATCGCCACGTCCGGCAGATGCTGGCCAACGCGCTCGCATACACCTCAGGAGGAACCGCATGACCCCGCAAGCCATTATCGAAGCCTTTATCGGCCACTGGAATACCTGCGATGTCGGCGCGATGATGGCGCTGTGCGCCGAGGACATTGTCTATCACAACATCCCCATGGAGCCGATCCATGGCACCGCCGCCATGCGCGTGATGGTCGAAGGTTTCCTTGCCAACATCGCCGCCTGCGACTGGGTCACCCACGCCATCGCCGCCAATGGCAATGTCGTGCTGACCGAGCGTACCGATGGCTTTACCTTCAAGGATGGCCGCCGCGCCGCGATCCGCGTGATGGGCACGTTTGTCCTCAATGATGCAGGCCGCATTACCCAGTGGCGCGACTATTTCGACATGGCCGAGTTCCAGCGGGAATTTGCCTCCCAATCCTAACACAAACGCGCATCGCGCTTGGGCGGCACAAATGGCTAGGCTTGAGCCCATAATCTCAAGGGACCGAAAGAGAGCCGCCATGAACAAGCCCGAAGGCAATGTCTTTGCGCCCGAAACGCTGATCGACCCCTTCGACTATTACCGCGCGGTGCATGATGCAGGCATCGCGGTGGAACATCTCGAAGGGATGAACACCTATGTGGTCTATTCCTACGATCTGTGCAGCGAGGCCGCGGCCAATCCGGAGGTGTTCTCGAATGATTTCACCGCGCTGATGGGGCGCGAGGCGGATGAGGAAATTCAGGCCATTCTGGCCACCGGCTGGCCTGATCTGCCCACCCTGCTGACCGCCGATCATCCGGTCCACACCCGCAACCGCAAGCTGGTGAACCTTGCCTTCTCCGCCCCGCGCGTCAACGCGATCGAGGCTGACATGCGGCAGAAATCCATCGAGTTGATCGAGGCTTTCGCCGACAAGGGGGAATGCGAATTCGTCGAGGAATTCGGCGTGCCTTTGCCGGTGGCGATGATTGCCGGGCAGATCGGGCTGGAAGATGATCCGAAGCGCGTGAAGATGTGGTCGGATGCGGCGGTGGATCGTTTCAGCCAGATGGTCGATCTGGAGCGCAAAAAGGAATGCGCGCGCAGCCTTGTCGAATTCCAGCACTATATCAAAGGCCTGATTGATGATCGCAAGGCCAATGGCGGCAATGATCTGCTCACCGATCTGGTCGAAGCGCGCGTCGAAGGCGAAACGCCGCTCAGCGATCCGGAAATCATGTCGCTGATGCAGCAGTTCATGGTGGCGGGCAATGAAACCACCACCTCGACGCTGGCAGGCGGATTGCTCCAGCTGATCCGCAACCCCGATCAGATGGCGAAAGCCAAGGCCGCAGCCGGCGGGCGCGATCCCAAGGTGATCATGAACCTTGTCGAAGAAGCGCTGCGCTACGAAACGCCGACGGCGGGCATGTGGCGGATCGTGCGGCAGGATACCGAGCTTGGCGGCACGAAAATCCCGGCGGGCAGCATCGCGCAGCTGCGTTATGCCGCCGCCAACCGCGATCCCAGGAAATTCCCCGATCCCGACAAGTTCGATATCGAACGCGCCAATGCCCGCACGCACCTGTCCTTTGGCAAGGGCCCGCACATGTGCGTGGGCAATATGCTGAGCCGCAAGGAAATGCTGGTGGCGTTTGATGAACTGCTCGAACGGCTCGACAATTTCGCGGTGGCTGACGAGGGCGGCATCACGGTGCTGCCCAATATCCTGCTGCGCGGTGTGACCCGCCTGCCGATCACTTTCTCGCGGAAGGCCTGAGACGCATGAATTTCGACCTGTCCGAAGAACAGGAAATGTTCGTCTCCTCGGTCGAACGCTTTGCTGCGCCGATGGATGTCGAAGCGCGGCGGCGGCTGCGGCTATCGCCCACCGGCTATGATCGCGCGCGCTGGCAGGAACTGGCGGAACTGGGCCTGATCGCGCTGGCCGCCAGCGAAGGCGCAGGCGGCATGGGCGGTTCGGCGGTGGATCTTGCCGTGGTGGCCGAAGCCATCGGCAAGGCCAATGCGCCCGATCCGCTGATCGAACTCGGCATCCTGCCTGCTCTGCTGCTCGAACGGGGCGGCGCGCCTGCCGAGGTGCTCGAAAGCGTGCTGTCCGGCAGCGAAGTCGCCACTTTCGCCTGGGCTGAACGCAGCCAGCGCTACAGCCTTGTCGCCAAGGGGATGAAGGCGGAAAGCGGCATCGTGGGCGTCTCGCTGACGGGGGAGAAAACCTTCGTGCTGGGCGCGGCGCTGGCGGATATGTTCATCGTCACTGCTGATCTTGACGGGACAATGCAGGCGTTTGTGGTGCCGCGCGATGCGCCCGGTGTCGAAGTGCGCCCCTACCGCCTGACCGATGGCAGCATCGCCGGCGAGATCAGGCTGACCCGCGCGCTCGCCAGCCACCAGCTTGATCTGGATAGCGCGGCGCTTGCAGGCGTGATTGCTGACGTGCGGCTTTATGCGGCAGCCGAAATGGTCGGGCTTGGCCAGCGCCTGCTCCATGATACGCTCGCCTATGTGAAAGAGCGCGAACAGTTCGGCGTTGCCATCGGCAGCTTTCAGGCGCTCCAGCACCGGCTGGTCGATTGCTATGCGCGGGTCGAACAGGCGCGCTCGATGCTGTACCGCGCCGCACTTTCCGATCGCAGCGATGCAGCCAGATGGCACCGCGCCGCTGCCGGGGCCAAGGCCTATGTCAGCGAAAATGCCGATGCTGTCGCGCGCGAGGCGGTGCAGATGCATGGCGGCATGGGGATCACCGATGAACTCGCCATCGGCCATGCGATGAAGCGGGTGCTGGTGCTCGCCCGGCTGTTTGGCGATGCCGACACCGTGATCGCGGAATATTCACTGGCCGCATGAATGCGCGCAGCGGGAGGGGGAATGATGGGCCGGAAAATTGATCCCGACTTGTGGAGCGACGGGCCTGAGCCGCAGCTGATGGGCGGGCGTCTGCCTTCGGGCGAGGTGGTGTTCCCCATGCCGATGGGCGATGCAGCCGCCGGGGTTGAACCCTACAAGCTGTCGCGCCGCGGCAAGCTGTGGTCGTGGACCAGCCAGGGTTTCCTGCCGAAAGAACCCTATATCGGCCCCGGCAGCGGCCCCGGTGCCAATGGAGATGGGGGCCCGCCTGATTTCCAGCCCTACCTGCTGGGCTATGTCGAACTGCCCGGCGAAGTGATCGTCGAAAGCCGCATCGTGGATGCACGGCTGGAAGACCTGCATCTGGGGATGGAGCTCGAATTCTGCATCGTGCCCTTCAACGCGCAGTATGACACCTTCGCCTTCCGCCCTGTCGCCCAAACAGAAAGCCCAAAGGAGTTCAGGGCCGCATGAGCGAGAATGTCTATATCATCGGCGCGGGGATCCACCCCTTTGGCCGCACCGAGGGCCGTTCCGGCCGCGATCAGGGCGTCTATGCGGTGCGCGAAGCCTTGAGCGATGCAGGGCTTGAGTGGCCCGATATCGAATGCGCCTATGGCGGCAGTGCGGCAGCGGGCAGCGCCGATATCATGGTGAACGAGCTGGGGCTCACCAGCCTGCCCTTCACCAATGTCGCCAATGGCTGCGCGACGGGGGGCAGCGCGCTGGCCGCATCACAGCAGGCGATTGCCAGCGGCATGTATGACCTTGCGCTGGCGGTCGGTTTCGACAAGCACCCGCGCGGTGCCTTCAACGCCAAGCCTGCAGATTACGGCCTGCCCGAATGGTATGGCCAAACCGGCATGATGCTGACAACGCAGTTCTTTGCGCTGAAGATCCAGCGCTACATGCAGCTTCACGGCATCACCCGCACCACGCTGGGCCGGGTGGCGGAAAAGGCGTTTCGCAATGGCACGATTACGCCGCATGCCTGGCGGCGCAGCCCGGTCGATCTGGAGACCATCCTGAATGCGCCGATGATCAATGATCCGCTGACGAAATATATGTTCTGCTCGCCATCCGAAGGCGCGGTGGCGCTGATCCTTGCGAGCGAGAAGAAAATGCGCGAATTGGGCGCAAATGGTGTGAAGATCGCCGCAATCGCCGTGAAAACGCGCCCGCCCGATTCGTTCGAAGTGTTTCAGGCCGGCGTCAGCATCAAGGATGGCGGCAAGCCGACAGTGCTCGCCAGCAAGGCTGCCTTCGAGAAGGCGGGGATTGGCCCTGAGGATATCAGCGTCGCGCAATTGCAGGACACCGAAAGCGGCGCGGAAATCATGCACATGGCCGAAAACGGCTTTTGCAAGGATGGCGAACAGGAAGAATGGCTCGCCAATGGCTGGAGCGAAATCCACGGCGGGCGGATGCCGATCAACACCGATGGCGGATGCCTCGCCTGCGGGGAGCCGATTGGCGCTTCGGGCCTCAGGCAAGTCTATGAAAACGTCCAGCAACTGCGCCAGCGCGGCGGCGAGCGGCAGGTGCCCGGAACCCCGCGCTTCGGCTATTCCCACGTCTATGGCGCGCCGGGCCTGTCAGCGGTCGCCATTCTGGAGCGCAGCTGAAGATGGGCCGGATGACAGGCAAGGTCGCGCTGGTATCGGGCGGGGCGGAAGGGATTGGCGCGGCAGTCGCGCGGGCCATCGTGGCCGAAGGCGGGCAAGTGATGCTCGGCGATGTCCAGACCGACAAGGCGGCGGCGCTTGCTGCCGAGTTGGGCGAAAACGCGGCTGCCACGCCGCTCGATGTGCGTGATCTGGCGCAGTGGGAAGCCGCCGTTGCCGCCACCACCGCGAAATTCGGGAAGCTGACAGTGCTGGCCAATATCGCCGGGATTTCCGAACCCGGCACGGTGACCGATGGCACGCTCGATGTGTGGCATCGCACCATCGACATCAATCTCCACGGCCCCTTCTTCGGCATGCGCGCCGCGATCCCGGCGATGGAAGCGAGCGGCGAGCCTTGCGCCATCGTCAATATCGGTTCGATGATCGCGATGCGCCCGGCGGCTTTCGTGGCGGCTTACTCGGCATCCAAGGCGGGGCTACGCGCGCTCACCCAATCCGTCGCGCTCGATTGCGCCGCGCGCGGGCTCCCCATCCGCGTCAACATCGTGCACCCCGGCGCGATCCGCACGCCGATGTATGAACGCTACAAGTTTTCGGGCGCGGATACGCCGGAAAACATCGAAACCGGCTTTGCCGCCACCCACCCGATGAACCGCATCGGCGAGCCGGAAGAAGTCGCCCGCGCCGTGGTGTTCCTCGCCAGCGACGAGGCCAGCTTTACGACGGGATGTGACTTTACCGTGGACGGCGGCGGGAGCATCAGGAGCTGACATGGCAGAGCAACCCGCATCCCGCATCGACGCGCATTTCATCGCGGCGGGCAAGTATCACGATATCGATTATCCGCGGCTCGAAATTCTCAAACTGCTGGCCGAACACCCGCAAATCCGCACCACGGTGGCCGCCGATTATTCGGGCCTCGAACGGCTCGACGCCTGCCGCTTCCTCATCACCTATACCTGTGATCTGATGCCGACGCCGGATCAGGCCGCCCAAGTAAAGGCGTGGCTGGAAAAGGGCGGCAAGTGGATGGCGCTCCACGGCACCAATTCGATCCTCGTCTTCACCGCCGAAGGGCTGGTGGATGCGCCTGATGATCGGCCTGACGTGATGGAAATGCTCGGCACGCAGTTTGTCGCCCACCCGCCGATCGGCAAGTTCCCGGTCGAGGTGGTGGACAAGGATCACGAGCTCACCAAAGGGATCGCCGATTTCGAAGTGGTGGACGAGCTGTACCTCTCCAAAACCACCGCGCCGATCCACACCCTGATGCAGACCACTTTCGAAGGCGAGGCCACCGGCTTCACCCAAAGCCAATGGGACAAGACCACCGTACCTATCGTTTATACGAGGGATATTGGCGCCGGGAAAATCGTTTACAACGCACTGGGCCATTGCCGCGGGCATTATGATCTGCCCGGCATGGTCGATTTCTACCCGCACAAGGAAATGTGCGCGTGGAATTACGATGTGTATTATGATTTGCTGCGCCGGACGATTGGCTGGGCGATGCGCGACTGACGCCTGTTTATGGGCCAGTTTATGGGCCAGTTTATGGGCCAGTATTTGGGATTCGACTGACGATGGATATGGAATTCTCCCCCGCCGATCTCGCCTTTCGCGAGGAAGTGCGCGATTTTCTCAGCGAAAACCTGCCTGATCGCCTGCGCGATGGCGCGCGGCGCACGCCGGGGGTGTTTGTCGAGCCTGATATCGGGATGGAATGGCACCGCATCCTTTACAGACAAGGCTGGGTGGCCCCGCACTGGCCCAAGGAAGATGGCGGCACCGGGTGGAGCCCGACGCAGAAATTCATCTTTGAAAAGGAATGCGCGCTGGCCGGCGCGCCCTCGCTCGCCATCCTTGGCCTCAGGCTCGTTGGCCCGGTGATCTGCCATTTCGGCACGCCCGAACAAAAGGCGCGCTTTCTGCCGCGCATCCTTTCGGGCGAGGATTACTGGTGTCAGGGCTATTCCGAACCCGGCAGCGGTTCTGACCTTGCATCGCTGAAAACCGCCGCACGGCGTGAGGGCGATGAATACATCATCAACGGCTCGAAAATCTGGACGACCCACGCCCACCACGCCAACTGGATCTTCGCGCTGGTGCGCACCGATGCCAGCGTCAAGAAACAGCAGGGGATCAGTTTCCTGCTCGTCCCCATGGATCAGCCGGGCGTCGCGGTGACGCCGATCCATTCGATGTCGGGCGATCACGAGGTGAACGCGGTGTTCTTCACCGATGCGCGCACTTCGGCCAGCAACCGCGTTGGCGAAGAAGGCCAGGGCTGGACCATCGCCAAGTTCCTGCTCGAAAACGAACGCGGCGGATCATGCTATGCGCCGCGCCTGCTGCAAAGCATTGATCGGCTGGAAGAACTCGCCCAGACCCAGCCTTCGGGCGTCAACGGCGCATTGGGCCATGATGCGCGTTTCCGTGATCGGCTGGCGCGGGTGCGCTTGGAGGCCGAAGCGCTCGAAGTCACTGAATTGCGCATTCTCGCCGAACTTGCCAAGGGCCGCGCGCCGGGGCCACAGACCTCGCTGGTGAAGCTCTTGGGTTCCAATATCGGCCAGCAGGTCGATACGCTGCGGCTCGAACTGCTGGGGCCTGACGCGCTGCAATTGCCGCTGGAACGCCCGCTTTACGGCAATGAAGCGCCCGAACCGGTGGGCAGCGAAATGGCGCAGACCGCGATGGGCCGCTATTTGAACAACCGCGCGCAGACGATCTTTGGCGGTTCGGACGAAGTGCAGAAGAACATCATCGCCAAGACTGTGCTGGGGCTGTGAAGCCACTGGCTGGTTGACCTGACATCTCCCCTCCCCAGCGGGGAGGGGCGGGGGTGGGGGCTCTGCCCCACAGGCCGCAGCCCCCCCCCCCCCCCATTCCAACCCTTCCCCCAAGGGGACGGGCTTTTTTTCGAGGAAAGCAAAATGGACGTATCACAGCTGATGTTCCGCGAAGGGCTGATGGCGGACGAGCGTATTCTCGTCACCGGCGGCGGCACCGGGCTGGGGCGCGAGATGGCCGAAGGCTTCCTCAAGCTGGGGGCGACCGTTTACATCTGCGGGCGGCGGCAGAACAAGCTGGATGAAACCGCCGCCGAACTCATGGGGCTGCACGGCGGCAAGGTGGTGCCGCTGGCCTGCGATATCCGCGATGCGGATGCGATCCACACCATGGTCGATGCAATCTGGGCCGATGGCGGCGCGCTGACGGGCGTCGTCGACAATGCGGCCGGCAATTTCATCAGCCGCACCGAAGACCTTTCCGTAAACGGCTTCAACGCGATTGCCGATATCGTGATGCGCGGCACGTTTTATGTCACGCTCGACATCGGCAAGCGGCTGATTGCCGAGAAGAAACGCGCCAGCTTCCTCTCGATCCTCACCACCTGGGTATGGTCGGGCAGCGCCTTTGTGGTGCCCTCTGCCATGTCCAAGACCGCGATCAACGCCATGACGCAAAGCCTTGCGACCGAATGGGGCCGTTATGGCCTCAGGTTCAACGCGATTGCGCCGGGCCTTTTCCCCACCAAGGGGATGAGCGCGCGGCTTTCGCCCGGCGGGCAGGGCGGCAATTCCAAGAATGACTTGAACCCGATGGGCCGTGCGGGCGAGATGCACGAACTTGTCAATCTCGCCGTGTTCCTGATGGGCCAGGGCGCGGAATATGTGAACGGCCAGACTATCGCGATTGATGGCGCGGGCTATCAGGCCAATGGCGGCACCTTCTACCCGCAGCTCCACGCACTGGGCGATGCCGAATGGGAGATGATGCGTCAGATGATCAAGGGCACCAATGCCAAGGACAAGGCCGATCGCACGGTCGGCTGAAGGTGCCCCGCCTCAGCCCGCTGGCTTGATCCCGTAAACCCAATCGCCCAAGAGCGGCGAGAACTCATCCACCCGGATGGATTGCCACACCCCGCCGGTGAGATAGGGATCATTTTCCAGCCGCGCGCGGGCTTCGGCCTCGTCGCGGCCCTTGACGATCAGCAGCGAGCCGATGATCAGCCCGTCGGCACGCTTCAACGGCCCTGCCAGCACGAAATCGGCGGCATTATCCGCGAGAAATTTCAAATGCGCCTCACGGTGCACCGCGCGCAGTTTGCCGCCATCCTCCCCGTCACGGCAATGGAAGCAGAACATCCGCATCAGATCGTCCCCTGTTGGCTGATGTTCTACGCCTACCCACCCCGGCCTGTGCAATCAAGCAAAGCACGTGCAAAGAGTGAACTTGCAGCGCAGCGCGGCGAGGTTCAACAGCGCTGCGTCATCGCGAATCGTTGCAGGTGAAATCAGTTTATGGCCGATCTTTCCCCCACCCTCCCCCCGGTTGACCGCGCCGAATTGCGCCGCGCCTTTCGCGAGGATGAAGAGACCTGCATCGCGCTCAGGCTCGATCAGGCCGCTGCCGCCTCACGCGTGCATGGCGATGCGGCCCCGCTCGCCATCCGCCTGATCGAAGGCGCGCGCGCGCACAAGGCCAGCGGGATTGACGCTTTCTTGCAGCAATATGGTCTCGATACCGAAGAAGGCATCGCGCTGATGTGCCTGGCCGAAGCGCTGCTGCGGGTGCCCGATGCCGCGACCGCTGACGCGCTGATCCGCGACAAGATCGGACAGATAGACTGGGGCGAACATCTGGGCGAAAGCACCTCGACCTTCGTTAACGCAGCGACATTCTCGTTGATGCTGACAGGCGAAGTGCTCGATCCGCCCGAAGCCCGCCAGCGCGGCATGGGCAGCGCGCTCAAGCGGGCGATCAACCGGCTGGGCGAACCGGTGATCCGCACCGCGACGGGCCAGGCGATGAAAATCCTCGGCGGGCAATTCGTGTTCGGCCGCACCATCGACGAGGCCCTGAAACGCGCCGCGCCCGAACGTGCGCAGGGCATCACCCACAGTTTTGACATGCTGGGCGAAGCGGCGATGACGCACGGCGATGCGGCGCGCTATCTTGCGTCCTATCACGGCGCGCTTGACCGGCTGGCGCGCGAAAGCGGCGCGGGCGTGGCGGGATCGCCGGGGATTTCGGTGAAGCTGTCCGCGCTCCACCCGAAATATGATTTCGCCCATGCTGCGGCTGCGCATGATGCGCTGGTGCCGGTGGTGCGCGCGCTCGCGGCCAAGGCGCGCGATGCTGATATCCACTTCACGATTGATGCCGAGGAGGCCGAGCGGCTCGAACTCAGCCTCGACATTATCGAGACTTTGCTGGGTGATGACAGCCTGTTCCTGCGCCCCGATGGCAGCCGCTGGGAAGGTTTCGGCCTTGCCATTCAGGCCTATCAGAAGCGCGGCGTTACCGTGTGCGATTGGGCCGCGCGCGCGGCGCGGCGGCATGGCCGCAAGCTGTTCGTGCGGCTGGTGAAAGGCGCTTACTGGGATAGCGAAGTCAAAGCCGCGCAGGTGGGCGGGCATGGGGATTACCCGGTCTTCACCCGCAAGATTGCCACCGATGTTTCCTACCTCGCCTGCGCTGCCCGGCTGCTGGAGGCGAGCGATGTGATCCGCCCGGCCTTTGCCACGCACAACGCCTATACGATTGCCGCGATCAAGCAGATGGCAACCAAATTTTTCGCCTCAAGTAGCGAAGCGGTAGGTGAAAAGTTTGAATTCCAACGCCTGCATGGCATGGGCGAAGAAGTCTATGCCGCGCTGCGCCGCTTGGAGGGCAACAATCCCACCCCGGTGCGGATTTATGCGCCCGTCGGCGGGCACAAGGAATTGCTCGCCTATCTGGTGCGCCGCCTGCTCGAAAACGGGGCCAATACCAGCTTTGTCAACCGCATGGGCGATGCCGGCATCCCGGCGGCTGATCTGGTAAGCGATCCGGTGGCAGAGCTTGCCGCGCTGCACCCGCGCCGCAATCCGGCGATCCCCTTGCCCAAGCATATCTTCGGCGCGCGGCTGAACAGTGCGGGCGTTGATCTGGCTGATCCGCTGGTGCGCGAACCGCTGCAAACGCAGCTGCGCCAGCTTGCAAGCACCCCATGGCGCGCCGCGCCGACTTTCCCGCTGGGCGCTGGCGCGGCGGAAATCGCGATCACTGCGCCGCATGACCGCGCGGCAAAGGTCGGGGTGATGCGCCCGGCCACCCCTGCCGAGATCGACGCAGCCTTTGCCAAGGCGGTCTCCATCCAGCCCGGCTGGGACGCGCTGGGCGGCGAGGCGCGCGCGCTGCTGCTCGAAGAAGCCGCCCGGCTGTTCGAGGCGCACACCGCCGAGTTCCTCAGCCTGTGCCAGCGCGAGGCGGGCAAGACGCTGGTGGACGGGGTGCTGGAGGTGCGCGAGGCGGTCGATTTCCTGCGCTATTACGCCGCAGAAGCCCGCCGCCAGTTTGCCGCACCTCTGCACCTGCCCGGCCCGACGGGGGAGGAGAACACGCTCAGCCTCCACGGGCGCGGCGTCTTTGTGACCATTGCGCCGTGGAACTTCCCGCTTGCGATCTTCATCGGCATGGCGGCAGCCGCGCTCGCGGCAGGCAACACCGTGCTCGCCAAGCCTGCCCCGCAAACCCCGCTGATCGCCGCGCTGGCGGTGAAGCTGTGCCATGATGCGGGCATTCCCCCTGAGGCCCTGCAACTGATCCCCGGCGGCGGTGATGTAGGCGCGCAGCTTACCGCCCACACGGCGCTGGCGGGCGTCGCCTTCACCGGATCAACCGCGACGGCGCGCGCGATCAACCGCACGCTGGCAAATCGTGATGGGCCGATTGCTACGCTGATTGCCGAAACCGGGGGGCAGAACGCGATGATCGTCGATAGTTCCGCCCTGCCCGAACAGGTGGTGCGCGATTGTGTCGCAAGCGCTTTCCAGAGCGCGGGCCAGCGCTGTTCGGCCTTGCGCGTGCTTTATCTGCAGGACGATGTGGCAGAGCCCATGCTGGCGATGATCCGCGGCGGGTTTGAAGCGCTCACTATCGGGAGCCCTGCCGATCTTGCCACCGATGTCGGCCCGGTGATTGATGAAGCGGCGCAGGCCCGGCTCGAAGCCCACATTGCCGAATGCGCAGGCAAGGGCTGGCGCGTCATGCGCCTGCCGCTGCCGCCAGAGGCCGCCAAGGGGTATTTCGTTGCGCCCGCGATCATCGAAGTTCCGGGGATCACCGCGCTGAAGGACGAGAATTTCGGCCCCGTCCTCCACGTCGCGCGCTTTGCCGCTGGCGAGCTTGAGCAGGTGGTGGCGGACATCAATGCCACCGGGTTCGGCCTCACGCTCGGCCTCCACAGCCGCATCGCTGCCACGCGCGATTTCGTGAAGGCGCAGGCACGGGTCGGCAATTTCTACGTCAACCGCAACCAGATCGGCGCGGTCGTCGAAAGCCAGCCTTTCGGCGGCGAAGGCCTCTCGGGCACCGGGCCCAAGGCAGGCGGCCCGCATTACCTCGCCCGCTTTGCCACCGAGCGCGTGATGACGATCGACACCACGGCCGCGGGCGGCAATGCCAGCCTGCTCGCCGCGGGATGAGCCGGGCGAGCGCGGGCGCAAAGTCAGGCTAGCTTAAGGCGGTGTGCCGCAGATCGTTCCGCGCCAGATGGCCTCGCGGCGCCCCCGCAGGCCGGGCGTCCGGATACGAGAGGCACAGAACATGATGAAATTTGCAGCCAGCGCAATGCTGGCCGGTCTGATGATCGCCAGCCCAGCCCATCCCGCGCCGCCCGTCACCAGCACCAACGCGCCTGCCAGTGGCCCGACCGTGCCGCCTGAGGTGGAAGCGCGCGTGCTGCGCGCCAAGGCCAATCTTCTGGCGCTGAGGCAGGGCACTGTGCCGGTCAGCAGCCTGTCTGCGCAGGACATGCAGGACGTGCTGGATCTGGAACGTCTTGCGCGCGGCGAGGGGGCGGATAATCGCACCTTTGCCCAGCAATGCGTGGACCGGGAAGTGCGCCGTGCCGGGGGACGGCCCAGCCAACTCGCAAGAGAGATCATCAAGCTGAAGTGCCGATAGGCGCAAGGCACCGGCAAAAGGGGGATTAAATCGCCCCCGCCCTTGCCCCCGCGCACGCTATCGGGAATCCCATGAGCCATGGCGATTCTTTCCGACAAGTGGATCCGTGAGCAGGCGCAGACGCACGGCATGATCGAGCCTTTCGTCGAAGCCCAGCGCCGCGACGGGGTGATTTCCTATGGCCTGTCTTCCTATGGCTATGACGCGCGGGTTGCGCCCGAATTCAAGATCTTCACCAATGTGGATTCGTCGGTGGTCGATCCCAAGCAGTTCGATCCCAAGAGCTTTGTCGATCGCGAAACCGATGTCTGCATCATCCCGCCCAATTCCTTTGCGCTGGCGCGCACAGTCGAATATTTTCGCGTGCCCGAAGATGTGCTGGTGATCTGCCTTGGCAAAAGCACTTATGCGCGCTGCGGAATCATCGTGAATGTCACCCCGCTGGAGCCGGGCTGGGAAGGGCATGTGACGCTGGAATTTTCGAACACCACCCCGCTGCCGGCCAAAATCTATGCCAACGAAGGCGCGTGCCAGTTCCTGTTTTTGCAGGGCAATGAACGCTGCGAGACGAGCTATAAAGACCGCGCAGGCAAATATATGGGCCAGCGCGGGGTGACGCTGCCGCGGCTTTAGGGAGCATCAGTCATGCCAGCGCAAGCTGGCATCTCGTGCCAAAATGCGCCACTGATCCGCTGGAGATCCCGGCCTTCGCCGGGATGACGGTTTGGAGAGTGATCACATGACCGCACCCCGCGAATTCGACATCATCGTTTACGGCGCCACCGGCTATACCGGGCGGCTGGTGGCGGAATATCTCGCCCACCACTATGGCCCGCGTGCCGACGGCCCCAAGTGGGCGATGGCCGGGCGCAGTCTTGAAAAACTGGCCGAGGTGCGTGATCTGATCGGCGCGCCTGCCGATACGCCGCTGGTCGTCGCCAATGCCGATGACGACGCCGATCTTGAGGCGATGTGCCAGCGCACCCGCGTCGTGCTCACCGCGGTTGGCCCCTACCAGCTTTATGGCGACAAGCTGGTGGCCGCTTGCGTGAAGACCGGCACCGATTATGCCGATCTGTGCGGCGAACCGGCGTGGATGGCCGAGAAAATCGCCCAGCATCAGGCCGCTGCCGAAGCCTCGGGCGCGCGCATCTGTTTTTCCTCTGGCTTTGATTCGATCCCCTTCGATCTTGGCGTGATGATGACCCAGAAGGCCTGCGTGGAGCGTTTCGGCAAGCATGCCCCGCGCATTCGCGGGCGCGTGCGCGCGATGCAGGGCACGTTCTCGGGCGGCACGGCGGCCAGCCTTGGCGCGACGATGAAGGCAGCGGCCAAGGATGTTTCCATCATCAACGTGCTGCGCAATCCGTTTGCGCTCACCCCCGGTTTTGACGGGCCGGATCAGCCCTCGGGCATGATCCCGGGCTATGAGGATGATCTTGGCAAGTGGTCTGCGCCCTTCGTGATGGCGCCGATCAACACCAAGAACGTGCATCGCACCAATTTCCTGCTCGGCCACCCTTACGGCACTGATTTCCAGTATGATGAAATGATGCTGACCAGCCCCGGCGAGGCGGGCAAGGCGGCGGCCAATGCGGCGCTGGAATTCATGAAGAACCCGTTTGGCGCCAAGCCCCCCAAGCCCGGCGAAGGCCCGACCAAGGAAGAACGCGAGAACGGCTTTTACGATGTCGTCTTCGTGGCTGACATGCCCGATGGGCAGCGCCTGCAATTCGGCGTCAAAGGCCGCTATGATCCGGGTTATGGCTCGACCAGCCGGATGCTCAGCGAAACCGGCATTGCGCTGCTTGCCTGCACCAAGCCGGGCGGGGTCGGCACGCCGGGCAGCTTCCTTGGCGAAGATCTGGTCAAGCGGCTCGAAGAACACGCGGAACTGACGTTTTCCGTCGAGGCGTAATCCGCCCGCGCCGGAACACAGCGCGCGCTTTAGGCATTGGGCAAAGGGAGGCGAGCCATGACCCTTGCCCAGATGCAGATTGCCCTGCCGGTGCTGTCCACGCTTTCGCTGTTGTCGGCAGCGTGGCTGGCGCTGCACGCCCGCGATGTGGCGATCTTGCTGAAGCCATGGCTGCCGCGGCTTGATCCGGGCGAAGGCCGCAGGCTTGCCACCGCGCGGCAAACCTGCGCGGCGATCACCCTGTTCGGGTTCAGCCTTGTCGCCGAGACATGGATTGTGGTGCGCGCCGCAATCGGCTGATCTCATGAAAAAAGGGCAGCCGGATCGCTCCGGCTGCCCTTGATGTGCGACCCTTGCGGGTGGCCGTTCAGAAGCTCATCCGCACGCTGGCGCGGAAATTGCGGCCCATCAGCGGGATGAAATCCTTGGTGAAGCTGGCATGGCGCCGCCCAACGACATCGAAGATATTGTCGGCGGCCACCAGCACCGTCACATTGCGGTTTTCGGCAAAGGGCCGCCATGCAACCATCGCGTTGACCAGCGCAAAGCTGTCGGTCTCGGTTTCAAAGGCCGCCACCCGGTTCTGGGCAGCAAACCACTGCACTTCGCCGCGCAGGTCGAAGCTGTCGGTCTGCGCTTCCAATGCGCCCAGCAGCGACAGCGGCGGGATACGCGGCACGTTTTCGCCATTAGCCAGATCAGCCTCGACATAGGATGCGCGCAGATCGGTCAGCAGGCGATAATTGCCATTGTCGATCAGCGGATAATTCAGCTCCGCTTCCGCACCCCAGAAATTGGCATCCGACTGGCGATAGAGGAACACCGGCAGGCCGTCTTCGACCTGGTTGGTTTCAGCCAGGAAGATGTAGTTATCAAACCACTGGCGGAATGCGGCAACCCCGAAAGTGCCCGCGCCAACACGCCCCCGTGCATAGGCTTCCAGCCCCCAGGCGCGCTCGACCCGCAGATCGCGGTCCCCGATTTCGAAGGCTTGCGTTGCAAAGTGCGGGCCATCCGACAGCAGTTCTTCCGCGCTCGGCGCACGTTCGACGCGCGAGGCGTTGATCCCCATGCGCACGCCTTCGACACCCTGATAGACAAGGCCGAGTGCGCCCGAGAAGGTTTCAAAGCTGCGATCAAACGCCGCCGGCTGCGAGTTTACCGACGTGAATTCGGCACGCGCCGAAGCTTCGAGCTGAAACGGGCCATTGCCATATTCCTGCAACGTGAAGATCGCGAACTGATCTGTCAGGTTGCGCGGCACATAGGCTTCAGCCCCATTGGCATCGAAATCGCGGTGCATGAACTGCACACCGGTTGCCCCGCGCAGGATGCCGGCGGCGTTCTGCACCAGTTCGGCGCGTGCTTCGATGCTGGCGCTGTCGAACACCGTGCCCACTTCGCCGCCTTCGAATTCGGTGTGGGTGTAATCGGAATAGCCGACGCGCACCTTCAGGCGTTCAAAGGCACCATCGCCAAGGAAGATATCGCCCTTCAGATCAGCGCGGAACTGCTTGAGGCCGATGCGGACGGTTTCATCCTCTTCCTTCTTTTCGCCGCCCTCTTCCTTTTCCTCCTTGAGGCCGGGGCGCTTGATGACGCCGTAATCGGTGTCGTAATAGCCGATGGCCGCGCCAAAGGTGCTCTGCCCGAGGATCAGGCCGAGCCCGGCATTGATGGTGTAGCTTTCGACATCGCTGTTGGGCACAACCCCGGTTTGCAGAGCGGCCTCGCGGAATTCGGCGGCTTCTTCAGGCTCGCCCTTTTCGATCTTCTCGGCGGCTTCTTCGAGCAATTCAGTGCGCAGGCCGCGGGCCAGCTGGAAGCCGCCGATGCGCATGTTGCCCGCCTTGCGCCACGAACCATCGACATGCAGCACAAGATTATCGGTCAGCCCGACATCAAGCGAGGCAGCAGCGTTGCGCATATCGCTCGCGCTGTCGATCCCGGCGAGGGCATCGAAGTGGAAATCTTCATCGGGCATGCGGGTCGGAATGCGCTTGTCGATGGCGTTCACCGCGCCGCCGATGGCCTGGCTGCCGTAAAGCAGCACAGCCGGGCCGCGCAGCACTTCGATGCGTTCCAGCGTGATCGGCTCAATCGTCACCGCGTGATCGACCGAGGTGTTGGAAACATCCATCGTGCCAAGGCCATCCACCAGCACGCGCACACGCTCGCCCTGCTGGCCGCGCAGCACCGGACGCGAGGAACCGGGGGCAAAGCTGGTCGAGGAAACGCCCGGCAGCTTGGCAAGCAGATCGCCGATCTGGCCGTTCACCGCCTCGCGC
>JBJIOB010000005.1:0-21920 GCA_045377215.1 Erythrobacter sp.
TTGGGCCTTTACGCCCAAGGATTTCCTCGACCTTGGCACACGCGCGTCTGTTGATATGGCGCTGACACGTCTGACGCAATCTGGCCATATCCGCCGGATCGGGCGAGGCCTTTACGACTATCCGAAGCTTCATGACCGTTTCGGTGCACTGACGCCCGACGCTGATGCAATCGCACAGGCAGTGGCCACTCAGGGTGGCGACAAGCTCGTTCGATCAGGAGCGCAAGCGGCCAATCGCCTCGGCCTCTCCACCCAGGTCCCGGCAAAGGCAGAGCTATGCGACAAGCGGGCCAACGCGCGTCAAGAAGGTTGCAGGTCGCACGATTGCACTCAAGCGATCGCGCGCACCTATCCTCGACAGCGCTTTTCCCCGCGCCAATGCTGTGCTGCAAATGCTGGCCCATGCCGGCAAGGCGAACGTCGATGATAATTTCATTCAGCGTCTTGCCGCGGGTATCGATGACCGCGATTTGCAGGCGCTCAGAAAGGCGCAGGCACAGATGCCAGGCTGGATGAGTGATGCTGTTTTCAAAATGAGCGCAGCACGGCATGGATGAATTTGCCCTGCGGCCTGACGATGATCGTTTCGCATTCATCAGCGAGGCGGCTGCACGCCGCGACGTAGCGCCGATCATCATCGAGAAGGATTTTTGGGTCTGCTGGACCTTGCGCCGCTTGCTGTCGATCCCCGGCATGGCAGACACTCTGACCTTCAAGGGCGGGACCTCGCTTTCGAAAGCTTACGGCATCATCGAGCGCTTCTCCGAAGATATCGATCTCACCATTTCGCGCACAGCCCCCCTTCTCGCCGATACCCTATCCCCGATGGACGAAGGCATCAGCGGCAAGGAGCGTGTGCGGCGCACGAAAGCGCTCAAGGCGGCGGCACAAAGCTATGTGGGAGACGTCATCCTGCCCTCGCTACGCGACGCGATTGCGCAAGCGCTAGGCACACAGGATGGCTGGGACGTCGCGCTCGATCCGGATGATAAGGATGCGCAAACAATCCTGTTCCAATACCCGGTCGTGCGAGCCTTCCGCAGACTTTTCGCCGAAAGGCTCTTCAACGATGAGCTCTTCGATACCGGGCCGTATGGCTACATAAAGCCGCGCATCAAGCTTGAATTCGGCGCGCGCGGGGAAACCGAGCCGTCCGAAACGAAAGCCATCGTCCCGTACATCGCGCAGGAATTCCCGACCGAGTTTTCCAGGGCAGGGGTCGAAGTTGAGACCTTGTCCGTCGCCAGAACCTTTTGGGAAAAGGTGACGATCCTGCACGCCCTCTACCATGGCACCAAGCTGCTGCCGGAGATGTCCCGCCACTACTACGATACGGCCATGCTGGCGAAGAAAGGGGTGGATGCGATCGCCTTGGCGGTGCCGGAGTTGCTCGCGAAAGTCGTACTCAACAAGAGCCTGATGTTTGCCGACAACAAGGCATCCTACGAAACGGCAGTCTTGGGTTCGCTCCGCCTTGTTCCCCACGCTGATCTGCGCGAACGTCTTCGCGCAGATTACGCCGCAATGAGCGAAATGTTCATGGCAGCGCCGCCATCCTTTGACGAACTGATCAACATGATCGCGGCGCTTGAGATGCGGCTGAACGCGTAACTCGACAAAAACGCGTGGCAGCTCGCAGGCCCAGTTATCATCCGCGATACGGCTCGCAGCCAATCCAGCATACTCGCCCTTCGCATACCTCGCAGTTCTATTGAGATTTCATGCCTTTCAGGATATCATTTGCGGCGTGGACGTGGCCATGCACCAGCTTGTCAGACTACCGAACCAACTCTGCGCTGCTATTCAGAGTGAGCGCACGCGGCAGCGATGACAATCGGGGCTGATAAGGACCTTCCAACGCTGTGGCAGCATTTCATGCTTGTCCATGACGAGCTGCCTGACCGCCATCCTGTTGAGCTGTTTGGCGAAGCCGTGATCAATCGCATATTTGCTGGAGCCGACTACTCACACTGGCGCAGTTTTGGCCGACCTGCCCTTGTTGGACTAGCCTTCTGCATGGGGCTTCTGACGTGGTTCGCTGCACGAACTCCGGGTGAGATGCTGCTGACCAATTTTTCCGGTGCAATTGCCTTACTGGCTGCCATTGGAGCCCTGTACCTTTGGCGCGACCACCGTGAGTTGTCGGTTCGCACGCTGCAGTTCTGCGCGAAAACCGAAGAAGAGCACCGGTGGCTTGACCGGCTCGATGATCATCTTCGCGACCTTCGCAACGGTACGATCCCGGCGGTGGCCTTGGATCCTGGTATGGGGGTGCACCAGGATATTCCTGCCTCGATATTCGCTGGAAACAATGGGCGTATCCTCTTGCTGGACAGCCGGTTCGACGAGACCAGGCGGGCCTATCGCAAGCCGCCCAAGGGCCGCATTGTCGTGAGCGTACCCGGCACGGAAGCAACGAACAGCTCGATACCGCTCGCAGGATCGCCATCGCTGCCATTGGAAACGTCGCCGCCAGAAACCGATTCGGCGGCATCAGAAGCCTACACAGCCGCACCAGCAATCGTGCCGGACATATCCAGCATGGCCGACGATTTCCCACTGCCCGCTGCAGAAACGAGCAGTCCTGCCCATGAGGTGCACCACTTGCATGGCTTGGCGGACGAAAACTTCGACCAATTGCTCGAAGCCTATCTGGCGACCAAGAAGTGGGATGAGGCCCGCAAGGAGGAGTTTCGCGCAATCCAGCGGGTGACCCACGCGTTGGTTCAGAGCGATCCGTGCATGGGCGTTGGCGCAATCATGAAAGAGCTGCCGGAGCTAATGCTCGAAAAGCATGGGCAGAAACTGACCGTCAAGGACGAGTCGGTCAGCAAGATGATCGGATATTCCAACACCCATCAATATAGTGAATTCAGGAATTTCGTGCGCGGCCGGATTGATCCGACCCGCCGCAAATAGCCTGGTGTCAATCCGCCCCCCGGCGAGAGGCCCCAGATTACTCGGTAATTACCGGGTAACAACGTGCAATGCCCTGCAATCTCAACATCCTTCCTGCTTCCACACGAAGCGAAAGGATGCACCATGGAACAACAACCCTTCTCGGGCCTGCTGACCACGCAGGATCTGATTCCGCTGCTGCGGCTCAGCCGCACCTCCATTTACCGCATGACCCGACAAGGCCGATTCCCGCCGCCGTGCGCTCTCGGAAATGGTCAGATCCGCTGGCGCGAGTCCGATGTCCGCGCCTGGATGTCCGGCCTGCCGTCGCAGACCTATCTGGGTGATGACCGCACCGATGGCAACGACCCTGCCGGACGGGGCAGGCCGTCATGAGCGGCGAGCCTTTGCATCGCCCCCACGCCATCGCTGAGCTTGCGCCCAGCCTTGAACGTATCGCGGGCCACGCGGTCGCCATCGAACTGCTGAACTGGCCGGTCGGCGGTCCGCAAGGGACCTGCTGCGGCGGTTATCTCACGGTCGGCACCACCCGCCTGTGGCTCAATGCCGAGCATGCCAGCAACCTCGCAGACCGTGTCCGCTCGGCCATCGACGAGGCCGTGATCAGCGGCTCGCCTCACCTCCATTCCAGTCGGAGATTGTCATGACCTACCGCCGCGACCTGTTTTACGAGATCGTCGCCTCCGCTGATTTTCAGGCCGCAATGGTCGGCCCGATGATCGAAGATTTTGTCCAGAAGATGAAGCGGCCCGGGGCCGATGGCGCGACCTATCGCGGCTTCATCGAGGACTGGCTCTATCTCCAGCGCCCGCTCTTCGACCGCTTCAAGGGGGTTCGCTACAACGTCCAGTTTGAAGGCCCGCCGCTGATCATCGACCAGCGCGAATACCCCCTTGGCGGATACATCGAGCGGCAGCTCGAATGGGCCAAGCTCGACCCCGTCGACGCCCGCGAATTGCGCCAGCGCCTGCGCGGGGCCGTCGACGGGATCGTGGACGATTGGATCGGCGGACGACCGATGCAGTATCTGCCTTCGATTGCCCAGAAGCCTTTCAAGGATCGTGCTGCCGTGGACGCAGCGGATCACGCAGTGATCCGCGACTTCGTCACCTCCCGGAATTCCAGAACGGGAGACGATCAATGAGCAAGGCGGGGTTCAAGCAGGAACCGGAGAAAGGCTGCGATGCTACGCATCGAGCCAGTTTTTCAGTCACACACACCACACGCGCCCTCGCGGGGCAGGATTCCGCCATTTTCTTGGGGGGCGATGCGCGCGCTCTTTGCGCTGGGCAGCCACAAACCTCTCATTTGCGCCATTTCGGGAGCGCGCGCATGGCGCGCTCCGGGAGGCGCGGCCATGAACCGGGTAAAGCTCTCCGTCCGCGTCCCGATGGGGCAGGAAGTGATGATCCGGCGCTATGCCGAGGCGCGCGGATTGACCCGCTATCAGGCCCTGTCGCGGGTGATCGAGGCCGGTCTTGGCGCGGTTGCCGATGCGCCAATGGCAGGCGGCAGCAACGCTGGCGATGACGTCATGACGGCATTCGATGCACGGCTTGGCGTGATCGAAGCCCTGCTCGATCGCAGCCTGTTCACCGCCAGTGCGGCCTATGCCTATGCCCGCCGCGCGGCCCTGCGCGGCGATGGCGATCCCAACCACACCGACAGCGTGACCGGCGAGGCAGCGCAAGCCGCCTACCGCCGCCAGCGCGCTCTTGCAGCGGAGGCCCTGTCATGAGCCGCGACCGCGACAATCTTCTGAGGGGCCAAGGCCTCTTCAAGCAGACCATCGCCGGGCTCGCCGCGCGCTGGCGCGGCTATGCCTGGACCGTTGCGGGCAGCGCCGGGCTCGGAGCCTTTTTGCTGTCGTCCCGTAACACCCCGTCCGAACAATGGACCTGTGCCTATCAGCACTGGCAGGGTGTGGCGGTCAGCTGGTTTGCCAGCGGGCGCAGCGATCCTGCGATCACGGTTCACCTTCACGACCGGACCGCGCGGGTGCCGGCCAGCGTGCTGGCCAATGACCGGATATGGCTTTGGTGCTGGGATGATCTTTTCGGAAAGGTCGTACTGGGCGGCACATTGGGCGCGCTGGTCGGCATGCTGCTGTGCTTTGGCTTTGCCATATGGATACGCAGCGAGGGCAAGGAATCCACCCGCGACCGATCCATTACTGGCACGCAGATCGTCCCCGAACGTGTTCTCGCGAGGAAGACGCGCAAGGCCACCAATTCGCGATCAATCCGCATTGCTTCGGTCGGCATTCCGTCATGGCTGGAGTGTCGTCACTTCGCCCTGCTCGGCACCACAGGGGCGGGCAAGACCACCGTCATGCGCCAGATGCTCGACCAAGTCGAAGCGCGCGGCGAGCCTGCCTTGGTCTATGATACCTCAGGCGAGTTCATCACCCAGTACTACCGGCCCGAGCGCGGGGACATCATCCTCAATCCCTTCGATGAACGCTCCGCCTTCTGGTCGCCATTCTCCGAGATTGCCCATCCCGCCGATGCTGATCGCATCGCGCGTCAGCTGGTCTCCGAGACCGGCGAACGCGATGATGATGTCTGGCTGGAGACCAGTCGTATCCTCGTCGCCAACATCCTGCGGGTGCTCAGCGCAGAGGGCCGCACCACGCTCCCCGACCTGCTGGACGCGCTTCAGGTCAAGGGCAAGGATGAGATGAAAATCTGGCTGGCGGGCACCTCATCGGCGCGCACCTTCGCCGATGATGCCGACCGGGCGACGGGTTCGGTCCTGTTCATGCTCGCCAAGGCCGCGACGCTGCTGCAATTCCTGTGGCGCGATCCCGGGGAGCGCGGCAGCTTTGCCTTCCGCGAATTCATCGCCGGGCTGGACGCGCATCAGGGGCCGAAGCCCTGGCTCTTCGTCCCCCGCAAGGAAGACTACTTCGAGGCGATGAAGCCGCTCTTGGCCTGCTGGCTGGAATGCGCAGCGAGCGCGATGCTGGGCTTGCCACCTTCCGACAGGCGCCGGATGTGGTTCTTCCTCGACGAGCTGGCGGACCTGCCCCGCGTCGACAATCTCACCCGGCTGCTCCCCGAGGGTCGCAAGTTCGGGGCGAGCGTGGTTCTGACCTTTCAGGCCATCGGCCAGATGCACCGCCGCTATGGCCGTGACAGCGCCGAGGCGCTGCTCGGCTGCTGCAATTCGAAGTTGTATCTGCAGCTGATCGACCGCGATACGCGGGAATGGGCATCGCGAAATATCGGCGATGTCGAGGTGGAAGTGCGCAGCGCATCGGACAGCTTCGAGACCGGGCCGCATAGCGGGCGCACCTCAGTCGGCAGCACCCGCGTGGTGCGCCCCGCTGTGATCGAGAGCGACCTGCGTCTGCAGCCGCACCACGGTTTTCTGCAATTGCCCGATGCCTTGCCAGTGGGGCGAATTCGCCTGACGCGGGAGCACATCGATGCGCGGGGGACCGCCCGCCATCCGGCCTTTGTCCCGGCCCATGTCAGCCGGATGCTGTGGAACCGGATGCCGAAGAAGGCTGATATCGACGCGGCCAAGGATGATCCCGCCACCACCTTGAAGGGCCCGGTCTGATGGTTGCCACCATAGGCGCGATCGGTAGTTCGGCGGCAGCTTCCAGCTACTATGAGGCTGACGACTATTACGCCGATGGTGGCATCTCGCCGAGCGAATGGCAGGGCGAAGGTGCAAAGGCGCTGGGCCTGTCGGGCGAGGTCAGCCGCGAGACCTTCCGCACCATTCTTGATGGCACGCTGCCCCATGGTCAGCAGCTTGGCACCATGCGCGAGGGCAAGCTCCAGCACCGGCCCGGTTGGGACGTCACCATGAGCGCGCCCAAGTCGGTCTCGATTATGGCCGAGGTGGCGGGTGACCGGCGGTTGGTCGCTGCCCACGCCAATGCCGTGAAGGCCGCGCTCGCCTATATCGAGCGCCATACCGCTGCCACTCGTATCCGCGCCGACGGCGGGGTCGAGCAGCGACAGACCACCGACAATCTTGTCATTGCGAGTTTCCGGCATGACACGAGCCGGGCGCAGGACCCGCAGCTCCACACCCACAACGTCATCATGAACATGACGCAGGACGCGGAAGGGAATTGGCGCAGCCTGGAGCCGCGCGCGCTCTACCAGCTGCAGAAGGCCATTGGCGCGGTCTACCGGCAGGAGCTGGCGGTGGGCGTGCGGGCGCTTGGCTATGGCATTGAGCAGGGGAAGGATGCCCTGTTCGAGATCAAGGGCGTCCCCGCCGCCGTCATCCGCGCTTTCAGCGAGCGCGCCGCTCAGGTCGAAGCCCGGCTGGCCGAGCGCGGCCAGACCCGCGCGACCGCATCCGCCGAAGAAAAGCAGATTGCCGCGCTCGACACCCGTGAGGCGAAGCAAAGCCTGGAGCGGGGCGAGCTGGTCAGCAGCTGGCGCGCAGAGGCGGATGCGGCGGGGTTCGGGAAGGCGGCGCGGGAAGCCTTGGTGGCTGCCAGCAAGGAAGCGACGGCCAGCAATGAGTATGGCGCTGCGCTTGCCGCGCAGGGTCAGATCACCGCGCATCAGGCGGTTGCTCTTGCCGCCGCCAATCTTGGCGAGCGCCAATCCGTCTTCGCCGCCGCCGAGCTGGAAAAAGAGGCGGGGCGCTATGGGTTGGGCCGCGCAACGGCTGCGCAAATCAGCGCAGCCGTTGCGCGGGCGCAGGGCGACGGCGCGCTGGTATCGCGCACCTTCCTCGACAAGCGTGGCGCGGAATTTGCCGGGTTCACCACCGCCGAGAACATTGCTCATGAGCGGCAGTTAGTGCGTCTTGAGGCCGAGGGACGCGGGGCGGCTGCGCCGATCCTTTCGGCGAAGCAGGCTGCCAGCGCGGTTGCGCGCGCCGAGCTCAAGTCCGATCACCCCTGGAATGAAGGCCAGCGCGCGGCCACCCGCGCGCTGCTGTCCAGCCCGCATCGCGTGACGGGCCTGCAAGGCTATGCCGGGACCGCCAAGACCACCACCGTACTGGCGACCTTTGCCCGCGAGGCGCAGGCGCGCGGGGTTGCCGTGACCGCACTTGCGCCGACTGCGTCGGCTGCGCAGACATTGGGCGATGCCCTCGGCCAGCGCGGCGAGACTGTCGCCCGGCAGCTCGCGCGCAACAGCGCTTCGCTGTCGGGCGGTGTGTGGATCGTCGATGAGGCATCGCTGCTCTCGGCCCGCGATATGGCGGCGCTGTTTGGCCTTGCTGCTGACAGCAAGGCGCGCTTGGTACTTGTGGGCGACGTGAAGCAGCTCGGCTCCGTTGGTGCAGGCGCCGCCTTTGCCCAGCTCCAATCCGCCGGCATGGCGACCGCTCGGCTCGACAATGTTGTGCGTCAGACCAATGTTGCCACCCGCGAAGCCGTGCTGGCCTCCATCGAAGGCGATGCCCGTAGGGCGCTGGACGCCCTGGAGCGCGGCGGCGGGAAGATCATTGCCCATGCCAGTCAGGGCGAGCGTTTTGCGGCCATGGCCAAGGCCTATGCCGCGCTGGACGCCAGCGAGCGGGCACGCACCCTTGTGATCGAGCCGTCCCGCGATGGCCGCGATGCGCTCACCGCCGATATCCGCCGCGAGCTTGCCGCAGCCGGGGTCCTGTCTGGTCCTGCTTTGACCATGGAAAGCCTGGTTGCCAAAAACCTGTCACGCATCGAGTCCCGCGATCCGGCGAACTATGCGCCGGGCGATACTGTTCGGTTCCTGCGCGACTACGCCGACAAGGGCGTGACGCGCGGCGCTGCCTATAAGGTCGAGCGCATCGATCCGGACAAGGCCGCGGTATCGCTCAAAGCTGCTGATGGCTCATCCGTCGACTGGCGGCTGCGCCAGTGGGGCGCAGGCAAGTTCGAGGCGTTCGAGCCCAAGCCCATGGAGTTGCAGCAGGGCGACCGGGTGCAGTTTACCCGCAATGACCGTGAGGCCGGGCGCATCAACGGATTGCGCGGCACAATTACCGGCATCGATCCCGGGCGCCAGCAGGCGACCATCGCACTGGCCAATGGCCGCGAGCAGCGGCTCGATCTTTCCGATCCGCGCGACGCCCATCTGCGCCATGCCTATGTCCAGACCGCCCACGCTGCCCAAGGCCAGACCGCCGACCGTGTCCTGATCCATGCCGACAGCCGCTCCGCCAATCTGGTCGACCAGAAGATGCTCTATGTCGCGCTGTCGCGCGCGAAGTCCGAGGCCATCGTCGTGACCGACGACAAGTCGCGCCTAATCCGCGCGATCCATGAGCGCGCGGGCGAAAAGCAGACAGCCATGGAGGTGAGTGCGCCGGAGGCGTCCAAGTCCAAGTCTCTGGGTGCTGGTCTCGGCTGATCGGGTGACGCGCGAACGCAGGGCCATGGCATCCTTCTCCCCGCTGTTGGAATGAACTGCTCCTTGAGTGACGGTCCGTGCCGGGCGGGATCAACGGCCTGCCCGCTCCATTCGGGCTGCGCCCTCCCGTGTTGGCTGTTCCGCGTACCGCTGACCCGCCCGGCCATCCGGCCCGTCCCTTCATCCGCGTTCCCAACGACAGGACGAAGGATTTATCACCATGGCCACCACCGCAACCGCCAGCATTTACGACACCATCACCAACCAGATCATCGCCGCGCTGGAGCGCGGCACCGGCGACTACACCCTTCCCTGGCATCGCAGCAGCGCCCCGCTCACGCGGCCCATCAACGCGGTCACTCGCAAGGCCTATCGCGGCGTCAATGTCCTCGCGCTCTGGGCCAGCGCCGAGGCGCAAGACTTTGGCCACGGTCTCTGGGCAACCTACCGCCAGTGGCAGTCGCTGGGCGCGCAGGTCCGCAAGGGCGAGAAGGCTTCGCCGATCGTGTTCTACAAGGTTCTGGACAAGCCCGAGGGCAGCGAAGACGAGGCACGCGAGGGCCAAGGCCGGATCTTCGCGCAGGGCTCCCACGTGTTCAACATCGCGCAGGTCGAGGGCTACGCTCTCCCCGAGGTGCCGGAAGCCGAGGCCTTTGATCCCGTCCCTGATGTCGAGGCCTTCATCGCCGCCACCGGGGCTGCCATCCGCATTCAGGGTGAGAGCGCCCACTACACCCCCTCTACCGACACGATCACTATGCCCGACCGCGAGCGGTTCTTCGCCACCGACACCGCCAGCGCTGGGCAGAACTGGTATGCGATCCTGCTCCACGAGCTGGTCCACTGGACCGGTGCCGACCACCGTCTCGTGCGCACCTTCGGCAAGCGCTTCGGTGACGAGGCCTATGCGATGGAAGAGCTGGTCGCCGAGCTCGGCTCAGCCTTCCTGTGCGGCGACCTCGGGCTGTCAGTGACCCCGCGTCCGGATCATGCCTGCTACCTCGCAAGCTGGCTCAAGGTGCTCAAGGGCGACAACCGGGCGATCTTCACCGCCGCCAGTGCTGCAGCGAAGGCGGCAGAGTGGTTGGTACCACAATCTTAGGCTGCCTCAGTTAGTTCGAGATCGCTAGCTGAAACCATTCCAGTGACCCTCTTGATTTCCTGCCAGAGCCTATCTTGCCGCCAGTCGAGAAAAGCATCGAAATCATCGGTCAGAAGGGGAGAATTGTTGCCGACCGGGAGGCTGTGCGAGCTAATGACTTGATCAAACGGGAATCCATCAGTTTGTTGTATTTCTATCAGATAGTCGGATGGTGCTCGATTTGAAATCATCTGATTGGTTGTCCGGTCGATCAAAGTTCGGTTCAGGACACAATCTCGTGTGCGTGCCAGTGCGACACCCTTTACCTTGGCCAGATAATCATCTGGGAAAACGTGGTGATCATCGATGCCCTCTTGCTCCATCAATTTGCGGGTGATTACGGACTGAGTATGGAAATCGCGCGCGCCAGTGCCGGAACCAAGCACAAGGCAGATTGTCCCGCGATAAATTGCCCGCTGCCGCGGCGTGACGTCTCGAAGTGAATTAGGATCAAAGCGCACGCCGGTGACCGATTCCGGCTCTGCCCCACCTGAGAGCCATAGGTCCAACTCAGTAACGTCTTTAGCCGCTTTACTGTTTGGCGAACTTTCGTAAGACTGACCAAAGACCGCGCACCAGAACCAGCGCTTCAGCTTTTCACGGTGGGCACCTGTTTCGGGTGTCTTGAGAGTCCCCTTGCGCGCGAGGACAGCAGCGAGCGGCGCGAGCATTGTTTGGTAGGGGAGCCACTTCGGTAGCATGACCTTACAATCATCCCGAAGAATGCCGAACCCGGCAGCCATTCCCCAGACCACTTTGTCCCACCAGTCATTGATGTCCGAGGCGGTGAGGTTGAGAACGTCGCTGCGCTTGCACGACGGCGCTTTTCGGCTGGCCAGCGCGATAGCCTGCAAGAGATAGTAGGGATCAAGGCAAAAATCTGCGATGATCGGGTGCTCAGCCTGCGCTTTCTCCCACAATGCTCGAAGATTGATATTTTGAGGCCAAAATCTTGCGGTTAGCAGTTCGAAAACGCTGAGCTTGACCCCTGTTCGGTTTAGTGTTTCAAAGATCGTGCATAGCGCATCTGGTTGAGTTTTATCTGAAAGAGTGACAACTGGAAACTTGTAGTCGTCGATCGCCATGATCCATTTCGCGTTGATTTCGCTAAGTGCCGACTGCAGCGCCTGATTCGCCATCAAAGATTGATGGGCGCTATCTGCATCAATGATTTTAGCTTCACGCTGTTCTAAGATTTTTGTTGTCGCCTTGTTCGTAAGGCTGGTCATCCACGCAAGGAAGCCCGCGGCCCCAGATCGCAGCACGCTGAGCGGCAGGACCATCTCCTTTTCCTGCTCGGCCTGCGCTTCCATCCGCTTCGCCCATTTGGTCGAGGTGCGAACGTAGAACAATGCTTCGTCGAAATCCTCACCATCGATCAGCTTTTGAAGATTTAGGTAGTACCGGTGTTCGCCGACCCCAAAAAACGCTTGATAAAGCGAGGTCATCCGTTGCTGCCCGTCCAGAACAAGGAACGTATAACTCTTCCCATCGATCTTTGGCGCACCCTCGAACTCACGCGGGGCGAAAGCCCGTTGCGCATCTCGGACACGAAGGAGGCTACCGGCGGGGTAATTGCAAGCGATGGAAACGATCAGCTCGCGCGTGGCGCTTGGCTCCCAGACGAAATCGCGCTGAAAATCGGGAAGCACCATCTGTCCGGACTGGATTTCGGCGAGCAGTTCTTTGAGGGCGCGAGGATTGGTGTCTTCAAACAGGCTCAAGCGACCGGCTCCTACTTTTTTGAATAAACCGAAATCATGAAACGTACGGCAGCGATTGCCCCTTGTACTTCCGATTTAACTATTCCTGGTGGGGCTGCGTGGGACATGGGGTTAAGAACTACCGTGCGAAACATCTCCACGGCCTTAAGCGCCTTAGCCTCATTACTTTTGGGATCACGAGCTTTCTGATCTCGAATTGCGTCAATCAATTCTTGTGACGATAGGTCACCATGATCAGTTCGAAATCGTATTTTCACGGAACCGATTTCGGCCCAACGCCGAAGTGCCAGCTCAAATGCTGTACGAGCATAAGTCGCACCAGCCGCGATGTGGCCTTGCTCACAAAACTCGTCCGCTTGATCCAGTGCAGAAATTGCAGCGTTTGGACCCTGCTCGCGTACGACCGGCATCGAGGTTACGGCGCTCGTCGGCGTATCGTGCAATTCGAGATACGCCCATTCGGTCGCCGGACGAAGGTGCGCACGGGCCATTTCGAACCAAACGCGATCATGGGTCAGCAGCACGATCTGCCAATCTGAAAAACGCTTCATCAAAAGGTCGAGCACAGGCAGGCGGTTGGATTGGTCAACGCCAATCAGGAGATCGTCGAGCACAATCAGTTTCGGAGCATCCTCCGGAGCCGTCTGCGTGCACGCTAACCGCGCAGCCAGATAAATCGCCAATGCGAGCGCCGATTGCCGGGCTTCGTTGAGAAAAAATTGGGGCTGCTTAAGCCCGTGCGCACGATACGTAATCCCAGGCTGGAGCAATCGACCATCGAAGATGCGATCGCGCCGCTGCTGAGCATTGACGTACCGGACTGTGCCATACTCAAGCTGGTCAAGAACGACCGCATCTCCCAGCAGGTCTTTGAGCAAATCTTGCGCAATGGGCGTCAGCGCATCAACCGCCGTCGCGAACTCGGTGTTGAAGTCGGCACACGCAGCTTTAACCTTAGTATCGTTCCAGCCAACTGACGGCTTTGCAGCCTGCGTTTCCCTCCACAACTCCCCGAGAGTTCCACGGCCCGCGACGGGCCAATCAGCGAGAAGTAAGTCCATGCCAATGTCAAAGAGATTTGGTCTTTTGCGACCCTGGCCATAGTTTGTGTCCAATAGGGCGCGATAGTCCAACATCACCGCCCGGAGGGCAGTCAGCAGGACGCGCGGGTCACCGCCGATCTTCCCCGGATGGTCGGAGATCGTCCAGACCGCAGGGTCTTTTCCATCGGTGAATTCAACCAAAACTCTGGCGTCCTTGTCGGGCTGGCCAGAGAAAACATTCTTCTCGTTTTTGAAGAAGCTGATCTTTGGCCGCCGCGCGAAGAGGCCTCGGAAGGCTTCGAACAGTGATGACTTCCCCGCGCCATTCTCGCCATAGAGCAGCAGGTTGCATCCTTGCTTATGCTGCGTATTCAGGTTGATCACGATTTCGTCCGGGCCGGGGAAGGCACGGAAATCGCGCAGGGTCATACTGTTTATGCGCAGGCGTTTGTCGCGGGCGCTGAGTTCCCCTTTTGCCGCCATCATCTATCGCCACTGACAAAGATGACGCGTGGACGTTTCAACGGCAAACCATCTCCGCCTTCAAACTCCATCGAAGCTGACACGTCGTCACGCAAACGGTCGACGATGAACTTTATGTCTTGCGGCACGAGTTCGCTAGCCCCAGGCGTCGGGACCCGAGGGCCGTTTATTGTGATCGCATGCATTTCATCCTCAAGATTGCCGAGCGCAAATGCAACATTGTCAGGATCAGGAACATCCGTGATCTCGCAGCAGAAAATATCAGAAAGTAAGAACATCAGCGGTTCAATCGTCTCAAATTCAGTCGCCTCTAACGCCACCTTCCTATCTCTACTCATGCGAAATGATGTGGTTAAATGGTGCGCAATGCGAAATCCACTGGCCAAGGTAATGCCCGGCGAGGTAAGTAACGGCCAATTTGTCGCCGAAGCTGGATTGTAGAACAAATAAAGGGGATAGGTTGCGATGCCCTCCCGCAACCTTTTTCGCGCATAGTTCACAAGTTGGCGAGACTGCTTTCCGCTGCGCTTTGGATACGCGAGATCATCATATCGGTCCGGAGTTCTCGGCTTCGTGTAGTGCAGGATCTTTGCTTGGACCGCGAGATGAATGTGGCGTTGCCCATCTCGGCGCACGAAGTGCCAATCCATGTCAGCCCCGGTGAGGCGTTCATTTGAGCCCTGGACAACAATGCGGGGATCACGGAGCTTCTTTAGCTCTAGTAGCATCCGATCGGTCCAAGATGTTTCACGTGACTGGTGATAAAGCGACTTGGCCTGTTCTAGTTCGCTGGCCACAACCCCAGGAAACCAATCCGCAAATGCGCATAGGGCTGATCTCTCTTCTCCCATCGGTCACCCGCGCCCTTCGATGATGCGGACTTCGTCGATGCTTTGGAGATCGAACAGGGTCGCATAGAGTTTGGTGGAGGGATCGGCGATCTGGCGCGACCATTCGTCGGCGGCGCGGGCGAGCGCTTCGCCTTCGAGGCTGGCCAGCTTGTCGATTCCCGCTTCCCGCGCGGCTACGAACGGAGAGAGCCCGCGCTCGGCCAGCTCCTTGGGGAAGAAGAGTTCGTAGACAAAAGCATTCAGGAGGGACTCAAGGCGCGATCGCTGCTCGCTGACTTCAATTGCTTTCACCATCCCGACGGTCATTTGACGTTGATGCTCAGAAGTCTCGGGAATTGGTATTTCGACCTGATTGGCAATTAGGGCCTGAATGAAGCCGCCCGCAAGATCAGTCGAGGTTGATGTGAGAAACCACCAACTGACGGAGCTGTTGAGTATTGCAAGAATATACCTATCAACACCAGTAATTATGTAAAGCGCATCATTCGTGTAAATTCCAAAATCGTCAAATGCATAGGTGGGCTTGTCCATGAAGCGCCCAAGGACAATTTTCGGTTTTTCGAATTCCTGCCAATATGCAACGTTGTCTTGTATCTCAAACCATTTATAGCTTCCGCCTTTGCGTCCCTTCCAATCACCTTTGGATGCCAACCAGCCTTTCGGCTTAGGTTCTAGCTTCTCTCGAAAACCTTCAAGATATCTCTTGATCGCCGGATAGTCTTCGATGTTCAGACCTTGGCGCGTAAAAATCAGCCAAATGTCGCGGCGGTTGATGTCCCATCGTTTTAGATCACGCCCCTTAATGAACGGCTTGATGATTTCTTCCGAACGAGGATCATCCTTGATCAACTGGCTGCGCGTATTGCTATCAATCTCAAAAACCTGACCGCTGCCACTTTTGATCCCATAGAACATGTTACCACTACACCATTCTCCCAAGGGCTTGCCCGCTGAGCGCAACTTGGCGAGCAAGTCACGCTCAGCCTGTGGCTCCATCTGCCAGCCGGAGACTGCTAGGGAGTTGGAAGGCATGGCGAAAGATTCCGCCGCAAAACGCGCCTGGAACGTTTCGACCGGCACACCAGCTTGCCAGTTCATTGCATCGAAGGTCTCGCTATCCTTCGGTTTGCCTGGAGCCGTGCGCCGCGTTGCCACCAGAATTGTCGGATAGGCGATGGCCTCAAACACCGGCGCATCGCCAAAATCCATCAGCTTCAGGATGCGGGCATTCTCGACCAGCCAGCCGCGTAGCCCCTTGCCATACCCGGCGCGATACCACTTGTTCGATGTGATGAAGGCCAGGGCCCCCTCGGGCTTCAGCAGACGCAGCGCACGTTCGAAGAAATAGACCAAAAGGTCCGCCGTCCCGGCATAGGTCTTGTAGTCCGCCTTGAGCTGGGCCTTGGTCAACACCTGCTTGCCGTTGATCTTGAAGGTTTCGATCTTTTCCTGCCGGACATAGGGCGGATTGGCGAGCGCAATATCGAACCAGCCTTCATTGGCGGATGGTTCCAGCCCGAACATCCACTCGGCATCGAAGAAGGGTGCGAAACTGTTGGGATCGAACGGGTCCCAATGCGCGAGCAGAGCCGCTTCATCGCCCGAGAAGATCCCGTCCTGCTTCACGAGATCGGCAATCTTGTGGCGCAGGTCCAGAATCTGCTTCTGCACTCGGCGCTTGTCCGCACCATTGGCCGCTGCGAAGAAGGCGCGATTGGCATTGCGCAGCTTGGCCTGCTCGCCCCGCAGTTCCTGGGTCACCAGCATTGCATTGCCGTTGCGGTGCAGCGGCGTGAGCGTGTTGGCAGCGACAAGCTTTGTTTCAAGGTTCGGTAGCGGGGTGATGCCGCGATTGGGGCGCTTGCCGGTGTCGTCCGGCCTCTGTTCCACAGCGAGGCTGATGAAGCAGCGCAGCTTGGCGATCTGGACTGCAATCGGCTGGACATCGACGCCGTGCAGGCAGCGTTCGATCAGATAGAGCTTGCGGGTGTAGTCGGGGTAGTGGCCGCTGTTGAATGCGGCATCGAACTTGTCGAGCTCCGCCAGCGCTGCAGCCATCGCTGTTTCGCGTTCATTTGGGGCGGGAATGTTCTCTGCCCGCGCCAGATTGGCTTCATAGTAGGCGCGGTTGCGCGCTTTCCACCTCTCACCGCCCGGATCGAGCACGGCCAGCGCATGGACGAGCTTTTGCAGCAGGCCGAGCGGGAATGCGCCCGAGCCGACGGCAGGATCGATAGCCTTGCAGCTCTCGATTGCCGCGATGAGCGTATCGACCTCACTGGGTGTGAAGTCATGGGTACGGCTGGCGAAATCGAGCAGAGAGCGAAGTCGCGTTTCGTGGCGATCAGGGGCGTCAGCCTTTTCCACCTTGGCGGCCTGACCTGTGGCTTCCAGGCCGAGCTCCCCGGGAGCCGCGCCGAAATCCAGACTGGGGGCGCTGGGCCGAATGCCGCCATCATCTGCGGGGCCTGCGATCTTTGGCTTGAGATATGCCAGCAGCGCCTCATCGACCATGAATTCCACCACTTCGCGGGGAGTGTAGAAGCTGCCCGATTTGTTGCGCGCGGTGGTTTTGGTGTCTTCGTTGTAGGATGCGAGCAGGTTCTCGAAGACCTTGCCAAGCAGCTCGGGATCGAGCGCGGCTTCCTCTTCGAGGGGCGTATTTTCCTCGATGGTGAACTTGTAGCGGTCGAACAGGTCGATCAAGCCTGACACATTCCGTGGGCGGGTCGCCTTTTCGTAGTACCTGGACAGATCGACCGCATTTTCACCACCGAAGAAAATGCGGTTTTGCAGTTTGGGCTGCTTGTCCGGTTGATCGGAAAAGCCATCGACCCGCAGGATAAGGTGCTGCCGCTCCTTTTCGGCGCGTTCCTTACGCTCGTCCTCGGGGCTGGTGATTTCGCAATCGAGACACTCGAACAGGCCGCCATTGAGAAACGGGACCTCATTGAACAGCGCTTCAGCCGCTTTGGCGTTTGCGAATTTGGCCTCGTGCCGGAACACATGATGCCCGAGGTAGTCTTTGGACTGCCCGGCCTCGTCCTTGCGCCAACGCCGTTGCTCCATCTCGGTATTGAGGGTGGCGAAGAACAGGTTCTGCAGGATCGCTAGATAAAAATCGTGTCCTCTGGGATGATCGCCCGGTGGCTCCTTCAGCAGGTCGCCGAGCCTCTCTTCGTTGAAAAGCTCGCCCGGCACGAGCCCCTTCTCTTTGATGAACCACACGAACATGAGGCGAGTGAGAAGCCGGATGAGACCGACTTCCTTGCCGCCTTCGCTGGCTGGCTGGCCCTTGGGAAACGTGACGAGATCAGGCTTTGTGCTGGCCCAAGCGAACCAGTCTGCCAATTCAGCATAGAAGCGCTTGT
The DNA here is from genome assembly GCA_045377215.1 of Erythrobacter sp. GTDB lineage: Bacteria > Pseudomonadota > Alphaproteobacteria > Sphingomonadales > Sphingomonadaceae > Erythrobacter. Next base: position 17,850 of record JBJIOB010000005.1, read on the forward strand.
TGAGTTCCGCCGCCGAGAGGGTTTCGATCCAGCGATCATAGAGGTCACGGAAATCCGACGGTGCCTTTTCCCGTGCATGCGCTGAAAGCGACAGGTCTGCAAGGATCTCGACATGCGCGCGGTGGGGGCTAACGAGATCAATGTCTTTGATCAGACTGACGCGTCCGCCGACAACGTCACGGGAAGGGTCACGCCGGTTAGCGCGGCGGTCAATGACCGCAAACGTTGCCTTGCCGCCATGGCGGAACAGGACAATCGCGGGCATGGCAAAGCCACGATTGATTTCACGGACGATCGTGACGAGCTCGCGACGTGACCAGCTGGCGTCATCGAGATCGATGGCCAAGAACACGAAGCTGTCGATGGCACCCCGTTGAAAAGATATTCCCGTTTGGGGCACAGTGTTTCTGGACAGGGCGGGAAGCTCGTCGCCGGTCAGCTGGAAAAGAAAATGTACTGCCCTGATCCGCGGAAGGATGTCATTCAGCTTAGTGGGGTCGATCTGAAGCTCAGTGAGGAATGTGCTCGGGCTGGTTTGAACTTCCAAGGTCTTTGGACTGGTGTAGCCAATTGAGCTCATGAGACCCGTGGCGGCTCCGTCGAGCTGAGTTTCGCCTAAAGCCACAATTGCTGATTTCACGCTGGCAAGCGTATCCTGAGCATGGCTCATGCCGCGTTCCCCTCCGGCTGAATAATCAGCCACGTCACTAACTCAAAATCGGCCTCGCTTCTCGGTTGGGCTTTAGCGTCTGCGAGCTTTCCACCCTTGTTGGCGGCGAGCGCCCCGAGCGCCCGCGTTGCGTAACTTGACCTTATCGATTGAACTGCTGCCAAGGCCGACGCATCATAGCTGTCCATGTTCTGGCCCTTGTCCGTCTCGCGGTCAAAGATCTCGCACAGCGCGGCAACGGGTTCCGTAAGCCCGACACACATGGCGCGCATGGCGTCAAGAATGGTTTTGGGCGAGGCGAAGCCGTGGCGAATCGAACCATCTTGGCGGACATAGACCAGGAAGAATGGGTCGAGACCGCCAACCGGTTTTTGGTCTTGGCCGAGCTGCTGGCCTTTGCGCCTGAGGCAGAAAATCACGCCGGGGTCAAAAGTCTCGCCATCGCCATTTGGGGGGACCACTGCGCTGATACCGATGGGCGCATCTGCAAGGGCAGTCTGGTTTTGGCGGGAGAAGTGCAGCAGGTCGGCGCGGAAATCCTCGAGTGAGAACTCGGCGAGGGTCACGCCTTCCTGTTCGTCTTCGAGGTCGAACACCTCATCCTTGAGGCGTAGCAACTGCTTGTCGCGCCACTTCAAATCGGCTTCCGCCGCATTTTTGGCATCGGCGAGGATGTTGTCCTCACCGGTTGCGGACAGGTCGACCAGTGCCATGCGGGCTTCTACCCGCCCCTTCAGATTGATGTAGTGGTTCAAGTCCGGTGTCGGCCAGAAATTGACCATCCTGATGCTGTCATGGAGGCTCCCGATCCGGTCGATGCGCCCGAAGCGCTGGATGAGCCTCACGGGGTTCCAGTGAATGTCGAAGTTGACCAGCAGGTCCGCGTCCTGGAGGTTCTGCCCCTCCGAGATACAGTCCGTCGCGATCAGCAGATCGATTTCCTCGTCCTGCGGCAAGCCCTTCATGCCCGCTCGATTTTTCGCGCGCGGCGCAAAGTTGGTCAGGATGTCCTGATAGCGTGCCCTGCCTAAGGTGGCCTTGGTCTCACCGCTGCCGGTGACAAGCCCGCTGTGAACGCCCGCTGCCTTCGCGAACGGCATGAGTTCCCGATAAAGATAGTCGGCCGTGTCCGAAAACGCCGTGAAGACGATGACCTTGCGGATGGCTTCGCCCGCCTGATTGGTGGAAGGGGCAGTGAACTTCGCGGCGAGGATTTTCTTGAGCTCGGCGAGCTTGGCATCGCGATCCGGCGTTACACTGAAGGCATCGACCTTCAACTGCTCCAGCCGCGCCTTGTCGGCACGAAGAGCTTCGGCCCAATCGTCGACATTCATGTGTGCAAGATTGTATTTGAGCGCGCCGCCCACCTCGAAGGCTTCTTCGAGTTCATCGTCGCCTTCCGCTTCGTCGGGCAGATCGATGACAGACAGCGTCTTGGCGAGTCCTGCCTTGAATGCCTCGATGTCGGCAAGCCGGGCATCGATGCGGTCGCACAGGCGGGCCATCGACATTCCAAACGAATTGACCGAGCTCTCCAGGCGCTTCAGCAAGCCGGTCTTGATGATCCCGATCAGGAAGCGTTCGCGGTTGGCCTGGTCGAAATTACCGCCTGGATCATACCGGTGCTTGTGCTCCGCATGCACGAACGTGAGCGGGTTGTAGAGGGCAAGCCGCAAAGCGCTGATTTCATCATGGACGTGAGCAAAAGCGGGAAATTCGCCCTGCGTATCGATCTGCGCGAATATGGATTCCGGTCGGTCCCGCTCGGGGAAATGCCCGATTGCAGCCATCGCGGAAGCGTAATGTCGCTCCACATGGCGGCGTGATCGGGCAATGGTTACTCCATCGAGCAGGCTGAAGAGAGACGGCGGCAGCCGCGCGATCAACCCGTCGCGATCTTTTCCGCCGGCCTTCAGCCAGTCTTTGAACTTACGGCGAGCGTCGCCTATCACGCCTGCAAGGTTGGCAATCCCAAGGTCGAGGAAGGCGTCGGGCTTGCTGGCGAGTATGAGATCGAGCTGCCCCTTCAAGTCAGAGAGATCATTGTTGACCGGCGTTGCCGACAGCATCAGGACCTTGGTTTTGATGCCCGAGCTGATGACCTCATTCATCAGCTTCTCGTATCGGCTCGGTCGATACTCCGAGCCGTCGCCATTCGATTTGCCGCGCGATGCAGTCCGGAAATTGTGAGACTCGTCGATGACGACAAGATCATAATTGCCCCAATTGAACGACCCAAGATTGATATCACCGACCTTGCCGGAAATGCGCGTCAGGTCCGTGTGGGAGAGCACCGTGTAGGAGAACCGATCCGCAAGTAGCGGGTTGGTTTCATGATTGTTCTGGGCGAGAAACTCGGTCCAATTATCGCGGAGCTTCTTCGGGCAGAGGACGAGCACACGCTGGTTGTGCAGCTCGAACCATTTGATGACTGCCAGGGCCACGAAGGTCTTACCCAAACCCACGCTATCGGCGAGGATGCATCCGCCGTACCTGTCCAGCTTCGAGCGGACCGCCTTTACCCCGTCCCGCTGGAACTCAAACAGCATCTTCCAGATTGCCGTTTCGCTGAATCGCACATCTTCGAGCTTCGCGTCCTCGATTGTTTGATCAGCAAGGAACTGACTGAAAAGATGATAGAGCGTCTTGAAGTAGACAAACTCGGGACTGTTGTGTTGATACAATCGCTCGAGCCGTTCGAGCACTTCATCCCGGACGTCCTCGGTCAAAGTGTCGTCGGACCATATTTCATTGAACCAGGCCAACAGATCATCGCGATCCCGGTCGGAATCGACCACGAGGTTCAATTCGATATTCGGTTCATCGGTCAAACCGAGGCCCTTGATCGTGAAATTGGAGCTGCCGACCAGAGCATGATCACGCTTCCCGTCATGCACATGGTAGAGCTTGCCGTGCATCAACCCAGCGCGCTTGATCGAGCGGATCTCCGCTTTGTCCCTGATCCACTGTGCACATTGCATGGCTGTGCCCGAGGTCCGCAGTCCCTCGGTCAACGCTAAGCCGTCTTCGCTGATTGAAAAGGCCGGAGGATTGAGGCTCTCACCTTCGACACTGTCGATGAAGCGCGGCTCCCCGAACAGGAAACGCATTTTTCCAATCTCGTCGAGAGTCTTGGACAGGCGGGCATATGCAAAGCTGGTGAAATAGGCCGAGACAACCGACAATTCGCTACCCGCCTCAACGCGATCTTCCAGAAAGCTGGCCGCTGTACCTCGGCTGCGGTTATCCCGAATTCCCGACTGCATAATCGTTTTGCCAAAGCCTCCCGCGCCCCAGTGCACCTGCAACATGCCTAGCTTCTGAAGGGGAGATACGGAACCAGAAAACTCATCCTTGTGAGATGTTTGAGAAAGTAGAGGCGTTGCCGCTACCCTGCCGGG
>JBJIOB010000006.1:0-91743 GCA_045377215.1 Erythrobacter sp.
GTAAGCGCCGACGGAACCCGGCCTTGCTGGGCGGGGTCATTTATCGGAACGGCAGGGCCGAAGGAGGCCTTTGCGAGTGGATAGTGAGCAGTCAAACGAGCCTCGTATGAGTGGTCGCAATAGCGGCGGAGCGGTCATACGGGTTGAGCGCCGCAGGCGCTGGAGCGATGACGAGAAGCTCGCGATCCTGAAGGAGACGACACAGCCTGGTGCGATCGTGGCAGTGGTTGCCCGGCGATACGGGATTGGAACAGGCCAGCTTTATACCTGGCGCAAGCAGTTGCTACGCGGTGCCATGGCCGGGTTCGTGCCGGTGGAGGTGATGAGCGCGGAACCTGCGCAGGAGCCGACGGCGACCGGGCGGATCGATATCCGTGCGCAGGGCGGGCTGACGGTATCCATCGACCGGGCGGTCGACCGGACAGCGCTGAAGCTGGCGCTTGAAGTTATCGGTGAGCTCGGCCTTTGAGCCTGACGCTGCCACCATCGACGAAGATATATCTGTCGCTGGCCCCCTGCGACATGCGCAAGGGCTTTGACGGGCTATCGGCCCAGGTTCGCAATATCCTGCAGCTCGATCCGTTCAGTGGCGCTGTGTTCCTGTTCCGGGGCAAGAGGGGCGACAGGCTGAAGGCGCTGGTCTGGGATGGATCGGGACTTTGCCTGTACGCAAAGCGGCTCGAGCGGGGCAAGTTCGTGTGGCCCCGGACACAGGATGGGGTGGCGGTCCGACTGTCTTCTGCGCAAGTGGCGATGCTGATCGAAGGGCTCGACTGGCGGCAGGCGATCGTGCACGAAAGGGTGCCGGTTCCGACGCTCGCCTGATCAGAAAACGCCTGGAAAACTGGCGTTTTTTGTAGGATCGGAGTCGTAGTTGCGCTATAGTTGCGGGCATGCGGTTCGACCTTGATCGCCTTCCTTCAGACCCTGTTCTCCTGCAGAAAATGGTGCGGGAGATGGCTGAGGCGATGGAACGTGAGCGCGATGCGCTGAGGCTCGCGAACGACACCGTCAAGGCACAGGGCCTGACCATCGAAAAGCTCGAGCACCGGCTCGCTCGCCTATTGCGGGTGCAATTTGGCCGCAGCTCGGAGCAGATGGATATCGCCCAGCTGCGCCTGATGTTCGAAGACGTCGATACGCCAGCGCCGGCCAATGATGACGACACGGCAGCAATGCCAAGGACTATCCGCAAGGCCGGATCACGTCAGCCCATCCCGGCGCATATCCCTCGGCAGACGACAGAGCATCGTCCTGGCCCTTGTGCCTGTGGCGGCACCGATACGGTCATCGGCGAGGATGTGACGGAAGTGCTGGATTATGTGCCTGCCCGGTTCCGGGTTCTGCGCCATGTGCGTCCCCGCATTGCATGCAGGCGTTGCGAACAGATCCGTCAGGCACCGGCCATTGATCTTCCGTTGCCCAAGGTCATGGCGAGCAGCGCGCTGCTCGCTCATCTGATTGTCAGCCGCTTTATCGATCATCAGCCCTGGTATCGTCAGTCGGCGATCCTGCGCCGCCAGGGCGTGGATATCGATCGTGATGTGATGGGGCGCTGGGCGCGCAAGCTGGCCTGGCTCATGGCCCCGCTTGGGGAGCGGCTGCTCTCCTATGTCTGTGAGGCACCCAAGATCCATGGGGACGAGACCCCGGTCACCTTGCTGAACGGCCATGACGAGAGCAGGACCGCGTACTTCTGGGTCTATCTGCGTGATGATCGGTCAAGCGGTGACATGACTCCGCCTGCAGTCGCGTTCCGCTTCACCCCGGGGCGAGGCGGTGAGCATCCTGCGGCACACCTGGCCGGGTATCGCGGCTATCTCCAGGCCGATGGCTATAGCGGATACAACCGGCTGTATCGTGATCCGGACCGCATTGTGACCGAGGTCGGCTGCTGGGCGCACGCCCGGCGCAAGTTTACCGACATCCTGGAAAAGAACCCGTCGCCGGTCGCGGCAGAAGCGGTGGTGCGCATTGGCGAGTTGTTCGCGATCGAACGCGATATCCGCGGCGCACCTCCCGATGAGCGAAGGCGGCTCCGTCAGGAACTGGCACGGCCAAAGCTGGAGGCGTTGCGACCGTGGCTCGAGGCGCAGAGGCGCGGGCTGTCATCCGACAGCCCCCTGGCCAAGGCGTGCCGCTATCCGCTCAACCGATGGGCGGCGATGGTCCGATACTGTGACGAGGGGTTGCTCGAGATCAGCAACAACCTCGTGGAAAATGCCCTGCGCGGCGTGGCGCTTGGGCGTCGGAACTGGCTGTTCGTCGGCTCACCCAAAGGCGGCGATGCAGCGGCGCTGTTCTACTCTCTCGTGGAGACGTGCCGTCTGAACGGTGTTGAGCCCGAGGCCTGGCTTACGGATGTCATCGCACGTATCGGCGATCATCCGATCAACCGGATCGACGAGCTTCTCCCATGGCAATGGCAGGCGGCCCAAGATAATGCCCTTGCGGCATGAGTACCTCCACTACGTCTTCTGCTATCCTGATGCCGCTGGATCGCGATCCGGGCCTGTTGCCGCCGCTTGAAATGGACGGCTATCTGACGGGCCTGTTGGTTACGCCGCATCTGGACTCATCCGACTGGGTCATGGGGCTTTGGCGCGAACCGCCAGCCAGCAACGACCCTGCCAGGATAGAGCAGGCCCTTCGGCAAGCGCTTGCCCACCGCAGAAAGATCGAAGCCAACTTCGCAAAGGGCTGGCCTGGCTTCATGCCTGGATACTGTGAGCCAGGCAGAAGGGCTGATCACGATATGGTCAGGATCTGGGTCAAGGGGTTCTGGACTGCCATGAAGCTGGCACCCAGCTACTGGTCGGCTATCGCAGAGGATCACCGCACTGCTACGTTCGTTGCGCTGCTCGCCGGCTTCATGGATGTGAGCGAGCCGTTTGAAGAGCGTGACGACGCTGAGGAAATCCGCGACCAGCATGCAGCCTTGCTACCTCGTGCGCTGGTGGGGATGCGTAAGCTCGCCCTCATGCGAGAGGACAAAAAGACAACCCTACAGGCCATGAAAACTGGCAAGGCAGGACGCAACGATCCTTGCCCCTGCAGCTCAGGCAAAAAGTACAAGCACTGCTGCGCCGCCCTTTGAAACCACGTCAATGCCGCCTTCCGTCGGCGCTTACGCTGCGCTGCACCGGCGCTTCGACAATACGCGCCTCGCCGCGCGCGATGACATCGTGAACCTGTTTGCTCATGGGATTGTCCCTCCTCGTGTTGGGAGAGACTTTATGATTCGCAGGCCGCAGCCGCCTTGAGCGAGATCAAATTACCAGCGGGCGAGGTCGCGGTGGTCTTCGGCGCGCGGTTCGATCCAGTGCCAGGCGCCGCTGCGCAATTCGCGCTTCCAGAACCATGCCGCGCTTTTCAGGTGATCCATGCAGAAATCGGTCGCATCAATGCAATCGCGGCGGTGGCGCGCGGCGGCTGAGACGCAGACGATCGGCTCGCCCGGCAGCAGCACGCCGACGCGGTGGACCATCAAGAGCCCCATCAGATCAAACCGCGCGAAGGCCCGGTCTGCCAGTTCATGCATGCCCGGCAGGGTGAGCGGTTCGTAATGGGTCAGCTCCAGCGCTTCCACCCCATCACCGCTGCGCACCTCGCCCACAAAGGTGCACACACCGCCCAGCCCCGGATTGGCCTGCGTGAACGGCCCGATCAACGCGCCGGGGATGAACATTTCGGTGAGCAGGCGAATATCGCGCATCAGCCGCCCGAAACCGGAGGGAGCAGCGCGATTTCATCGCCATCCTGCGCGCTCAGCGCTGCCTTGTCAGCCAGCAGCGCGCCGTTCACCGCCACCCGGTTTCGCGGATCGGCTGCAGCCTCGGCCAGCGCCGGGGGCAAGGCGCCCAGCAGCCCCGCCCAGTCGAGCGGCCCGGCCAGCTCCAGCTCGCCCGCGCCCGCCAGATCAGCCAGCTTGCCGAGCAGCACCACCCGCACCGCCACGCTCACCCGCCCGTGGTCGACATGTGGCGCGGCACAGCCGGAGCGCTCCCGCGCGCATCCATGCGGAAATGGTGCTTTTCCGGCTTGATCGCGAGCGCTTCCTGCAAGGCCAGCGCCAGCCTGCGCTCAGGCTCGTCGGAACGCAGCGCGCTGCGCAGATCAACCCGTTCGCCTCCGCCAAGACAGGGGTAAAGCTGGCCTGTCGCTGTCACCCGCAGGCGGTTGCAGCCTGCACAGAAATTGCCGGTGTGCGGCGTGATGAAGCCGAGCCTGCCGCCGGTCTCGGCCACTGCGACATAACGCGCCGGGCCGCCGGTGGAGAGGGGGATGTCGCGCAAGGTCCAACGCGCTGCGAGCCCCGCGCGCACGCTATCCAAGGGCAGATATTGATCGAGCCGTTCTTCTTCGACATCGCCGAGCGGCATCACTTCGATCAGCGTCACATCATGGCCCTGCCCATGCCCCCAGGCGATAAGATCGGGCAGTTCATCCTCGTTCACGCCTTTCAGCGCCACGGCATTCAGCTTGACCTTGAGCCCGGCCGCCTTGGCTGCGGCAATCCCTTCGAGCACTTGGGGGAGCACATCGCGCCGGGTCAGCGCGGCAAACCTGTCCCGATCCAGCGTATCAAGCGAGACATTGACCCGCTTGACCCCGGCACGCGCCAGCGCATCGGCATGGCGGGCAAGCTGGGTGCCGTTGGTCGTCAGCGTCAATTCCTGCAAATCATGGCCGACCCGGCGCCCGAGCGCGGCAAACAGATCCATGATATCGCGCCGCACCAAGGGTTCCCCGCCGGTAATCCGCAGCTTGGTGACCCCGCGCGCGATAAAGCCGGTGGCCAGTTCATACAATTCCTCCAGCGTCAGCACTTCGGCCTTGGGCAGGAATTGCATGGCTTCGGGCATGCAATAGGCACAGCGCAAATCGCAGCGATCCGTCACCGACAGCCGCAGATAGGAAATGCGCCGCTGAAAGGCATCGACCAGCGGCGGGCCGCGCTCACCACTTGCGCGCACCACAATCAGATCGCGTCGCCGCGCGGGAAAAGTGCCGGACTGGTCATTCATGCGCCTCACAATAGTGGCCTGTCACGCCGGGCGCATCTGATAAAAATTGCAGCATGGCCTCGCACGCAGCACCGGGGCGGGCCGCAATCACATTGGCGCGTTTGGGGGCATAATCGCGCGCCAGATCACGCGCCAGCGTGCGCCGCCAATCGGCATGGGCTGCGTCGGCAGGCGGCAGGATGATGGCCAGCGCGCTGGCCTGCGGCGCTTCGATCAGAGCGCGGGCCTGCACGAGGTACAGCGCCATGAAGGCGGTTGCTGCATCAAGCGGCCCATCCGGCAGACGGCCCACCTCCAGCCGCTGCTGCATCAGCGCGCCCCATGAAGCAGGGGGCGCTCGCGGTGCAGGGTGATGCCGATCTGTTCGTCTGCCTCGGCAATGGCGAGCTTGACGATCTTGACTGTCACCGCCTCGACGCGCGCATCGCCGGCAAAGAGGGTTTCGCAGATGTGATCGGCCACCGCCTCGATCAGCTTGAAATGGACGCCCGCTGGCAAGCCTTCGGAGGCGGCGAATTTCAAATCCATGTAATTCTTGGAGGCATCGAGCGGCGTGTCGGGATCATAGCGATCCGCGACCGCATAGCGCGCCGCGATCGAGATGCGCAGCGGCTGGGGCTGGCCGGTCTCCTCGGAATAGATGCCGGTAAGGACATCGACCACGAGATCATTGACTTCAAGAGTGAGCGAATCGGAGCGGGTTACCATAAGCGCGCCTTTAGCGGGGATTTGACCACCGCGCGAAAATTGCAGTGGGCAGCAGGCGTCCGTTTTCACCTTCCTCGCGCACGGCCAGATCGCCATGTTCGATCCGCCCCGGCAGATCGCGCAGCGCCTCGGCCAGCAATCCGGCAATCGCAAGGCTGCTCATGCGCACGGCATAGACGGTGAGGAACAGAAAGCGGCTGTGATTATCCAGCAGGCGCGCGCAATCGCCGATCAGGCCGGGCAGGTGTTCCTCCAGCCGCCACACCTCGCCATCCGGCCCGCGCCCGAATTTGGGCGGATCAAGGATGATCCCGTCATAGCGCCGTCCCCTTCGCACCTCGCGCGCGGCGAATTTGGCCGCATCATCGGTAAGCCAGCGGATCGGCTGGTCGGCCATGCCCGAAAGCACCGCATTCTCGCGCGCCTGTGCGACCGATTTCTTGGAGGCATCAACATGAGTAACCCGCCCATGCTGCGCCAGCGCCAGCGTGCCGAGCCCGGTATAGCCGAACAGGTTGAGCGTTTCTGCTTGCGTCATCCCGTCGAGTTGCCCGCGCATCCAGTCCCACACCGGGGCCATATCGGGAAAGAACTGAAGGTGCCGAAACGGCGTTGGCCGGGCGGTGAAGCGCACCTCGTTCCAGGCGAGCGGCCAGGCTTCGTCAGGAAGGCGTTCGGCCATCTGCCCCGAAAACTGCCCCGAAAACTGCCAACGCCCGCCGCCGTCTTCGTCCGATCCGGGGATGAATTCACCCGCAGCGGGCCAATCGGCCAGCCGTGGCTGCCACAAGGCCTGCGGTTCGGGCCGGATAAAGGCGTGCGGGCCGAAAGCTTCGTATTTGCGCCCTGCCCCGCTGTCGATCAGGCGATAGGATCGGCCATCGGGCCAGCCGGTGCATTCCATCACCAGCGGGGTTTCGATCAGCGCTGCCATCAGGCCGGCTGCGCGGCGCGGGCCAGCACATGATCGCGCGCCGCCGCATAATCGCCGGGAAGTTCGATGAGGTGCTCCTCACGCCCGAACAGATCACCGACCCGCGAGGGCAAGGACGGACGCATGCCAATCGCCCGTTCCACCGCATCGGGAAACTTGGCCGGGTGGGCTGTGGCAAGGGTCACCACCGGCACGCCTGCGGGCAGGCTGGCCGCGACGACCTGCGCGCCATGCAAGCCCACCGCTGTGTGCGGGTCAATCACCTGTCCGGCAGAGCGATACGCCCATTGGAGCGCGTGGGCGGTTTCAGTCTGATCGGCGCGCGCGCTGGCAAACAGGGTGGCGGCGGCGGTCGCCTGCGCGTTGGTCAGCGCCATCGCCTTGCTGGCTTCGAAGGCACGCATCTGTTCGGCCATGGCCGTGCCATCGCGGCCGCCTGCGTCAAACAGCAGGCGTTCGAAGTTGGAACTGACCTGAATATCCATCGACGGCGTGATCGTGGCTGTCACCCCGCCCGCCGAATAGTCCCCCGATGAAAGCGCGCGGTGGAGAATGTCGTTGACGTTGGTGGCAACAATCAGCCGTTCAATCGGCAAGCCCATTTGCGCCGCGACATAGCCTGCGAACACGTCGCCGAAATTGCCAGTGGGCACGCTGTAGGCCACGGTCCGATCAGGTGCGCCCAGTTGCAGCGCGCTGGTGAAATAATAGACCACCTGCGCCATCAGCCGCGCCCAGTTGATCGAATTGACCGCGCCCAGATTGAGCACGCCTGCAACTTCCGGATCGGTGAACATCCGCTTCACATGGGCCTGCGCATCATCGAAGCTGCCTGCGATCGCGAGGTTGTGAACATTGGGGCTAAGCACCGTCGTCATCTGGCGGCGCTGCACATCGCTGACCCGGCCCGCCGGGTGGAGCATGAAGATTTCGGTGCGCCGGCCTCCGGCGACGGCGTGGATCGCGGCCGAGCCGGTATCCCCGCTGGTCGCGCCGACGATGGTGAGGCGTTCGTCGCGGCGTTCGAGGAAGGTCTCGAACAGGCGGCCCAGCAATTGCAGCGCCACATCCTTGAACGCCAGCGTGGGCCCATGGAACAGTTCAAGCAGCCAATGCGTCTCATCAAGCTGCACCAGCGGCGTCACAGCGGCATGGTGAAACGCCCCGCCATAGACCTGCTGGCAGATCGCGGTCAGTTCCTGTTCGGACAGGCTATCGCCGACAAACGGGCGCATCACGGTGACCGCCACCTGCCAATAGGGCAGCCCGCGCATCGCCCGGATCTCGTCCGGCGAGAATTGCGGCCAGCAGGTGGGCACATAGAGCCCGCCGTCACTGGCAAGGCCCGCCAGCGTTACCCCTTCGAAATCGAGCGCCGGTGCGCTCCCGCGTGTCGAGACATATTGCATGGGAGCGCGGACTAGCGCTGGCGGCGGCGTAATGCCAGCACGTAGATGACAAGCGCCGTGATCGCGAAGAAGAACCACTGCCCGGCATAGGCGAGGTGATTATTGGGCAGATCGGACGGATCGGGCCGCGCCATCGCCTCAAGCCCCGCCGCTGGCGGATCGGCAACCAGCCGCGGACCCGGCGCGATCACGCCAGTCACCGCGCCGCCGGGCCAATCGGGGGTGGCAAGATTGCGGGTAAAGCCGATGTCCACCAATGCTCCGCCTGCACAAGTCGCGCGCTGCACCCAGCCTTTTTGCCCGCGCGCCGAAGTGCCGGCCACCGCCTCGATCCGGACAGGCGCATCGCAGACAAGGCGCGAACGGCGAAACCACACCGCTGCACCGTCGCCAGCAGCAGGGAAGGCCGCTTCGCCCGCCGCGCTGCCAGCGGCGGCATAGCGCGCGAGCAATTCGGCCTTTTCCTGCATGCGCCCCAATTGCCACACACCAAGGCCAATCATGGTGAGCACGGCGGCAAGCACGAAGGTGGTAGGGATCACGGGCCAGTTGCGGATCACGCTTTGGTCCTTTCATAGGCGGCGTAAAGCAGCCACGTCTTGAACAGGCGCAGCGAAAAGATCACTCCGCCCACCGTCACCGGCGCCCAGAATGCCAGTTGCAGCCACAAGGGCGGGGCGATCAGTGCATCAATTCCCAGCGCGAGGCCGGTCAACACCAGCGCCAGCAGCATGGTGAACACCCCCGCCCAGCGGCTGCCGCGTTCGAGGGGCAGAAATTCAAGCCCGCAGGCCCCGCACCGCTCGGCAATGGCGGCGGGCGCTGCAAACAGGCTCGGCGCGCCGCAATGGGGGCACAAACCGGAAAGGGCAGCCGAGAATAATCCCGGCTGCCCCTTGTTTTCATCCGGACCGGACGGCCCAGCGCCCATCAATGGAATTCAGCGCCCCAGCCGCCCCACACATAGATGGCGACGAACAGGAACAGCCACACCACATCGACAAAGTGCCAATACCACGCCGCCGCTTCGAAGCCGAAGTGCTGGCGCGGGGTGAAGTGGCCAAGGTAGCTGCGATAGAGGCACACCGCGAGGAAGATCGTGCCGATCAGCACGTGGAAGCCGTGAAAGCCCGTCGCCATGTAGAAGGCCGAAGAATAGGTGTTGCCGCCAAAGCCGAACGGGGCAGCGGCATATTCATAGGCCTGAATGGCGCTGAACAGCGCGCCCAGCGCAATCGTTGCCCACAGGCCCTGCTTCAGGCCCCGGCGATCACCGTGGATCAGCGCGTGGTGTGCCCAGGTTACCGTGGTGCCCGAACACAGCAGGATCAGCGTGTTGAGCAGCGGCAGCGCAAAGGGATCGAGCACTTCCATGCCTTCGGGGATGAAGGTGGCAATCGCCCCGGCTTCGCCAAACAGGCTGGTGGTCGCCCCCGAGGCCGCATCATAGGTCAGCGCGGTGGGGAACAGGGCAAAGTCGAAGAAGCTCCAGAACCAGCCGACAAAGAACATGACTTCCGATGCGATGAACAGGATCATCCCGTAACGCATGTGAAGCTGCACCACCGGGGTGTGATCGCCGCGCTCGGCTTCGATCACGATGTTGCGGAACCACATGAAGAAGGTCGCGATCAGCCCGGCAAGCCCTGCCCACATCACGAACGAGGCAGTCGCGCCAAAGATTTCCGGGTGGAAACCCAGCACCATGCCGGTGGTGAAGGTAAGCGCCGACATCGAGCCGACGAACGGCCAGATATCAGGTTCGAGAATGTGGTATTCGTGGTTTACTTTGCCAGCCATGTGGAAGTTCCCGTCCCTAGGATGTGCGGATCAATCAGTGCTGTCCAGAGCTGCCAGTTGCGGCTCTTTCGTGCGGTGGAAGGTATAGCTCAGCGTGATCTGCTGAACGCCTGCCATGTTCGGATCATCGAGCATGGCGGGATCGACGTAGTAAAGCACCGGCATGGTGACTTCCTGCCCGGGTGCCAGCGTCTGCTCGGTAAAGCAGAAGCACTGGATCTTGTTGAAATACTTGCCTGCCTGTTCCGGCGTCACGTTGAAGGTTGCCATGCCGGTGATCGGCTTGGAACCATCATTGCGCGCCACATAGGTGGCGATATCGCGCTGGCCGATGGTGACAGTCTGCGTCGGCTGCGTCGGCTTGAACGCCCAGGGCATTCCGGCCGAGGTCGAGGCATCGAAACGCACCGAAATGCGCTGCCCGGTCGCAATCGCTGCGGCGCGCGCGGCGTCGGCTTCGGATGCCTTCATGGTGGTGCCGCCAAAGCCGGTGACCTGACAGAACATCTGGTAAAGCGGCACAGCAGCATAGCCGAGCCCCAGCATCGCCAGCGCGCCGGCTGCCGCCATCAGCCCGACACGCGCATTGCGGCGGGTGATCTGTTCATTCACGAGGGTCGGCGCGCTGGCCATGGCTCAGTCCCCCATCCGCACGATGGTGATGGCATAGAACAAGACCACAAAGAACAGCAGCGTTCCTGCGACCACATAATTGCGCGCCTTGCGGCGGCGCTCGAATTCGGCCTGTTCGTCAGGGGTCATGCCGAGACCCACCCCTGGTAGGTGGCGATCCGATCAATCACCAGCGCGGCAAACAGTGCGAACAGGTAATAGATGCTGAACTTGAACAGCTTCTTTTCCGGCAGCATCTTATCGCCTTCCGCAGCGCTCATCCGCGCGCCGACCGGCCATGCCAGCCAGATGAACAGCGCCGAGAGCGTCACCGCCGTCATCCCGTAAATCCCGCCGGTGCCGCCAATCGCCCAGGGCGCAATCGCAATCGGGGTGAGGATAAGCGTGTACCACCAGATCTGGCGGCGCGTCGCCTTTTCGCCGGCGACCACCGGCATCATCGGGATGCCGACCTTGGCGTAATCCGCCTCGACAAACAGCGCCAGCGCCCAGAAATGCGGCGGGGTCCAGAAGAAGATGATCGCAAACAGCAGGATCGGCATGGCGGTGACATCGCCCGTTACCGCGATCCAGCCGATCATCGGCGGGAACGCGCCCGCGCCGCCGCCGATCACGATGTTCTGCGGGGTGCGGGGCTTCAGCCACATGGTGTAGATGACCGCGTAATAGACAATCGCCAGCGCCAGCAGCGCCGCTGCCAGCCAGCCAATCGCCACGCCCATCAGCGCGACCGAGACTGCCGACAGGAAAATCCCGAAATCGCGCGCATCCTCGCGCCGCATCCGGCCGCCCGGCAGCGGACGATTGCGGGTGCGCTTCATGCCCGCATCAATATCGGCTTCCCACCACATGTTCAGCACCGCCGAACCGCCTGCGCCCATCGAGATCGCGAGGATCGCGGTAAAGCCCAGCACCGGATGGATGCTGCCGGGGGCGGCCAGCACGCCGCAGATCGCGGTGAAGATCACCAGCGTCATCACCCGCGGCTTGGTCAGCGTGAAGAAATCACGCCATTCCGTCGGCATCGCAGTGCCGGTCGCCGTGGTGGTGGTTGCGTCGATGCTCATTCACTTATCTGCTTCATGTGGAAGAGAGCGCGGCCCACAAGCCGCGCCCTCTCGATTATATGTCCCCCGCCTCGGCCACGCGCGTGCCGCGCCGCCTTGCAAGGGTGTGCGATCTGGCCGCCGTTACGCTGTTGCCGGACGGTGATCGTGGTAGTCGTTCGCGTCGGTGATCACCGGCAGGGTTTCGAACTGGTGGAACGGCGGCGGGCTCGGCAGGGTCCATTCGAGCGTGGTTGCGCCCTCGCCCCACGGATTGGCCTCAGCCCGGCGGCCTGCCAGCAGCGCATAGCCGATGTTGACGAAGAAGAAGATCATCGAGCCAGCCATGATGTAATAGCCGTAGGTGCTGATCTCGTGCCAGAACTGGAACGCAGCCGGGTAATCCGGATAGCGGCGCGGCATGCCCTGCATCCCCAGGAAGTGCTGCGGGAAGAAGATCACGTTCACGCCGATGAAGAACGTCCAGAAGTGGAGGTGCGAAAGCAGTTCGGAATGCATCCGCCCGCTCATCTTCGGGAACCAGTAATAAAAGCCCGCGAACATCGAGAACACGGCGCCCATCGACAGCACGTAGTGGAAGTGCGCGACCACATAATAGGTGTCGTGGAGGTTATCGTCGATCCCGCCATTGGCGAGCACCACGCCGGTCACCCCGCCCACGGTGAACAGGAAGATGAAGCCCAAAGACCACACCATCGGCGACTTGAAGCTGAGGCTGCCGCCCCACATCGTGGCAATCCAGCTGAAGATCTTCACGCCGGTGGGCACTGCGATCAGCATGGTGGCTGCGGTGAAGTACATCTTGGTGTTCACGTCGAGGCCGACGGTGTACATGTGGTGCGCCCACACGATGAAGCCTACGACGCCGATGGCCACCATGGCGTAAGCCATCGCGAGGTAACCGAACACCGGCTTGCGGCTGAAGGTCGCCACGATCTGGCTGATCATGCCGAAGCCCGGCAGGATCATGATGTAAACCTCAGGGTGGCCGAAGAACCAGAACAGGTGCTGATACAGCACCGGATCACCGCCGCCTGCCGGATCAAAGAAGGTGGTGCCGAAATTGCGATCGGTGAGCAGCATGGTGATGGCAGCGGCCAGCACCGGCAGCGCCAGCAGCAGCAGAAAGGCGGTCACCAGCATCGACCACACGAACAGCGGCATCTTGTGCAGCGTCATGCCGGGGGCACGCATGTTGAAGATGGTGGTGATGAAGTTGGTGGCACCCAAAATCGAGCCCGCGCCCGAAAGGTGCAGCGCGAAGATCGCGAAATCGACCGCCGGGCCAACCGAGCCGCTGGTGGAAAGCGGCGCATAGACCGTCCAGCCAGTGCCCGCGCCGGGGCCGGAGCCGCCGGGCACGAACATCGAGAACATCAGGCTGAAAAAGCCCGCCACCGTCAGCCAGAAGCTGACATTGTTCATGCGCGGAAACGCCATGTCAGGCGCGCCGATCATCAGCGGCACGAACCAGTTGCCAAACCCGCCGATCATCGCGGGCATCACCATGAAGAACACCATGATGAGGCCGTGCGCGGTGATGAACACGTTCCACATGTGGAGCGCGGTGTTCAGATCATTGCCGCCGCCCATGAACTGCGCCCACCAGTGGAGATACTGGATCCCCGGTTCGGCCAGTTCTGCACGCATGATGCCCGAAATGGCACCGCCGATGATCCCGGCGATGATCGCGAAGATCAGGTAGAGCGTGCCGATATCCTTGTGGTTCGTCGACATGAACCAGCGGGCGAAAAAGCCCGGCTTGTGATCGGCATGATCGTGGGCGTGATCATCGTGATGGATGTCGAAGCCTTCAGCGGTGGTTGCCATGGTCTGATACTCTTGAAGTGTCTAGATCGAATGAAATTAGCGAATTACTGGGCCGCAGCGAGCTTCGGCGCGGGCTTAGCTGCAGCGGCCTGAGCCGGTGCCGCTGCGCCCTCACCCTCGCCCGGCATGCTGCCGCCCTGCGCCCGCACCCACTTGGCGAAATCTTCCGGCGGCAGCGCTTCGACCGTGATCGGCATATAGGCATGGCGCGAGCCGCACAGTTCGGAACACTGGCCGTAGTACACGCCCGGCTCCTTGATCACGAGCAGCTTTTCGTTGAGGCGGCCGGGCACCGCGTCCATCTTGAACCACAGCGACGGCACCGCAAAGGCATGGATCACGTCGCTTGCCGTGGTCTGGATGCGCAGCGGCACGCCGACAGGCACGACCATGCGGTTATCCACTGCGAGCTGATAGGGCTCACCACGCTTCACCGCTTCTTCTTGCGGCAGCATGTTCGAGACCACCTCGAAATCGCCGTGATCGGGATAGGCATAGCCCCAATACCACTGGTAACCGATGGCCTTCACCGTCACCGCATCTTCGGGCGGGGTTTCATACTGGCGCGCCAGCAGGGTAAGCGAGGGATAGGCAAGCCCCACCAGCATCAGCACCGGAACAATCGTCCAGATGAATTCCAGCTTGGTGTTGTGCGTCACGCGCGAAGGCACCGGATTGGCGCCCGCGCGGAACCGCATGACCACCCAGAACAGCAGGCCCAGCACGAACAGGCTGATGATGGTGATCATCGGCAGCAGGATCGCATCATGCATCCACAGCGCATATTCGCCATTGGCGGTGTATTGATCCTGAAAGGTCAGGCTTTTCACCGCGTCATCCTGATAGGATGTCGGCATGCCCTTGCCCTTGGTGGGGGCCATCGGAGCATAATCGCTCGCCAGCGTCGATGCCTCGGTGACGGCTTCGACCTGCGCTTCGCTAGGCGGGGTCGCCTGCGTCAGCATCGGGTTTTCGGCAACCTCCACCACAGGCGCTGCGGCAGGTGCCTCTTGCGCCAGAACGGAAATCGGAGTGGCCAAAGCCAGTCCGGCAGCCATCGCTGCCATGGTCGCCTGTTTGATACGGCTGTGCATATGACCCATCTTCATGTGCCTAAAGGTTTGTAAATCTGATCCCATGCTGATTGCCACTTGCGCAGCGCACAGCGCGAATGTCGGCACGCATGCCAACCCTCCACTCGGGCCTTAGCGATGCTTGCGGGGGGCCTCAAGCGCTTCTAGGGAGAAAATTATGCAAGCAGCCATGTCCCCCGCGCAAGTGCGCACCGGCAATGCTACCAAAGTATAAGGCCCTTCTTTCATGAACACCTCTGCCCCTGCCCCGATGAGCCACGATGATGTCATCGCCGAATTCCGCGCCAGCGGTGCCTTGCTCGAAGGGCATTTCAAGCTCTCCTCGGGGCGCCATAGCGGGCATTATCTGCAATGTGCGCGGGTGCTGATGAACCCGGCCCGCGCCGCGCGTATTGCGCAAGCCGTGGTGGCAGGCCTGCCTGAAACTGTGCGCAATTCCATCGACGTGGTGGTCTCGCCTGCGATGGGCGGCATCATCATCGGCCACGAAATCGCCCGCGTGCTGGGCAAGGATGCGCTGTTTCTCGAACGGCCCGACGGGGTATTCCACCTGCGGCGCGGCTTTGCGCTGGAAGCGGGCGCGCGGGTGCTGATGGTCGAGGATGTCGTCACCACCGGGCTTTCCAGCCGCGAAGCCATCGCGGCCGTCGCGCGCGAGGGCGGCGAGGTGATTGCGGAATGTGCGATAATTGATCGTTCGGCGGGAACGGCAGAGCTTGGGGTGCCGTTCTACCCGCTCACCGCCTTTGATTTCCCCACCTATGCCGAGGATGAAGTGCCAGCAGCGCTCGCTGCTCTGCCCATCACCAAGCCCGGCAGCCGTAAAGCCTGAGACCCTTCTTGCCATGAACGCGCCCCGCCCCTTACGCCTTGGCGTCAATATTGATCACGTCGCCACCATCCGCAACGCGCGGGGCGGCGATCATCCCGATCCGGTGCGGGCAGCGCAAATTGTGGCGGCAGTGGGCGGCGATGGCATTACCGCGCACCTGCGCGAAGATCGCCGCCATATCCGCGATGAAGATCTGGCGCGCATCCAGGCGGCCACCAATCTGCCGCTCAATCTCGAAATGGCCGCCACGCCGGAAATGCTCGCCATCGCGCTGCGCCACCGTCCGCATGCTGCCTGCATTGTGCCGGAAAAGCGCGAGGAACGCACCACCGAAGGCGGGCTCGATGCCGCGGGCATGCACAACACGCTGGCGCCCATCACCGAGGAATTGCGCGCCGCCGGCATTCGCGTCTCGCTGTTCATCGAGGCAGATGAGCGGCAACTCGATGCGGCCTTGCGTCTGGGCGCTCCGGTGGTGGAATTTCACACCGGCGAATATGCCCATGCCTTCCTTGATGGAGACAGCGAGAAAGTGGCGCGCGAGGTGAAACGCATTGCCGATATGGCAGCCCTTGCCGCCAAGAACGGGATCGAGCCGCATGCCGGCCACGGCCTGACCTTCGAGAATGTCCAGCCGATTGCCGCAATCCCCCAGATCGCCGAGCTTAACATCGGCCATTATCTGATCGGCGAGGCGGTGTTTGTCGGGCTTGAGACCGCGATCCGCCGGATGCGCGAATTGATGGATGCTGCGCGCTAGGCATGGCCGCGTCCGATCTCCCCCCGCTGACAGGCGAACAACAGCGCTGGGCTTTCAGCGCAGCGGCGCTGTTTGTGCTGGCGATCGGGTTTCTCGGATTTGCGCTGAATACGGGCGTAATGCGCCCCTTTGCGATCGGCTGGATCGCCTTGCAGATTTTCGGCTACCTCGGCGCGCTGAACATGGCCAAGGGCGATTTTGCCCATCCCTTGTTCAAATCGCAGGTGATGCTCCATGTGGTCGCGGTGTTGCTGCTGGTGGCCGTTGTGATCCGGGCGTTCAAGTGATCATCGGGATGGGATCAGACCTGTGCAATATCGAGCGGATCGCCAATTCGCTCGCCCGTTATGGTGAGCGGTTTGAAAACCGCGTGTTCACGCCGACCGAAATCGCCAAGGCGCGCCGCCGGCCTTTCACCATTGCAGGCACCTATGCCAAGCGGTTTGCCGCCAAGGAGGCCTTCAGCAAGGCGGTCGGCACCGGCTTCAGGCGCGGCGTGTTCATGAAGGATATCGGCGTGGTGAATGCGCCCTCGGGCGCGCCGACGCTGGCGCTCACGGGCGGCGCGGCTTTGCGGCTTGAAGAATTGACGCCAAAAGGCCATGGGCTACGCATCCATCTGACCCTTACCGATGATCACCCCTGGGCGCAGGCCTTTGTGATCATCGAAGCCATTCCCCTGTGAAGGCACGCCCCCCATGGCCACCACCGAAAGCCCGCAAGTGACGACCAGCCCCGCAGCCGACACCCCGGAAAAGATCAACTGGCTTGCCGAAGTGCGCGGGCTTGCCCTGATGCTGCTCGCCGTGCTGGCGTTCCACAGCCTTGTCGCCAAGCCGTTCTATATCCCTTCCACCTCGATGATGCCGAGCCTGTATGTCGGTGATCGGCTGGTAGTGAGCAAATATCCCTATGGCTGGTCGTGGGCGTCTGCCAGCTTCCACCTGCTGCCGCGCAGCGACTGGCGGATCTGGCCGGCGACGCCCGAATATGGCGATATCGTGATCCCGGTGCATCCCTTGCGCGATGAAGATTACATCAAGCGCGTGGTCGCCCTGCCCGGCGACACCATCGAAGTGCAAGGCGGCGCGATCATTCTCAATGGCACACCGATCAAGCGCGAAGTGGTGCCGCCGGTGCGCATCCCGTTCGAACCTGATCTGATGTGCCGCGGGCGCCCCTGCCTTGAAGCTTTCGAAAATTACCGCGTCACCGACCCTGACGGGAAAATCTTCTTCGAACCGCCGACCTGGCGCGAAACCCTGCCCAATGGCGCGACCTATCTGGTGATTGATCACCGCGAACAAATGCTCGACAATTACGGGCCCTATGTGGTGCCGCAAGGCCATGTCTTCGTGATGGGCGACAACCGCGATGAAAGCGCCGACAGCCGTGCGCGCGCCATCGAAAGCGGGCTTGGCGATGGTGTGCCGCTCGCCAATATCGGGGGCCGGGCGGAATTCATCACCTTCAGCCTTGATGGTTCGACCACCTGGAACCCGGTGACCTGGTTCACCAGCCTGCGCGGCAACCGCGCGTGGACGACCTTGCGCCCGCCGCTGGCTGAAACCCCGGCGAAACCCGTAGAATAGGGGTTATCGCCGATGGCCAAGAAATTCCTCTATTTCATCGCTGCCTGCATCGTGATCGTGCTGGTGGCGGGGATCATCTACAAGCGTTTCGAAGGCGAGATCACCGCGCTTGCGCTGGTGCCGACAGGTGAATTTGTCGAAATCGCGCCGCTCGAACAAAACGCTTACGAAGCGCCCGCGCTGTGGTATTCGCGCCCCGGCATCGGGGTGGATGATCCGGCGCGCTGGCAGCCGGCCTATGCCAATGATCGCGGTCTCTTGCCCACCCCGTCTGAACCCAAGGGGCCGCAATTTGCGGTGTTCTTCGTTCATCCCACCAGCCTGATTGATCGCAGCCGCTGGAATGCCTCGCTCGATGAACCCGATGCCGAGGCGGAACGGATTGCGCGGGTTTACTTGCGCGGCATGGCGAGCCCGTTCAACGCGGCATCGGAAATCTGGGCGCCGCGTTACCGGCAGGCCACCTTTGGCGCCTTCCTCACCGACGCGCCCGAAGGCCAGCGCGCCATCGAGGCCGCATACAGCGACGTGCGCGAGGCCTATCGCTATTTCCTCTCTTCGATTGGCCCCGATACGCCCATCGTGCTGGCGGGCCATTCGCAAGGCGCGCTGCATGTAAAGCGCCTGATTGCCGAGGAAGTGCGCGGTTCGCCTGCGGCTGAACGGCTGGCCGCGGCCTATATCATCGGCTGGCCGATTTCGGTGCAGCATGATCTGCCCGCGCTGGGCTTTCCCGCCTGCGCTGCGGCCAATCAGGCGGGCTGCATCCTGTCATGGTCAAGCTTTGCCGAACCGGCTGATCCGGCCATGGTGCTCAAAGCCTATGGGCAGACCCCGGCGCTTGATGGCGCATTGCCCGGATCAACGCCGATGCTGTGCACCAACCCGCTGACCGGCCAGTTTGGCGGCGCGGCAGAAGCCAGCGCCAATCTGGGCACGCTGGTGCCTGATCGCACGCTCGACAAGGGGGAGCTGGTGGCCGGAGCAGTGCCGGCGCGCTGCGCGCCCGATGGCCTGCTGATGATCGGCGATCCGCCCAAGATGGGGCCCTATGTGCTGCCGGGCAACAACTACCATGTCTATGACATCCCGCTGTTCTGGGCCAATACCAAGGCGGATGTGGCAGCCCGCGTGGCAGCATGGGCGAGCCAGCGTTGATCTTCGCACACGCGCGCGATTTTGCCGAGGCTTTGCCCGAAGGCGGCGCGCTGCTCGGCCTTGATCTTGGCACCAAGACGATCGGCACCGCCACCTGCGATGCGGGCTGGCGCTTTGCCAGCAACGGGGCCACCATCACCCGCGCCAAATGGGGGCGTGACCGCGAACTCCTCGCCGCGATCATCCGCGAACGCAGCATCAGGGGGATCGTGCTCGGCCTGCCGCTCAACATGGACGGCTCCGAAGGCCCGCGCGCGCAATCATCCCGCGCCTACGCAAGGAACTGCGCCGAAGCTTTCGCCCTGCCGGTGCTGCTGTGGGACGAACGCTGGTCCACCCAAAGCGCTGAGGCCGCGATGATCGGGCAGGACATGAGCCGCGCCAAGCGCGCCGCCGTCATTGATAGCCACGCCGCCGCCGTGATCCTGCAAGGCGCGATTGATCGGCTGGCAGGCGGCATCCTGTAAGCGCGCTTTGCGGAAATTAAGGTGTTGCACCGATTGCACCGCCGCCCCTAAACCTCGTCACCATGTCCACCGCCCTGCCCCGCTTCGATGCGCGCGAAGCTTCGAAATTCTTCTTCCGCCACGGCCACACCGGCTGGCTGGGCCTCAGGTTTCACGATCTGGGCGAAAACTGGGTCGAACTTGAACTGCCCTGGCGCGAGGATCTGCTGGGCGATCCGGCGCGGCCCGTGCTGGCCTCGGGCCCGATCATCAGCCTTATGGACATGGCCAGCGGCATGGCGATCTGGCAGACAACGGGCACTTTCACGCCGGTTGCCACGCTTGATCTGCGCGTCGATTACCAGCGCCCTGCGCGTGAACGGGCCAGCGTGCTGGGCCGCGTCGAATGCTATCGCACCACGCGTTCAGCTGTATTTGTGCGCGGGATTGCCCATGATGGCGATCCGGCTGATCCGGTGGCGCATGTGGCAGGGGTGTTCATGACGGTTGCCTATGATCCGCGCCAGAAAGAGGCCGAAACGATGATGCAGGGGCCGCAGTGATGGCGCAGCAGGAACTGCTTTCCGCCTATGCCCGCTCGCTCGGCATCCGCGTCGTGGGCGAGGACGGCGGCTTGCCGCTGCTGGCGGTCGATTTCGGCCCCAATGTCGAAGGCCGCCCGCAGCATTTCCACGGCGGCGCGACCGCTGGATTGCTGGAGACCGCAGGCTATGCCGCGCTGCGCACGGTGCTGGCGGCAGAAGGGCGCGAAGCCGTGATGAAGCCGATCAACATCACGGTGCAATACCTTTCAGCAGGCAAGTCCAAGCCGACTTTCGCGCTGGGGCGCATCACGCGGCTGGGGCGGCGCAATGCCAATATCACGGTGGAGGCATGGCAGGATGATCGCAGCCGTCCGATTGCCAGCGCGGTGATGAACATCCTTATGGGTTAGGCGAAGGCGCAGGGCTCGGTGTCGGGGAAGCCGCTGGCACCGGCGCAGGCTGGATCGCCACCCCGCCCTGATCCACCCGCACATCCAGCGGCACGCCCTGCACCTGTCCGCTGATGGTGACGCCCTGCCCATCAATGGTGATTTGCGCGGCTGCATCGCCCGCTGCCTCCGGATCATCCATCGGCTGCACCGGGCCTTCGGGATCGGGCGTGGTGGTAGCCCTCGGCGCGGGTTTGAGCGCGAGCGCGCCGCTCATGAAGTCGCGCCAGATGCGCGCAGGCGTGCTGCCGCCAGTCACGCCTTTCATCGGCGCATTGTCATCATTGCCGACCCACACGCCCACCACCAGCCCGCCAGCATAGCCCACGAACAGCGCATCGCGGTAATCCTGCGTGGTGCCGGTCTTGCCGTAATTCGCCACCGGCAGCACCGCCGCGCGCCCGGTGCCGCGGTTGATCGCGGCGCGCAGCATGCCTTCCAGATCGCTGTGCACCCCGCGCGAAAGCGAGCGCCGCCTTGTTGTCAGCCAGTCCCACCAGCTTTCCTCAGGCTTGGCAAGCGGGGTGGCGCGCACCGGAAATTCATTGCCCGCAACCCCCGCATAGGCCGCTGTCAGTTCCAGCAAGGTCATCGCCGATGTGCCCAGCGCAAGGCTGGGATCGCCTTCGGCCATGGGCGCGGTGACGCCGAGCGCGCGCGCTGTATCAATCACCTTGTCGCTGCCCACCGCCTGCATCAGGCGCACGGCAGCGACATTGCTCGAAAAGGCAAAGCCATCCTCCAGCGTGATGGTTTCCGAATAGCGCCCGTTGGAATTGCGCGGGCGATAGCTGCCTTGGGTGATTTCGGTGTTGGGGATCGTATCATCCGGATCCCACCCGTTCTGGAGCGCGGTGAGATAGACGAAGAGCTTGAAGGTCGAACCCGGCTGGCGGCGGGCTTGCGTGACGCGGTTGAAGGGGGATTTGGCGTAATCCTTGCCCCCCACCATCGCCACCACCTCGCCATTGGGACGCATCGCCACCAGCGCCACCTGCGCAGGCCCAAGGCGCGCGCGCGAAGCCACCCGGCTGGCAAGCGCCTGCAGCCGCGCATCGAGCGTGGTGGTAAGCACGCTGGCGCTGTAACTGGCATCCAGCCCTTCGCGCAGGATCGGCAGCGCCCAGTCGGCAAAATAGGTGCCCGTCGGCACCCGATCATCGCGCTTCCTCACATCCAGCCGCGGATCGGGCAGCGCGGCAGCTTCCGCAGGCGTCAGATAGCCTTCCTCCACCATCGCGGCGATAACCAGATCCATGCGCTTTTTGGCGCGATCATAGTTTCTGGTCGGCGCATAGCGCGACGGCGCTTGCAGCAATCCCGCCAGCATCGCCGCCTGTTCGGGGCGCAGCTTTTCGGGCTGGCGGTAGAAATAATGCAGGCTCGCGGCGCGCAGGCCATATTGATTATCGCCGAAATAGGCGTTCGACAGATAGCTTTCGAGGATATCGTCCTTGGTCAGCCAGGCCTCCAGCCACAGCGCAATCACCGCCTCGCGCGCCTTGCGGGAGAGCGATTGTTCGGGCGTGAGGAAAGTGAACTTGGCCAGCTGCTGCGTGATCGTCGATCCGCCGCCCACCCCCTTGAACAGCGCGCGCGCCACCCCGCGCGGATCAATGCCCCAATGGGAATAGAACCGCCGGTCTTCGATGGCGAGAAACGCGCCCACCACATGCGGCGGCAAGTCCGCGACCACGACGGGTTCGGCCACCACTGCCCCGCTGCGGGCAATCGGGGTGCCATCGCTGGCCAGCAGCGTGACTTGCGGCGGGGCGATGGGTTCAAGGCTTTTGGAAAGCGGCGCGGTGATCAGCAGCCAGCCGACCAGCACCGCAAGCAGCGCGCCGCCTGCCATGGCGCCGCGCCCGGCCCACCACATGCGGCTGCGCTGCTGCCAGTAAGCCTGCTGCCACCAGCGCAAGCGACGGCGTTCTTCGGCCTCAACCGCCTCATCAAGACCGGCGAGCTGTTCGTCCCACGCCTCGTAAGCAGGGGTGGCCGATATGCGCGGGCGCGGGCCGGGATCATCCTCCCAAGCGTCCGCATCATCGTCGGGATCGATCGGCCGCTGGCTTTCGTAGGTGGCGTAATAATCGGCCGCCGAGTCGTCCCCCTGCCCGTCATCGGGCGGCGGCGAGCGGCGGAATCGATCAAACAGGCCCATGTGCCCGCTGTGTTACCAGCTTAGGACAGTCGGCTGCAAGCAGCTTGCTTAACGCTTCTTGCCCGCGCCTTCGGGCAGGTCTTCGTTGAACACGCGCTGGTAATATTCGGCCACCAGCGTGCGTTCGGCCTCGTCACACTTGTTGAGGAACGACAGGCGGAAGGCAAAGCCCACCGAGCCGAAAATCGCGGCATTCTGCGCCCAGGTGATCACGGTGCGCGGGCTCATCACGGTGGAAATGTCGCCGTTGATGAAACCCTGACGGGTGAGATCGGCGACCTTGACCATATCGGCAATCAGCTTGTCATCGGCATCCGGGGCCTTGGACTTGATGATGCGCTGTTCGGTTTCTGCGGGCAGATAATTCAATGCGACCACAATGTTCCAGCGGTCCATCTGCGCCTGATTGATCGCCTGCGTGCCGTGATAAAGCCCGGATGTATCGCCAAGGCCCACGGTGTTGCTGGTCGCAAACAGGCGGAACCACGGGCTCGGCGTAATCACGCGGTTCTGATCGAGCAGCGTCAGGCGCCCGTCAAATTCGAGCACGCGCTGGATCACGAACATCACATCAGGGCGGCCTGCGTCATATTCGTCAAACGTCAGCGCCACCGGATGCTGCAAGGCCCAGGGCAGAATGCCTTCCTTGAATTCGGTGACCTGCAGCCCATCCTTCAGCACGATCGCATCACGCCCCACCAGATCAATCCGACTGATATGGGCATCAAGGTTCACGCGGATCGACGGCCAGTTGAGCCGCGCTGCGACCTGTTCGATATGGGTTGATTTCCCGGTGCCGTGATAGCCCTGCACCATCACGCGGCGATTATGCGCAAAACCGGCGAGGATCGCGAGCGTGGTGTCGTGATCGAACACGTAAGCGGGGTCGAGTTCGGGCACGTGTTCGCCAGCTTGCGCAAAGGCGGGCACTTGCCAATCGACATCAATGCCGAATGTCTCGCGGACATCGACGGTGGTATCGGGCGCGGATGGCATGGCCTTGTCGCCGGCGAATTCTTTGCGGATCGGTGAGTTCATTGCGGCGGCAGGGTTAGAGCGCATGGCGCAAAGCTGCAAGGTGTGCCGTTAGGGAAAGTGCTCGCATTTATATGAGGGCGCTTTCGCGCGCGCCCGCTTGGCCTATAGTACGCGCCATGCCCGATCCTCTCGAATCCCTGCGTTTGCGACTGGTTGACCGGGTGCGCGGCGTTTTCAACGATACGGCAAGCGGGCAAAGGCCCGTGCCGATCTCGGACGAAGCGCTGTTTGAACGCGATTCGCCGATCCGGCTGGTGCATGCCGATCTGGTGGGGATGATGAGCGGCGGCATCCGCGCGCTCCTGCTCCAGATGCTGCACCCCCATGCGCTGCAAGGCGTGCTGGATCATTCCAATTTCCGCGAGGACATGCACGGGCGGCTGCGGCGCACCGCGCGCTTTATCGCGATCACCAGCTTTGCCCACCGCGACGAAGCGATGCGCGCGATTGACCGGGTCAACCGCATCCACGCCAAGGTCGGCGGCACTCTGCCCGATGGCACCCGCTATTCCGCCACCAATCCGCGCACGCTCGCATGGGTGCATGTCACCGAGGCGCAAAGCTTTCTGGCCGGATATCTGCGCCATGTCCGCCCCAATATGCCGGGCCACGAACAGGACGAATATTACCGCCAGTTCGCCATCATCGCCCACGCGCTGGGGGCTGATCCGGTGCCCGAAACCCGCCGCGAGGCCGAGGCGATCTTTCGCGAGCTGCGCGCCGATTGCAAAGGCTCGGCTGCCGCGCGCGAGGTCGCGCAATTGGTGCTGAACGGGCGGCCCAAGGGCACGCCGCCGGGCCTCCAGACGATGCTGGGCGCAGATGCGGTTGCGATGTTGCCGCCCTTTGCGCGCGGGATGCTGGGGCTCAGCCATCCCGGCCTTGCCGCCATGCCCGCGCGCGCGGCGACCTGGGGCATGGGCCGCACCCTGCGCTGGGCGTTCCGGCAAAATGGTGGTCGCCAGAATGGACAGGCGCAAAGCAAGGCTGAAGACGCGTAGTCTGCGCGCATCGCCAATCAGGGGGGCTCAGCATGGCCGCATTCACGTTTTACACTGTCGCGATGAGCCGGGGGCAGATTTCGCGCTGGGCCTTGCACGAAGCGGGCGCGGATTACGCGCATGTGATGATGGAATGGGACACGCGGCCCGAAAGCTACCGCGCCATCAACCCGATGAACAAGGTGCCAGCGCTTGTCCACCACACGCCCGCAGGCGATCTCATCATCACCGAATGTGCAGCGATCAACCACTACCTTGCCGAAACCCACCCTGAGGCGGGCCTGCTGCCCGAGGCCCATGAAAAAGCCGCCTATTTCCGCTGGCTGTTCTTTGCCGCTGGCCCGCTGGAACAGGCGGTGATGGCGCGGATGCTCGGCTGGGAACTGCCCGAAGGCAAGGGCGCGACAGCGGGGTTCGGCAGCCTCGAACTGGCGCTCGATGCGCTGGACGGCTGGCTTTCAAGCCATGATTTTGCCGCAGGCTCGCGCTTTACCATGGCCGATACTTATGTCGGCAGCCAGTTTGTCTGGGGCTTAAGGTTCGGCACGATCCCCGAGCGCCCATCATTTCGCGCCTATGTCGAACGCATCACCCAGCGCCCCGCCTATGCCGAAGCCAACGCCATTGACGGAGCGATCATCAAGGGGACGACCCGCTAACTGAGCGCGGCGCTTTTCCTGAGCAGTTGATAGGCCTCGACCACTTCGCCCAGTTGCGCTTCGTGGCGGCGATCCCCGCCGTTGCGATCCGGGTGATAGCGCCGCACCAGTTCGGAATAGCGCCTGCGCAATCGCGTGCGGTCGGTATCGCTGCCAAGGCCCATCACTTCCAGCGCGCGGGCTTCATCGGGGGTAAACCGCATCGCTGCCGCTGCCGCGCGGGCATGGCCCGCCGCACGCGCCTTGATCCCGCGCGCGCGTGCCGCAATGGCATCGAGCGGATCGGCATAATCAGCCCAGCGCGGCACGCCATCAACCCCGGCGGTGGGCCGGAACGCGCGGGTTTCGCTCTGCCAGCCGGCAATCGGGGATTGCGCGGCGATGATTTCTTCTGCGCTCATGCCCTCGAACCAGTCATAGCCGGCGTTGAATTCGCGGACATGTTCAAGGCAGAACCAGCGCCATTCGCCCGGCCCGTCAAAGCCGTGGGGGCGGCGGCCCGGCGCGCGGAATTCCCCCGGCTGATCGCAGCCCGGCGCCTCGCAAGCGCGCGTCGCGGATTCATACCGCCCATGGAAACGTGGTGAAGGCATTGATCTCACAAGACGCACAAACCCGTGATTTGTGCCCCGCCTACCCTTACCGCAGCCTTGCCGGATCAAGCGTGAAGAACATCACCTGAATAAGCCTGCCGTTCTCGGGCGAATTGCCAAAGCCGGGGCAGGCGGTGTGCCAGAACCACGGGCGCAGCAGCACCAGCCGGTTGAACCGCATCGGGATTTCAAAGGTCTTCTCCCATGCGGCCATGCGCAGGCTGTCTTTTGCAAGGATCGTGTTGCAGGCCTCGGCCACACTGGCAAAGCCCATGGCTTGCGCCTCGGCATCATTGATCGGCGCACGATCCGTGCCGGTGGCCTTGTGGCGATAGAACCGCGTGCCGCCGCGGCAATCCTGCGGACGCGAAAGATAGAGAATGCCCGACCATTGCGAATCGTCCACATGCACCCGCGCAGTGCGCGGATCGCTGGCCAGCGTGAGGCGGCATTTGCCGTGCGATTCCAGCGGCTCGATGGGTTTGAGCGGCTCGCCCGTCACCTGCGAGACATAATCCGCCAGCCCCGGCAGTTCGAGGCGCTGCACGCTGTTGCGGCCCGGATAATTGCCGCTCTGCGCCGGATAATCGAGCCCGAGCGCCAGTGCGCGGATGTGTTCGGGGTTTTCGAGGAAATCATCAATGATGATGAACGAGGTCGCCATAGGCGATGGGCCATAAGCGGGCGGCGGCGGCTTTGCAAACCCGTGCGGCTTGCATCCTTGCCTGCCGGTCGCCACATCCCGCACCGAACCAAGGAGAGCCCCCGATCATGCCCGCCACCATCGCCGAAGAAATGCACGCGCTGCTTGAACAAGCCTTTGCGCCCACCCGCCTTGCCATCATCAACGACAGCGCCAAGCATTCGGGGCACATGGGCGATGATGGTTCGGGCGAATCGCATTTCACGATTCATATTGAAGCCGCCGCCTTTGCGCCGATGAACCGCCTTGCCCGTCAGCGCGCCGTGATTGCGGCATTGGGCGATATTGTGGGCGAACGGGTGCACGCGGTCGCGATCAAGGCGAGCGTGCCGGGGGCGTGACCGACCTCAACCCCCATCTGCGCCTGCGCCGTGCGGCGCGGCTGATCGTGCTTGATCCTGAAGGCCGCGCGCTGATGTTCCGCTATGATGTGCCGGGGCGGCCGCCGTTCTGGGTCACGGCTGGCGGCGAGTGCGAGCCGGGCGAAAGTTTCGACGATGCAGCGCGGCGCGAGCTTCTCGAAGAAACCGGCATCATCGCTGATCCCGGCCCTCAAATCGCCCGGATGACGCCCGAATTCATCACCGTTGAGGGCGAGCCGGTGCAGGCGGATGAACGCTTTTATCTCGTGCGCGTGGCCCAAGCCGCCATCGATACATCTCGGCACACCGCGCTGGAGAGGCAGCTCATGACGCAGCACCGCTGGTTTACCCGCGACGAGCTTGCCACTTGGGACGAAGCGGTGTTTCCTGCGAACATCATCCAGATGATCGAGGAAGCGAGCAGCGCATGATCACCCAGACCATCACTCCGGTGACTCATGATCTCGGCGCATTTCAGGTGCGCCGCGTGCTGCCTTCGCGCAGCCGCACCATGGTGGGCCCGTTCATCTTCGTCGATCAGTTCGGCCCTGCCAGTCTGACAGGCGACGGCATGGGCGTGCGCCCGCATCCGCATATCAATCTGGCGACCGTCACCTGGCTGTTTGACGGCGCGATCGAGCACCGCGACAGTCTGGGCAGCTTTGCCACGATCCGCCCCGGACAGGTCAATCTGATGACGGCGGGCAGCGGCATCGTCCATTCCGAACGCAGCCCGCGTGATGAGCTGTCCACCAATCCCGGCATGTTCGGGATGCAGACCTGGCTTGCCCTGCCCGACGGGCGGGAGGAAATCGCACCGGCTTTCGAAGCTGTCACCGATCTGCCAGTGATCGCGGCGCGCGGCGCCAGCGCATGGGTGATCATGGGCGAATTGTGGGGCGTCAAGGCGCAGACCACCACCTATGCCCACACCATCTATGCCGAAATCGTGCTGGAAGATGGCGGGGCGCTGCCACTGGATGTGAGCGCGGATGAACGCGCGGTGATGCTGGTGAACGGCGATGCCAGCGTCGATGGCGTGCCGCTTGCGCAATATGAACTCGCGGTGCTGGCGCCCGGCAAGGCGATGCAGCTTGCCAGCGCGCGCGGCGGGCGGGTGATGCTGCTGGGCGGCGAGGCCTTCACATCCCCGCGCCATGTGTGGTGGAATTTCGTGAGCTCTCGGCCTGAACGGATCGAACAAGCCAAGGCCGATTGGCAGGCAGGGCGGTTTCCGATTGTGCCGGGCGATACGGCGGAATTTATCCCCTTGCCTGCCCGCGCAAATCAGGCCAGCCATCCGCCACAGCCAAGCTAGGAAGTCCGATTAGGCGGGCATCAGGGAGAGAGCGATGGACTATGCGGGCAAGGTGGCGTGGATCACCGGGGCTTCATCGGGTATCGGCGCGGCATTGGCGCGCGAACTGGCGGCGCGGGGCGCGAAAGTGGTGCTGTCAGGCCGCGACGAAGCGCGGCTGGCCGAGGTCGCTGCGGACTGCGGTGAAAGCCTCATCCTCGCCTTTGATGTCCGCGACGAGGCTGCCCTTGCCGATGCCACCGCCGCCGCGATTGGCTGGAAGGGCGGCGTGGATATCGCCTTTGCCAATGCCGGCATCTCGCAGCGCAGCCGCGCGCTGAAAACCGATATGCAGGTTTACCGCGATATCATCGCCATCGACCTCACGGCCCAAATCGCCTTTTCCCAAGGGCTGATCGGCCACATGGTGGAACGCGGCCAGAACGAGGGCAAGCATTGCGCGCTCGGGTTTATTTCGTCGATTGCAGGCAAGGTCGGTGTGCCGATGCGCACTGCCTATTGTGCCGCCAAATTCGGCCTTGCAGGCTATGCCGATGCGCTGCGCGGCGAGCTTTCGCAGACGGGCGTTGGCGTCCACACCATCTACCCCGGATCGGTCGCGACAGGGGTTTCCAGGAACGCGCTGACCGCCGATGGCAGCAAGCGCGGCAAATCCGATCCGGCCATCGACAACGGCATTCCCGCCGATGTGGCGGCCAAGGCCATGCTGGACGGGATCGCAGCGGGGGAACGCGAGATTATCGTCGCCGAAGGCGGCGAGCTGGCCATGGGCGAGCTTCGCCGCACGCCCGCTGCGCTGCTGGATCAGGTCGCAGACATGGTCGCGCGCGGTTACATGGAAAAGCTGGAGGCGGCCGCGTGAGCCGGTTCGAACAAAGCCGCGTGCACCTTGTCAACGGCATCCATCTCGATGTCGTCGATGAAGGCCCGGTGGATGCGCCTGCGCTGATTTTCCTCCACGGCTTTCCCGAAAGCCACCGCACCTGGCGCCACCAGATCGCGCATTTCAAGGATCGCTTCCGCTGCATTGCGCCCGATCAACGCGGCTATCGCGGATCATCCAAGCCGCAAGCCGTGGAGGCTTACACCCCCGACAAGCTGATCGGCGATGTGTTCCTGCTGGCAGACGCGCTGGCGATCCCACATTTCACTATCGTCGGCCATGATTGGGGCGGCGCGATTGCCTGGGGCGTGGCGCTGGCCGGGCAGCATGCGCGCGTGAGCCGCGCTGTCATCGCCAACGCCCCCCACCCGGCGATTTTCCAGCGCCTGCTTTACACCCACCCCGGCCAGCGCGCGGCGAGCCAGTATATCCGCGGATTTCGTGATCCAGCCAATGATCCGCTGGTCAAGGATCAGGGGCTGACCGGGCTTTTGCTGAAAGAAGTCAAATGGGATCGCCCTTCCGCGATGGAGCCGGACGAGCGCGACGCGCTGCTGCGCGACTGGCAAAACCGCGATGCGGCTTTCGGCATGCTCAATTACTACCGCGCCAGCCCGATTGATGTGCCGACGATGGATGCGCCTTTTGCAATCCCCGAAGGCTGGACACCGCCCAATCTGCCCCGGCTGACGATCCCCACACTGGTGATCTGGGGTCTCGATGATCTTGCCCTGCCGCCCGAGAACATTGCGGGGCTGGAGGACATCATCGACCCGCTCACCATCGTGCGCGTGCCCGATTGCGGCCATTTCGTGCCGTGGGAAGCGCCGCAGGCGGTCAACGCGGCGATGGAGGCGTTTCTGGCTGGGTAGTTGCGCGCGCACCCCGCAGCCCCTAAGTGGCGCGGGCTTATGACCGACCAACTCACCTTTGCCATTCCCAAGGGGCGCATTCTTGACGAAGCGCTGCCCGTGATGGCGCGTGCGAGCGTGGAGCCGGATGCGGAGTTCCACGATCCCCAAAGCCGCGCGCTCGCGTTTGCCACCAATCGGCCCGACATGCGGCTGATCCGGGTGCGCGCCTTTGATGTGGCGACCTTTGTGGCGCATGGCGCGGCGCAGATCGGGATTGTCGGCTCGGATGTGATCGAGGAATTCGACTATTCCGATCTTTATGCGCCCGTCGATCTCGGCATCGGCAATTGCCGCCTGTCAGTCGCGCGGCTGGCGGCTGATCCGGGCGCGGATGCGCTGCGCAGCCACCTGCGCGTGGCGACCAAATATCCCCACCTCACCCGCCGCCATTTCGAGGCCAAGGGCGTGCAGGCCGAATGCGTCAAACTCAACGGCGCGATGGAACTGGCCCCTTCGCTGGGCCTGTCGCGCCTGATTGTCGATCTGGTCTCGACCGGGCGCACGCTTGTGGAGAACGGGCTGGTGGAGACCGACTGCATTCTCGACATTTCCGCCCGGCTGATTGTCAACCGCGCGGCACTGAAAACCGATCCGCGCGTTGCCGATCTCGTCGCAGCCTTCCGCCGCGATGCCGAGACCCGCACGAAAGCTGCCACATGATCCCTTTGCTCCACACCACCCAGCCCGATTTCGAAGCCAGGTTTGCCCGTATCGTCGATGCCCGCCGCGAGGCGGACCGCGATGTGGCAGGGCAGGTCAGCGATATTCTGCACACGGTGAAGCTGCGCGGCGATGCGGCGCTGGTGGATTACACACAGCGCTTCGATGGCTATGCCCTCGCCGCTGACAGCGACTGGCAGATCCCGCTGGAAGAATGCGCGCGCGCCTATGCTGCATTGCCGGGGGACTTGCGCGATGCGCTCGATCTCGCGGCCAAGCGCATCCGCGCCTATCACGAAGCGCAGCTGCCGCAGGACCGCGATTATGTGGACGCAGCCGGCGTGCGGCTTGGTGCGATCTGGCGCGCGGTCGATGCGGCGGGGCTTTATGTGCCGGGCGGACGCGCGGCCTATCCGTCCAGCCTGCTGATGAACGCGATCCCTGCGCGCGTTGCAGGGGTTGAGCGGCTGGTTGTCACCACCCCCACACCCAAGGGCGCGGCCAATCCGCTGGTGCTGGCCGCAGCCCACATCGCAGGGATTGATGAAATCTGGCGCGTCGGCGGCGCGCAGGCGGTGGGCGCGCTCGCCTATGGCACGCAGCGCATCCGCCCGGTCGATGTCATCACCGGCCCCGGCAATGCCTGGGTCGCCGAAGCCAAGCGGCAATTGTTCGGCGTGGTCGGCATCGACATGGTGGCAGGCCCTTCGGAAATCCTCGTGATTGCCGATGCGAAGAATGATCCCGACTGGATCGCGGCTGATCTCTTGTCGCAGGCTGAACATGATCCGACTTCGCAATCCATCCTCATCACCGATGATGCAGGCTTTGCCCGGCAGGTTGAGGATTGCATCGACTTGCAGATCAGCCAGCTGGCCACCGGCAAGGTCGCGCGCACATCGTGGGACGCGCACGGCGTGATGATCGTGGTGGAAGACCTGGCTGCCGAGGCCCCGGCGCTGGCCAACCGGCTGGCCGCCGAGCACGTCGAAATCGCGGTGGACGATCCCGAACCTTACCTGCGCGCGATCCGCCATGCGGGCAGCGTGTTTCTGGGGCGGATGACGCCCGAGGCGGTGGGCGATTATGTCGCTGGGCCCAACCATGTGCTGCCCACCGGGCGGCGCGCGCGCTTTTCCAGCGGGCTGTCGGTGCTCGATTTCATGAAGCGCACCAGTTTCCTTGGCCTTGATGCCGGATCCTTTGCGCGCATCGGTCCAGCGGCTGCCCGCCTTGCCCATGCCGAAGGCCTGCCCGCCCATGCCAAATCGGTCGAATTGAGATTGCCATGAACCACACCCCCAAATCGCAGGCCCGATCGGCCGCTCGCCTTGCTGCCGTGCAAGCGCTCTACCAGCTCCAGATGGAGCGCACCGCGCTTGCCAAGCTGCTTGATGAATTCCACCAGCACCGCCTTGGCCGCGCGGTGGATGATGAAGGCGAGGACGAGCCCGTCTATGCCGAAGCCGAGGTGGAATTCTTCGATGATGTGGTGCGCGGGGTCGCCGCGCGCGTCGAGGAAATCGACGCGCTGGTGCAATCGAAACTCGCCGCAGGCTGGACGATTGCCCGGCTCGACAAGACCATGCTGCAAGTGCTGCGCGCGGGCACTTACGAATTGCTCGCGCGGGCCGACATTCCGGTGGCAGTCGCGATCAACGAATATGTCGAAGTCGCCAAGGCGTTCTTTGATGATACCGAAGCACGCTTTGTGAACGGCGTGCTTGATGCCGTTGCCCGGCACGCGCGCGCGGGATAATTCCGCAGGCATGAACGAGGGCCAATTCATCGCCGCGCTGAGGGCGCTGCCGCTTCACCCCGGCGCGCGCGGGCTGGAGGATGATTGCGCGGTGATCGCCGTGGGGGGCGAAAAGCTCGTCATCACCACCGACATGATGGCCGAAGGCACGCATTATGTGCCGGGGGCCGATATGGCCGATGTCGCATGGAAACTGGTGGCGATGAACCTGTCGGATCTTGCGTCCAAGGGGGCTGAACCCATCGGGCTGCTGCTGGGCCATTCGCTGGGGCGCGAGGATGCGCGCTTCCTTGAAGGCTTGGCCGCAGCGCTGGCCGCTTTCGATGTGCCGCTGCTGGGCGGCGATACGATTGCGGCCACCGGAGCCACCACCTTGTGCATCACGGCGATTGGCCGCGCAAGCCACACGCCGGTGCCCTCGCGGCGCGGCGCACAGGCGGGTGACGGCGTTTACGTCACCGGCACGCTCGGCCGCGCGATGCTGGGGTTCGAAGGGGCGGAGGCGCATCTGGCCGCCTTCAACCGCCCCGTTCCCCGGCTGGCAGAAGGCCGCGCGCTCGCCCCGCTGGTCAGCGCGATGATGGATATCTCCGATGGATTGCTGCTCGATTGCTGGCGCATTGCGCAGGCTGGCGATGTGACAATCCAGCTGGATACCACCGCAATCCCGGTTGCAGCCCCGGCCCGGCTGGATGAATGCGTGCGCTGGGGCGATGATTACGAATTGCTGTTCACCGCGCCTGCCGACACCGCGCTGCCGGTGCCCGCGATCCGCATCGGCCAGGTGCTGGAACAACGCGCCGTGCCGCTGATCTTTGGCGAAACCCCGATCCAGAGCCCCGACAATCTCGGCTATCGCCACGGGTAAGCCACTTGACGGGCGCGTAAAGGCTCCGCATGGCCGCGCCCATGAGCGAGACACCCACGCAAGAACAACTGGTCGAAAGCCTGATCCGGCTGCTGACCGTGGAAAAGCGCGCCGCCGATATCTATGCCGGGCCGCCGCAAGCCGACGGGATCGGGCGGGTGTTTGGCGGGCAGGTGCTGGCGCAAGCCTTGCAGGCTGCGCAGGCGAGCCTTGCCGATGGCAAGGTCGCCCATTCGCTCCACGCCTATTTCCTGCGCGGCGGGCGTGAAGGCGCACCGATCGAATACCGCATCGCACGCGATTTCGACGGGCGCAGCTTTGCCAACCGCCGGGTGGTCGCCAGTCAGGAAGGCGAAGATGGCCGCGCCGTGCCGATCCTTAACCTGACGGCCAGTTTCCAGCTACCCGAAGATGGCCTTGAACATGTTGATGCAGCCATGCCGGATGTGGCTTTCCCCGAAGACCTGCGCCCCGATATCGACATGCGCCGCGAGATTGCCGAGAGTTGGGGCGACAAGCTGTCAGATGCCCAACGCGCCCAGATGCTGCGAGCGCGCCCCATCGAAATGCGCACGATTGATCGCCTGCACTGGATGAGCAGCGAACCGCGCGCGCCGCACGCCCATAGCTGGTTTCGCGTCTGCGCGCCCATTACCGGGGCTGAAGACACGCCCGATCTGCACCGCGCAATCATCACTTACGCGAGCGATTACACCCTGCTCGGCACCAGCGCGCTGCCGCATGGCCTGTCGTGGATGCGAAACGAACTGGTGGGCGCGAGCCTTGATCACGCGATCTGGTTCCACCGGGAAGCGCGGGCCGATGAATGGCTGCTCTATGCGACCGACGCGCCGTGGTCAGGCGGCGGGCGCGGGTTCAACCGCGGGCGGATCTTCAACCGCGCCGGCGAACTCGTCGCCAGCGTGGCGCAGGAAGGCATGATGAGGAAGAGGGTGAAATCCTAAACCGCTCGTCCTGAGCTTGTCGAAGGACTGCTTTTTCTCCTTCGCCGTCACACGCAAGAAGTGCAGCCCTTCGACAAGCTCAGGGCAAACGGAAGTGGGTGCCTAATGCGCCAGCAGGATCGGCATCTGCGGATCGGTCAGCGAATGGCGCGTCACCCCGCCGAACAGCATTTCGGCAAAGCGCGAATGGCCATAAGCGCCCATGACCAGCAGCGAACAGCCACGCATTTGCGCGGCGGAAAACAGCGTATCGGAAATGCGTGCATCCCCGCGCGGAAGCTCGACCAGTTCGGCCTCGATCCCGTGGCGGCTGAGATATTGCGCGCCTTCCAGCGGCGGGAAATCAAAGCGAACCTCGCTGCGCTTTTCCTCGACCGTGACGAGATAGACCTTGCTGGCGTGGGCCAGCAGCGGCACTGCCCGGCGCAGCGCCACGCAGGCTTCAGCCGAACCGTTCCAGCCCACCAGCATCGGGCCGGTCAGATCGAGCCGCGCGGTATCGGCGGGCACCACCAGCACCGGCACCGGCGCCTTGAGCACAAGCTCGCCTACCATGCCCGATGGCCCGCGCCCGCCCTCGCCCGCGTCATTCGGCCCGACCACCACGATATCGGCAAGCGCCGCTGCTTCGAGCAGGCGGTGTTCCGCGGCGCCATAGACAAAGCGCCAGTCCCACGAGACATCTTCCTTGGCGAGGCGGGCTTCGACCTCGCTGCGCAGCTTGTCGGCGGCATCCTTGATCACCGGCATCGCAGCCGCCATCGCCGAGCCGTAGAAATCGCCCGGCGCAAAGACTTCGTAACTGATCGCTTGCAGGCAGGTGATGTGGCCCTTGCTCGCGCGGGCGAGATCAAGCGCGACTTGCAGACGCGCGGTCATCGCGCGATCGGGCGCAATGTGAAGCAGGATCGATTTCATGGCGGTTCCTCCCAACGTGTGCGCCCGATTTTAGGAAGGGCGCGGGCGCGCTGCCTTGATCGGGATCAAATTTCACCGGGCCGATGCCGGTCTCCGTGATCCGCTTGCGCCGCAGCGCGCATCGGTTACTCTCTTCTGACGGGAGAATACCATGCAGATCACGCGCCATCCACCGGTGAAAACCACATTGGAGCCCAGCAACCACCCCTATCTGACAGGGCCGTGGACCCCGCTTCACGAAGAGGTGGACGTGCCCGAATTGCGCGTGATCGCAGGCGCGATCCCGCCGGATATTGACGGGATTTACCTGCGCAACACCGAAAATCAGGTGCATCAGCCGTTGGGCCGCCACCATCCGTTTGATGGCGATGCGATGATCCATCAGGTGAATATTTCGGGCGGGCGTGCCAGCTATCGCAACCGCTTTGTGCGCACCCATTGTTTCGAGGCGGAACAGATTGCAGGCGCCAGCCTGTGGGGCGGCTTGATGGACCCGGCGGGCACATCGAAACGCCCCGGCTTTGGCGCGCATGGCGGGCTGAAAGATACCGCCAGCACCGACATCATCGTCCATGCCGGGATCGCCTACGCCACGCTTTATCAATGCGGCGAAGCGTGGATGCTCGATCCTGTCACGCTTGCCAATCTTGGCAAGGCGCCGTGGGGGCCGCTCGATGGCATCTCGGCCCATCCCAAGGTGGATGAAGATACCGGCGAGCTGATGTTCTTCAACTATTCGAAACACGCGCCTTTCATGCATTACGGCGTGGTCGATCGCACGGGGCGGCTGGTGCATTATGTGCCGGTGCCGCTGCCGGGGCCGCGCCTGCCGCATGACATGGCGATCACGCCGAACTGGTCGATCCTCAATGACATGCCGCTGTTCTGGGACGAGGCGCTGCTGGCGCGCGATATTCACGCCGCGCGCCTGCACGAAGGCATCCCCACCCGCTTTGCCCTGATCCCGCGCCATGGGAGCCCTCAGGACATTCGCTGGTTCGAGGCCTCGCCCACCTATGTGCTGCACTGGACCAATGCCTGGGAGGACGGCGACGAGGTGGTGCTCGAAGGCTATCATCAGGGGAGGCCCATGCCCGATCCGCTGGAGGAGATGGGCCGTTACAGCCACATGATGGCTTACGTTGATGAACACAGCTTCCAGTCGCGGCTGCACCGCTGGCGGTTTAACCTTACAACGGGCGAATGCCGCGAAGAACGCCTGAGCGAGCGGATCGTCGAATTCGGGATGATCAACCCGCGTTATGCGATGAAGAAAAGCCGCTATGTCTGGTCCACCACCACCCGGCCCGGCTGGTTCCTGTTCAACGGCTATGTCCGCCACGATACGCAAACGGGCGAGGAACAGGTCTTTGCCTTGCCCGAAGGTGTCTATGCCAGCGAAAGCCCGATGATCCCGCGCAAACCCGCCTCAAGTAGCGAAGCGGTAGGCGGACAAAAAACGCCCTCAAGTAGCGAAGCGGTAGGGCGCGAAGACTCTGGCTATCTCGTCACCTTCCTGATCGACGAAAACACCGGCACCTCCGAATGCGCGATCCTTGATGCATCCGACATCACCAAAGGGCCGATCTGCCGCCTTGCCCTGCCGCACAAGATCTGTTCGGGCACCCATTCGGTGTGGGTCGAACATGATCAATTGCGCCGCGATGCCGCCATTGCTGCGGCGGCGCGCGCCAAGGCATCTGTCGACTAGGCTCACGCGCTCATCCGCGCAGGGCTTGTCGGGAGAGGCGCTGCGGCCTAGGCGGCGGGATTGTTTTTGCCATCCGAGGGGCCCTGCCACATGATCCTGCGAAGCGCACTTGTCGCCACCACTGCTCTGTTTCTTGCTGCCAGCCCCGCGCTCGCCCAGAAACAGCGTGCGCCCAGCCCTGCGGTGGCAGAGGCGCAGGCCGAGGCCGAGCGTGCCAAGCTGTTTGCCCTGTTCGAAGATGCCGACGCGCGCGAGTTGGCGCTCAATCCGCTGTCGCGCATCTTTCGCGGCGATGATGAAAACGCGCGCCGGATCGGCGATTACCTCACCGATGCGCTGTTCTTGGCGGGTCGCACCGATACCCAGCTTAATCTGGCCAAACTGGCGCTGATTGATCGCAGCAAGCTCGCCGCGCAGGATCAGCTGGCCTATGATGTGTTCAAATATAACCAGGAACAAGCGCTCAAAGCCAGCACCGATGAAATCCGCGCGCTGACCGAAGTGCGCCCCGTCAACCACTTCACCGGCTTTCACACCTTCTACCCCACCTTTGCCAGCGGCAATGGCGCAGCCCCCTTCAAGACGCTGGCGCATTACGAAGACAATCTGGCGCGTCACGATGATTATATCGCCATCACCATGCGCGCGATTGCCCGCAGCCGCGAAGGCATGGCGAGCGGCGTGGTGGAAACCAAGCTGACGATCGGCAATGTGATCGCGCAGCTTGATACCCAGCTGGCAACGCCGGTGGCGGATTCGATGTTCATGGGGCCGGTGAAGAATTTCCCCGCCGATATCAGCGAGGCTGACCGGGCGCGGCTGACGAAGGCTTACGAAGCAAAAACGCGCGAAATCTACGCTGCGCACACCGCCTTGCGCGATTTCATGCGCGATGAATATCTTGCGGCGGCGAGGGATTCTGTCGGCCTCAGCCAGATGAAAGGCGGCGCTGCGCTCTATGCCCAGCTGATCGAGCAGACCACCACCCTGCCGCTCGATGCCGAAACAATCCACCAGCTTGGCCTGAAAGAAGTCACCCGCATCAAGACCGAGCTGGAAACGATCAAGGCCGAGGTCAAGTTCGAAGGCACCCTCAACCAGTTCTTCGATTATGTCCGCACCGATCCCAAATTCCAGCCGGAAAGCCGCGCGGCGCTGACCGAAAGCTATTACCGGATCGGGCGCGAGGTGGACGCCAAGATCGCGGATTATTTCTCGCTGATCCCCAAATCGCCGCTCAAGATCGAGCCCTATGATCCTTCGGTCGAACAATTCGAGGCGGGCGGATCATACATGTCGGGCACACCCGATGGCTCGCGGCCCGGCGTGTTCTATTTCAATGCCTATGATCTGCCGAGCCGTCTGACGACAGGCAATGTGACGCTGTACCTCCACGAAGGCGCGCCGGGGCACCATTTCCAGATCAGTCTGGCGCAGGAAAACGAAGCGCTGCCGGCCTTCATGCGCTTTGGCGGGACGACTTCGTTTGTGGAAGGCTGGGCGCTTTATGCCGAGACTTTGGGTAACGAGATGGGCTTCTACAAGGATCCGTGGAACCGTTACGGCACGCTGCAGGACGAACAATTGCGCGCGATGCGGCTGGTGGTGGACACCGGCCTCCACGCCAAGGGCTGGACGCGGGATCAGGCAATCGACTTCATGCTGGAAAATTCCGGCATGACCCGCACCGAAGTCGTCGCCGAGGTGGAACGCTATATCGCGATCCCTTCACAGGCGGTGGCTTACAAGATCGGCGCGCTCAAGATCCAGGAATTGCGCCAGCGTTCGCAGGACAAGCTGGGCGCGAAGTTCGACATCAAGGCGTTCCACGAACAGGTGCTGAACACCGGCGGCCTGCCGCTCGCGGTGCTTGAGGCCAAGATCGATCGCTGGATCGCGGCGCAAACCGCGCGGTGAACGGCGCACGCAACGAGGGGGCGCCGCGCTCGGCTCGTCGCATCTCCTGACCCGGTTGCCTTCGCCGGTGGCAACCGGGGCACGTTCGTTCATCTGCGCGCAAGGTTGCGCCCAGCACCGCTTGCGGGCATTCTGAAATCCCGCTTGTCGCAAGGAGCGCAACCGCCATGAACACCACGCGTCGCACGTCGTCCCTGATCGCCCTTGCCGGCCTGATCGCAGCTGGCACCGCCCCCACCCTTTCGGCGCAAAACCTCCCGCCCGTCGGCGGCAACCGCGAAGTGCTCACCACCGTTACCGGCAACCTGCCGCCCATGGTCGAGCTTGAGGCCGGGCCGCGCGTTGAAGGCATCATTTCCGCCCGCCGCGGGCAGGTGCTGCAAGTCACTGCCGAAGACGGCACAGCCACCGCGATCACGCTCCACCCCGAAACCACGATCCGCACGCGCGGCGGGTTTCTGGGCATCGGCAACAAGAATTTCGATCAGAGCGCGCTCATCCCCGGCCTGCCGGTGGTGGTGCGCACCGGGCAATATGGCGGCGGGCTGGTGGCCAGC
The DNA here is from genome assembly GCA_045377215.1 of Erythrobacter sp. GTDB lineage: Bacteria > Pseudomonadota > Alphaproteobacteria > Sphingomonadales > Sphingomonadaceae > Erythrobacter. The sequence goes on from JBJIOB010000006.1 coordinate 39,275, forward strand.
GAAGTGCGCTTTACCAGCGATGATCGCCAGATTGCCGCAATGATCCGGGGCGGCACGGCAGGCCAGTTTGCCGAGCAAGGCGCCGCCATTCAGGCCAATGCTGCCGCCACCGAGGCGCTGCGCGGACGGCTGGGCGATATCGACAAGTACAACCTTAAAGCCACCACCAATGTCTATTTCGACACCGGCAAGGCGGTGCTCAGCCCGCGCGCCAAGGCCGATCTGTGCATGGCGGCGCAGGCGGCCGACATGAACGAAAATTCGCTGATGCTGGTGCTGGGTTACACCGATTCCACCGGCAGTCAGGAAGCCAACCAGACCCTGAGCGAAAAGCGCGCTGCTGCTGTCGTCAACTATCTCCAGCAGGCGTGCCGGTGGAAGCCTTACCGGATGCTCACCCCCACCGGCATGGCGATGAGCGATCCGGCTGCCGATAACCGCACGCCTGCGGGCCGCGCGCAGAACCGCCGGGTTTCGGTCAACGTGCTGGTGAGCAAAGCGCTTGACGGGCAGTAAGACGTGACGGGAAAAGGGGGCGGCAGCGCTGCGGCCTGCCCCCTTGTCAGCCGGTGATCAATTGCCGGTGTTCGAACACAGCACGTCGGCAAGATAGATGTCGCGGCGCACGGTTTCCATCGCCTGACGCGCCGCACTGCGCCAGCCCATCGACTGGCAGAACTGGTCGGCGGTGCGGGCCGCGCAATTGGCGGTGGCATTGCCCGAAGTGCAGGCCGGCACCCGGTAGCCGTTTTGGGCAGGGGCCGGATAGAATTGGGCTGCCATGCCGCGCAGCGAAGGATTGCGGCCCGGCTCGTTACCGCCCCAACCGCCGCCGCCGCCGCCACTGCCGCCAATCGGGCGGATGGATTGCACATTGTGCCCTCTGAAGGCGGGGCCGAACATCGCGTTGTCGCGATCAATCGTCCAGCATTCGCCGCGGAAATTGGGCTCGGAACACAATTCCCACTGGCCCGAACGCACTCGCACCGCCTTGACCCGCCAGGCCAGGCCCATGTTGGGCTGCGCGCGGTTGACGGTGACTGCTGGCCCGTTGAAACCGGGATCGCGATAGACTGTCATCTCGGTCTGCGAGCCGAACAGCCCGCGGCCTTCAGGTTCCTGCGCTGCCACAGCTGTCACACCCGCCAGCACGGCGGCACCGGCAGCCAGCACAATTGCTTGTCTTTTCATCGTAAGAGCCCCCTCTTTCCGAGGCCCTTTTTGCCTTACCGCCGCCCATCACACAAGTGGGAAGTGCAGTGCTGCGGGCACGGCTCAGCCGCCGGCGTGGTAGAAATCATAGACCTTGCGCGCGACCGTGGCGCTGACGCCGGGGGCGCGTTGCAAGTCTTCGAGTGCCGCTGCGCGCACCTTGCTGGCCGTGCCGAAATGCAGCAGCAGCGCGCGCTTGCGCGCCGGGCCGATGCCGGGGATTTCATCAAGCGGGCTGGCCGTGATCGCCTTGGAACGCTTGGCCCGGTGCGCGCCGATGACATAGCGGTGCACTTCGTCGCGCAGGTTCTGAAGGTGGAACAACAGCGGCGAATTTACCGGGAGCATCTTTTCGCGCCCGTCGGGAAAGTGGAACACTTCGCGCCCCTCGCGCCCGTGATGCGGCCCCTTGGCAATGCCGATCACCGCGATTTCATCGGCAAGGCCGATTTCCTCCAGCACGCTCATGACGCTGGAAAGCTGGCCCTTGCCGCCATCGATCAGGACGAGATCGGGCAGGATGGTTTCGTGGCCGCCGGGCTTGCTTTGCGGGTTCTCACTCTCCTCGCCAAAGCTGCGGAACCGCCGCGCCATCACCTCGCGCATCATCGCGAAGTCATCATTCGATTGCGCCTCGCGGATGTTGAACTTGCGATATTGCGATTTTTCAAAGCCATCCGGGCCTGCCACTACCATCGCGCCCACCGCCTTGGCGCCCTGAATATGGCTGTTGTCGTAGATTTCGATCCGAGCAGGGGCGGCATCGAGTTCGAGGAATTCCGCCAGCTCGCGGTTCAGTTTGGCCTTGGTGCCGGTTTCGGCGAGCCGCCGTTCGAGCGCCTCTGCCGCGTTGCGCTCGGCCTGCGCCATCAACCGGCGGCGATCACCGCGTTCGGGCACTGACAGGCGCACCTTGCGGCCCGCAACCTCGCTCAAGGCTGCTTCGATCAGCTCGGCCTCGGGCAAGGCGCGGTCGATCAGCACGGTCGGCGGCGGCGGCACTTCCTCGTAGAATTGCAGCATCACGCTGGCCAGCACCTGCGCCTCGTCCACCTCGGCGGTGTGGCGCGGAAAGAACGCGCGGTGCCCCCAGTTCTGCCCGCCGCGGATAAAGAACGCCTGCACCCCCATGATCCCGCCCTTGGCGGCCAGCGCAAAGATATCGGCATCGCCCAGCCCAGCCGCGTTGATCGCCTGACTGCCCTGAATAAAGGTCGCCGCGCGCAGCCGGTCACGCAGCATCGCAGCGGTTTCGAATTCGAGATTCTCGGCTGCCTCGGCCATCTGGCGTTCGAGATCGGCCTGCACCCGGCCTGATTTGCCCGCGAGAAAATCCTTCGCCTGCCCCACCAGCGCGCCGTAATCCTCCTCGGAAATCCGGCCCACACAGGGCGCGGAGCACCGCTTGATCTGATAGAGCAGGCAAGGCCGATCCCGCCGGTCGTAAAAACTGTCGGTGCAACTTCGCAGCAGGAACAGTTTTTGCAGCGCATTCAGGGTGGTGTTGACGCTGCCCGCGCTGGCAAAGGGCCCGTAATAATTGCCCTTGGCGCGGCGCGCGCCGCGATGCTTGTGGATGCGCGGGAAGGCATGATCGGAGCGCAAGAGGATGAAGGGAAAGCTCTTGTCATCGCGCAGCAGCACATTGAAGGGCGGGCGAAACCGCTTGATCAATTGCGCTTCGAGCAGCAGCGCTTCGGCCTCGGAATTGGTGGTGATGATCTCCATGCTGCGCGTCTGGCTGACCATGCGCTGCAAGCGGTTCGTCAGCTGCGCAATCTGGGTGTAATTCGCCACCCGCGCCTTCAAGGAGCGCGCCTTGCCCACATAGAGCACATCGCCGCGCGCATCGAGCATCCGGTACACGCCGGGCACGGGTTTGAGGAGGCGCACCATTTCACGGATCGCCGCAACGCCTGCTTCCAGATCAGGCTGGGCGCGCGCAACCGTGCTGGCGGCGCGCGCTTCGTTGAAGCGATCGCCCCCTCGCGGATCATGCGGGGTTCCTGCCGGGGTCTTGGCCATGGCCCGCAAATAGGGAGCGCAAGGGGGCGTTGGCAAGCGGCAGGCAAGCGCCTATCGCCAGCGGCGTGAGCGATTATGATGTGATAGTGCTGGGCGCAGGTGCCGCCGGGTTGATGTGCGCAGGCGTGGCGGGCCAGCGCGGCCTCAGCGTAGCGGTGCTTGAACGGGCCGAGGCACCGGGCAAGAAAATCCTGATTTCGGGCGGCGGGCGCTGCAATTTCACCAATCTGGGCGCGCAGGCCGCCAATTACCTGTCAGCCAACCCGCATTTCGCCAAAAGTGCGCTTGCCCGCTATACGCCTGCCGATTTCATCGCGCTGGTCGAACGCCACGGCATCGCATGGCATGAAAAGACGCTGGGGCAATTGTTCTGCGATGGTTCGGCCAGGCAGATTGTCGCGATGCTGCTGGCGGAATGTCCGGCGGACCGGGTGGACGTGATCTGCAACGCCGATGTGACCGCAGTCGCGCGCGGGGCGGACGGCGGCTTTGCCGTCACCGCCAGCGGCAAGGACTATGCCGCGCCTGCGCTGGTGATCGCCACCGGCGGGCCTTCGATCCCCAAGATGGGGGCAACCGGCTTTGCCTATGATCTGGCGCGGCAATTCGGGCTGAAAGTGGTCGAGCCGCGCCCGGCCCTTGTCCCGCTGACGCTGGGGGGTGAGGATGTGCTGTTCCGCGAGCTTTCCGGCGTGGCCGCGCCGGTGCTGGCGCGCGCCGGGAAGGCCGAATTCGCCGAAGCCGCGCTGTTCACCCACAAGGGGCTATCCGGCCCGGCGATCCTGCAAATCTCCAGCTATTGGCGGCATGGCGAGGCAATCGGGATTACTTTCCTGCCCGATGCCGCCACGGATTGGCTGATCGCCGCCAAGCGCGATCGCCCGCGCGCGCAGCTTCGCACCCTGCTGCGCGAGGCCCTGCCTGCGCGCCTTGCCGATGCGCTGGCGGACAAGCTGGCGCTGGATCGCGAACTCGGCAATCTGTCTGACGCCGCCTTGCGCAGCGCGCAGGCACAGCTGGCCGACTGGCGCTTTGCCCCCAATGGCACCGAAGGCTTTGCCAAGGCCGAGGTGACGAGCGGCGGGATTTCCACCGCCGAGCTATCCTCGCAGACAATGGAAGCCCGCCGCGTCCCCGGCCTTTATGCCATTGGCGAGGCGGTGGACGTGACGGGCTGGCTTGGCGGGTATAACTTCCAGTGGGCCTGGGCGAGCGGCTATGCCTGTGGCAGCGCGCTCGCTCAGAACCATTAGAACAACTTGCGGATCTCGAAGCGGAAATTGAGGCCCAGCGGATCAATCAGCAGCGGCTGGTAATTGATCGGCGTGTTGCCGAACTGATCGCGCACCTGCAATTGCTGATCGAACAGGTTGTCGGCGCGCAAGGTCAGGCGCAGGTTCTTGGTAAACCCGTCTTTCTTGTCCAGCAGCTGATCCATGTTGAGGAAGATGCGCAGGTCCACCGTCACCAGATCTTCGAACACGAGATCAAGCGCGCCGGGCAGGCCCGAACCGTCAAGCCTGGTCGGCCCGGTGTAGCGGGCTGAGGCACGAACGCCGACGCCCTTGCCGAACACGCCTGCTTCAACGCGGGTGGTGTTGCGCGGGAAGCCGAACCGCCCCGTCGCATCGCCATCAAGCTGATCGAGCGGCGCAACGCCCGGCGCAATCAGGATCTGGTTCTGCAATTCGATGGTGTGGGTGACATTGGCGAAATAGCGCCAGCCCTGGAATCCGCCCGGACCAAAGCCGAAACCGCCAGCACCGCCCGGAGGCCCGCCGGCACCGCGCGGCGGGCCGCCTGCCCCCGGCGCACCGCCGCCAGCAGGCGCGCCGCCGCCTGCGACAGCGCCGCTGCCCGGAGGACGGCTGAACAAGGCAGGATCAATCGCGCAAATCTGGGTGCGGAACTGGGCGAGCCGTTCACGATCCACCGTGCCATCGGGCTTGCGCACGCGGGCAAGAAGCTGTTCGAACCGCGCCGGATCAAAGCCCGGCAAACGGCCCGACAAATCTTCACCCTTCTCGATCCCATCAACGATGCCGTTGATGAATTCGAGCCCGTCTTCCTTGCACAGCCGCTCGCGGAAGGCGAGGAACTGCTCGCGTTGTTCCGCTGTCGGCGGGCCGCCTGCGCCAAAGCGCGCGCCAGCAGGGGGGCCGCCAGCACCGCCCGGAGGGCCACCAGCACCAGCAGGCGGGCCGCCAGCCCCGGCGCCCACACCCGGCGGTGGGCCGCCCGCACCGCCGCGTCCTTCAGCCTCGCCGCCGGTCTGCTTGGGCCCGCCAAAGCTGCCGCGCGTCGAGAGCGTGAATTGCAAGCGATCAGAGCGCGTCTCGGCAAAGCTTACCGCGCGCTGATCAATCTGGATCAACCGCCCGCTGGCATCACGCTGCACCCGGCCGGGGAACGCGGCTTCGATTGCCTGGGTGATCTGCGGGAATACCGAGACCACATTATCCGAACGGTTGCGGATATATTCCACCGTCAGGCGCGTGTCCTTGATCCCCGGCAATTCCCAATTGGCCGCAAATTTCCAGTCGCGCTGGGTTTCGGCCAGCAGCGCCGGATTGCCGCCGGTGATGACTGTGGCCAGCACCGCCTCGCCGCGCACGAAATCGAACACCGGCACGTTGAAATTGGTGATGATCGGATTGCCGAGCTGCGGCAGGCCGGGCGCAACCTCGCGGTAGATATAGGTCGCCGACAGATCGAGCTTGTCCGCCGGGGCCCAGGTCAGGCCCGCGTTCCAATCGCCAAGCAGGCCAAAATCCGACAGGTCTTCAAGGCCCGCCTGCAAGTTGAGCGTGACATTGCCGATGGCATCGCCAAACCCGGTGCGCGTACTGGTGATCGGCAGCACCAGATTGGTGCTGGTTGCCGCGCGGCGGCGCGCAAGGCGGATGTCCGTCGCGCTCAGGCTGTCGCTGCTTTCGATCTGCCGCCAGTCAAGCGCGGCGGTGAAAGTTGCCAGCACATCGCCCGCAGGCAGCGTGGCAATCGGGCCATCGAGCGTATGGCGGCTTTCGGCACTGATCGAGCGGCTGTTGGCAAAATTGGTGCCGCCATCCACAATCCGCGGCAGCACCGCGTTGATCGGCAGCCGGCCCGCGGCGGCATCGGCGATGAACCCGCTGGCATTGAACCGCCGGTCAATCTCGGTCGCGCTTTCGCTGAAGGCGGCATCGACCGTGCTGGTGAGGCGGAAGGAATTGATCGGCTTGGTCACCGAACCTGCCGCCGATACGGTATCGACCGACGTGCGCCGTTCCAGCGGCGTTGCCTCGCCAAAGGTGCGGATCGCGCTGGCCCCGGCAGGATTGGTCAGGGTGACGACATTGAGCCCGTCCTGATCCCGCCGCTGGTTGCGCGTATAGTTCAGATTGGCGCTGACCGATGTGCCGCTGCTTTTGAAGGCCTTGGCCCAGCTGCCATTGGCGATGATATCGAGCGTGTCGGCCACAAGGCTGCGGAACGGTGCCTGATCGGGATCGCCTGCCACCTGGCTGACCGAACCCGGCGTCTGGATGATCCCGCGCTCATCCTCGGTGAGCATGGTGGAATCATTGACTTCGAAATTGAGGTTGATGCGCCCGCCATCGGCAATCTTGAGATAGCCCACTTCGCTTTCGGTCGTCAGCAGCCCGCCGCGCGACGGGGTACCGATCTCGAATTCGGCCTGACGGTTCGAATAATTATCCTTGAGGACAAGGTTGATCACGCGGCGATCAGGCGGAAAGCCGAACCGCAGGGCGACTTCTTCCGGGAACACCTCGACCTTGGCGAGCGCTTCGGGCGGATAGGCGGCGAATTCGCGGAACGAGGCGATGCGGATGCCGTTCACCAGCACAATCGGTTGCCCGCCGCCCCCGCGCCCGCGCGCCGATCCGGTTTGCGCGGAAATCTGCGCGATCAACTCGGCAATCGAAGTCACGCCTTCGCCCGCAATGGCTTGCTCATCCAGCGACAGCAGCGGTGCCTGATCCACCACCAGCTGCCCGCGCGTGCGGCGGCCGCTGACGATAATCTCGCCCGTGCCGCGCGGCGGGGTGGTATCGGCCTGGTCTTCTTCGGGCGCAGATGGCGTCGTCACTTGCGCGGCCGGCTGCGCTGCCGCAGCGCCCTTGGCATCGTCAGGCGCAGCGGCCGTCGCAGCCAGCCCCGGCACAGCAGCAAGGCTTGTCAGGCACACGCCAGCGCGCAGAAGATTGCGGGAAAACGGAGAGGAGTTCATCAAAAGGCCTTCACTATGGTGCGCCCCGAACCGGACAAAACCGTGCCGGATGCGCGTATCTTGGGGTTTGCGGCTTGTCTCGCGGCTGAATGAAGCCGAGGGCCGTTCTTGGTTGCGGTGCCCCCTAACGCACGAGTCTTCCCTTTTGTTCTCACCATCGCTAAACGGCGCGCAGCTATCGACCAGCGGTTATTGCACCGCACCATCATTCAAAGGGATTACATGGCCAAGGAAGAACTCCTCGAAATGCGCGGGCGCGTGGTGGAACTGCTGCCCAATGCGATGTTCCGGGTGGAGCTTGAAAACGGCCATGAAGTGCTGGGCCACACAGCGGGCAAGATGCGCAAGAACCGCATCCGTGTGCTGGTGGGCGATGAAGTGCTGTGCGAACTGACGCCCTATGATCTCACCAAGGCGCGCATCACCTACCGCTTCATGCCGGGCCGCGGCGGCCCCGGCCCGCAGTAAGCGCCCGCGATCAGGGCTGTGCATCTTACCCTTGCTTCGGCATCCCCGCGCCGCCGCGATCTGCTGGGGCGGCTGGGCATTGTGCCTGATGCCGTGTGCCCTGCCGATATTGATGAAACCCCGCTGAAGGATGAACTGCCGCGCGCCTATGCCTTGCGCATGGGGACGCAAAAGGCGCTGGCCGTGGCTGCCAGCGGCCATGTGCTGGCGGGCGATACCGTGGTCGCCGCCGGACGCCGCATCCTGCCCAAGACCGAAGACGAAGCCGCAGCGCGTGCGTGCCTCGAACTGTTGTCGGGCAGGCGGCATCAGGTGCTCACATCCGTGGTGCTGCGCAGCGCAGATGGCAGCATCAAGACCCGCCTTTCGGAAAATATCGTGCGCTTCAAAGCGCTCTCGCCAGAGGAAATCCGCGCCTATCTGGCGGGCGGTGAATGGCACGGCAAGGCGGGCGGCTATGCCATCCAGGGCGCAGCCGAAGGGCTGATCCAGTGGATCAGGGGGAGCCATTCGGCCATAATGGGCCTGCCGCTCTATGAAACCCGCGCGCTGCTGAGATCGGCGGGGTTTGCGATTGGCTGAACACGAGCGCCCTCCGATGCCCACCCCGCTGCGACCAGGCTCACCTTTGGTTCGCCAAGTCTCGCTCCCCTCCCGCTTGCGGGACGGGTTGGGGGTGGGCAAGTGACCTGGCTGATCGAGGAAGGCATCGGCGAGACCCGCTGGCTGCTGGTGGAGGGCGAACAGGTGCTCGCCGCGCGCCTCGTATGGCCGGGCGAACTGGCTGCGGGGAGCGAGGTCTCAGGCCAGCTCATCAGCAAGCCCAAAGGTGCAAAGCGCGGGGTGGTGCGGCTGGACGCCCCCCTTTCCAAGACCGCGAAGTGCTGGTCGATCACTTGCCGCAAGGGGCCACCGAAGGCTCGCGGATCGCACTCACCATCACCCGCGCCGCGCTGGCTGAACGCGGGCGGTTCAAGCGCGCTCAGGGCCGCGTGGGCACAGCCAGCACCCCGCCCCCCGTGCAAGGCAGGCGCGTGCACCAATTTCCCGCCGGCCTGTGGGAAGATGTCTGGCATGCCGCCTCATCAGGCAGCATCGCCTTTCCCGGCGGCGAAATCCTTGTCAGCGTCACCCCCGCCATGACCGTGATCGACATTGATGGCAGCGCGCCCCCGCGCAATCTTGCGCTGGCAGCGATCCCGGCGATTGCACAGGCGCTGCGCTGGTTCGATCTTGGCGGCAATATCGCGATCGACTTTCCCACCTTGCAAGCCAAGGCGGATCGCCGCGCAGTGGACGAAGCGCTGGCGGCGGCGCTGGCTGACTGGCCGCATGAACGCACTGCGATGAACGGCTTTGGCCTCGTGCAGCTGGTTGCCCGGCTCGGCGGGCCAAGCCTGCTGCACCGCTTTGCCGCCGCGCGCACCGGAATGTGTGCACGCTATGCCCTGCGCCAGGCCGAACTGGCGCAAGGCACCGGACGCACGTTGTTGCTCACAGTCCATCCCGCGCTCAAGGCCAAGCTCAAGCCCGAATGGCTCGCCGAACTGGCGCGGCGCACGGCCCGCGAGGTGCGGATAGAGACCAACCCTGCCCTTGCGCTCGAAACACCCAGTGCCCAGATCACAGCCGCATGACCACCAAGCCCAAACCCTGCCCGATCTGCCGCAAGCCGAGGCATCCGGAGTTTCATCCGTTCTGTTCGCTGCGCTGCAAGGATCGCGATCTCGCGCGCTGGTTTTCCGATTCCTACGCGGTTCCCGGCCCGCCTGCCGACCCGGAAGAAATCGCTGCGAGTGATTGGGACAAAAACACATAGAATCCCCTTGCCAAGCGCAGCGGCCTTCGCCATAGGCGCGCTCTCATTTGCTCGCCGGGCCTTGCGATACGCGCTAAGGTTGGCGGCTGACGCGAATGCCCGAGTAGCTCAGGGGTAGAGCAGCGGATTGAAAATCCGCGTGTCGGTGGTTCAAATCCGCCCTCGGGCACCATTCGCCGGCAGCCAAGGCCGAGCTGGGAGTGCACATCTGATGTCCCGCCGCACCAAAATCTACGAAGGCAAGGCCAAGATCCTCTACGAAGGGCCTGAGCCCGGCACGCTCATCCAGTATTTCAAGGATGATGCCACCGCCTTCAATGCCGAGAAAAAAGGCACGATCAACGGCAAGGGCGTGATCAACAACCGCATTTCCGAACACGTGTTCACCCGCCTTGCCCATATCGGCATCCCCACGCACTTCATTCGCCGCCTCAACATGCGCGAACAATTGGTGCGCCAGGTCGATATCATCCCCCTGGAAGTGGTGGTGCGCAATGTCGCGGCAGGCTCGCTGTCGAAACGTCTCGGCATCGAGGAAGGCGAACCGCTGCCGCACACGCTGATCGAATATTACTACAAGGATGATGCGCTTGGCGATCCGCTGATTGCCGAGGAACACATTGCCTGCTTCAACTGGGCGAGCCAGGAAGAAATGCAGGACATTTCCTCGATGGCGATCCGCATCAATGATTTCATGTGCGGGATGTTTGCCGCAATCGACATCCGCCTGGTCGATTTCAAGCTCGAATTCGGGCGCATTTATGATGGCGATTACAGCCGGGTGATTCTGGCCGATGAAATCAGCCCGGATGGCTGCCGCTTGTGGGACATGCACACCGGCGAAAAGCTCGACAAGGATCGCTTCCGCCGCGATCTCGGCGGTGAGGAAGAAGCCTATCGCGAAGTGGCGCGCCGCCTTGGCCTGCTCAATGGCGAAGATAACGGGCCGGGCGAGGTGTTCGACATGTCGCACGCGCGCTCACGCCTGCGCGGCGCTCCGCCCAAGAAATAGGCCGCCGGATAGGGCAAGATTCCGGCTGACTTTGCGCGCCGCTGCTTTAGGCTGCTGCGCGATGTGCAAGCCTGAAGTCTTGATTTGCGGCTGATGTTCCGCCGTTTCGCTGCTGTTGCGCTCGCCTTTGCTGCGAGCCTTTCGCTGTCTTTCCCGGTCGCCCCTGCCGCGCTCTTGGCGCAGGAAACCGCCACGCCAGTCTGGCCGCCCGAAGCGGCCGAGGTCGAACGCGATCCCGGCTATGTATTCGGCGCCCTGCCCAATGGCCTGCGCTACATCATCCGGCGCAACGCCACGCCCGCAGGCACTGCGCTGGTGCGGATGCGGATCGCATCAGGCTCGCTCGAAGAACGCGAGCACGAACGCGGGCTGGCGCATTTCCTCGAACACATGGCCTTCAACGGGTCCACCGGCATACCCGAAGGCGAGATGGTGAAACTGCTCGAACGCGAAGGGCTGGCCTTTGGCGCGGACACCAATGCCTCGACCGGGCTCGAAACGGTCACCTACATGCTCAACCTGCCGCGCAATGATGCAAAGCTGCTCGACACCGCAATGATGCTGATGCGCGAGACCGCGAGCGAATTGACGCTTGCGCCGGAAGCGGTGGAGCGGGAACGCGGCGTGATTTTGGCCGAAAAGCGGGATCGTTCGGGCTATGCGCAGCGCGCGCTGGAAGCGAACATCGCGTTTATCGCGCCCGGCGCACGCTATGGCGAGCGGCTGCCGATCGGGCTGACACAAGTCATCGAACAGGCCACCGCCGCCGATCTGCGGGCCCTTTACGCGCGCACCTATGTGCCCGCCAACACCACGCTGGTGATTATTGGCGATTACGAGGTCGCAGCGCTGGAGGCCGCCATCGCCAAACGCTTTGGCGATTGGCAAGGCCCGCCTGCGCCGCCTGCGATCAGCGCTGGCCCGATCGACACCGCAAGGCGCGGGGAAACCGCGATCCACCTTGATCCCGCCCTGTCCGAAAGCGTCACCCTGACCCAGCTTGCCCCCTGGCGCGAGCGGGCGGACAGCCTTGCCATGCGCGATATCGAAACGCTGCGCCGCATCGGTTATGGCATCGTGGGCCGCCGTCTTGCGCGCCTTGCCCGCAGCGAAAACGCGCCTTTTCGCAGCGCATCTTTCGGCACCAGCGATCTGTTCAAGGACGCGCGGCTCACCACGCTTTCGGTGGCGAGCGAAGATGGCGCGTGGGAACAGGGCGTGCTGGCTGCGGTGCGCGAAGTGAACGCGGCGCTGACCTATGGCTTTACCGAGGCCGAAGTCGCCGAACAGATCGCCAATTGGCAAAGCGCGCTCGAAAACGCGGCGAAAGCTGCCGAAACCCGCGCTCACAGTGCGTTCGTGGCAAGCGCCCTTGCCGCCATCAGCGATGCGCGCGTGCCGACTACGCCGCAATGGCAGCTGGAACAATTCACCCGGCTGACCCCGGCAATCACCGCAGCAGCGGTGTGGCGCGCGATGCTGGATGATGCCACGATCCTGTATGATCCGCTGATCCGTTTTCAGGGGCGCAACGCCCCTGCAGGCGGCGAGGTGGCTGTGCGCGCCGCTTTCACCAAGGCGATGGCATTGCCGATTGCCGCGCCCGCCGATCAATTCGCTGTGCCCTTTGCCTATCAGAGCTTTGGCGCGCCCGGCACGATTGTCAGCGATGAACGGGATGCCGCACTGGGCCTGCGCCTCATCCGCTTTGCCAATGGTGTGCGCCTGACCTTGAAGCAAACCACCATCCGCGAGGATCGCGTGGCGATCAGCATGGCGATTGATGGCGGCGATCTTCTCAACACCCGCGCCAATCCGCTGGCGACCAGCATGGTGAGCAGCCTGGCGGCAGGCGGGCTGGGCCGCCACAGCCGCGACGAATTGGCCAGCGTGCTGGCCGGACGCAGCGTGGCGCTTGGCCTGTCGAGCGGAGCGGATGCCTTCACCTTTTCCGCCACCACCACGCCGCGCGATCTCGCCCTGCAATTGCAGCTTGTCACAGCGCTCATCACCGATCCCGGCCAGCGCCGCGAAGGCGAGGAGCAATTCCGCCGCAGCATCGACAATTTCTTCGCCACCCGCGATGCCAGCCCTGCTAGCGCGCTGGGATCAGCGCTCGGCGGCATCCTGTCGGATGATGATCCGCGCTTCAGCCTGCAACCCAAGCCCGCGTTCACAGCGCTGAGCTATGCCCGCCTGATGCGCGACATTGGTGCGCGGCTGGAACAAGGCGCGGTGGAAATCGCGCTGGTCGGGGATTTCGTGGAACGCGATGCGATTGCGGCAGTGGCAACCACGCTGGGCGCCCTGCCCGTGCGCGAGCCGGAATTCCTGCCCCGCACCGAGGCGCGCCAGCGCAGCTTTACGCCCAAGCGCGGGCGGCGCATCGTAATCCATCGCGGCGAGGTTGATCAGGCGCTGGTGCAGATGATCTGGCCGACCACCGACGACAGCGATCACGCGCAAGCCTTGCGCCTTGCCCTGCTGGCGCGGGTTGCGCAGATCGAACTGACCGAACGCCTGCGCGAACAGATGGGCCAGACCTATTCGCCATCAGCGGGTGCGAGCAACAGCCGGATCTACCCCGGCTATGGCACCTTTACCCTCAGTTCCAGTGCTGCTGCCGATCAGATTGCCACGGTCGAGGGCGCGATGCGGGCGATGATTGCCGATCTTGCGGCGCGCCCGGTGGATCCCGATGTGCTCGAACGTGCCAGCCGCCCGCTGCTGGAAGCCTATGACAATGCGCTCAAGGATCTTGGCGGCTGGCTGGGGCTGGCGGCGCGCGCGCAAAGCCAGCCTGAACGCATCACGCGCTGGCAGGCCGCGCCTGCGCTGATCCGCGCGATCACGCCGCAAGACCTGCAAAGCGCCGCGCAAGCCTTTCTCGCCAGCGCCGATCCGGTCGAAGTGCTGGTGGTGCCCGAAGCCACCGCCATCACGCTGGACGGGGCGAAGGCAGCAGCCAAGCGAGTTTGCCCGATTGCACCCAGCGCCAAGCGGGCTATAGGCGCCAAGGCCACCATCCCTTGCACCAGCACAGGACACCCCGCCCATGAAGACCCGCATTCTCGTTCGTCTCAAACCCGGCGTGCTCGATCCGCAGGGCCGCGCGGTGCATCATGCGCTTGAAGGCATGGGGTTTGACGGGGTTGCCGATGTCCGTGTGGGCCGCCTGATCGAACTCGATCTGGCCGATGGCACCGATCACGCCACCATCACCGCAATGTGCGAGAAATTGCTCGCCAACACGGTGATCGAGAATTTCACCATCGAGCAGGCGGAGTAAGCGCCATGGCTTTTCGCGCCGCTGTGGTGACGTTTCCCGGTTCCAACTGCGATCGCGATATGGCCGTCGCGCTGGAAAAGATCAGCGGCGCGCCGGTGCTGCGGGTCTGGCACGGCGATGCCGCCCTGCCCGAAAACCTCGATTTCATCGCGCTGCCCGGCGGGTTTTCCTATGGCGATTACCTGCGTTCGGGCGCGATGGCAGCCAACAGCCCGATCATGCGCGCCGTGGTGGAAGCCGCCGCGCGCGGCGTGCCGGTGCTGGGCGTGTGCAACGGCTTTCAGGTGCTGACCGAGGCAGGCCTGCTGCCCGGCGCGCTGATGCGCAATGCGGGCCAGCGCTTCATCTGCCGCACTGTCGGGCTGGAAGTCGCCAACACCACCTCGCTGTTCACGCAGGGCTTTGCCGCTGGTGAGGGGTTGCGCATTCCGGTGGCGCATCATGATGGCAATTATATTGCTGACGCCGCAACGCTTGATGCGCTCGAAGCGGAAGACCGGATCGCGTTCCGCTATACCGAGGCCGTCAATGGCTCGGCCCGCGATATTGCCGGCGTGCTCAGTGCCAATGGCCGGGTGCTCGGCATGATGCCGCACCCCGAACGCGCGATTGAACCCGCCGCCGATCCGGCACTGGGCGGCAGTGACGGGCGCAAATTGTTCGAAAATGTGTTTGCCGCGCTGGTGAGCGCCTGATCTGAGGGCCTGATTTCAGGCCGTCAGGCGCGATCCGGCGCTAAACAGGGCAATCGCATCGCTGGCCACCATCGGGCGGCCGAAATAATAGCCTTGGATCTTGTCGCAGCCCAGATTGCGAATCAATTCCAATTCCTCAACCGTTTCAACCCCTTCGGCGGTGGTCGTCATGTCGAGGCTCTTCGCCATGGCGACCACGGCGTTGATGATGGCAAGGCTTTCCGCGCTGCCTTGCGCTGCGCCCTGCACGAAGGTGCGATCCACCTTGATCGTCGAAAAGCGCAGCTTGCGCAGATAACCGAGCGAGGAATAGCCCGTCCCAAAATCGTCAAGCGCCACCGAACAGCCCAGCGCCATCACCTGTTCCAGCGCATTGCGCGCCACGCTCGCATCGCGCAGGAAAATGCTCTCGGTCACTTCGATCTCAAGCCGTTCCGGACGCAGGCCCGTGGCCGCCAGCACTTCGACCACATGCTTGTGGAAATCGGGTTCGAGCAATTGCTCGGGCGAGACATTGACATTGACCTTGACGTGATCGGGCCAGTTGCGCGCTTCCTCGCAGGCCCGGCGCATCACCCACTGTCCGATCGGCACAATCAGGCGGGTATCTTCGGCGAGCGGAATGAACTTGCCGGGGCTGACAAAGCCATGATCGGCACTGTTCCAGCGCACCAGCGCTTCAAAGCTGACCACGGCCTGGCTGCGCGCATCAACCACGGGCTGGTAATTGAGCGCCAATTCCTCGCGCCCCAGCGCCTTGCGCAGCGACACTTCAAGCTGGCGGCGTTCTTCGGCTGAAGCATGCAGCAGCGGTTCGAACCCGCAATGCTCGCCCCCGCCCATGTCTTTGGCCTGATACAGCGCGAGATCGGCATTGCGCATCAATTCTTCGACACTGGTGCCATCGCGCGGGCCGAGCGCGGAACCGACGCTGGCCCCCACATACAGCGTGTGCTGATCGACCTGATAGGGTTCGGAAAGTCGCGCAATCACCCGCTGGGCCAGCGCGCGCACCGAAGCGCGATCAGCCACATCGCGCATCACGATGGCAAATTCATCGCCGCCCAATCGCCCGCACAGCTGGTGTTCGCCCATCAGCGCCTGCAGCCGCGCGGAAACCTGCGCCAGCAGCTTGTCGCCCGTCATGTGGCCGAGCGAATCATTGACCGATTTGAAGCGATCAAGATCGACCATCAGCAGCGCACACTTGCCCCGCCACTGGCTGGCATAGCGCAGCGCTTCGCCAAGAGCTTCGGTGACCTGCAAGCGGTTGGGCAAGGATGTCAACGTATCAAAGCGCGCCAGATAGGCGATCTTTTCCGATGATTTGCGCTGTTCGGTCACGTCCGAGCCCACGCCGCGAAAGCCGTTGAACTTGCCATCCTCGCCGCGCATCGGCGTGCCCGAAAGCTCCCACCAGCGTTCCTCGCCCAGGATCGAAACCTGCACCAACAGGTTCGAGAAATGTTCGCGCGCGCGCAGGCGTTCGGCCAGATCGCGCAGGCCCGCGGCAAAGCGCCCGGTTTCCCAGCCCGGCCCGGCGATCAGCTCAATGAAGGGCGTGCCCTCGACACTGGCCTGACTGCGCCCGAGCGCAAAGGCAAAGCGCGGGCTTACCGAGCGCACCCGGCGCGCGGTGTCGAGTTCCCACAGCCAGTCAGCCTCGTTCTCCTCGAATTCGCGCAGCAGCAGCGAGACGACCGCTTCCTTTTCCGCCCCGGCCGCCTCGGCCAGCCGCGCCTTGAGATAGACCCGGCCGACCTCGATCGTGCCGACCAGACCCGATAAAGTGAACAGGATCGTCCCCAGCGCTGCATTCCACATGCCTGCAAACAGCAAGTAGGCCGCCGAACCAGAGCCGATCACGCTGATGAACAGCATGATGCTGAACGGCAGGGTCGCGAACAGATAGACCGATCCAGCCATCAACAGCATGTAGATCGCAAACAGCGCCAGCAATTCGTCGGCGCGGGCAGGCGAGGCAAAGGCATAAAGCGGGATCAGCCACACCAATGCGGCGGCTGATGCACTGATGCCCTGGCGGCGGAATTCGTCGCGGGTCATGCCGCGATTGGCAACGTCAGCCAGCGCCAGATCAATGCGGCGGCCATTATATTGCACCCCCGCCTGCAAGCACAGCCAGGCCAGCAACGGCAGCGGCCCCGCGCTTGGCCCGAGCACATAGACCACCACCAGCGCAAGCACGGCGTTGGCATATATCCGGTGGAAGCTCAGCCGGGCCAGCCCGTTATATTGCAGCCCGCGCAGCCGCGCCCAATCGGCTCCGCCCTTGCTCGTGAGGCCAAGCACTGCCGAAACCGAGAGGTCTTGCGAAGTCGGAACTGGAAGAGGTGGAGGGAGCTGTTGCACGTCCCTGCGCCTAAACAGAAAAGGTTAGGACACGGTAAAGTTGCACCCTGAGAATATGGTAAATTCTTCGCAGGCCCGCTGCCTATTCCACCGTCACCGATTTGGCGAGATTGCGCGGCTGATCGACATCCGTGCCTTTCACCAGCGCGACGTGATAGGCCAGCAACTGGACGGGAATGGCATAGACCAGCGGCGCGATCAGCGGGTGGACAACCGGCATTTCGATGGTGGCAATGGTGCCCTCGCCCGCCTCTGCCAGCCCGGCGGCATCGGAAATCAGCACCACCTGCCCGCCGCGTGCGCGCACTTCTTCCATATTGGAGACAGTTTTTTCAAAGAGCGGGCCGGACGGCGCGATCACCACCACCGGCACGGCATCGTCAATCAGCGCAATCGGCCCGTGCTTCATCTCGCCCGCGGCATAGCCTTCAGCGTGGATATAGCTGATTTCCTTGAGTTTCAGCGCGCCTTCCAGCGCCAGCGGATAATCCTGCCCGCGCCCCAGATAGAGCACATCGCGCGCCGGGGCGATCAGCGGCGCCATGGCGGCGATCTCGTCATCGCGGCCCAGCGCCGCGTTAAGCGCAGCCGGCACTTCGAGCAGGTGGCGCACGATTTCAGCCTCTTCCTCGCGCGACAGGCGCCCCTTCTTCACTGCCATATGCGCAGCCAGCGCGGCGAGCACGGCAAGCTGGCAGGTAAAGGCCTTGGTCGACGCCACGCCGATTTCCGGCCCTGCGTGGGTGGGCAGCAGCAGATCAGCCTCGCGCGCCATGGTGCTGGTCGGCACGTTGACGACGACCGCGATGGTCTGGCCATGCGCCTTGCAATGCCTGAGTGCAGCCAGCGTATCGGCGGTCTCGCCGCTTTGCGAGATGAACAGGGCAAGGCCCCCTTCTTCGAGCACCGGATCACGGTAGCGGAATTCGGACGCCACATCGATATCCACCGGCACGCGGGCGAATTGTTCAAACCAGTATTTGGCGACCATTCCGGCATAAAAACTGGTGCCGCAGGCCACGATGGTCAGGCGGCGCACGGCTGACAGATCAAAGTCGAACTGCGGCAGCGCCACCGAATTATCGGAACGGCGCAGATAGGAAGCCAGCGTCTGCGCGACCACAGTGGGCTGTTCGTAGATTTCCTTCTGCATGAAGTGGCGGTAATTGCCCTTCTCCACCGCCGCCGCCGATGCGCCCGAAGCGCGCACCTCGCGGGTGACAGGCGCGCCCGCAGCGTCATAGATCTGCGCGGAATCGCGGCGCACCACCACCCAGTCGCCTTCTTCGAGATAGCTGATGCGCTGGGTCAGCGGCGCGAGCGCCAGTGCATCGGAGCCGAGATACATCTCCGCCTCCGCACCTTGTGGCCCATAGCCCAGCACCAGCGGCGAGCCCAATCGCGCGCCGATCAGCAGATCGGGATGCGAACGGAACGCAATCGCCAGCGCAAAGGCTCCGCGCAGGCGCGGCAGCACAGCGCGCACCGCGGCCACCGGATCGGCCCCCGCCTCGACCTCAGCCGAGATCAGGTGGGCCACCACTTCGCTGTCGGTTTCGCTTTCGAACACGCGGCCTGCCGCCGCCAATTCGCTGCGCAATTCCTTGAAATTTTCGATGATGCCATTGTGCACAATGGCCACTTCGCCGGTGGCGTGGGGGTGGGCATTGGCCGCTGTGGGCGCGCCGTGGGTGGCCCAGCGGGTATGCGCGATGCCAACGCTGCCGGGCGCAGGCTGGGCTGCCAGCACGCGGGCGAGATTGGCCAGCTTGCCCTCGGCCCGGCGGCGCACCAGCGCACCGTCATGCAAGGTGCAGATCCCGGCGCTGTCATAGCCGCGATATTCCATGCGCCGGAGGCCATCAACCAGCCGATCGGCCACCGGCTCGCCGCCGGCAAAGCCCACAATCCCGATAATCCCGCACATATCCGGCCAGTCCTTCCAAGGCCCGGTGATGGGCCATGCTGCTGATTCGTCTTCGCTACAGCGCTGGCCCGCCACTGCAAGACCCCATCGCACAGCAGATCAGGCCCTGCCCCGATTATGAGCGCCCTAGCGGCCCAATCGTAAACATCAGGCTTGTTCGCAAGGGCCGCCAGCGCGCTCCTGCACGCAAGCCTGCGCCTTAGCGAAATAATAAGGTTTATCCGCCATTCACTTTTTCTCGTGAGGTATCTTTCGCTTGTGGCGGACAGGATGCCCGGCAGATTGGCTATGCCTTTGGGGGCTTTTCGATGAGCGCGTTCGGCAAAAAAGGTAATGTTGGCAGCATGAAGGCGGGAGCCCGACCGGCGTTCGGCGTGGCGCGCCCGATGAAGGGGGCAGGCCGCGCTGCTGATGCGGCAATTGGCGGCGAACAATTCCCGCCGCTCCCCGGTGAAGCCGCCCCGCCCCCGCCCGCCAGCCCGCCGTCCGCGCGCGGCGGCACGACCGCCGATGCGATGGACCGGCTGGCTGAACGCGCCGCCGCTGTCGCCGAAGCCAGTTCGGAAATCGGCGGATTCGAAGCCAGCGTTCACAAGATCAAGGAACAGGTGCTCCCGCGCCTGCTCGAACGCGTTGACCCGGAAGCCGCCGCCACGCTTTCCAAGGAAGAACTCTCCGAAGAATTCCGCCCGATCATCATGGAAGTGCTGGCCGAACTGAAGGTCACGCTCAACCGGCGCGAACAATTCGCGCTCGAAAAGGTGCTGATCGACGAATTGCTCGGCTTTGGCCCCTTGGAAGAATTGCTCAACGATCCCGACGTGTCCGATATCATGGTCAACGGCCCGGATCAGACCTACATCGAAAAGAAGGGCAAGCTGCAGATCGCGCCGATCCGGTTCCGCGATGAACAGCACCTGTTCCAGATTGCCCAGCGCATCGTGAACCAGGTTGGCCGCCGCGTTGACCAGACAACGCCGCTCGCCGACGCCCGTTTGAAGGATGGCAGCCGTGTGAACGTCATCGTCCCGCCGCTGTCCTTGCGCGGCACCGCGATCTCGATTCGTAAATTTTCCGAAAAGCCGATCACCATCGACATGCTCAAGGACTTTGGTTCCATGAGCGAAAAGATGGCCACCTGCCTCAAGATTGCCGGCGCGTGCCGGATGAACATCGTGATTTCGGGTGGTACGGGTTCGGGTAAGACGACCATGCTCAACGCCCTGTCGAAGATGATCGACCCGGGCGAACGCGTGCTGACCATCGAAGACGCCGCGGAACTGCGCTTGCAGCAGCCGCACTGGCTGCCGCTCGAAACGCGCCCGCCGAACCTTGAAGGCCAGGGCGCGATCACCATCGGTGACCTTGTGAAGAACGCCCTGCGTATGCGCCCTGACCGGATCATCCTCGGGGAAATTCGCGGCGCGGAGTGCTTCGACCTGCTGGCCGCGATGAACACCGGTCACGATGGTTCGATGTGCACGCTCCACGCCAACAGCCCGCGTGAATGCCTTGGCCGTATGGAAAACATGATCCTGATGGGCGACATCAAGATCCCCAAGGAAGCCATCAGCCGCCAGATCGCGGAAAGCGTCGACATGATCGTGCAGGTCAAGCGCCTACGCGATGGTTCGCGCCGCACCACCAACATCACCGAGGTGATCGGGATGGAAGGCGACGTGATCGTGACGCAGGAATTGTTCAAGTTCGAATACCTCGACGAAAGCGATGACGGCAAGATCATCGGCGAATTCCGCTCGTCAGGCCTGCGCCCCTACACGCTCGAAAAGGCGCGCCAGTTCGGCTTTGATCAGGCGTATCTTGAGGCCTGCCTGTAAGGCAGGCGCCCTCAAACGCCGGGCGGCGGACATCCGTCCGCCTTGGCTTCGCGGCATAAGCCACGGCGCGCGGTCGCGCTTGCGGCGCTTGCGCGCCGGACGGTCACCAACACCAAGGCTTGATGTAAAGCGGGATTCGGCCAGCACCGCTGGCCGCAAGGCCGACTGGCCGCCCGCAGCGAAGCGGCCGTCAGGCCGCATGAGCGAGGATACCGCACGCCGGATGGCGTGCGAAAATCAAAGGCTCCCGATCACGGCTGGCAGGCTGAGCGCCAGTAATCCCCCGCCGATCACCGCAAGGCTCAGGAACAGCGCGGTCCACGGCACCCAGCCGACCTGTTCCAGCCGCGCCACATCGCGGCGCTTGCCCCGGCGGTAATCCATTACCCCGCAAAACCCCGCCAGCGCCCACAGGCCTGCGCCCACCACCGCCAGTTGGCCGGCCTCGCTCAGCAGCGCGAATTGGGAGAGGGGATCGGCCATGCGACGCAGCGCATATGGGAAGGATGGCGGCTTGCGCAATCCCCCCGCCTGCTTCAAGCGCACAGGTGATGGATGGCTCGATTGCCCGCCCCCGCCCGCTGCTTGCGCTGGCCTTTCGCCTGCTCGCCGCGCTGGCGCTTGCGACCATGGCGATGCTGGTGAAACTGGCGGCCACGCGCGGCGCGCATCTGCTGGAAATGATTTTCTGGCGGCAGGCGCTCACCGCCGTCCTGCTGGGCGCGGGGCTGGCGCTGAGCGGCAAGCTTGCCCTGCTGCGCACCCGGCGGCTGGCAGCGCATGCCCGGCGCGCCATCACCGGCACCATCGGCATGATGTTCACCTATGGCGCGGTGCTGCTGCTGCCACTGGCCGAGGCGACCACGCTCGGCTTTACCGCGCCGATCTTTGCCGTGCTGATCGCGCTCGTCCTGTTTGGCGAGCGCATCGGGCCTTACCGGGCAAGCGCCATCCTGATCGGTTTTGCCGGCGTTGTGGTGGTGATGGGGCCGGGCCTTGGCAGCGGCGACGGCGCGATCACCGCGCTTGGCGTGATTGTCGGGCTGATCGCGCCGCTGATGGTCGCGCTCATCAGCTTTCAGGTGCAGGACTTGAACACCACCGAAAGCGCGTGGAGCATCGTGTTCTGGTTCACCGCGCTATCTGCCCCGGTGCTGGCGCTGGCCCTGCCTGTCGTGCTGGGACCGCATGATGCGCAGACCTGGTGGATTATCCTCGCGATGGCGCTGTGCGGAGCTTTGGCGCAGGTGCTGCTGACCTTGTCGCTCAGGTTCGGTTCGGCGGCGGTTGTTCTGCTGATGGATTATACAGCGCTGCTGTGGGCGAGCTTTTACGGGGTGTTCGTGTTCGATCGCGCCGCGCCTGCCAGCCTGTGGCTGGGTGCGCCCTTGATCGTGGCAGCCGGGCTGATTATCGCATGGCGCGAACGGGAACTGGCCCGGCTCAAGCGCCGTTAATCTTGGCCCTTGCAAAGGCTTTTCGGGAAAAAAGGACACGAGCATCATGCAATCGCATACCATCGCCAAGAGCCTGACGCTGGCAGCCCTCGCCGCGCTGACGCTGACCACCACTGCCGCCTGCAACACCGTGAAGGGCGCAGGCGAGGATATCTCCTCGGTCGGCCGTGCGGGCGAGCGGGCAATCAAGCGGCGCTGAGTATCAACGGGTGAGGCCGCCTCGCGCTTACCCGGCGATAGATCAGCATGAGATTATTGGCCGGCATGGCGTAACGTGCGGTGCGCGCAAGGCCGTGGCTCTCCGCGAGCCTGTCTAATTTTTCAGCATCCCTGATGCCCCAGCGCGGATCGCGCTGGCGCAAGCTGGCGTCGAAATCGAGATTGGAAGGGGCGGTCTCCACCCCCTGCTCAAAAAATGGGCCATACAGGATCAGCGGCAGATTTTTGCCGCCCAGAATTTGGGCAGCGCCTGCAAACAAGCCTTCGGTCGCTTGCCACGGGCTGATATGCACCATGTTGATGCACAAAATTGCAGCAGCCTCGCTGACAGGCCAGCCAGCAGGTGCTGCGGCATCAAGCAGCAGTGGCGCGGCAAGATTATCGCCCTGATAGTCCCCGCGATAGGCCGCAATCGAAGCCAGCGCCGCTTCATCAGGATCGCTCGGCTGCCATGCGAGCGCGGGGAAGCGCGCGGCGAAAAACACCGCGTGTTCGCCCGTGCCGCTGGCGATTTCCAGCACGCGGCCCTGCGGCGGCAATTCGCGTGCGAGCACTGCGGCAATGGGTTCGCGGTTGCGCTCCGTCGCGGGCGCATGACGTTTCTCGTTCATGAGGGCACCTTCACCAGACTGGCCGCTAGCCGACTTGTCGCTCCTGCCCTTCCCAATAGGGCGCGCGCAGTTCGCGGCGCAGGATCTTGCCGCTGGCATTGCGCGGCATCGCCGCGATCACGTCAACGCTCTTGGGAGCCTTGAACGCGGCGATGCGCGAACGTGTCCAGGCGATGATGTCAGCCTCGTCAATCACCGCGCCCGGCTTGGGCACGATGCAGGCTTTCACTTCCTCGCCCCACCGGGCGCTGGGGATACCGATCACCGCCACTTCGGCCACTGCCGGATGGCCGAAGATCGCGTTTTCCACCTCTGCCGGATAGACATTTTCCCCGCCCGAAATGATCATGTCCTTGATGCGGTCCTGAATATATACATAGCCATCATCGTCCATGATCCCGGCATCCCCGGTGTGAAGCCAGCCATCGGGATCAATCGTCTTGGCGGTGGCTTCGGGCAGTTTCCAGTATCCCGCGGTATTGGAGGGCGAGTGAATGCACACCTCGCCGATGGTGCCGCGCGGTACCTCGATATTGTCCGGCCCGCGCACTTCGATCCGCACACCGGGCAGCGCCTTGCCGGCCGAGCGCATCCGTGCATTGCCTTGGGTCGAATGATCCTCGGGCGGGAGAATCGAGATCGTGCCGGTTGTCTCGGTCATGCCATAGGCTTGCAGGAACTGCGTCGCGGGCATGGTGGCCACCGCTTGCTTGAGCAATTCGAGCGGCATCGGCGCTGCACCATAGATGAAATAGCGCAAATTGGAGAAATCGGTCGAGGCGGCGCGCGGGTGCTGGACGACGAATTGCAGCGCGGCAGGCACCAGGAACATGTGGGTTGCCCCGCCAATAATCGCGTCGATCACGCCGTCGGGGGTGAATTCGGGTTCGAACACCACGCGAATGCCGCTTTCCACGCCGAGCATGACCGATCCCGTGCCGCCAATATGCCCGATCGGCATCACCACCAGCATGCAATCGCCGGAACGGTAATCGGTATAATAGCTCAGCCCTGCACGAATGCCTGCAACCCGCAATTCGCACAGATTGCGGTTCGAAAGGGTTGCGCCCTTGGGATTGCCGGTGGTGCCGCTGGTGTAGAGTTGCAGGATCGCATCGTCCGGGCCTGCGGGGGTGTATGTCGCAGGCGCAAGGCCCACCAGTTCATCCAGCATCGCCGCCGCCGACAGCAGTTCGGGCGCAGCGCCCATGCCTGCCGTCGCGGCGCGCGCTGTTTCCATGAAGGCGTCCGTCGCGATCAGCAGCTTGGCGCCGGTATCTTCCAAGATATAGGCAATTTCGCGCGGGGCCAGCCGCCAGCCAACCGGGGCCATCACCGCGCCATAGCGCATGGCGGCGCACAGCATCAGGCCATAGGCCGGATGGTTCTTGCCCAGAAAGGCCACCCGGTCGCCGGGCGCGATACCATGGGCCTGAAACAGCGCGATGGTTTGCCGCGTAAGCACGTCGAGTTCGCCATAGGTGCAGCGGAAACCTTCGCCTTCCAATGCGGGCGCATCGGGCTGGGTCTGGGCCCAATGGGTCAGGATTTCTTCAAGCGTGATCAATTCGTGCTGCACGATGTCGGTCATGGCTGCTCTCTCCCAAAAGCGTGTTTGGGCAGATGGTAAGGCAAAGCGCGCGCGAATCCAAAACGGGAATTAGCTAAACCGGCCCTGCTTGCGCGCGGCGGGTTCGCGGATGATCAGCCAGATGAGCAGGCCCAGCGGCCCGGCCATGAAAGTCGCCAGCAAGATCGGCGCCTGAACCAGCCGCGCAATCGCCTTGGCATCGCCATCGCGGGCAATCCACAGGCCGACAAACAGATCAAAGGCAAGGTAATGCGTCCAGCCGATCGTCACGCCGGCATCATTGGAGAAGATCGCGCGCACGCCGGCGATGGTGGTGAAATCCGCACCGCCGCCGGGCCCGCCTGACGGGAGCAGACCGCTCACCAGCCCGATCAGCCCGCTGGCATAGATCAGGCATAACAGGCCAATGCCGAGATAAAGCACCCCCGAAAGCAGCGCAGGCCAGCGCGGCAGCGCGATCAGTGCGACCCACGCAATCAGCGCCAGCAGGTTGACGAGGTTGAAGATCGCCGTCCAGTCCATCACACCTTGTCCCTTGCCCATTCGCGCGCCGCGCGGCGCATCGCATCATTATCATGGGTAAAGCGGCCCGGCGCAGCCCGTGTCGCCAGCCGCAAGGCAGCACCTGCCACATCGCGCGCATCAATCGAGCCAAACCGCCGCCACGATCCCATCAACAAGGGATCGGTAAGCGGCGCGGCGATCAGCGCCAGACGCTCCACCAGCCGCCAATCATCGGGGCGGGCGCCGCGCAGCAGGCCGGGGCGCAGGATATCCAGCCGTTTGAACCCCATCTGCGCGAGCGCCGCCTCAACCTCGCCCTTGGTGCGCATGTAACGGTTTTTGGAATGACGATCCGCACCAGCCGCACTGACCACCACCAGATTGGTCGCCCCTGCCGCAAGCGCCGCCGCAGCGCTTGCCAGCACCAGATCGTGATCGACGCTGCGGAACGCGGCCTCGTCGCGCCCGGCCTTTTTCCAGGTGGTGCCCAGCGCACAGATCAGCGCGCGCGGGCGGATTGCCGCCATCACTTCGCCCCACCGGGCAGGCTCAGCCACAAAGATTTCCATCCGCGCGCCATTGGGCCGGGGCACTTCGCGGCGGGCAAGACCCATCAGCCGCACCGCATCGCTGGCGCTGGCCGCTTCGATCACACGGCGGCCGATCAGCCCGGTTGCGCCCACCAGCGCGATAGAGCGGGGCTCAGACATTGATCAGGCCGTCCGGGCGCGTCCCGTGGATGCGGGCAAAGCAATCCATCGCAAACCGATCGCTCATACCCGCAATGAAATCGGCAATCACCCGCGCCCGCGCCGGATTTTCGGCAGGCAGGCGCGCCTGCCATTCGGGGGGCATCAGGCTGGCATCAGCCGAATAGGTCGCAAACAGCCGCGCCACCACCTCGCGCGCGCGCATCGCTGCAGCGGTCTGTTCGGGGTGGTAATACAGCTCGGCATACATGAAATCCTTGAGCACGCGTTCCCGCGCCGCCATCGCAGGCGAGAACCCGGCGAGCTGGCGGCCTGCTGCGCGCACCTCGGCGACCGATCCGATCCCCGCGATCTGCGCCTGCGTATGGGCCAGCACATCATTGACCATCAGCCCGATCTGATCGCGCACCAGCTCGCGCATCAACCGATCACGCGGGGCATGGGGAAAACGCCGTTCGACCCGGCGCCACTGATCGGCGAGGAAATCAAGCGCCAGCAATTGATCAAGCACGAGAAACCCTGCGCGCAGGCCATCATCAATATCGTGATTATCATAGGCGATATCATCCGCCACGGCGGCAATCTGCGCTTCAAGACTGGGCCATGTCGCAAGATCGAGCGGAAAGGCTGCGTCCAGTTCCGCCAGCGCCCACGGCGCGTGGGCCACCGGGCCATTATGCTTGGCCAGCCCTTCGAGCAGATCCCATGTCAGATCAAGCCCGTCATGCGCGGGGTAAGGGCTTTCCAGCCGCATCACGGTGCGCAGCGCATGGGCATTGTGGCAGAACCCGCCGTGCCCCTCCAATGCTTCCTGCAGAGCATCCTCCCCGGCATGGCCGAACGGCGGATGGCCCAGATCATGGGCAAGGCACAAAGCTTCGGTAAGGTCTTCATCCAGCCCCAGCGCGCGCGCCAGCACCCGCCCGATCTGCGCCACTTCGAGGCTGTGGGTCAGGCGCGTGCGATAGTGATCGCCTTCGGGCGCGATGAAGACCTGTGTCTTGGATTTGAGCCGCCGGAAGCTCATCGAATGAATGATGCGATCACGATCACGCTGGAATTCGCTGCGCGGCCCGCGCCGTTCGCCGGTTTCCGTCCCGGCGCCGCCCGCTGCAAATTCGCGCCCGCCATGCCGCAGCGGATCAGCGGCATATGGCGCGCGGGGCAAGCCGGAATTGGTCAAGCCGCCGCCCCGTGCGCATCCTCGCCGAAAATCCAGTCCACCGCTGCCTGGCAATGGATCCGCGTGCCTTCGAACACGGGCAGCACATTGGCATCCACATCCACCACCAGATCAAGCTCGGTGCAGGCCAGCACAATCGCCTCGGCACCTTCCTGCGCCTTGCCGGTGATGATCGTCTTCAAGGTGCGTTCGGCATCGCGGGTAACCTTGCCGACCATCAGTTCATCATAGATGATCCGATCAAGCAGTTCGACATTCGCCATCTTGGGCGGCAGCAGATCAATGCCATGCGCGACCAGGCGGCGGCGGTAAAAGCTTTCGGTCATGACATTGCGCGTGCCGATCAGCGCGGCGTTGGTGTGCCCTGCCGCCTTCAGCGCCATGCCGACATGATCGGCAATATGCAGGATCGGGATGGCAACGCTGGCTGCCACCTCGTCATAGACCTTGTGCATCGAATTGGCCCCGATGATCAGGCCTTCAGCCCCCGCCGCTTCGAGCCGCCGGGCGCTGGCGATCAGCAGCTGCGCCGCCTCGCCCCAGCCCTGATTGTCGCGCACGGCGCACAATTCGGCAAAGTTGAGGCTTTCGATCAGGAGCGGCGGGCTGACCATGGGTTCGCTGCGTTTCTGCACCAGCCGGCAGATGCGATCATAATAGGTGCCGGTCGAAACCCAGCTCATTCCTCCGATAATGCCCAGCTTGCGCAACCCGTTTGCTCCTCGATTCCAGAAAGGGCCGCTCTAGCGAGGCGGTGCACCTTTGGGGAGCGCTTATTGCGCGGCTGCGCGATCCGGCAAGGCGGCAAGCCATTTGCGCAGATCAGCCAGCGTCTGCGCGGCGGCTTCTTCCTGCGGGAGATGGCCGATGCCGGGATAGATCGCCAGCGTTGGCTGCTGCATCACCTCATCGAGATAGCGCGCCGCCGCGACCGGGATCAGGCGATCCTCCTCGCCCCAGATGATGAGGGCAGGCACCGCGATTGCCGCGATCTGTTCGCGGGTGAGCGGATCATAGGGGATCGCAAAACGCTGGAGCGTCGCCCGCCGGTTGCCGGGATAGCGCAGGAGTTCCCAATAGCGATCAATCATCGGCTCGGTCACGATGCTTTCGACCGAAACCGATTGCCGCAGGCTTTTTTCGATCAGGCTGCGCGGGGTGACCTGTTCGATGATGCGGTTGATCCCCGGCATCCCGGCAATCTTGAAGCCGATATTTCCGCCGCCCGATTTTTTGGTGGTATCCTCCTTGGGCTTGCCGCTTTCGATCGCCTCGCGGCTCAGCATCGGCATCCCGCCCGCATCGACCAGCACGAGGCCATCAAGCCGGTCAGGATAGGCCGCGGCAAAGGCGAGCGCGTGCTTGCCCCCCATCGAATTGCCGCCAAGGAAGAACCGCTCCACCCCCAGCTTGTCAGCGACCAGGCGGATATGTTCGACATAGTTCTTGCGGGTGTAATCGCCTTTGGGATCAGGGCCGGTGAGGCCGTGCCCGACCTGATCGAACCGGATCACCCGGTAATCGGCCTTGAGATTCTGCGCCCATGGCTCCCAGGTGTGCAGATCGGCGTTGGAGCCGTGCAGCAGGATGATCGCGGGCGCATCTTTGGGCCCCTCATCGCGCAGGTGCACTGTCAGCCCGCCCCCCAGATCAACGAATTGCGACGGCGCTGCGCCATATTTGGCGCGCATGGCGGCGGCATCGGTATCCGGCGTGCGGAAAATCACAAACAGCACCACCAGCACTGCAACCAGTGCCAGAGCCCCGCGAAGAACCCACTTCATTGCGTTTTCATCTCCAATATCCAGCGGCGCACCACTGCAACGCCATCGCTATCGACTGTGGACTTGCCCAGTTCCGGCATGGCAACGCCGGGCTCTGCCGAGGCCAGCCGGTGGGCAAGGATGGAATTGTCAGGCTGGCCCGGCACAATCCCGAATTCATGCCCGCCCGCGCCGCGCCCGGCGGCAACCGGGCGTTTGAACACGCCAATCGCTTGGCTGTCGGATTGCTGCCAGCGCAGATCGAGGCCGGAATTGGACGCCATGCCGCCGGGCTGGTGGCAATGGGCGCAGTTCACATCGAGATAAGCGCGCGCGAGCGGCTCGGCCTCACCGGTGGCGCGGGTATTCCAGTGCGGCAGGCTGTCTGCCTTGGCAGGCACTGCGGGCAGCATCGCGGCGAGCCAGCCCTGCGCCAGATTGCGCGCCTTGGGGCCGATCGGGATCACCGCGCCATTCAGGCTGTGGCATTCCTTGCACTGGTTCTTGTTGGGGATGCGGTAGCTGATGGTTCCGCCCGCAGGGGTTGCAAGATCAATCCGCGCACCGGCGAGCGCCAGCGTGGCCTCGGTCTGCTCGGCATTCCAGCGATAGGGCAGCGCCGCCCAGCCATCGGCGCGGTGCAGCAGCACGCGGGTTTCAATCAGGCGCTGATCGGCCCCTGTCCCAAAGGCAAAGCTCTTGATGATGGCCGCGCCGACCGGGAATTGCAGCAGGCCGTCGCCGTCCGCCGTCAGCCGCGTGCCTTCGGGCAGGTAGATATAGCGCAGCTTGTCCGCCCCGTCCGACCACAGCGGCACGTTGAGTTCATAAGGCGTCACGCGCGCGGCAGGCTGGCGCGCGGCGGCATCGGTGAAAAAGCCGAATTCGGCCAGCGTGCGCGGCGCGGCATCGGCGCGGATCGCGGCATCTTGCACCTCGGCCTGCGGCGCAGGCGCAGCGGCAACCGACGCCGCCAGCGCCGCTGCCGCCAATGCCAGAACCGCCGCTTGCCTCACTTCAGCCGCGCCTCCAGTTCCGGCGGCGCGCCCACCGCGCTCACATCCCATTTGACGCCTGCGGCCGGACCTTGAGCGGGCCGGGCCTGGCCTCACCCAGCGACTGGCCTTGCCGCGCCAGATTGAGCGACCAGCCGGAAATATCGCCTGTTACCGCCAGCGCAGGCGCAGCGCCTGCTTGCGAAAGCCCATCCCACAGGATCGGCGGCAGCGTGCCGCCAAAGGCCGCCAGCAACATCGGCGCTCCGGGCAGTGCAGGATCATTTGCGCCGCTATCGACCTCATTCTCCCCGATCACCACATTGCGGGGATAGGGATTGTAACGCGCATCATCAAAGCTTTGCGAATAGGCGATCACCATGAACGGCGCGGTCGGATTGCCCTGCACGATATTGCCATCAACCCACACATTCTCGTTCGCCATCACCATGATGCCGGTTCCGCGCGGCACATTGCCGACGATATTGCCCGGCGGCGCGAAATTGGGGGTGTTGTTGCCGCTGACCAGATTGTTCACCACCACCACATTGCCCCCGCCCATCACCGGCAGGCTGGGCAGATCAAACACCAGAATGCCGCCCGTATTGCGGGTGACATAGTTCTGCGTGACAATCGCATTGCGGCTGTTTTCGATCTCGATCCCGGCGACATTATCGGTGGCGACCGAATTTTTCACCGTGATGCGGTTGGACTGACCGACATAAATCCCTGCGTCCGACGCGCCTGAGACTTCGGAATGGCTGATGAGGATGCCGGTGCTTTCGACCGGATAGATGCCATAGGCGCCGTTGCTGCTTTTGGGCCCGCCGGTCCAGGTAACCCGGATGCGGTGGTAGATGATGTTGTCCGCACCCTTCGACTTGATGCCGTCGCCCTTGGGGTTTTCGATGGCAAAATCGCGCAAGCTGACATTGTCGGATGTGACGAGCAGCCCTTCACCCGAACCTTGCTGGCCGGTGAAATCGAGGATCGTCAGCGCCGGCCCCGCGCCGCGCAGCGTGACGCCTGCAACATCAAGGCTGAGACCATCGGTGAGGGTGTAGCGCCCTGCCGCCAGCACGATCTCGTCGCCCGGCTGGGCAAGGATCAGCGCTTCCTGCAATTTTTCCGCCGCATCCGCGCCCGGCGCGATGGTGTGGGTCGCTGCTGCAAGGGGCGCAGCCGATGCCAGCAACACGGCGGCAAATGCGGGTTTCACCATGGCAATTCTCCCTCTCCGCGCACCATAGTGAGGGGGTAAGGCACGCTTGGCAAGAGGTTGCCGGGGGACTTGCCGCAGCTCAGCCCAGACCAATCGCGCACAGCGCCGCGCTGGAGGTGACCACGCCCACGATCTCGCCATCCTCGGTACGGCGCAGGCGCTGGATGCTGTCAAACAGCCCGCGTGCGGTCTCGGGCTCCCCCTCACGCGGAGCCATGGCTTGGCGCAGCGTCCACAATTGCATCAGCGAGAGCCGGTCCACCATACGGCCCGCCATGCATTCGGCCCGCCCCTCGCCCATGCCCGATGCGACGAGCGAGCGTTCGACCTGCCAAGCGATCAGCGGGCGGGCAGTGCCGGTTTGCACCGCCACCGCGCCCGCCCCGATCAGCAGCAAGATGATCAACAACAGCTTCTTCATCGACCGGGAAGATTAATCCAGCGCCTTGACGATTTCCTCGACCATCTTCTTGGCATCGGCCAGCAGCATGACAGTCTGGTTCATGTAGAACACATCATTATCGACGCCCGCATAGCCCACGCCGCCCATCGAACGCTTGATGAAGAAGACCTGCTTGGCCTTGTCCACATCGAACACCGGCATCCCGTAAATGGGCGAGGATTTATCGGTCTTGGCCGCCGGGTTCACCACGTCGTTCGCGCCGATGATGAAGGCGACATCGCACTGGGCGAAATCGGAGTTGATGTCTTCAAGTTCGAAGACTTCGTCATAAGGCACCGAGGCTTCGGCGAGCAGCACGTTCATGTGGCCCGGCATGCGGCCTGCCACGGGGTGGATGGCATATTTCACCTCCACACCCTTTTCCTTCAGCTTGTCGCCCATTTCGCGCAGCGCGTGCTGGGCCTGCGCCACCGCCATGCCATAGCCGGGGATGATGATGACCTTTTCGGCTTGCTCAAGCATGTAGGCGGCATCTTCCGCGCTGCCCTGCTTGTAGGGGCGCTGTTCGCGCGGCGCACCGCCGCCGGCACCGCTGCCTGCATCGCCGCCAAAACCGCCCGCGATCACCGAGATGAAGCTGCGGTTCATCGCCTTGCACATGATGTAGCTGAGGATCGCGCCGGACGAGCCCACCAACGCGCCGGTGATGATCATCGCGGTGTTGCCGAGCGTGAAGCCCATCGCCGCTGCCGCCCAGCCCGAATAGGAGTTCAGCATCGAGACGACCACCGGCATATCCGCCCCGCCAATCGGGATGATCAGCAGGAACCCGATGATAAAGGCCAGCACCGCGATCAGCAGCACCAATTGCCCTTCGCCCGCACCGCCCTGCGGCGAGACCGTGTAATAACCGATCAGGCCGAGGATCGCCGCCAGCGTGCCGAGATTGATCACATGGCGCCCCGGCAGCATGATCGGCGAACCGCTCATCCGGCCTGACAGTTTCAGGAACGCGATAACCGAGCCCGAGAAGGTGATCGCCCCGATAGCGATACCAAGGCCGAGTTCGATCCGGCTGACGGCCAGAATCTGCCCGGCGGCATCGACAATCCCGAAGCTTTCGGGATCAAGCCACGCGCCAAAACCCACCACCACGGCAGCCAGACCCACGAGGCTGTGGAAGCCTGCCACCAGTTCGGGCATCGCTGTCATCGCGATGCGCCGCGCAATCACAAAGCCGATGCCGCCGCCAATCGCCACCGCAATTGCGATCTCGACGATGTTGGCGATGTCGTGCGTGATCAGCGTGGTGGCGACAGCCAGCACCATGCCGACCATGCCATAACGGTTCCCCGCGCGCGACGTGGCGGGGCTGGAAAGCCCGCGCAGCGCGAGGATGAAGAACACGCCGGAGATGAGATAGGCCAGCATCGCCAAGGGCGGTGTATCGCCGCTACCTGCCGCATGGGCGGGGGTCGCAAACAGCGCCGTCATCCCCGCGAAGGCGGGGATCCAGCTTCTACCGATCCTGCGCGCTGCCGAAGCAAGCTGGACCCCCGCCTGCGCGGGGGTGACGAGGGTGGAGAGCGAGCCCATCGTCACTTCTCCTTCTTCTTGTACATCGCGAGCATGCGCTCGGTCACGGCAAAGCCGCCGAAAATGTTCACGCTCGCCAGCACCACGCCGACAAGGCCGAGATACTTGGCCATCGGGCTGCCCGCTTCCGCGCTGGCAATCAGCGCGCCCACGATGATCACCGAGGAAATCGCGTTGGTCACCGCCATTAGCGGGGTGTGCAGCGCCGGGGTCACCGACCAGACAACGTAATAGCCCACAAAACAGGCCAGCACGAAGATGCTGAGAATTGCAATGAAATCCATTATTCGGTCCCCTGAACCATGGCCGCATCGCGAGCATTGTCGCGCAGCGCCATGTCCTTGCCGTAGCTGTATCCAAACACGACGACGCACACGAAAGCGGCCAGCCAGCGATGCTCGCGCAGCCAGTCCCCCACCAGCCGCAGGCTCAACCCAGCAGCCTTTCATTCACCACCTTGCCGCCCTGCGTCAGCCGGATGGCACCCCCGATTTCCTCGTCGAGCACAGGCTTGCCCTGCTCCTTGTCCCAGAAGGCGCTGAGGAAATTGTAGTGGTTGCGCGCAAACAGCGCCGAAGCGTCAGCCGGCAGATGCGCGGGCGTATTGGAATAGCCGATGATGGTGACGCCGTGCTTGACGACGACTTCATCCGGCTGCGATCCTTCGACATTGCCGCCCTGCGCCGCCGCGAGATCGAAGATCACGCTGCCCGGCTTCATCGTGGCGATCTGCGCATCGCTGATCAGCCGCGGCGCAGCGCGGCCCGGGATCAGCGCGGTGGTGATGACGATGTCCTGCTTGGCAATGTGTTCCGACACCAATTGGGCCTGCGCCGCCTTGTATTCATCGCTCATCTCGGTGGCATAGCCGCCCGAACCTTCGCCCTCGATCCCGGCGACATTTTCAACGAAGATCGCCTTGGCACCCAGCGACTGGATCTGCTCCTTGGTGGCAGAGCGCACGTCGGTTGCCGAAACCTGCGCGCCCAGACGCCGCGCAGTCGCAATCGCCTGAAGGCCCGCCACGCCCACGCCCATGATGAAAGCGCGCGCCGCCTGCACCGTGCCCGCCGCCGTCATCATCATCGGGAAAGCGCGGCCATAATGATCGGCAGCGACCAGCACCGCCTTGTAACCGGCAAGGTTCGATTGCGACGACAGCACATCCATCGACTGCGCGCGGGTGATGCGCGGCATGAATTCCATGGCTAACGCTTCAAACCCGGCAGCCGCATAGGCATCCACCACATCGCGCCGCGTGAAGGGATCGAACAGCGCGGCAACCCATGCGCCGGGCTTTGCACCTGCCAGCAGGGCCACATCGGGCGCCTGAATGCCGAGCACGATGTCGGCATTTTTCACCGTGGCTGCCGCATCGCCGACATGGGCGCCGACTTCTGCATAGGCTGCATCCGTGACCGAAGCCGCTTCGCCCGCGCCGCTTTCCACAGCGACATCAAGGCCGAGCGCGGCAAATTTCTTGGCCGTTTCGGGGGTGGCCGCCACCCGGGTTTCCCCGGGGGCGCGCTCTTTCAGGATCGCGATTTTCACGAGTGTGGTTCGCTTAGGCGATCAGCATGACGACAAAAGCGACGATCACCGCAATCACCGGCACCGCCCACTTCAAGGTTCCCATGAACCCTGCATAGGTGGCCTGTGCCTTTTCCATGTCGTGCGTTGCCATTTTTTCAATTCCCCTTTGGGCTGGTAAACACCGCAATCGGCATAAGGTTGCAAGAAATATATGCGCGCACAAACGCGCTCAAAGCCCCGTATCGAAGCACGCCGCGCTACTCAAGCCAACTTAAATATCAGGCGCACAAGTTTTGCATACGCCGCCGACGCCTTCGCACCTGTGCCGCGATGCGACAGCGCGCAAACTGCAACAGCCTTAATCCCGTCTTTACCCGTCCGCTTTATGACCAGCCCTGTTCCACATCCGGACACCAGCAGCCGGAAACACAAGGATCAGGGCACAGCACACGATGTCGGAAAGCCAGCTTCACGAACCGGTCGAAAACGATGTGCGCATCATCATGCTGATCGACGACGAGCCTGCCCAGACGCGGCTGATCTCGGCGATTGCTGCGCGCGATGGCTGGCGCACACTGGTGGCGGGCGATCCGGAAACCGCGATTGCCATGCTCGGCACGCGCGAAGGGATGCAGATTTCCGCGATCCTGCTCGATCACTGGGTGCCGGGCGATGATGCCTGCGAACTGATCGCCGAGCTGAAATCGCGCCGCCCCGCGCTGCCGATCCTGATGCTGACAACCAGCGCCTCGCCGCTGCTCGCGGTCGAAGCGATGCGCGCAGGGGCCAGCGATTACCTTGTCAAACCGGTCTCGCCCGAACGGCTGATGGACGCGCTGCGCGCTGTCACCACCCGCGAAGCGCAGCGCCGCGAGCTTGCCCCGCTGACCGAAAAAATGTCCGCGAGCCTCGATTTTGATGCGATGATCGGCACCGCGCCGGGATTTCGTGCAGCGCTGGCCCAAGCTGCCAAGACCGCGCGCGGGCACAACAATGTCGCCATCGAAGGCGCCAGCGGGACGGGCAAGGAAATGCTGGTACGCGCCATGCATTCCGCCAGCCCGCGTGTCCGCGAGGCTTTTCGCATTGTCGATCTGGGCGCGATCCCGCCTGCTTCGGTCGAATCGGTGCTGTTCGGGCATGAACCCGGCGCTTTTCCCGGTGCCTTTGATCGCCAGATCGGCGCGTTCCAGCACTGCGACAATGGCACGCTGGTGCTGGACGAGATTGATCGCCTCTCGCCGGTGACACAAGGCCGCCTGCTCGATGCTCTCACGAGCGGGATCATCCGTCCGGTCGGCGCAACCTATGGCTTTCGCGTCGATGTGCGCTTGCTGGTGACCAGCAATGTCGCGCTGGGCGAGTTGGTGGCAGGCGGATTGTTTGATGCAGCGCTCGCCGAAAAGCTCAGCTCCACCCGCATCACCCTGCCGCCGCTGTGCGAGCGTCCGGGCGATATTCCGGCGCTGACCCGCCATTTCCTCGCGCGCATCGGCGAGCAGCCGGGCCTTAAACACCTGTCGATCACCGATAGCGCGCTGGCACTGCTGGCGGCCTATGAATGGCCGGGCAATGTGCGCCAGTTGCAATCAGTGCTGTTCCGCGCTGCCGTCTATTGCGAGGGCGACACGCTGACCGCTGAAAGCTTCCCCGAATTGTCGGAAATGCTGGGCGATCAGCAGGCCCCGCTGTTCAACGCGAGCCATGAAGGCGTGGGCATCACGCTTTACACCGATGATGGCAACCTGCGCCCGCTGGAGGAGATCGAGGCTGATGTGATTCGCCTCGCCATCGGGCATTATCGCGGGCGGATGACAGAAGTGGCGCGCCGCCTCGGCATCGGGCGCTCGACGCTGTATCGCAAGCTTTCCGATCTCGGGATTGATAACGCCGCCTGAAGTGCCTAGCGCGTGGGCGCATGACGATACTTCACGATTTTGCAGGGCGCAGCGCGCTGGTGACAGGGGCTGCTTCGGGGATTGGCGCAGCTTGCGCAAAGGGGCTGGCAGCGCGCGGGGCGGCGCGGCTGTTTCTGGTCGATGTCGATAGCGCGGGGCTGGCAGCGCTTGATCTGCCCGGATGCGAAGTCCACCGCATCACCGGCAGCGTGGCTGATGAAACGCTGTGGGCGCAGCTTGAACCGCAGCTGGCCGGCCTTGATCACGCGGTCGTCAACGCCGGGATTGGCGCAGGCGGGCCGATTGCCGAGATTACCCTTGCCGAATGGCGCCGGGTGATGGCGGTGAACCTTGATGGCGCATTCCTGACGCTGGCGGCATCCTTGCGCGCGATGGGCGGCAAAGGCGGGAGCGCCGTGGTGGTCGCCTCGACCACCGGGATCAAGCCGGTGCCGGGCATCGGGCCTTACGGCGTTTCCAAGGCAGCGGTTGCGCACATGGCGCGGATCGCGGCGGTGGAGAATGCCCGCGCAGGTATCCGCGTCAACGCGATTGCGCCGGGCGGCGTGGACACGGCAATCTGGGAAAGCGGCGCGGATTTCCAGCGCTCGGTTGCCGCCATCGGGCGCGAGGCGACGCTGAAAGCCATGGCGAAAACGACGCCGCTGGGCCGCTTTGCCACCTCGGAAGAAATGGCCGGCACCATCCTCTATCTGCTGAGCGATGCTGCTGCCAACATCACCGGCCATGTGATGGTATCAGACGGCGGATTTACGCTGTAGGAACCAAGGGCGGGCACGCAGCCCGCCCGCCTGTTCACCACCCGAAGCTTTCCTGCGCCAGCGTTTCGCTGGTGTTGCCCATCAGGCTCATCGTCAGCTTCCTCGCCTGCCAGTCGATATCGACCAGCCCGTAATTCTCGATGCTGAAGAACTTGGTCACCCGGCGCGGATCAGGCTCACGCTGGGTGCTGCGCTCGACATCGCTGGAGAAGGCGAGGTTGAGCGAGGAGCTGGTGAATTCCCACATGGTTTCCTTGCCGCCGGGCGAGGTGTCCTTGTAGATCGCGCCCGAATGGCGATCGCCTGTCAGCATCACCAGCCCGCTCGCCGCGCGACCTTCAAGCATGGTGAGCAGCCGCGCGCGCTCTGCCGGGAAATTCCACCACGCCTCGAAATTATGCGCTTCGGTCAGCACCTGGATTGATGAGACCACGATGCGCAGGTCCGCAGGCTTGGCCAGTTCCTGTTCCAGCCAGCGCCATTGTTCGCCCCCCAGCACGGTCGCGGCCGGATCGTCTTGCGGGATATAGACCCCCAGCGGCGGGCGATCCTTCGACCACGCCATGCGCTTCATGTCTGAACGGAAATAACGGGTATCAAGGATGATGAACTGCACACGCCGCCCCTCGGGGCCGATCATGTGGCTTTCATAGACGCCAGGGCGCGAGCGTACAGTTTGAGAGGAACCCCAGAAGGTTTCGAACAGATCTTCGGCCCAGCGCCTGAACGCAAAACGGCCGCCTGCATCATTGAGGCCGAAATCGTGATCATCCCAGGTCACCATCATCGGCACCTTCGCGCGGAAATCGCGGAATTCGCCGTGGCTGGCCTGCGTGGCATAGGCGCTGCGCAGACTATCGAGATCAGCGTCCGCATCCCAGCCGGTGTCGCCATAGACATTGTCGCCGATCAGCAGGAAGGCCTGCGGGCGCTGCGCCGCGATCTGCGCCCACATGTGCTGCGGGGCAAGGTGGTGGTTGCAGCTGCCAAAGGCGATGCGGGTCAGCGTGGTCGCCGGCGACAGCGCGGGATTGGGGCCCGCCACCGGCATCGTGACGCGCTGGCGCAATTGGGCATAATAGGGGGCCAGCGCCTCATCCGCGGCAAGGCTGGCAGGAGCAGCGGCAGGCGCGCTGGCGGTCTGCGCCAGCAGCGGAGCCGGGGCTGCGGCGGCACCGGCCAGCGCGGCAGTGGCAGCAAGGATCGAGAGGCGGCGCATGATAAACTCCTGTGATGGGATGCGTGTTCAACCCTAAAGCCATTGCCGCGCCTCTATGACAAGGGCGCGACGCTGGCCGGGCGATCAATCGAGCGGCGGCAGGTGGCTGAAATCGGTAAGCGCGCCGTCAGCCAGCCCGCGCCACACATTGCGCGCCTGCACGGTTTCGGCCACATCGTGGACGCGCAGCAGATGAAATCCCGCCGCCATGCCCCTCAGCGCCAATGCGAGCGATCCGGCAAGGCGCGCACCCGCTTCTTCCTCGCGGCTCAGCGCGCCGATCATCCGCTTGCGGCTGGCCCCGAGCATCAACGGGCTGCCGAGTGCGTGGAACAGCGGCAAGGCATTGATCAGCCTGACATTATCCGCAAGTGATTTGCCAAAGCCGATGCCGGGATCGAGCACGATCCGTTCCGCCGCGATCCCCGCCGCGATGGCGCGGGCGCGCGCGGACTTGAGAAAATCGAACACCTCGAACACGACATCGCCGTACTGCCCGCCCGCGTGAAGATCCTCGCCTGCGCCCGGCGCATGCATCAGCACCACCGGGCAGCCGGCCTTGGCGACGAGTTCGATCGAGCGCGGATCAAACCGCAGCGCCGAGACATCATTGGCCATCTGCGCGCCTGCTGCCAGCGCCGCTTCGAGCACGCCTGCACGGCGCGTATCAATGCTGATCGCGGCCCCCATCGCGGCGCAATATTCCACCGCCGGGAGCGCGCGGGTCAATTCCTCCCCCTCCCAGGTGCGGCCAGCGCCGGGGCGGGTGCTTTCCCCGCCGATATCAATGATCGCAGCGCCTGCCTCCAGCATGGCCGCAGCATGGGCGCGGCCGACCTCGACCTCGTCAAACCGGCCGCCGTCGGAGAAACTATCGGGCGTCACATTGAGGATGCCCATGATCTGCGGCTGATCCAGCCGGATCGTGCGCGTGCCCAGTTGCAGCGGCGCGCGCGCCTGTTGCAGGTTGGCCCATTGCGCTGCGCCCTCACCGCGCAATTCATCGGGCAGGCGCGCGAGCAAATCGGCCATGCCTGCGCGGGTCACCAGAGCGCGATCAACGACAGCGCCATCCTCGCGCAGGATCACGGCAAATTCGCGGGCATAGGCCATCGAACCGCCAAGGCGCACCGCATCGCCATCCACCGCCTGCGGGCCGGCAACCAGAGTGATCGGGTGAAGATAGAGGCTGAGTGTCATAGCACGCCATGCCTAGCCCGCCTCGCCCGTCAGACAAAGCCCCAAGCCCGCCCCTGCCAACAGAAAAGGCCGCGCCCATGACGAGCGCGGCCTTCCTGCATACGACCCTTGGCGGGCGCTTGGCCGGGTTACTGCCCGAACTTGAAGCGCAGACCTGCGGTCAAAACCGACTGGTGGTTCTGCACGCCCAGCGTTGCAGGCAGCAGCGACAGGTCGATATCCGCGCGGTCGGCATTGGCGCGGTAGGTGTACTGGCCGAACAATTCAGCGCGCGGCGACAGCTCGAACGAAGCGCCCGCCATCAGCTGATAGGCAATCCCTGCCTCGTTGCCCGAACCGACCTGCACGTTCGACGGGCGATAATTCACATCCACCCAGTTCACGCCCGCGCCCGCGCCGACATAGGGCTTGAACGCCGTGCCGGTATCAATGTCGTAGAACACATTGGCAAACAGGCCGAAATTGCTCACCCGGCCCTGCCCGTCGGCGATCACGGCGCCCACGGTGGGGTTGGCAGCATTGGCCGGACCGCGCGTCAGCACGGCCACATCCACGCCGTCGATATTGGCACCGCCGACAGTCAGGCCGGAATGGCCTGCGACATCATAACGGCTGTAAGCGCCTTCGACTTCGAGGCGGAAGCCATTGTCGAACTTGTAGCCAATCTGGCCCGACAGGGCGAGGCCGGTGTCGAAATCCGTATCCCAGGCCAGCGGGGTATCAGCAGGGATTGCGCCGAAATCGGGCGTTGCGGGGACAGGGTTGTTGAACGCGCCGCGGTTCTTGCTGTCACCGGGCAGCGAGACCCCGGCACCGACGCCGACATAGACGCCTTCGGCCATGGCCGCGGTGGGGAACGCGGCAAGGGCTGCGGTGCC
The DNA here is from genome assembly GCA_045377215.1 of Erythrobacter sp. GTDB lineage: Bacteria > Pseudomonadota > Alphaproteobacteria > Sphingomonadales > Sphingomonadaceae > Erythrobacter. The sequence goes on from JBJIOB010000006.1 coordinate 79,928, forward strand.
TGCTGCGATCAGGCAGAGCTTGTTGGTAAGCTTCATGGTTTTTCCTCATGAGTGAACGCCTGCCGGTTAGGGGGAAGATGGCCGGTCGGTTCCTCTACGAAGAAAGGGCAGGATCAGTTGCCCCTGTTTGCGACAGAATGTTACGGAAAAGCGACAGTCTGTTTCTCTGAACAAGCCGTTCATTTCACGGCAATCTGACTGCCACATTCTTGCCGCAAGTCGGGGCGCAGCGGCGCTGCGATCAGTCCTCGCTGGCGAGCAGGTAAAGCTGGCGGGCGGCATCAATCGGCTGGACATCTGCGCCGCCCGCGCCGGGGGTCTCGTAATGCCAGAAGCTCCAGCCGTTGCAGCTTGGCGCGCCTTGCAAGTCCTTGCCGAGGCCATGGATCGACCCGGTTTTGCCATCGCATTCAAGGCTGCCATCGGCGCGCACTGTGGCAATCCAGCGGCGTTTCTTGTCGAACACTTGCGTGCCGGGCGGGATCAGCCCGGTTTCCACCACCGCGCCGAACGCCACCTTGGGCGCGGTGCGCGCCGATTGCATGGTGGTAAGCGCGCTTTCATCGAGGGGGAGTTCCTTGGCGATGCGCTTCATCGCGACTTCGCGGTAGAAATCTTCCCGCTCGCAGCCGATCCACTGCCGCCCCAGCCGTTTTGCCACTGCCCCGGTGGTGCCGGTGCCGAAGAAGGGATCGAGCACCACGTCGCCCTTCTCGGTCGTCGCCAGCAGCACGCGGTAGAGCAGGCCTTCCGGCTTTTGCGTGGGGTGGGCTTTCTTGCCATTTTCCTTCAGCCGCTCTCCCCCGGCGCAGATCGGGAGCACCCAGTCAGAACGCATCTGAAGTTCATCGTTCAAGGTCTTCATCGCGCGATAGTTAAAATGGTAGCGCGCCTTTTCGCCCATGCTCGCCCAGATCAGCGTTTCATGCGCGTTGGTGAACCGCGTGCCGCGGAAATTGGGCATGGGATTGGTCTTGCGCCAGACGATATCGTTGAGGATCCAGAAGCCGAGATCCTGCAAGATCGCGCCCACGCGGAAGATATTGTGATAGCTGCCGATCACCCACAGCGCGCCATCGGGCTTCAAGACCCGGCGCGCTTCGCTCAGCCATGCGCGGGTGAAGGCATCATAGGTGGCCATGCTTTCGAACTGGTCCCAGTGATCGGTTACCGCATCGACATGGCTGCCATCGGGGCGGTTGAGATCGCCGCCGAGTTGCAGGTTGTAAGGCGGATCAGCGAAGACCAGATCCACGCTGGCGGTGGGGAGCGAGCGCATCGCCGCGATGCAATCGCCCGGCAGGATGCGGCCCAGCGGCAAATCGGCTTTGACCGCTTTTTCAACCGCTTTGGCCCGAAACTTGATTTTTTCCTGAACGCCCACGTGGCAACCCCATCTCAACCTGTGCAAAACTTATCCACAGGCATGAGTCCTCGGGGACTCCGCGTCAAGCGCGGAATTTCGCCGCGTGGAGACGTGCAGCTGCGACTTCACACGGAACGAAACAAGACCGGCACAAGATGTTGAGTCCGTGAAGCAATCGGGGACTCGATATCAGGGGGTGTGGCGCAAAGGACTCAGGCGAAGACCCACACAACATTGACGGCAAAAATGGCGATCATCGCCCCGCCTGCCAGCCGACCGATGATCTTGCCGCGCCACAGCAGCACCAGCAGCAAGGCCGCGCTGGCGCACATCAGTGCCGATTGCAGGCCCGCGAGTGACGCAGGCACCGGATCGGGCGCAATCGTCATCGTCACCCCGCCGATCATCAGGATGTTGTAGATGTTCGATCCCACCACATTGCCGAGCGCCAGCCCCGGCCGCCCGCGCAGCGCCGCTGCCAGCGAGGCGGCGAGTTCGGGCAGGCTGGTGCCGACCGCCACGATGGTAAGCCCGATCGCGGTTTCGGAAATCCCCGCGAGCCGTGCCAGATCAATCGCGCCGGTCACCAGCGCCTGCCCGCCAGCCACCAGCGCGGCGAGCCCTGCAACAAACAGCCCCACTGCCACCAGCCAGCCGGGCGGATGGCCGATGGGTTCATCATCGGGCAGATCAGCGCCGGGATGGCGATAACGCCACACCACATAGGCAACAAGCAGCGCCAGCATGACAAGGCCGATCACGCGCCCCGCCCCGCCGCTCAGTGCCAGCGCCCACAACCCAAGGCTCACCCCCAAGGCCACCACTGCATCGCGCCGCCCCATGCCCGACACCGCAATCGGCGCGATCAGCGCCGTGACGCCCAGAATCAGCAGCGCATTGGCAATGTTCGATCCGATGATATTGCCCCAGGCAATGCTCGCAGAGCCCGCCAGCGCGGCCTGAACGCTCGCCACCATTTCGGGCATCGAAGTGGCAGAACCGACAATCACCAGCCCGGTGAACAGCGTGGACACGCCCAGCCGCTGGGCAATGCCCACCGCGCCGCGCACCAGCAATTCGCCGCCGAGCGCAAGGCCGACAAGGCCTGCCAGACACAGGAGTACAGCTGTCAGCATGGGTCTAGAATAACTCTGATTGGGCAACCGGCGCAAAACTGCGGCGGTGCAAGGGAGAGGGCCCGTAACGCCGCAGCGCCGCGAGATGTTCCGCCGAACCATAGCCCTTGTTGCGTTCCCAGCCATAGTGGGGATGCAGGCTGGCCGCCTCTTTCATGATCCGGTCGCGCCATTCCTTGGCCACGATGGACGCGGCCGAAATCGCCGGTTCGATCCCGTCGCCGCCCACAATCGCGCGCGCGGGCCAGCGCCATTGGGGCACGCGGGCATGCGGCGTCAGGTTGCCGTCGATCAAGACCTCGCAAGGCCCATCGGCGACAAGCGCATCCGTCAATGCTGCGACGGCGCGGGTCATCGCCAGCATGGTGGCTTGCAGGATGTTGACGGCGTCGATCTCGTCCGGCTCGGCCATTCCCACGGCCCACGAACACGATGCCCGGATCGCTTCATCCAGCACCGCACGGCGGCGCGGCGAAAGTTTCTTGGAATCGTCCAGTCCCGGCGGTATCGCATCTGCCAGAACCACGGCAGCGGCCACCACCGGCCCTGCCAATGGCCCCCGCCCTGCTTCGTCCACGCCAATGGTAAAACCCTTGGCACCGAAAGCATTTTTGTGAGTTACCCCGAGCATGACCGCAAAATCCCGACTGTTGATCGCCTTTTCGCTTGCACCGGCAATGCTGGCAAGCTGCGCCAATGCACAAACGGGGGAGACTGCGGCAGCTGCCCCGGCTTTGCCACCGCCGCGATGGGCGAATTCAACGAACCCTGGGCGATCCGTTTTGCACCGGGCACGCAGACCTTGTTCATCACGGAGAAAAGCGGCACGCTCAAGGTAATGGACACCGCGACCGGGCAAATCGCCACGGTCGCAGGCGTGCCGGAGGTGGATTACGGCGGGCAAGGCGGGCTTGGCGATGTCGCCTTCCTGCCGGGCGAGGCGAGCCAGCCATTGGATGGCCGGGTGATTTACCTCACCTGGGCCGAAAAGGGCGAAGGTGACACGCGCGGCGCTGCTGCCGGACGCGGCATTCTGGTCTGCGCGGACATCACCGCCTGCCGGATCAAGGAATTCGCCGTGATCTGGCGGCAGGATGTCAAGGTAACAGGGCGCGGGCATTATTCGCACCGCATCGCTTTTGATCCCAATGGCCGCCACATCTATATCGCCAGCGGCGAGCGGCAGAAAATGCTGCCCGCGCAGGATCTTGATAACAACCTCGGCACCATTGTGCGGCTCAAGCTGGATGGCGCACCGGCCAAGGAGAACCCGTTTCAGGATCGCGGCGGCACCGCGATGCAGATCTGGTCTTACGGCCACCGCAACATTCTGGGCATTGCCTTTGATGCCGCGGGGCGCCTGTGGGAAGTGGAGCATGGCCCGGCGGGCGGCGATGAACTCAATCTGGTGAAGCCTGCGGCCAATTACGGCTGGCCGCTGGTTTCGAACGGCGAACATTACAATGGCGATCCGATCCCCGATCACCCCACCCGCCCTGATCTGGCCGCGCCTGCGCTCAGCTGGAACCCGGTGATTGCGCCTTCGGACATGCTGATCCATTCGGGCAAGCTGTTCAGCGGCTGGCGCGGCGAGGCGCTGATGACGGGGCTTTCCACGCAGGCGATCATCCGCGTGAGCCTTGACGGCGAAACCGCGCGCGAGGCGGCGCGCTACCCGATGGGCAAGCGGCTGCGTTCGCTCACCGAAGGGCCGGATGGCGCGGTGTGGGTGGCCGAAGATGGCAAGGGTGCGCGCCTGCTCAAACTCACCCCGCGTTGATTTAAAGGTTCACTGACGTGAACCCATGCACCACCCGCCCCGCGTGAGCGCGGCCAGAAAAAGATTCCATTGGGCAGCGCGCCCGAAAGCGATTAGGCGCGCGGCCCGATGAACCACAAGACCGCCAGCCTGATTCCCCTTGCCGCCTGCGAGCCTGCAATGGTCGAGGCCGTGCTGGATCGCGCCTTTGGCCCGGATCGCCATGCCCGCACCGCCTATCGCATCCGCGCCGGGATGGCGCCGCTCGAAGCGCTCAGCTTTGCCGCGCTGGATGAAGATGATCTGCTGGTCGGCACGATCCAGTGCTGGCCGATTGGCCTGGTCACGCCCGCAGGGGCGCAGGTGCCGCTGGTGATGGTTGGCCCGGTTGCGGTGGTGCCCGAACGGCAGGGCGAAGGCTTTGGCATCGGATTGATGAGCGCGATGATCGAAGCCGATGCACGGCTGGCCGAGGAAAGCGGCGCATCGCTGCCGCAGGTGCTGATCGGGGATGCGGATTATTACGGGCGCTGGGGCTTTACCGATGCGGCCACCAAAGGCTGGCGCTGCCCCGGCCCTTATGAACAGCATCGCCTGCTGGCGCGCGGCGCGGCGCTATCGGCCATGCCGGCCGAAGGCATGCTCGGCCCGTGGGTGAGCAAGCCCGCCTAGGCTCTTGGCCTGCTCAGCCCTTGGCTTGCTTGCCGCGATCTGGCATCGCATGGCCCATGCCTTACGAGCCGCCGCCCTACTTGTCCGAACTCAATCTCGAACAGATTGCCGCCCTGGTGGCGCAGCGCAAACTGCCGCCGGTCGAAGAATGGTCGCCTGCACGGCTGGGTGACAGCGAGATGCGGATTGCCGCTGATGGTGCGTGGTATCATCAGGGCGGCGTGATCCGGCGCGAGGCGATGGTGCGCGCCTTTGCCGGCCTGCTCACCCGCGATGCGAGCGGCGCGCACTGGCTGGTGACGCCGTTCGAGAAACTCTCGATCGAAGTCGATGACGCCGCGTTCATTGCGGTCGATTGCGCGGCGCGCGATGGCGCGCTGGTGTTTCGCCTCAACACCGATGATCTGGTGATCGCCGGGCCGGATCACCCCTTGCGCGCGGCGGGCGATGGCGAGACCCCGGCGCTTTACCTCGCCGTGCGGCGCGGGCTCGAAGCGCGGCTCAACCGTTCGACCTATGCGCAGCTTGCCGAGATCGCGCTCGCAGCGGGTGAGGATTGGGTGGTGGAAAGCATGGGTGCGCGCTTTTCGCTGCTGCCGCCCGGCGCTGCGCCTGCATGAGCCGCCCGGTATGAGCGGGTTCGCCGATCACCTCGCGCGGGTCTTTGCCGAAGGGCACGCCGCGCCCATCCCCGATCTCCTCAGCGATGCCGAATTCGCCCGCGATGGCCGCCGCACGCCCGCCGCTGTGCTGATCGCGGTGACGGACGTGGCGGATGATCCGCAAGTGATCCTGACCCAGCGCCCCAACACGATGCGCGATCATCCCGGGCAGGTGGCCTTTCCCGGCGGCAAGATTGATCCGGGCGAAGATGCCATCACCGCTGCCCTGCGCGAAGCAGCAGAAGAACTCGCCCTGCCGCCAAGCGCGGTGCGGGTGATCGGGGTGAGCGATGATTATGTCACCGGCACCGGTTTTGTCGTCACCCCGGTGGTGGGCGTGGTGCCGCCCGGCCTGCCGCTGGTGCCGCACCCGTCCGAAGTCGCCGCCGTGTTCACCGCGCCGCTCGCCCTGCTGCTCGATCGTTCGCAGTGGCAGGCGAACGAAGTGTTCTGGCGCGGGGCCAACCGGCGCTATCTCGAAATGGATTATCAGGGCTTTCGCATCTGGGGGGTGACAGCGGCGATCCTTGCCAATCTGGCGCGGCGGATCGCGTGGGAGCGGCTGCGCGATGCTGCGTGATCTGGCTGCGGCAGACTGGACGCAGCGCGCTGGCCTTGCCCGGCTGGCAGCAGCGCTTGGGCCGCACAATATCCGCTGGGTCGGCGGCGCGGTGCGCGACGGGCTGCTGGGGCTTGGCGTCCATGATGTCGATTGTGCGACGCTGCTGGTGCCTGACGAGGTGATCGCCGCTTGCAAGCGCGCCGGGATCCGCACCGTGCCCACCGGGATTGCGCATGGCACCATCACCGCGATCCTTGCCGATGGCCCTGTCGAAGTCACCACCTTGCGCCGCGATGTCGCCACCGATGGCAGGCGGGCGACCATCGCATTTGCGCAGGACTGGGCCGAGGACGCAGCGCGGCGCGATTTCACTATCAATGCGCTTTATGCCCATCCCGAGACGCTGGAGATCAGCGATTATTTCGGCGGGCTGGATGATCTGGCGGCGCGGCGGGTGCGCTTTATCGGGCGCGCCGAGGATCGCATTGCCGAGGATCACTTGCGCATCCTGCGCTATTACCGCTTTCAGGCACGCTTCGGCGCAGCGCTCGATGACGAGGCGGAAGGCGCCTGCGCGGCGCTCGCCCATACGCTGAAAGGTTTGAGCCGCGAACGGGTCGCCGCCGAACTGCTGGCGCTGCTGGCGCTCCCCGATCCGCAGCCGACAGCGGCGCGGATGCACGCGCATGGGGTGCTGGGCGTGATCCTGCCCGAGGCAGGGGCGGGCGAACTTGCCGCGCTGGGGCAGCTGGTTTCCTGCGAGGCGGCACAGGGCGCTGCGGGCGATCCGATCCGGCGGCTGGCGGCGCTGCTGCCGCCCGCGCCCGATCTGGCCGAAGTGGTCGCCGCGCGCCTGCGCCTCTCCAGGCTCCAGCGCGCCCGGCTCGTCAGCGCCGCCGCGCGCGAGGCCGCCGATGCGGCCAGCCCGCACGCATTGGCCTATGCCATCGGGGTGCCGCAAACGCTTGACCGGCTGCTCTTGCTGGGGGCCGACACGCAAGCTCTCGCCGGGTGGCAGGTGCCGGCCTTCCCGCTCAAAGGCGGCGCGATTGTGGCGCGCGGGATCACCGCCGGGCCTGATGTGGCGCGAATCCTCAAAGCCGTCGAAGCGCGCTGGGTCGCCGAAGGCTTTCCCCCGGATGAACGGATCACACAGATCCTGTCTGACGAGCTGACGAAAATCTAAACTCCGGGACAAACCGTTTGCTGAACGGGACAAGTCACCCTTGGCAGCCTTGTCAAGCAAGCGGAGCTTTGCTTAGTTATCAAACATCGACAGATAGCAAATCCCCCTCAAAAGACTGTCGATTTAGCGGTCAGAAACCCCTTTTTAAATTTTTATCTGGCCACGAAGTAATAATTCTATGCGAACTTGATTAACGTGACGATATTTGATTGGAAAGGATTTCCAAAATGAAGATTCTCAAGATTGCTTTTTTCTCGGCGACTATTGCTCTGGCCCCGGCTGCCTATGCGCAGGTTGTCGAACAGCCGGTCGAAACCGAAGAACAGGCGCCCGAAACCACGCCGGATACTGATTTGACGGAAATGCCGGCACCGGAAACCCCGGAGACCGACACCGACACCGAAACGGAAACCGAGGAAGCCAGCCCCGAGATTCCGCTTTCGGATGAAACCCCCAGCGCGCCCGAACCGCGTTAAACCGATCACGTGCCCGGACGCCCTGCCCGAACGCAAGGTTCGGCAGGGCGTTCTTGCGGGAACCAACCGCGATCCCGATCCTTTTACCAGTTACCATTTTTGCAACAGTACATGAGGTGAAGACATGAAGTTCCTCAAGATTGCTCTTGCCGCGACAGCGCTTGCGGCGGCCCCTGCCGGCTTTGCGCAAAATGCCGCTCCGGCCAATGCGACTGGCAGTGCGCTTGCCACCGGCGCAACGGTGCTTGGCAATGATGGCAATCCGTTGGGAACCATCGAGACGATCTCGGGCGAAGTGGTGGTGATCAACACCGGCAAACACCGCGCGCCGGTGCCCGCTGCCGCAATCGCCAAGGGTGATACTGGCCTCAGCGTCAACATCACCCAGGCCCAGCTCAACGAGATGATGGATGCGCAGGTTGCCCAGGCCATTGCCAAGCGTGATGCCGCGCTGGTCGCAGGCGCCCAGGTGGTGTCGGCCAATGGCAATCCGGCAGGCACGCTGGCCGAGGTGAACCTTGATGCCGACATGATCGTGCTGGCAAGCGCGGCCGGCAAGGTCGCGCTCAAGAAGAACATTTCGCCGTGGATGGCGAAGGCCGGTTGATGGCGCTGTTCACCCGCGAACAGATCGAAACCGCCGCAGCGGCAGGTAACGGCAGCAGCGGCGCCAGCAACTAGGGTTTGCCGCCTTGTGACAAAGGGCCGCTGACGCATCGCGCTGGCGGCCTTTTTGCTGTGCGCTAACCGAAGCGACCCGATTTGGGGAAACCCTGCGGCGGCATCCGCCCGGCCCCGCCGCGCGCCACTTTCCACAGGCCGATTTCGGTCTCGGTGCGGGTCCGCTCACCCGATCCGCCCATCTGCCAGCTGAGCCCGTCTGCCAGCGTGAAAGTGATCGCATCCGCCATCCCGCCATCGCGGTAGCGTTGCAGGGTGACACCCTGCCCCCGGCTCATCACGGGCAATTCCTCAAGGTTGAACACCACCAGCTTGCGATTATCGCCCACGCAGGCAATGTGATCGTGAGTGGGCGCGATCTCGCGCACCACGCGCAGGGCCGCGCCGTCCTTGAGATTGACGACTTGGCGGCCCTTGCGCGTTTCGGCGAGGAGTTCATCCATCGCGGCGACAAACCCCTTGCCCAGCGTGGACGCAAGCAGCAACCGCCCGCCAGCCCGGTACACCAGCAGCGCCGCCACGCCTGCTTCGGCCTCCAGATCAATCATCGTGCGCACCGGTTCGCCAAAGCCGCGCGCGCCGGGCAGCTTGTCGCAGCCCAGCGTGAAGAACCGGCCATTATCGGCCACCAGCAGCAATTTATCCGTGGTCTGCGCGTGGAGGATGAAGGCGAGGCTATCGCCCTCCTTGTACTTGAATTCCTGATCCAGCGGCACGTGGCCGCTTGCCGCGCGGATCCAGCCTTTCTGGCTGAGGATCACGGTGACGGGCGCTTTTTCGATCATCGCATCCATGCTGAATGCGATCCCCGGCGCGGCCTCGGCAATCAGCGTGCGGCGGCGGCCAAGCGGGGTATCCTCGGCATAGGCCTTGCGCAGATCGCGCAGATCGCGTTTGAGCCGCGTGCGCTGGCGGGCCGGGCTGGCGAGTAGGGCTTCGAGTTCAGCCTGTTCGGCCAGCAGCGTATCCTGTTCGCGCTTGAGCTCCATTTCCTCCAGCTTGCGCAGCGACCTGAGCCGCATGTTGAGGATCGCCTCGGCCTGCCGATCGGTGAGATCAAATTCCGCCATCATCAGCGGCTTGGGCTCATCCTCGGTGCGGATGATTTCGATCACCCGGTCAAGATTGAGGAAGGCGATGATATAGCCGCGCACCAGTTCGAGCCGGTTCGCGATCTTATCCAGCCGGTGCTGCGCGCGGCGTTGCAGAATGTCGATCTGGGCGGCGGTCCAGCTTTCGAGCAGTTCCTTCAGCCCCATCACCATCGGGGTGCGGCCCATGCCGCCTGCCGTGTCGAGCACATTCAGATTGAGACTGAAACGGATCTCCAGATCAGTGAGCTTATAAAGGCTTTCCTTCAGCAATTCGGGATCGACATTGCGGCTTTTCGGCACCAGCACGATGCGGATCGCGGTATCGCTTTCATCGCGCACGTCCTCAAGGATCGGCAGCTTCTTGTCAGCAATCGCCTGCGCGATCTGTTCGATCAGCTTGCCCTTGGCCACCTGATAGGGGATTTCGCTGATGACCAGCTGCCACTGCCCGCCGCCCAGCCGTTCGATCCCGGCAGCGATATCATCGGGCTCCTTGGCTTCGGGCGCGTGGAAGCGGCCGCGCAGGCGGAAAGACCCGCGCCCGGTGCGATAGGCCTCGGCAATGCTCGCCGCGCTGTCCACCACCTGCCCGCCGGTGGGAAAATCGGGGCCGCGAAACAGTTCCATCAGCCGTTCGTGGGCGACATGGGGATTGTCGATCAGCTCCAGCGTGGCGTCGATAATCTCGGCGACATTGTGGCTGGGAATGCTGGTGGCCATGCCCACGGCGATACCGCTGGCGCCGTTCGCCAGCAGATTGGGGAAGAGGCCAGGGAAAATCTCCGGCTCTTCTTCCTCGCCATTATAGGTCGGGATGAATTCGACCGTGCCTTCATCCAGCCCCGCCATCAGTTCCAAAGCGGTGCGGGTGAGGCGCGCTTCGGTGTAGCGATAGGCGGCGGCATTATCGCCATCGACATTGCCGAAATTGCCCTGGCCCTCAACCAGCGGATAACGCAGCGCGAAATCCTGTGCGAGCCGCACCATCGCATCATAGACGCTCGCATCGCCATGCGGGTGATATTTGCCGATCACATCGCCGACAACGCGCGCCGATTTCTTGAAGGCGCTTGCCGGATCAAGCTTGAGCTGCCGCATCGCCCACAGCAGGCGGCGGTGCACCGGCTTTAACCCATCGCGCAGATCGGGCAGGCTGCGCGCGGTGATGGTCGAAAGCGCATAGACCAGATAGCGTTCGGAAAGCGCCGCATCGAAGGGCGCATCGACGATTGCATCGAACGGATCGGAATCAGCGGGAAGATCGGTTTCGGCCATGCCTCCCGTCTAGCAAGGCGGCGCGGCGCAAGGGAGAGGCGTTTCCACAGGGTTGAACCCCCTACATCCGGCGCGCATCATGGGCCTCGCCGGGCACGCTGACAGTGAGGCCGTCCATGTCGGGGGTAAGCTCGATCTGGCACGACAGGCGGCTGGTGCGGCGCGCGCCTGCTGCGAAATCGAGCATATCCTCTTCTTCTTCGGCAGCGGGCGGGAGCCGATCGAACCATTGCGCCGCCACGATCACATGGCAGGTGGAGCACGCCATCTGCCCCTCGCAGGTGCCTTCCAGTGGCAGGCCCGCGGCTTGTCCGGCGCGCAGCAGGGTGTCGCCCGGCTCAGCGGTCGCGGCGATTTCTTTGCCGCGCGGGTCGATAAAGGTGATGGTGATGCTCACAGGCCCTGCTCCTTGACAGCAGCGATAATCGCGGCTGCCGCGGTTTCAAGGTCTTCCTGCGTGGTGTAGCGGCCAAAACCCAGCCGGATCGAGGATTTCGCCGCGCTGGTGGCAAGGCCGAGCGCGCGCAGGACATGGCTGGGCCGCCCCGATCCGCTAGCGCACGCGCTGCCAGCCGAGAACATCACGCTGCGGCATTCGCTCATCAACCGGGCGACATCGAGGCCTTCCAAGCGGAGGTTGAGATTGCCCGGCCAGCGATGCGCAAGGCTGCCGTTGACTTCCCACCCGGCGAAGCGTTCAAGCGCTTTGTTCTGCAATTGTTCCACGTGGAACATATCGGCTGCCATGCGCGCGCGCGCCGCCTTCGCCGCCGCGCCAAAGCCTGCGCACAAGGCGGGCGAGAGCGTGCCGGAACGCAGGCCCCCTTCCTGTCCGCCGCCCAGCATGAGGGGGGCAAGCGCCACCCCGTCCCTCACCCACAATGCGCCGATGCCCTTGGGGCCGTGGATCTTGTGAGCCGAAAGCGCAATCATATCAATATCTTCGG
>JBJIOB010000007.1:0-182603 GCA_045377215.1 Erythrobacter sp.
GCGCCGCCGCTATGCGCCGTCCTTGCGGGGGGCTGCGCTCAAAACGCTGATTGGACTTGCAGACCGTATCGGCCTCACGCCGCGGGCAGTCAAACTGCCGCTGGAGGAGCTGCGCAATCTGCATGTCCCTGCGGTGCTGCACTGGGACATGAACCACTATGTCGTCCTTGAACGGGTCAAGGGCGACAAGGCGCTGATCCATAACCCGGACGGGCGTTCCAACTGGATGGCGATGGCCGAGGTTTCGGACCATTTCACCGGCGTCGCGCTCGAACTGCGGCCGAGCAATGATTTCCAGTCCGGCAAGCAGCGCGAACGGCTGCGCCTGTCGCAATTGTGGCAGCGCATGACCGGGATCAAGCGGGCCCTGGTGCAGGTGCTGGTGCTGACGGTGGTGTTGCAGGCCTTCGTGCTCGCCTCGCCCTATTACATGCAGCTGGCCATCGATCAGGCCTTGCCGGCGCTGGATGGCGATCTGCTGACCGTGCTGGCGCTGGGCTTTGCCCTGTTTACCCTGATCAACGCTGCTGCGGGGCTGCTGCGATCCTTTGTGCTGCTGGTGGCGGGCACCAGCATCGGGTTCAGCCTTGCCTCCAACGTCGCGCGGCGATTGTTCCGCTTGCCCATTGATTGGTTCGAGCGCCGCCACACCGGCGATATCCTCTCGCGCTTCCAATCGATCGCCCCGATCCAGGATATGCTGACCCAGGGCGCAGTGGCCGCGCTGGTTGATGGCATGATGGCGATCCTCACGCTGGCGCTGATGTTCTGGTACAGCGCCAAGCTCGCTGCCATCGCGCTGGTTGCCTTCGGGCTTTACGCGATTGTCCGCGCGGTTTCTTACTCCTTCGAACGCGAGGCGATCGAGGCTTCGATCATCACCGGGGGCAAGGAGCAGAGCGTGCTCATCGAAACCCTGCGCGGGATGACAACCTTGCGGCTGTTCGGGCGCGAGACGGTGCGCCATGCGCTGTGGCAGACCCGGCTTATCGATGCGGTCAACGCGGATGTCCGGGTGGCGCGCATCGGTATCTGGCAGAGCGCTGCCAACACGCTGATCTTTGGTCTTGAGAGCATTCTGGCGATCTGGCTCGCCATCGGCTTCGTGATCGAAGGTGCAGGCTTCAGCGTGGGCATGGTGTTCGCCTACATGTCGTACAAGTCGCAGTTCATGGAAAAGTCGGCGGCGCTGATCAATCAGGCGATCGCTTTCAAGATGCTGGGCCTGCACCTTGAACGGCTCTCGGACATCGCGCTGTCCGAAGAAGACCGCAGCTTTGGTGCCAGCGCCGACATTGCCACCGAACTCAAGGGCCGGATCGAGCTGCGCGACGTCTTCTACCGCTATGCCCCCAGCGATCCGATGGTGCTGGACGGGGTCAATCTCGCCATCGAGCCGGGCGAACATATCGCCATCACCGGCCCATCGGGCGGCGGCAAATCCACGCTGGTCAAGCTGCTGCTCGGGCTGGTTGAGCCGGCCGCGGGCGAGGTGCTGGTCGATGGGCTGCCGCTCAGCCGGTTCGGCTACAAGAGCTATCACCATCAGGTTGCCGCCGTGCTGCAGGAGGACAGTCTGTTCGCCGGCACCATCGCTGACAACATTGCCCTGTTCGATGACGAGGTGAATATCGAGCAGGTGATCGCGGCGGCGGCGGCGGCCTCTATCCACGCTGACATCATGGCCATGCCGATGCAGTATGAAACCCTTGTCGGCGACATGGGATCGACCTTGTCGGGCGGGCAAAAGCAGCGAGTGCTGCTGGCGCGCGCGCTTTACCGCCAGCCCAAGATTCTGATCATGGACGAAGGCACGGCGCATCTTGATGTGCAGCACGAACAGGTCGTCAATGCCGCCATATCAGCGATGGGCATTACCCGCATCATCATTGCCCACCGGCAGGAAACGATCGCGCAGGCGCAGCGGGTGGTGGTGATGTTTGGAGGAAAGCTGCACGGGCTGGAAGAACTCATGGCAGCCCAGGCGCAGATATCTGCCGCTGAACCCGATGAAGTGGCATGCTGAGAACTTGCAGTTCCTTGATGGTCCACATCTGCGCAAGAGCTTTTCGGGATTGCGGCGCTAACCGCGGCTGCCGAATAGTCGGGATCGCCTTGCCATAATCGCAGCCATCCAGATGGCGGAGCACCAAGGGATTGCAGCGGCTGTCTTGCGGGGGCCGGGGCTTTATCGTCGGCGGCGATTGGGAGGCCACGAAAGACGATGTCCGATAGGCGGTCGATTTTTTGGAAGAGCCAGAAGTCAGACACCAGCATGCACAGGCTGCTTTTGGCTGCCGGGCTCGCTCCCGACCGCTTTGCATTTGCGCTTGAGCCCCTTCCTGACGCCAGATGCAATGTCACGCTGCGCCGCAAGCCGCAGTGCCGTTTGCTGGATCGCGCAGCGACCGCGCGCATGACTGCAGGGGGCCCGTGGCTGGTGCTGCCTTTGCCTGAAGAACTGGCGCGTTGGCGCGAGTTGGAACTGGTGCTGGCGGTGAACGGCGAGCAGCGTCAGCGCAGCCTTGCCGGTGAAATGATCTTCAAGCCTGCCGAAACGCTCGCTGAACTCAGCCGCATCATGGATCTGGCGGCAGGCGATCTGATTGCCACCGGCACGCCCGGCGGGGTCGCGCTGCATCCGCCATCTGGCTTTGTTCAGGCGCTCGCGGGGTTTCTGACGCCTGCCAAACGGTTCAGGGCCTTCATGAAAGGCCAGTTGCCGCGCGCCGCCTATCTGCGCGATGGGCAGGTGATGACCGCCGCGATCCGCACGCAGGACGGCGCGATTGATCTGGGTGCGCAACGCAACCTCATCCGGCCAGCCGGGCAAGCAGGCTTGAACTGGGAAGATCGGCGCGGGGCTGGCACACTGGCCTTGTCGCCGCAAAATGCTGCAGAAACGTGGGTTTGGCGCAAACCGCGGCGTCAGGCTGGCGCATCATGATGGACGGCCTCAAGGTCTGCCCTTGCGTGGCGGCTTCCGGGTGCCGCTTGCGCGAAAGCCGCCGCTCCCTGCGCCGCTGATGGCCGGCTGTGCGCGACATACCCTCTGTCATGCCGGACAGTCGCCGTGCATGTCCGATCCTGACAAAAGCTGACACTTGGCAGGGCGCCCTGATCACCGTTACGAGAGCAGATCACCGCGATTTTTCCAAAAGCGGCTATTGTGTACGCCATGGCCCGAAATTCGCGGCTTGGCATTGCAGGGTCACGTTACCGGGTAAAGTGCATCAACCAGTGCTTGCCCGCGTTCGTTGAGCAGCACCGAAGGGCCCATCCGGTTCATCGCATAGCCGAAGCTGAGTGCGTTTTGCGGATCGGCAAAACCGAGGCTGCCGCCCATGCCAACATGGCCAAAGGCGGCGTCGGGGATCGCCAATCCATCATACTGGCCGCCGAGCGAAGGCATGGCTTTCATGAAACCGCCGCTGAAGCTGGACGGGCGGCATAGCACCGCGTCCCGCTCGCACACGCCCGTAGGGTGGCGGAGGCGCGCGATCGTCGCCGGTGTCAGCAGGCCATCGGGCGCGATCATCGCGCGGTAAAGCTGGGCAAGGCCGCGCGCATTGGTGATGCCGTTGGCGCTGGCGACCTCGGCCCGGTGATAGGGCGGACTGTCCATTTTGGCCCCGCCGAGATTGTAGAGGAACAAGCCGGCCGGGCTTGTCCGGTCGCCCATCGCTGTCTTGTAAAAGGGGTGCGCGCGATCAATCATCGCCCGATCAGGGGGAACAAGACGCGCCAGATCTATCCCCGCATCATCGGGCAACCCGATATGGAAACCGATGGCATGGGGCGCTGCCACCCGCTCCTGAAAAAACTGGCCCAGCGGCTTTCCCGCCACCAGCCGCACCACCTGCCCGACCGTCCAGGCATAGGTGAGGCCGTGATACCCCTGACGCGTGCCGGGCGGCCAGAACGCAGGCTCCTGTTCGATGCGCGCGATCATGTAATCCCAATCCAGAAAGCCATCAGGTTTTACCGGATCGCGCAGGTGCGGCACCGGGGCGCGGTGATCGAGCATCATCGCGATGGTCGTCCCCGCTTTGCCGCCTTGCGCGAAATCCGGCCAGATGGTCTCGACCAGATCATCGTAAGCAATGGCGCCGTCCTGCACCAGCAGATGGAGGCACAGCGCCGCTGCCCCTTTGGTGCAGGAAAACACCACACAAGCGGTGTCGCGCTGCCACGGCGCGCCAGTGGCGACATCGGCAATACCGCCCCACACGTCCATCACCGTCTCGCCGCGATGGGTTACGCACAGGCTTGCGCCCACTTCGCCGCGGGTGTCGAAATTGGCTATGAAGGCATCGAGCACCGGCAACAGGTGCGGCGCGCACACGCCTTCGATGCGCGTACCGTCGCGCAACACCCGCTCGACCTGAGGATGGTTCGGCATGATTATGCAAGGCCCGGCACGAGGATCAGATGGCAGGGACGAAGGCCTGCGTCCTGCCTTCCTGCCCATCGCCGGGCAGGAAGACAGGTTCTCGGTCAGAATGCAAACAGCACTTCAAGGCCGATATCGCGACCTCTCAGCAGCGGCGAGAATGTGCCTGCCCCCGGTCTGTCCTGAAATGGCTGCTGCACGCCGTTCGAGCGCGGCCCGCCAAACGGCACCTGCGTATCACCGCCTTCGCGCACCTGATCGAGCAGGTTGCGCCCGTAAAGCGACAGCGACAGGCCATCGACAGGCGTGTTCCAGGTGATGTTGGCTTCGAGCATGCTGACATCATTCAGCCAGCCGAAGTTGTCATCCGTGAACGAGGCGCGGTCACGATACTGGTAGTTGACCCGCGTCACGATTGATCCGCGCTTGAGCAGCAATTCATGCAGCAGGCCCGCACCCACCGTCACCGGCGGCACGCGCGGGATGCTCAGTTCGAGATCGGCCTGATCCAAGCGCCCATCGCCCGAGATGTCGAACAGGATGCGATCATAGCGTGCATCGATGATCCCGAGATTGGCGGTGAACACCAGCGAAGGCGACACGCGCATGCGCGCTTCGGCTTCGAACCCGCTGATGGTGGCATCGGCAGTGTTGGTGATGTTCTGCACCACGCCTGCGCCCGGATCAGCGAGGTTGACTTCGCGCTGCATGTTCTTGATCTTGGTGACATAGGCAGCCGCGTTAAGCGTCAGCGAGCCATCCAGCGTCTGGAACTTGCCGCCCACCTCGAAATTGTCGACCTGTTCTTCATCAAAGCCGAAGCTGTTGAAGCCGCGTGCGCGGTTGGCTGCCACCACGCGATCGAACACCGGCACATTGGTGACGCGGAAGTTGAAACCGCCCGAACGGAAACCGCGGCTCCAGTTGGCGTAAATCTGGCTGGCTGCAAATTCATATTGCAGGCCGAGGCGCGGCGAGAGGTTCTGGAATTTCAGACTGTCGGAAAAGCCATTGGCCTCGCCCGGCACAAACGGATTGGTGCCGGTGATCGGACAAGTGCCGCCAATGACCGAACACGCCGGGCGCGGGCGGGTGTTGGTGACGACCACTGACTTGGTTTCCTGATTCCAGCGCACGCCTGCCAGCACCGAAAGCTGATCGGTCAGCTTGTAATTGGCATTGACGAACGCGCCGAGCACCTCATGCTCCTGACGCCCGCCGCCATAGGATGCGGGCGGCGGATTGGGCGTGGCGCGCAGCAGGAAGCGGATTTCATCGTAACCAATGTCCTGCTGGAAATAGAACCCGCCGAACACGAGATCGATCTTGTCGGTCGAGATCGCATAACGCAATTCATTCGACCATTGCTCCTGCTCGGTGGTGGCGTCCGAATGGAACAGGAAGGCGCGGGTTGCGTCGATATCGCCGCCCGAACGGCTGTCGAACTTGCGCCAGCCGGTGATGTTGGTGAGCACGCCGGGGCCGATATCCCAGGTCGCCTGCAAGGAACCGGTCCAGATGTCGTTGGTGTAGAAACCGGGTTCATCAATCGCGAAATCGAAGGTGTTGCGATCAAAGAACCCGCGGTTCTGCGCCGAAGGGCCGTCGCCTTCGCTGGTGAAATAATCAAGCTTCGCCAGCAGGTTGAGATCGCCAAGCCGCGCTTCCAATGCGCCGCGCAGGATCGTGGTGTCGGCTGCACCGTGGTTCGAATTGTCGAACAGGTTGCGGAAATAGCCTTCGTCCTTGTTGTAATAGGCACCGACTTTGAACAAGAGCTTGTCTTCGATGATCGGGCCGGACAGCACCCCGCTCATGGTGTAGTTGGCGCCGCCGCGCCCGGCATCCACCGGGCCATCGACGGCGGCGCGGAACTTGCCGGCGAATTCCTCGGTCGGGTTGCCGGTGTTGATGACGACCGCGCCGCCCGTCACATTGCGGCCGAACAACACGCCCTGCGGGCCGCGCAGGATTTCGACGCTGGCAAGATCGAACAAGTCGAACACGAGGCCGGCGTTGATCCCCATGAACACGCCATCGACAAACACGCCGACAGTCGGATCAATCGAGGGGATGGAGGAATTGATGCCCAGACCGCGAATGGTGAAGTTGGCCACCCCGCGCGCGGTGCCGACCTGATCGAGGCTGACGTTGGGAACCTGGAAGGACAGGCCCGAAATGTCGCGGATCTTGAACGCTTCGAGCGTGCCTTCGTTGAAGGCCGTCACGGCTAGCGGAATGTCCTGAACATTCTCCGGATCGCGGGTCTTGGTGCCGGTGACGAGAATATCCGAGATAGCGTCCAGCGCGCTGCTGCGCTGCTGGGTGGTGGCTTCTTCCGATGGCGGGTCGGCATCTTGCGCATGGGCGGCAACAGGCGCCAGCGCAGTAGTGCAAAGAGCGAGCGTGACAATGCGCCGCATACCAATCAGGACTTCCATAAAATTCTCCCCGTTTTTAATTGTTTATGCGATAACTACCCTTCTTCTCTACCCCTGTGGAATGCGATCCGCCCTGCGGCCTTGGCCGTGAAGACCGCAATCGCATTCACCATCCATCCCATCGCATCACGGCTGCCATGCCTCCGCGTGCGATCATGATCGTGCCAGCCTTTCACTCTTGACCCGGATACCGGCAGCCTCGCGATCAAACGTGTCGGCGGTTACGCCGTCGTCCCGCAGCAGGTGTTTCTGCACCTTGGCCGTGGGCGTTTTGGGCAGGCTTTCCATGATCCGCACATAGCGCGGCACCATGAAATAGGGCATGCGATCAATCAGGAACCGGACGAGTTCTTCGGGATCAATGCTGGCCCCTTCGCGCGGGGCGACCGCGACCAGCACCTCGTCTTCGGAATAGGCCGAAGGCACGCCCATGGCTGCTGCCTCCAGCACCGCCGGATGCGCGAGCACTTCCAGTTCCACCTCGAAGGACGAGATATTTTCGCCGCGCCGCCGGATGGCGTCTTTCATGCGGTCGACGAAATAGAAATAACCCTGTTCATCGCGGCGGAAAGCATCGCCGGTGTGGAACCAGCCATTGCGCCAGGCGCGCGCGGTGGCTTCGGGGTTCTTGTGATAGCCGCTGTTCATGCCCCATGGGCGCTCGGTGCGGATGATCATCTCGCCCACTTCGCCCACCGGCACCTCGCAGTCATTCTCGTCCACCAGCCGCACCTCGACCCCGGCGCGCATCTTGCCGCAGGTGCCGCGCACCGACGGGTTGGGCTGCGAGACAATCGGGCTGGAAATCTCGGTCATGTTGAAGATGGTGTAGATTTCCACCCCGAACCGTTCGCGAAAGCCATCGGCATCATCGGTCAGCGGCACCATGAACGCCTTTTTCACCGGGTGATTGCGATCATCAGCACCCGGCGGCTGGCGCATCAGGAAGGTGGCGACTGCGCCAAGCATGAACATCGCCGTCGTCCCGGTGGCGCGCACGAAAGGCCAGAAGCCTTCGGTCGAAAACTGCTCCATCAAGGCGACCGATCCGCCACGCACCAGCATCACAAAAGCAATGCCCATGCCGCCAATGTGGAACATCGGCATGTTGAGGAGGAAGCGATCCTCGCCCGTGATGAACGGCCAGCTTTCCGGGCCAGCATTGCTGTACATGTGGCAATAGGACGACAGCACGCCCTTGGACGGGCCAGTGGTGCCCGAAGTGAAGATAATCGACTGGTTATCCCAAGGTTCAATCGGACGCGCGAGCGGCGGCGCTTCGCCCGCAGCGTTCGCAATATCGGCAAAGGCGTGCATCGCGAGGCCCGGCACCGCCTCTGCGACGCCGCCCACGATCACTGCCGCGCTGAGCTGAGCCAGATCAACCTCGGCGAGCCGCCCCGCCAATTCGGCGTGCACCACGATCACCCGCGCATCGCTGAGACCGACGACATGTTCCAGCAGGCGCCCGCGATAGGCGGTGTTGAACGGCACGAACACCGCACCCAGCCAATTGAGCGCGTGGAAGGTCAGCACGCATTCGCGGTTATTGGGCAGCCAGACTGCAACATGATCGCCCTGTCCGACGCCGAGGCCCGCAAGTCCTGCGGCCAGCTGCTCGACCCGCGCCTTGAGCTCGCGATAGGTCCAGCAGCTGCCATCCTCAAACACCATGTAAGGCATATCAGGCTGTTCGCGCGCCCAGCGTTCAAGCGCATAGCGCGTCACGCAGACATCACGCGGCGGAATGCGCGGATCGTAGTGCGAGGGGGCAGAGGTCATGCCGCAGACCCCCGATCAGCCATGCCGGTCAGTCGAGGCTTTTCATGCCAACCATGCGGCGCGCCAACCGGCAGGTTTCGTGGATCACATCCGATCGGGTGAAGCGCCCGCCCGGCTGATACCAGAACGCAATCCAGCTCATCAGCCCGCCGATGCTGATCGATGCCAGCGCGACATGCGAGATATCGAATTGCCCCGCCGCCTGTCCTTCGCGCAGCAGCTCGCCAAGCCGCCGGTCGAAGCTGTGACGCTTGAGAAGAATGGCCTCTGCCGCCTGCGGTTCCAGGTTCTTCTCTTCGCGCTGATAGACCACGATGCATTTGCGGTGATCGAGACAAATGCCCGAGACCCTCTCGACAATGCGGATGAACTTGTCCGCAGGTGTGCCGGGCACGGCCAGTTCCTCGTCCTGCGCCGCCAGCGACAGGTCGATGCCGAGCGACGAGATATGCTCCAGCAATTCCGCCTTGTTCTGGAAATAGCTGTAGAGAAAGGGCTTGGTCACGGCCAAGCGGCCCGCGATCCGATCGAGCGTGGCCTGTTCGTAGCCTTCCTCGAAGAACAGATGCGTGGCTTCCTCGACAATCCGGTTGCGCTTGAACGCGACGATCTCGTCGCGCAGCCGTTGAGGCTTTGTCACTGATAATCCTTCCGAGCTCAGACCGCGCCGCGCCGCGCGATACCCGTTGGGCTCTTGTCACAGCGCCGACCTGAGAATGTCAAGCACATCATCAGCGCTGCGGATCGGGCGCGGGTTGGTGCGGCCCCACATGTCGCCAAGGGTGTGTTCGGCAATAATGCCGAGCTGATCCTCGCGCACGCCCACCGCGGTCAGCGTGCGCGGCATGCCGAGACCGGCGATGAAGGCATCGGCCAGATCGCCCGCGCGGCCCGCCGGGTCGCCAAAAGCCGCTGCAATACGCTGCTGGCGCGCGGCGTTGACGCTTTCGTTCCACCTGAGAACGTAAGGCGTCATCACACAGCTGGTGTAGCCGTGCGGCACCTTGGCCGTGCCGCCCAGCATGTGGCCGATGGCATGGCTTGCGCCCATCGGCACACCCGCAGTGATCGGCAGCATCGATTGCCATGCGCCCATCTGGCACAGCAGGCGTGCTTCCAGATCGAGCGGATCGGCCTTCACCCGCGGCAGCCCTTCGCACAGCAGGCGCAGGGCGTTTTCAGCCGCGGCATCAGCGACCGGATTGGACAGCAGGCTTTGCAGGGCCTCGATCGCATGATCGAGCGCCCGCACCCCGGTGGACAGAAACAGCCATTCAGGCGTATGGCGGGCAACCGCCGGATCCAGCACCACCACGGCAGGCGCCATGTCGCGGTGTTCGTAGGGCTGTTTCACCGGCACGCGTTCATCCGTCGCGCCCGACAGCGGGTTGAATTCCCCGCCCGACAAGGTGGTAGGCACCGCCACCACCGGCACATCGGGCCCGGCGAACACCGGCTTGATCATCTCGCCCGCATCCGAAACAGCGATGGTGAAGGCATCGAAATCGTCAATGCCCTGCCAATTGTGCTTGAGCGCGAGCGGCACGATCTTGGCCGCGTCCTGCACCGATCCGCCGCCCACTGCGACGATCAGATCGGCCCCGGCTTCGCGGGCAGCTGTGGCCGCCGCGATCACATCGGCGCGCGGCACATGGGCGCCGATCCCGACAAAGGTTCCGGCATGGGCAGTGCCAAGCGCCTGTTCGACAGCGGTGATTTCGTCGGTGTGCTGCGCCAGCGTGCGCGATGCGATGATGAAGGCCCGCTGCGCCCCCAGATTGGCCGCCGCATCCGCCACTGCCTCGGCCGCCGGACGGCCAAATTCGACCTTATGCGTCGCCGTACAGACAAAGCTTCCCGATAACATGATTTGCCACCTCTCCACCCGAGTATATCTTTTTTCTACTTGTTAGTAGATCACGAATACAGCGCTTATCAAGCGGATTCTCCAAGGCCTCAAAAGTGCCGGACTGGCTGTGGCTGCTCTGCCTCAGGCCGCCCTTGGCCATAGCTTTTGCGCTGTCAGGAAAGCTCGAAATCGCCTGGCTGCAAGCTGCGTGTCATCTCCCAGAAATCCACCAGACGATAAGGCAGCACCGCGAACACGCGCCCGGCCGGATTGCGATACCAATTGGTCACATTGGGCGATTTCCAGACCATCTTTTCGTGCAGGGCATCGACTTCGGCGACATGGGCATCATGGGCGGCCTGCGTCACCGCGATGGCGCGATGTTCGCCTTCCACCACTTCGCGGATCGCCAGCAGGATCAGCCGCATCTGGCATTCCGCCACGAAGATCGCGTTGCCGCCATGCGCCAGCGCGGTGTTGGGGCCGAGCATCAAAAACAGGTTCGGAAATTCCGGAACCATCGTTCCCATATAGGCGGTGGCATCATCGGGCGGCCAGACATCGTGAAGCCGCTGGCCGCCGCGCCCGCGCACTTCCATCGGCAACAGCATCCGGCTGGCAGCAAAGCCAGTCGCGCAGACCAGCGCATCCAACCGGTGGTGTGCGCCATCCGCGGTTTCGACGCCATCGGAGGTGATCCGGCGGATCGGATCGGTCACCAGATCGACGTTGTCGCGGCGCAGCATATCGAACCAGTGATTGTCGATCAGGATGCGCTTGGCATAGGGCGGGTAATCGGGGATCACCTTGGCCAGCAGCGGGGAATCCTCGCCCAGCTTGGATCGGACAAACCGCTCCATATAGTCACGGTGCCGCGCATTGGTGATGTTGATCGAGTGGGGCTGGCCCTCCCATTCCGGATCGGCCTGAAGGCTGGCATGGAGGCCATCGGCAAAGGCCCAGAACAGCTGGAAGCGATACCAGCGCGCGTAAAAGGGGATATGTGTCAGCGCCAGTTGCTTGGCCGGGGACACCTCATCGAAATAGGTCGGGTTGGGCACCACCCAGTGCGGGCTGCGCTGAAAGATGGTGAGGCGTTCCACATCAGGCGCAATCGTCGGGCCAAGCTGATGCCCCGAAGCACCCGTGCCGAGCAGCCCCACCCGCTTGCCGCGCCAGTCGAAATCGCGGTCCCATTGGGCCGTGTGCAGCAGCGGCCCGGCAAAATCGCCAAGGCCGGGAATATCGGGCCATTTGGGCCGGTTGAGGATCCCCACCGCGCTGATCACAAAGGCAGCATCGACAGTTTCGGCGGTGCCATCGCTGCGGCGGGTGGCAACAGTCCAGCGGCCGGTTGCCGCATCGTGATCCAGCGCTTCGACCGCGGTGCCAAACCGGATATGCGCCATGAGATCATGGCGTTCGGCCACTTTGCGGAAATAATCCCACAACTCATCGCGCTTGGCGAAAAAATGGCTCCATTCGTGATCGGGTTCGAACGAATAGCTGTAGAAATGATTGGGCGTATCCACCCCGCAGCCGGGATAGACATTTTCCAGCCAGGTGCCGCCGACATCCGCGTTCTTTTCGTAGATCACGAAGTCGAGACCGGCCTCTTTCAGCCGGATCGCGGCAAGAATGCCCGACATGCCCGCGCCCACGATCACCACCTTGTAACGCGCCAGAACCTCGTGCGGCGGTGGGCCTGCGCGCCAGGTCATGCCGCGCAGGGCGCCCGCCTGCGGATCAAGCTCCTCGCGCATCATCGGGACATATTCATCAGGCAAGGTATCACCGGCAGCCACGCTCAGCATTTCGGCAAGCAGGCTTCCGGTCGGGATCGGTGACAGCGCCTCGCCCGAAGCCCGCATCGCCTGCAGCTTGTCAAACAGCGCGTTGCGGATGGCGCTGCGCAAATCATCAGGCATGCGTTCATGGTAGCGCATCGGGCCGCTGATCGAGGGGCGAGCAGCCTCCAGCCAGCGCCGCTCGCCAGTCAACTGAACCAGCACCATAAGCAGCGTTGCAGGATCAGCGCCATCGATCGCACGGCGCAGCGTGAGTTCGTCAACTTCGTCACCGAACGACAGAGCGCTGTGACGTTGACTGTCAGGGATCTCGCGAATCATACCGCTTGGATGGATAATCTACTTTTCAGTAAGTCGCCAGCATTTCGCCGCCATTTCCAAGGCCGGTGCCGCACATCGCGGCACGCTGCCGCAGTTTCCGCTCGGGTAACTCGCGCGTTAGTCAGATTGGTTGCTCATATTGATCTACGTCGTGTTCAACACGGTGAGCCACAACCAGATCGCCTCCTGCGCCTCGGACATGGCATCGCCCGCGCCGCCAGCGATGGTCTGAAGCCAGATCACAGCCGCCAGCATTGCCGTGACCGATGTGGCAACATGGATAGACGTGTTCGCATAGGATGGAAGTTGAACCCGTCAGGGCATGGGCGCTTCTTGTGCGGTCTTGCCACTTGTGCCCGGACCATCTGAAGTTCGGACCCAAATCGGTTTGTCATGGCCATGTCCAAAGAAGTGATTGGCCTAAGCCTTGCCTAAATCCCGATGAAGAACCTGACGCCGAGCCCCTGCCCGGCGGTGGGATTGGTGATTATGCATATCGAAGTCGTTTATGATTTCCTGTGCCCGTGGTGCCTGATCGCCAAGCGGCAGCTCGCTGCGGCTCTGGAGCAGGAGGGTGATGCCGGGGTCACGATCAGTTGGCACCAGTTCATGCTCTATCCCGATTTCGACCGTGCGGGTCATGACTTTCTGGCCGTGTTCCGCGCCAGGTATGGCGAGGCATTGCAGGTACCGATGTGGGAGCGGGTGCGAAGTGTCGGCGCGCCATTGGGGATCAACTTCGCCTTTGAAAAAATCACGCGTGGCCCGGCCAGCATCGACGGTCACCGGCTGGTGCGCTGGGCCGAACGGCAGCGCCCCGGAAGTGCGAGTGCGCTGATCGAGGATATCGCGCGCAGCTTCTACGAGCGGGCGGCCATCATCGACCTGGCTTTCCTTGTCCGCACCGCAGCGGCCCATGGTTTCGATCCGCAAGCCGCGCTTGCCCACCTTGCAAGCGACGCAGATCTGGTGGAGCCTTTCGCGGAAACCGCCGAATGGCGCCGCCGCGGAGTTACCGCGATGCCGCACTTCCGGCTCCATTTCGCCGACGGGCACATGGAAACCCTCACCACCACTTCGACCCAAGCCTTTATCGAAGCCTTGCGGCGCGATCGCGCGCTGCTGGCAGTGACCGGGAGCTGAATTGACATGCGTATCGCCTGCATCGGCGGCGGCCCTGCCGGGCTTTATTTTGCCATCGCCATGAAGCTGCGTAATCCCGCGCACGAGATTGCGGTGTTCGAACGCAACAAGGCGGGCGATACCTTCGGCTGGGGTGTCGTATTTTCCGACCAGACGCTCGCCAATCTGACCGCGACCGATCCGGTCAGCGCGAAGACCATCGCCGACAGCTTTGCCCATTGGGACGACATTGCCGTGACCGTGGGCGAGGAAACCAGCACGTCATCGGGCCACGGGTTCATCGGCATTGGCAGGAAGCACCTTCTCCAGATTCTCCAGGCCCGCGCAGGCGAGTTGGGCGTGGAGCTGCACTTCGAGCACGAATGCAGCAGCGATCCGGACGATTACCCCGGCTATGATCTGATCATCGCTTCGGACGGGGTGAACAGCGCGGTGCGCACGCGCTTTGCCGAGCATTTCGATGTCAATATCGACGTGCGCCGCAACAAGTTCATGTGGCTGGGCACGCACCAATTGTTCGATGCCTTTGCGTTCATTTTCGAGCACACGCCGCACGGCTGGGTGTGGGCGCATGCCTATAAATTCAACGCCGATACCTCGACCTTCATCGTCGAATGCTCACCCGAAACCTGGGCGGGGCTGGGCTTTGAAAGCATGGAACAGGAGGAGGCGATTACCTTCTGCGAGCAGTTGTTCGCGCGCCATCTTGGCGGGCACAAGCTGATATCGAATGCGGCGCACCTGCGCGGCTCGGCCAACTGGCTCAATTTCCGGCGGGTGAGCTGCGGACGCTGGTCACGGGGGAACCTCGTGCTGCTGGGCGATGCGGCGCATACCGCGCATTTCTCGATCGGATCGGGCACAAAGCTCGCGCTGGAGGATGCGATCAAGCTGGCCGAGGTGCTCGACCGGCCCGGGCTGGAAGCGCCCGATGCATTGACTGCTGCGCTTGCGGAATATGAGAACGAGCGCCGCACCGCGGTGCTGCGCATCCAGAACGCGGCGCGCAATTCGACCGAGTGGTTCGAGGATGTGGACCGCTATATTGGCTTTGCCCTGCCGCAGTTCGCCTATGCCTTGCTGACCCGCAGCCAGCGCATCAGCCACGAGAACCTGCGCCTGCGCGATCGGGCATGGCTGGAACGGGCCGAGCGGTGGTATCGCGGCGATCAGGGCGATGCGGGCGGGCAGGGCCAGCCGCTGTTCACGCCGCTCGCCTTGCGCGATGTCGCGCTTTCCAACCGGGTCGTGATGGCTCCGATGCTGACCTACATGGCCGATGCCCACGGCTTTGCCAGCGACCGCCATCTGGTTCATTACGGTGCGCGGGCGCTGGGGGGACGGGGCTGATCATCTCCGAAATGCTCAGCGTTTCGCCCGAGGGCCGCCCCACCATCGCCTGCCCCGGCCTGTGGGAAGATGCGCAGGTGGCGCGCTGGCACGCCATCAACGCCTTCATCCACGCCAATTCCGACAGCAAGACCTGCGCGCAGATCGGCCATGCCGGCGCGCGCGCGGCGTGCCGGGCACCGGAAGGCGGGCGGGGCTATGATGTGCCGCTGGGTGATCCCTGGCCGATCCTTTCGGCCTCGGCGCAGGCGTGGAAACCGGGCGGGCTGGTGCCGGCCGAGGCGAGCCGCGCCGATCTTGACCGGATCAAGGCTGATTTCGTTGCTGCCGCGCGCCGCGCCTATGACGCGGGTTTCGATGCCCTCGAACTTCACGCCGGCCACGGCTTCCTGCTGTCGAGCTTCATCACGCCGATCATGAACCAGCGCGATGACGGGCTGGGCGGCGATCTTGCAGCGCGCATGGCGTGGCCGCTGGAAGTGGTGCGCGCGGTGCGGGCTGTGTGGCCCCAGAGCCGCCCGCTGCTGGTGCGCATCTCCGCGACCGATTGGTCGGGTAACAAGGGTATCGAGCCTGTCGATGCGGCCGCAATCGCACGGATGCTGAAGGCGGAAGGGGTCGATCTGATCGACGTGTCCGCTGGCGAGACCAATCCGCTCGCGCGCCCCGTCTATGGCCGGATGTTCCAGACGCCGTTTGCCGATCTGATCCGTAACGAGGTGGGTATCCCGGTAATGGCGGTGGGCAATATCG
Organism: Erythrobacter sp.; assembly: GCA_045377215.1. Classification (GTDB taxonomy): domain Bacteria; phylum Pseudomonadota; class Alphaproteobacteria; order Sphingomonadales; family Sphingomonadaceae; genus Erythrobacter. The sequence continues at coordinate 15,841 of JBJIOB010000007.1, forward strand.
AAGATGCCGATCAGGCCAATTCGATCCTGCTGGCAGGACGCGCAGACCTGATCGGGATCGGGCGACCGCATCTCGCCAATCCGATGTTCACGCTGCACGCGGCGGCCAAGGCGGCGGAGGCGGGGGCTTTTGTGCCCGCTGCGGTGCGCCCCGGCTACGAGCAGATGGCGCGCGCCGAGGCCAAGCTCGCCGAAGCGCTCCGGGCATAGCGGGCGTGCCGTTCGTTCACCATACCCCCGTCCGCTTTGCCCATGTCGATGCGGCGGGGATCGTGTTCTATCCGCGCTTTTTCGAGATGCTGAATGCAGCCGTCGAGGATTGGTTCGCGGGGCTGGGGCGGAATTTCCGCAGCCTGCATCTGGAAGACCGGATCGGAACCCCCACGGTGCGGCTGGAGGCGGATTTCGTCGCGCCCGCGATGCTCGGCGATGTGCTGGCGATCACGCTGACGCCCATCAAGGTCGGCAACAGCAGCTGCACCTATCGCTTTGCCGTCACCAGCGAAGACAAGCTGTGCCTCAAGGGCGAGGGTGTGCTGGTGTGCATGGATCTGAACACGCAGCGCTCGCGCCCATGGCCCGAAGCGATTGCCGCATCGCTCCGGGCCGCGCTCTCTTAAACCTTGATAATCGGGTGGCGCAGGCGGCCGATCCCCTGAAGCTCGGCCTCGATCACGTCGCCCGGCCACACCCATTCCTGCGGGGTTCGCCCCGCGCCCACGCCTGCCGGCGTGCCGGTGGCGATGATATCGCCCGGCTCCAGCGTGATCCCGGCGCTGATATCGGCCACCAGTTCATCGACCTTGAACAGCATGTAGGCGGTGTTGCTGCGCTGCTTTTCGACCCCGTTGACCCACAGCGCCAGATCCAGCGTCTGGGGATCGGGGATTTCGTCAGCGGTGACGATGCAGGGGCCCATCGGCGCGTAGCTGTCCTGCCCCTTGGAATAGATCCACTGGCCGGCGCGGCGATTGTCGCGCGCGCTCATGTCGATGACGAGGCTGTAGCCGAACACATGCGCCAGCGCATCCTCGCGCGCCACGGCCCGCGCGGTGGTGCCGATGATCGCGGCGAGTTCAACTTCCCAGTCGAGCTGCTGGGTGATGGCGGCGTTGTGGCGGATCGGCTCGTCCGGGCCGATCACGGTGGTCGGCGGCTTGGAGAAGATCACCGGCTGGCGCGGCAGATCGGGCGAGGTGTCGAGCGAGGCGGCGGATTCGGCGACATGCTCGGTATAGTTCAGCCCGATGCCGAACAGGTTCTTGCGCGGGCGCGGGATCGGGGCGAGCAGGCGCACATCGGCGAGCGGCAGTGCAGCGCCCAGCGGATAGCGCCCGGCGGCATCGGCCAGCATCTGCGTTGCCGCGGCGACCGCATCCGGCCCGAGGTCGATGAATTCGAGCATCGTTGCAGGCAATTCCTGCCCGTGCGCTGCACCAAGCTTCGCCAGATCAACCACCCGACCATCCTCAATCGCGCCCAGCCGCGCAGCCGCTTCGACATTCCGGCGATAGGTAACAAGCTTCATTGATGATCCTTCTTGCTTAGCTGATCTGCTGATGCCCGCCGTTTTCGCCCAGGCCTTCCTCGCGGTAGAGGCCAAGACTGCGCATCACCGGCAGGTCGTGAAAGGCGAACAGGCAGGCGTCCTCGGTCTCGCTGGCGTTGGCGTGTTCGTGCCACATCCAGGCGGGCACCACAAAGATGTCACGCTCCTGCCAGTCGAAGCGCTGGCCGTTGATGACGGAATAGCCGCTGCCCTTGGCGCATTGATAGACGAAGCTGCCGACCTGCCGGTGGGCGCGGGTATGCTCGCCGGGGCGGAGCAATTGCATCTGCGCGCCGATGGTCGGCATCACCGGGCCGCCGGTGACGGGGTTCACATAGTCCATGATGATCCCGTCATAAGGCGACCCGTCGCTCACCCGCGACAGCTTGCAAAGCGCTTCGTAGGTCGGCTCCCATTCGTATTTCAGCATCGGGGAATAGCGTTTCGACCAACCATGCCCCTGCGGGCGCAGGCCCGATCCCGCCCATGTGGCGGTGGTATCGTCCACGGGGAAGGACACCGCCTGATTGAGATCGGGGTGCACCTGGTAGAAATTGGCTTCGAGCGCGTTCATCAGCGGGATGTCGAGACCGTCCTGCCAGATGCAGATCGTGCCGTCTTCGGCCACGCCATGTTCGTGCCAGGTGCCGTTGGGGGTGAGCACGAAATCATTGCGCCCCAGCGTCAGCTTGTGTCCGTCGACATTGGTGAAGGCGCCGCTGCCTTCCATGATGAAGCGCAGGGCAGAGGCCGAATGGCGGTGGCTGGAGGCACATTCGCCCGGTGCCATGACTTGAAGGCCCGAATAGAGCCAGCCGACCGCCGCGACCACATCGCTGCGGCCCGGGTTTTCCAGATAGACCACCCGCCGCCCGGCCTGTTCGGGCGTGACCAGATCGAGCGCGCGCAGCACATCCTCGCGCAAATCCTTGTAACGCCACAGCATCGGCACCGATGCCGATTGCGGCTCCCACGGCTCGATCTTGTTGGCGACCGTCCACAGCGCGCCGGTGCCAAGCTCGCGCAGGCGCTGGTAATAGGCGACCAGTTCGGGCGTGTCGGCGACATTGGCGCGGCCCGCCACATCCTCGCGGTAGGTGTCGAAGCTTGCCTGCCCCATGGCCTGTCCCTCATGCGTATTGGTTATCGCCTTGCCCATCTTTGCCATTGCAAAGGCGCCGCGCCCTCATGCTATTCGGTGCCATGGCCATGACGTATATTCGCCCCCAGCCGTTCCGTGCCTGCGTTGTGCAGGCGAGCGCGTGTCCTGCCGACAGCGCGGCAAGCGCCGCCAAGGCCGCTGCGCTGATCGCGCAAGGCGCCGTTGGCGGGGCGCGGCTCGCGGTGTTCCCCGAAGCCTTCATCGGCGGCTATCCCAAGGGCGCGAGCTTCGGCACGCCGGTGGGGATGAGGAAGCCCGAAGGCCGGGCGGATTATGCACGCTATTTCGATAACGCCGTGACGCTCGACGGGCCTGAAGTCGCCGCGGTGCGCGATGCGGCGGGCGCAGCAGCGATGGTCGTGGTGATCGGGATCATCGAACGCAATGGCAGCACGCTCTATTGCACCGCTCTCATCATCGACGGGGCAGCAGGCACGATGGCGCACCACCGCAAGCTGATGCCGACCGGGGCTGAGCGCCTCATCTGGGGCTTTGGCGACGGATCGACCCTGCCGGTGGTCGAGACCGCGCTGGGGCAGGTGGGCGCGGTGATCTGCTGGGAAAACTACATGCCGATGATGCGCATGGCGATGTATGCAGGGGGTGTGACGCTCTATTGCGCGCCCACCGCCGATGATCGCGATGGCTGGGCCGCCACCATGCGCCACGTCGCGCTGGAAGGGCGCTGTCATGTCCTGTCGGCCTGCCAGTTCATCCGGCGCGGCGATTACCCGGCGGACTATGACTGCGCGCTCGGCGATGATCCCGCCACCGTGCTGATGCGCGGGGGGAGCATGATCGTGGGGCCGCTGGGCGAGGTGCTGGCGGGGCCGGATTATGCTGGCGAAACGATCCTTTACGCCGATATCGACCCGGAAGAGATCCCGCGTGCGCGCTATGATTTCGATGTCGCAGGCCATTATGCCCGGCCCGACGTGTTCCGGCTGGAGGTGGATACCCGCGCCCGCCCGCCGGTTTCCTTCCGGGGCGAGGACTGATGCGCTTTGCAATGGACGCGCTCAGCGGCGCGGAACGCTACAAGCTGATGGCAGGCTGCATCGTCCCGCGCCCGATCGCCTGGGTCTCGACCCTGTCGGCAGACGGTATCGGCAATGTCGCGCCCTACAGCTTTTTCAACATGATGGGCGCCTCGCCGCCGCTGCTGGTGCTCGGCACGATGCGGCAGGCGGACGGGCGCTTGAAGGACACAGCCGCCAACATCATGGAAACCCGCGAATTTGTGGTGCACCTTGTGGGCGAGCCGATGCTGGCGGTCATGAACACCACCTGCATCGACGCCCCGCCTGAGGTGGACGAAGCGGCGCTGGCAGGCCTCGCCATGCGCGCCTCGCAAATGGTTGCCCCGCCGACCATCGCGGGCGCGCCTGCGTCCTTCGAATGCCGGCTGTTCGATTTCCTCGACGTAGCCCCTGAAACCGTAATCCTGATCGGCGAGGTGGTGGCGATGGAAATTGCCGACGCCTTCATCGAGCCTGAGCGTCTGCGCCCCGATCCTTATGCGATGCAATTGATCGGACGGGTGACCGGGCCGGGTAGCTACACCCGCATCGGTTCTGATCTGACCGCGGAGCGGCCGGTCTATGCCGAGCGCAAGCCCTAACCCGCTTTCCCGATCCCCTGACCCACCTCGATCAGCCGGTTGATGAATTTGCGGACCGGGGCCAGCATCACGCCCCGGCGGCGATAGGTCACACCCACCGTCACCGCATCCCAGATCGGCGTGTCGATGGCGAGCGGCACGAGATGCGCATAGTCGCTTTCCAGCTGGATCAGGGCGCGCGGCAGGTAGCTCAGGAACTCGCTGTCCTGCAGCATGGTTGCCATGAAGGTGGATGAAGGGGTCGAAATCACGCATGACGGCGGCGGCAGTCCGGCGGCGCGCAGCACGCGGGTCAGGCGCCCCCGTTCGCCCTCGGTACCATCGGGTAGCACCCATTTGTAACCGCCCAGATCGGCAATGCTGACCGAGGCGCGCTGGCTGAGCGGGTGGCCCCGATCCGCCACCACCACGATCTCGTCCTGCAACACCACTTCCTGCCGCAGATCGTCGTCATGGCTAAGGCCGCCGATCGAGCCCACGACAATGTCGACCTCGCCCCGGCGCAGCGAGGCGATCAACTCGTCGCGCAGGCCCTGGCGGAAAGTCACCACTGCCTGATCATCGCCCGCCACAAAGGCGCGCACCGCCTGCGGGATGAGGTATTGCATCATCGTCGCCCCGGCCCCCACGCGCACGATCCCGCGCCCGGTGCCTTTCATCTGGGAAATTTCTTCGAGCGCACGGTCGATCTCGCCGGTGATGAGCGCGGCATAATCGAGGAACAGCTTGCCATATTCGGTCGGCACGACACCGCCGGGATGGCGTTCGAGCAGCATGACACCCAGCGATTGTTCGAGATTGCGAATGCTCTTCGACAGCGCGGGCTGGGTGATGTGCAGCCGTTCAGCCGCCTGCCCGAAACTCGCACAGCGCACAATTTCGAGAAAATACTTGATCTGGCGAAGCTCCATCCGGAGAGACTACATCACTCGGTGCGCGACGCAACCGGTGGCCAGATGTGCGAGAGAAAAGCGCCTCCTTGCGCAATCGCCCATGCACCCTCGTCCACGGCATGAGCGAACAGCGGCCACACATGGATCATGCCCGCCCATTCCTGAAACACCGCCCGGCCGCCTGCGGCGTTGATCCGGCCATGCAGGCGCGCAGCATCATCGAACAGCACTTCGTCCGATCCGATCTGGATGAGCGTCGGCGGCAGGCCTGCGGCTGCCCCGAACAGCGGCGAGGCGCGCGGGTCTGCCGGGTCGGCTGGCCCGAGATAGGTGCGCGCGGTTTCGGCCATTCCGGCAGGGTCGATGAAGGGATCGCGCACGGCCCGCGTGGTGATGCTGGCGCCCTTGTGGGTGAGATCGAGATAGGGCGAGATCAGCCACAGGGCTGCGGGCGCCGCTGCCCCGCGTGCGATCCGGCTTTGCACTGCTGCCAGCGCGAGATTAGCTCCGCAGCTATCGCCGCCGATGGCGACATTCCCCATCGCCGTGCCTTGTTCGGTCAGCGCATCGAGCGCGGCGACGGTGTCATCACGCGCGGCGGGGAAGGGGTGTTCCGGGGCTAGCCGGTAGTCGGGCACGATCACATCGCACCTGCACGCCCGCGCCAGCCGGGCGGCAAAGGGCCGGTAGCTTTGCGCCGATCCCAGAACAAACGCTCCGCCATGAAGCCACAGCAGCACCCGCCCGGTATCCTCGCCATAGCGGGATCGAAGGCCGGGTACGCCGCCAAGATCGACCGGGGTGACCGCCACCTCAGGATCGACTGGCAGCACCGCCATTTGCGCTTCGAACCCGGCGCGCCGCGCTTCGATCGGCGGGGGCGGAGCGGCGCGGCGGGCCATCAGCCCGGCGCGGATCGGGACGAGCTGTTCAGGCGGCATGTTCGGCCTCCGCCCGCATCGCGCGGGCCAGGGCCTTGAGCGCCTGCTTGTCGATCTTGCCAACGGAAGTGCGCGGGAGCGCTTCCAACACCACCAGCCGCGCCGGGCGCTTGTATTTGGCAAGCCGTGCGGCGCAGTGGGCAAGCACCTCTTCCTCCTCCACGCAGTCGCCGGCGACAAAGGCCCAGATCACCTCGCCCCGGTAGCTGTCGGGCACGCCGACCGCGCCCGCCTCGCGCACCGCAGGATGGAGGCTGAGCACCTCGTCGATTTCGCGCGGATAGACATTGTAACCGCCGACAATCGCCATGTCCTTCTTGCGGTCCTCGATGAAGAGATAGCCATCCGCGTCCAGCCGCCCGATGTCGCCGGTGTGGAGCCAGCCGTCTTGGAGCGTTGCGGCAGTTTCCTGCGCCCGGCCAAGATAGCCGTCCATGATCTGCGGGCCGCGTGCCAAAACCTCGCCCAGGGGGCCGGGGCCGTCGATCCTGAGTTCCGTGAGCGGGAGGGCCGGGCCGACCGAGCCTTGCTTCAGCGCCATGCCGGGGCCGTGATAGGTCAGCACCGGCCCGGCTTCCGACTGGCCATAGCCTTCGTAGATCGGCACGCCCGTCGCGGCCTCCCAGCGCGCCAACGTGTCGTGCGGCAAGGGGGCGGAACCGGAATAGGCGCACCGCAAGCTCGCCACCTTCTGGCGCGTCAGGCCGTCAAAGCCGAGCAGGCTGTTGAACACGGTCGGTCCGGCCGGAAGCCGGGTGATGCGCTCGCGTTCGATGGTGTCCACCAGCCAATCGGGGCGGTAGCGCGGCAGGATGTGCAGCGCCCCGCCGCAATAGGCTGCCAGATGCAGGCACATGGCGGCGGCGAAGGAATGATAGAGCGGCATCATGCAGATGATCCGCTCGTTGCCTTCGCGGGTGGGCAGCACTGCCTCGCGCTGGGCGACATTGGTAGCAACCGCGCGGTGGCTGAGCATTGCGCCCTTGGGTGTGCCGGTGGTGCCGCCGGTGAATTGCAGGACGGCGGTGCTGGCAGGGTCGATTTCAGGGAGCGCTGCGGATGCGCCGCCGACCTCGCGCAGTTCGGGGATGGTCAGCACCGCGCATCCTTCCGGCACCAGCGCCGCGATGACCGGACGAAGGTCCGCGTGGGTGATCATCAGCACCGGTTCGATCTGGGCGAGGATCGGCGCGAGTTCGCCAGCTGTGTAATCGGGATTGAGCGCGGCGGTTGTGCCGCCTGCGGCCTGCACCGCGAACAGCGTGAGCGCGATGTCGATGCCGTTCCGCAGCACGATTCCCACGCGCCGTCCGGCAACGCCGCGGGCGACAAGGCAGCCAGCCAGCTCCATCACCCGGTCGTGATAGGCGGCGTAGGTGAGCAGGTCGTCCTCGCACACCAGCGCGGTATTGCCCGGCCAGCGCGCGGCGGCGCGATCGAGCATCGCGATGGTGGTGTGCGGCAGCCACAGGCGCGCGCTGTCGGGGCCGGTCAGCATCCGCGCACCTCCAGCACCACCGCCATCGCGGTGTCGCCCGCCGCGCAGCCCTGAAACAACCCGCGCCCGCCGCCGCGTGAGGCCAGTTCCTCGATCAATTCGATCATGGCGCGCAGGCCCGTCGGCCCTTGCGGATGGCCCCAGACGAGCGAGCAGCCGAAATTGTTCATCGCTGCCAGCGGGAAGCCGGTTTCCTTCGCGAACACCAGATCGTTGACGATGAAGGGGTTATGCGATTTCACCGCGTCGATCTGCCCGATCACAAGCCCCGCCTGTGCCAGCGCACGGGCGCTGGCGGGGACCGGGGCTTCGGGCATGTGGGCGATTGCAGTGCGCGCGGTGCCGAAGCCGACCAGGGCGACTTCGATGCTGTTGTCGCGCGCCAATTCGCGGGCGCGTTCGCGGGTGGTGACGATCATGCCTGCATTGCCGTCCGCCGGGTGGGTCTGCCCGGCATAGGTGACGCTGCCGCCCGCAATGACGGGCTTGAGCGAGCGGACCTTGGCGGGGTCGGCAGGCTGGATGCCGACATCGCCTGCAAGGCTGGCGACGACCTTGCCGAAACGCGGATCGGGCACTTCGAAAGGCAGATCCATGAAGCGCCGCAGGAAGGCGCTGTCATCGGCCAGCGCGTCGCCATATTGGGCGTAGCGCGCGAGGGTGAGATCGTCTTGCGCCTCGCGGGGGATGCCGTATTTGCGGGCGACATTTTCAGCGGTTTCGATCATTGCCACCCCAGCGAAGGGATCGCGCGCGAAATTGTCGAGCACCCAATCCTCGTGGCCGCCTGTTCCGCCGGGAGCGGAGGGGGCCGGGTAATAGATGTGCGGGCCGTTCGAAACGCGGTCGCAGGTCAGCACCAGCGCGGTGGTTGCGAGCCCGGCGGCGACTTCCTGCGCTGCGACCTGCACGCTGCGGGCAGCGGTGGCGCAGGCCTGCATGATCGTCGGCCCGCCCACATGGCTCGCGCCCAATTCGCCCATCGCCCAGGGGAGGCCATAGAAGCACCCGGCTTGCGGCACCGTCATGCCGAGCACGCCGAAATCGAAGGCATCCGGCGCAATCCCGCGCTCTGCCAGCGCGCGGCTCGCCACCCATGCGGCCAGGCGCAGGCTGTGGAGTTCGGCCAATGCCCCCTGCCAGCGCACGAACGGCGTCGACCAATAGGCCCCGTAGGGGATCCACGCGATGCTCAAAGCGGGGCCGCCATCGCATTGAAGGGGCCTTCAGCGTTGATCAGATCAATCCGCTTCTCCGCGATCCTGAGCCCCTCGGGCATGCGGCGCAAGCGGTGGCGCACGCGCGAGCCAAAGGCGCGCTGATCTTCCTCGAACCGCCCGCGATTGCGGTATTCGAGCATGATCTGGCTGGAGGAGGCGAGGATCTCGGTGTCGCTTTCAACCTCGATCCGGATGCTGGAGACCACATGCAGGGTGCGCGGGGAAGGCTCGGCCCCGAAGGCGCGCGGGTTGGCCAGCCGATGCGTGCGCACCATCATGATCTGGCGATCGTCGCGAAAATGGCTCGGCCCTTCGCGCGGGGATGCCATGTCGGGCGACACCGGCGCCCAGTAAAGGCAATCCTCGGTGAACAGCGCCAGCCATTCGGGATAGCGGCAATCATCGAGCAGCGCGGCTTCCAGCTCGATCAGCGCGGTAACTTCCGCGATCATGTTTCTACACTCATGTATTCCGCCCAAGCGGAGAACTGGTTTCGGATGTAGATTTCCGAGGTCGAGGGCGAGCGGGTATGGGCATCGTCCCCATCGCGCACCTCACCGAGGCCGCGCGCCATCGGCACCCATTCGCGGCTGTCGTTGCGGTTCCCCTCAAGGCAGCGCTCGTAGATTTCCAGATCGTCTGCGATGACCGGAGAGGCAGCCGAATTGGCCCCGGTGCAGTATTCGATGGCGTTGACGTGGGTTTCTTCCGGCGCGCCCACCAGCCGGAAGGTGTAGCCGATCATCTCGGTCAGATCGTGGCGCACGGGGCGCATGATCCGGATCGTCTGATAGCGCGCGTGCCAGAAGCTGGAAGGGTAGAGCAGCATCAGGTGGCGATCCACCGACAGCACCTCTTTCGCGCGCGCTTCGCCATGATGCGCGATCAGCGCGGCGGTGTAGGCATCAGCGGTGTTCGGCGTGTAATTCGCCCCCATGTGCCCGCCGATGTAGGAATGCCCGCCGGGCGCTGTCACCATGTCCAAGTCCTGAAAGAACTGGATCGGCTTGCCGTTGGCCAGCATCATGCCGACGGTGGGCACGATGTTTTCGGCGCCCACTTCCGCCATCACTGCCTTGGCCGAGACGACCGAGGCCGAATGCGCAAAGCCGGGGTGGATCGTGTCGTTGAGGTTCTCGAAGGTCATCTTCCAGTTGGCGCGGTAATAGTGGCGCAGCTGGTACTTGCCGACCTCCAGCTTGCCGGTGGGCGAACGGTCGACCAGATCGTCGATCGAGGTTTTCATGTGACCAAGAAAATCGATGAGCGGCCCCGCCGCTTCGCCCGCGAGATTGCCGAAGATGAAGCCGCGATAGGTTTCGGTTCGCACCCGGGTGATGGCGAGATCGCCCTTGTCGAGCACTCCGTCGTAGCCGCCCGCGTGCGGGATGCCGCGCAAGGTGCCGTCGGCATTAAACATCCAGCCGTGATAGGGGCATTGGTGGCCCGCGGGGGCGCTGCCCTTTTCAAAAGCGCACAAGGTCGAGCCGCGGTGCGAGCAGCGGTTGAAGATCGCGTGGACCGCGCCGTCCTTCCCCCGCGTCAGGATCACGCCCTGCGTGCCCATGTGCCGCACCACGTAATCACCCGGCTCGGGCAGCTCGCTGTCATGCGCGAGATAAAGCCACGCCCGCCCGAAAATCCGCTTCATCTCCAAGTCGAAGATCGCCGGATCGGTATAGACCGAGCGGTGGACGCAAGCGGGTCGCACAAGCTCGCTGAGATCGGATGGCCTTGTCATGACTGCTACATTAGGCCCGGCGCCCCGCGTCTTCATGTGACCCGCTGCGCGGCCTTCATGAATTATGGTTATGCCGCTGCGACACGCAAACACTGGAATGCGCAGCCCAAGGCGGCATAACCGGCGCCAAGGAGAGACCATGCCCGCAACCTATGCCCACTTACCGAACCTGCCGGATGATGTGTTTGTCATCGATCCGGTGATCCACGCACTCAATCTGGATCGCAGCAACGTCGCCAGCAAATATGGCGAACAGCTCTACCAGATGTCCTATGGCCTCCACGCCATGCTCAGCCCGCCTGCGGCGCTGTGCCCGCAGGATGTCTATATGACCGACATGGCGCCCGAGGCGCTGGTGCGCACGATCTTTGAAGAAAGCCAGACCAGCCTTGCCGCCACGCACACGCTGCGATTGGATACGTGGTTCAGGGACGGGTTTGCCGCCGAATGGAAGACAGTGGAGATGACCACTCGCTGGCCGACCCGCGTGCTCGGCTATGTCGGGCTTGACCCGACGCAGGACTGCGCGGCGGTGCTGGAGGATCTGGAACGCCAGGTCGCCGCAACCCCGAACGCTATCGGGGTGAAGCTCTATCCCCACCAGATGGACCCCTATCGCCGCTGGCTCGCTAATGACGACACGGTCATGCGCCTGATCGAGCGCGCGCAGGCGCTGGGGCTGAAGTCCATCGCCATACACAAGGCGCTGCCCAATGGCTCGGTACCGCTGGCGCCCTACCGCATCGGCGAGGATTTCGAGCAGGCCGCCAACTCCTTCCCCGGCATGGCATTCGAGATCGTCCATTCGGGCATGGCCTTCATCGAGGAGACCGCGCTCGCGATCGGGCGCTTCCCCAATGTCTATGCCAATCTCGAAACCACCACCGCGATGCTGTGGCAGGCCCCCGGGCGCTTCGCGGCGGCGCTCGCGCTGCTGATGCAATGGGGCGGGCCGGAAAAGATCCTGTGGTCAACCGGCTGCACCGTCGTCCACCCGCAGCACTTGCTCAAGCTGTTCTGGGATTTCCGCTTCGGCGAGGAGGTGCTGGAACGGCACGGCATCCCGCAGATCAATGAAGGCGTGAAGCGGATGATCCTCGGCGGCAATTATGCCCGACTGGCGGGCCTCGATATCGCAGAATGGCAGTCGCGCCAGAAGGGCGATGCCTTTGATGGTGTGGGCATGAAGGAGCCGTGGTCGTGCTGGAGCGGGAATTGATCGACGACGAGATCCGGTCCGTTCTTGGCCGCATCCACGATCCGTGCAGCATCGCTGCTGGCCGCCCGGTCTCGGTGCTCGACATGGGGCTGGTGCGCGGCTGGGTGCTGGACGAGGGCGGCGTGCTGACGGTGACTTTCTGCGTCACCTTCGCAGGCTGCACCATGGCCCCGCACTTCGCGCAGGCCGCCGCCGATGATCTTGCCAAGCTGCCAGGGGTGGAGCGGGTCGAGACGGTAATCGACACCACCTTCGTCTGGACGCCCGACAAAATGAAGGCGGCCCCGCTGGAAATGCGCGGCCGCCCCCAGTCTTGGCGGGAGAGAGTCACGCCTTGACGAAAAACGCGTCCCACTTTTCGGGTTCAAGGCACATGTGCCAGCATTCCTTGAGCTTGCCGTTCTCGATGCGCCAGGTCATCGCCTCTTTCGTGCGCAGCGTGCGTTCACCCTTGCGGGCGCGCACTTCGGCGATCAGCACGACGTGATCATCGCTGCCGAAATAGTCGAGCGGGTGTGCCCAATAGGCATCGACTGCCGCCTGCAACATCGCGAAATTGCGCAGGATTTCTTCTCGCCCCACATAAGTGCCCGCAAGGCAATTGTCGCCCGGCATGTGCCACACGACATCGTCCGCCATCTTGGAAAACAGCGCCTCGGCATCGCCCTGCTTGAACGCGTTGTGGGCTTCATAAAGCATGATCGCGTTGGGGTGGTCGCGTGTCGTGAAGGCACGCATCGGCGGCACGTCGTCATGTTCAGCGGCCAGCGCCGCAGTGTAACCCATCTCGCTCATGCCTGACCTCCTGTGACAGTGAATTCCACCACGACATTGCCGCGGGTGGCGTTGGAATAGGGACACACCGCGTGGGCCTTGGCAACCAGCGCTTCGGCGTCGGCTTGGGCGAGGGTGGGCAAGCGCACCTCGTGATGCACGGCAAGGCCGAAGCCGGGGCCATCCTCGTAGCTGCCGATGCTGACATGGCCGGTGACGCTCGATCCGCTTACATCGGTCTTGGCTTGCCCGGCGACGAATTGCAGCGCCGAATGGAAGCAGGCGGCATAGCCTGCTGCGAATAATTGTTCAGGATTGCTTCCGCCACCCGGCCCGCCCATCGGAGCGGGGATCGCAAGATCGAGGCTGATGAGGCCATCGTCGGTTTCGACATGGCCGGCTCGCCCGCCGCTGGCGGTGGCGGTGGCGGTGTAGAGCGGTTTCACGGGCTATTCTCCTTCAGCACATCGGCAATAAATTCGCGGTGGGTGCGGGGCGCGCGGCCCAGCATGATGCGGGTGGCGGCGTGATCTTCCGGGGTAGCGGGGCACCCCATCGCCTGTGTCACCTCCATCATCAGCCGGAAATCATCGAGTTCCCATGCGCCAAGGCCCGGTATGGCCTGCTGCATCGCGCCGAGGAAAGGCTCAACGGCATCGCCCGGATAGACCACCGGGCGACCGAGCGCCGCAGACCAGCCTGCAGCATAGGCGCTTCCCGTAAGCTCTTCCGGCCCGCACAGGTTGATCGCCTCGCCCATCCCCGCATCATCAAGCAGCGCATGGGCAGCGGCCAGCGCAATGTCGGCGGCATCAATGCTCCAGATGCCCGCATGGCCAATCGGCATGGGATAGATGCCGCCCTGGAGGATCGCGGGCAGCGCCAGCAAATCGTTCTGGAAGAAGAAGTTGGGTTGGAGCACCGTGCCGCCCAGCCCATCCAGCACTGCTGCCGTGACCGGGATTTTGGTGGCGAAATGCGGGATCGCCTGCATTGCTTCCATGTTGTGGACAGCGACATGGACGATCCGGCCCACTCCGGCACGGCGCAGCGCAGCGACGGCGGCGACACCGATCTCCGCTTCGTCAGCCCCGAGAGGCGTGGTGAGGAAGACCCCATCGAAACCGCGCGCAGCCGCTTCCAGCGCCTCTGCGTCGCGGGTGTCGACCGCCAGTCCGCCATCGCCGGGCCGGCGTGCGAGCACGACGGCTTCGGCATCCCGTGCGTTCAGGATGGCGGTAAGCGGGCGGCCAATCTTGCCCGTCCCCCCGATCACCAGCACGCGCCGCGCCCCCATCAGAAATTCACTCCGGCGCTGATCCCGAATTCGCGCGGGCGCCCGAGATAGGAATAGGCCACGCCTTGCGTCGCGAGGGCATCCTGCCCGAAAGTGAAATATTGCTCGTCCGTCAGGTTCTGCGCGAACACGGCAACCGTGAAGCGCTTGTCCGCATCGGTCCACCCCAGCCGCGCATTGAGCAACCCGTAGCTTTCCTGCCGTTCCAGGGGCAAGTTGAAGGCAGTGAAGAACACTTCGGATTGCAGCCGGTAATCCACGCGCGGGGTGAAGGTGCCGATGCTGGTTGCAATGTCATATTGCGCCGCCAGCGACACCGTCCACTCTGGCGCGAAGGGCAGGCGGTTGCCGTTGATCGGCCCAACCGCAGCCGGCACGTTGGTGAATTCGCTGTCGGTGTAGCCGATCGCGGCGTCGATCCTGAAACCGTCAGCCGGCACGATCACTGTCTCCAGTTCGAACCCCTTGAGCGTCGCATCCCCCGCATTGGCGACCCGGAACTGCACCTGCGGATCAACGATGGTCTGCTGAATGTCGTTATATTGTGAATAGAACAGCGTCCCGTTCACCCGCAGGCGGCGATCCAGCCAATCGGTCTTGAAGCCGAATTCAAAGGTGTCGTTGGTGTCGGGCGCATAGGTCGGCACATTGGCCTGCGGACGGATCAAGCGGCCGTTGAAGCCGCCCGCCCGGAAGCCCTTGGAATAGGAGGCAAACAGGAAGGCATCCCCGCTCGCTTTGTATTCCACTCCGACTTTCGGCGTGAATTGTTCGAACGACACGCTGCCGGGCAGATCGGTGACAATCGGCAAGGTGATACGCTGGCCGAGCAGCGTGGGTGGCAGGCCAAAGCCGAACACTGCGCCAGGCCCTACTGCTTGCTGGCGAAAATCGAAGAACTGGTTGGAGACGATATCCTTGGTATCCCAGGTATAGCGCCCTCCCAGCGTGACAGAGAGCCCGTCCAGCAATTCGTACCGTGCCTGACCGAAGATCGCGGTGCTGCGGGTTTCCTGCGCATTGCCCTGCGTCCAGGTGTTGCATGCAGCAAAGGGCGCGGCGACGGGGCTGCTGATCGGCGCAAAGCACAGGTCCAGCACCTGTTCGGCCTCCTCGGCGAAGTAATAGCCGCCGAGCAGATAGTTTAGCTTTCCGCCCAAGGCGTCGCCCGCGATCTGCAATTCCTGGCTGAACTGGTTTTGTCGCGTCGTCACCTCCTGATCGTAAAGCCGGAACCGCGTGCCGTCGGGATCGGATGTGGAAAAGCTGTCAAGCTCGCGATAGGCAGTGATCGATTTCACCGTGGCATTGCCTACCTCCCAGGTGATGGTGCCGGAAAAGCCGAAGGTCTCGTTCCTCGCCTCGGGGCTGTTCGAGGCGAAGATGCGGTAGAAATTGGCGGGATCGAACAGGTCGTTCACCGCCGCAGGTGGAAAGAACGGCGCAGGCAAGATAGCGCGGGTGACCGATGGCGCGGGGTTCGACCGGTCGAGCGAATAATCTGCCGACAGATCGACTGTCAGATTGCTCGCCAGCCCGAGCCGCAATTGTGCGCGCCCGCCATAGCGATCGGTCGCGCCGAACAGATCGCCTGTCACCGCGTTTGCTGCAAACCCGTCCTGCTGGCGCAAGAACCCCGAGATGCGCAGCGCGCTATCCTCGCCGATCGGAGCGTTGATCGAACCCGTCAGCTCGATCCGCTCGCGGCTGCCGTAAAGCACGCTGGCGCTGCCTGAAAAGGCGCGCGGATCGGGCTGGCGCGAGACGATATTGATCGCGCCGCCCAGTGTGTTGCGGCCGAACAGGGTGCCCTGCGGCCCGCGCAGCACCTCGACCCGTTCAATGTCGCCGGAATCGAGCATCGCGCCGATCGTGCGGCCCAGATAGACCCCATCGACATAGAGCCCCACGCCTGGGTCATTGGTGATGATGAAATCGAACTGGCCGACCCCGCGCACAAAGAAATTGGCATCGGCTGAGCCTTGCGGTCCGGTGGTCGCGGTGAGGTTGGGCACGGTTGCGGCAAGATCGTTGATCACTGCCACGCCTGCCGCTGCCAGCGTCTCGCCACTTACCGCCGTCACCGCCAGAGGGGTTTCCTGAAGCTTGCTTGCCCGGCGCTCGGCGGTGACGATGATGTCGCCGACCGGGGCGCCTGCGTCCTGGCTTGCATCTTCGGCAGCGGCATCCTGCGCGAAGGCCGGGACAGCTGTGGTCGCCATCAGGCTCGCGATCAATGCGGCAAAGGTGTGGTGTGCGCGGCTCATATCATTCTCCCCTATCGCGCTCGGGCTGGCCGTGGTTGTGGTTCTTGGACGGGCCATCGCGATCTGGTGCAAGCTTCACTGCCCGCCCCGGCGAGTTGAAATGAATTTGAGGCATGGGGGAATGAATATCTGGGCAAGGGGCACCCAAACTTATCGCTTCTCCCGGACTATTCATGACGCCGCGCGTCGCCGCTGCTGCCAACCGGAGCGGGGCAGGAGGGACTGACCGCTGCTCGGTTGGGGACATGACCATGCTCGAAGGCCGCAATATCATCACCGGTGCCGCCAACGGGATCGGCCTTGCCGCCGCGCGGATTTTCAGCGCTTGTGGGGCAACCTCGATGCTGGTCGAGCGTGACGAGGCGGGCGAGGCGATGATGGCATGTTCGACCTCGAAACACGGGGTCAGCGGCCTCACGCGGTCGGCCGCGCCCGAAGGTGCACCGCACTACATCCGCGCCAATGCAGTGCTGACGGGCGCGGTCGCGATATCCATGCTGACCGGGCATAGGTTGGCGGTCGATGGCGGGCTTTCGGTCCGGTCGCAAGAGCGCGGCCCTGGCAAGATGGAGAGATGAGATGACAGTGCAGCCAGATGTGAAAGACTTGTTCGAAAACCCCGCCGGGCTCGACGGGTTCGAGTTTGTCGAATTCTGCGCGCCTACCAAGGGCGTGCTGGAGCCGGTGTTCGAAGCGATGGGCTTCACCCGCGTGGCGCAGCACCGCTCGAAGGACGTGCACCTGTGGCGGCAGGGGGGCATCAACTTGATCGCCAATTACGAACCGCGCTCGGCCGCGTGGTACTTCGCGCGTGAGCATGGCCCTTCGGCTTGCGGCATGGCGTTCCGCGTGCGCGATGCGGCCAAGGCCTATGCTCATCTGATCGCCAAAGGTGCAGAGCCCGTCGCCAATGATCCCGGCCCGATGGAACTGCGCATCCCGGCGATCCGCGGCATCGGCGGCGCGATCCTCTATCTGGTCGATCGTTATGCGGGAGCGGGCAACAGCCTCACGATCTACGACATCGACTTCGAATATCTGCCCGGCGTCGATCCCTATCCCGAAGGCGCGGGCTTCCACACCATCGATCACCTGACCCACAACGTCTACACCGGGCGCATGAAGTACTGGGCCGATTACTACGAGACCCTGTTCAACTTCCGCGAGATCCGCTTTTTTGACATCAAGGGCGAATATACCGGGCTGACGTCCAAGGCCCTGACCGCGCCCGACGGCAAGATCCGCATCCCGCTCAACGAAGAAGGCGAAGGCGGCAAGGGCCAGATCGACGAATTCCTGAAGGCCTTCAACGGCGAGGGCATCCAGCACATCGCGCTGATCTGCGATGATCTGGTGGCCTGCTGGGACCGCCTCCAGAAACTCGGCGTCCCCTTCATGACTGCGCCGCCACAGGCCTATTACGCGATGCTTGGCGAACGCCTGCCCGGCCACGGCGAGGATGTGGACGCGCTCAAGATGCGCGGCATTCTGCTCGACGGCACGACCGAGGGTGGCAGCCCCCGCTTGCTGCTCCAGATTTTCGCGCAGGCGCAGGTCGGCCCGGTGTTCTTCGAATTCATCCAAAGGAAGGGCGACGAAGGCTTCGGCGAAGGCAACTTCAAGGCCCTGTTTGAGAGCATGGAGCGCGACCAGATCGAGCGCGGCGTGCTGACGGCCCCGGAACCGGCAGAATGAAACTCGCAACTCTTGATAATGGCACGCGCGACGGGCGGCTGGTGGTGGTCAGCCATGATCTCACCCGGTGCTGCGCGGCGGGCTATATCGCCCCCACCTTGCAAGCCGCGCTGGATGATTGGGAACGCATCGCGCCGCAATTGGAAGTGCTCGCCCGCGATGTCGAGCATGAAGCCGTGCCGTGCGAACGCTTTCACGAACGCGAGGCCCATTCGCCCCTGCCGCGCGCTTACCAGTGGGCCGATGGCAGCGCCTATATCAACCATGTCGAACTGGTGCGGCAGGCGCGCGGGGCCAGCGTTCCGGCGAGCTTCTATCACGATCCGCTGATGTATCAGGGCGGATCGGACAGCTTCCTGCCCCCGCGTGCGCCGATCCCGCTGGGCGATGCGGCATGGGGCTGCGACATGGAGGGCGAGATCGCCTGCATTACCGATGATGTGCCGATGGGCGTCTCGGTGGAAGAGGCTGTGGGCCATATCAAGCTGCTGATGCTGGTGAATGATGTGTCCTTGCGCGGGCTGATCCCGGCAGAGCTGGAAAAGGGCTTTGGCTTTTTCCAGTCCAAGCCTGCCAGTGCCTTTTCCCCCGTCGCGGTGACGCCCGATGAATTGGGCGAGGCATGGGCGGATGCGCTCATTCACTTGCCGCTGATGGTGGATCTGAACGGAGCGCCGTTTGGCCGCGCCAATGCGGGCAAGGATGCGACCTTCAACCTTGCACAACTGGTCGCCCACGCGGCCAAGACGCGCAATCTGGGTGCGGGCACGATCATCGGCACCGGCACGATTTCGAACAAGGGCGCTGATGGCGGCCCCGGAAAGCCCGTGGCCGAAGGCGGCGCGGGCTATTCCTGCATCGCGGAAATCCGCATGATCGAAACCATCCGCGACGGGCAGCCATCAACCCCCTTCATGCAGGCAGGCGACACCGTGCGGATTGAAATGCGCGATACGGCGGGCCATTCGATCTTCGGCGCGATCGAACAGAAGGTGGTGGCGGTCTAGCGGGGTTTGCGGTGTTTAGCCGGGCAAATCCCGAAGTTTTGGCCTGTCGCAAGCTTGCTATGGCCCCGCATCGGCGCTGCGACCATTATGGTGGTGATATCCTCAGCGACCGGAGTGTGCGCCTCATGATCCTTGTCACTGGCCCCAACGGCAATGTCGGCACTGAACTGGTGCGGATGCTGATCGCCGACGGCACGCTGCCGTTCCGGATCGCGGCCAACACGCCCGCGAAGATCGAGGCTCTCTACGGCCCCGATGCCCCCAAGGTGAAGTTTTCCTTCGCGGATCGCAGCACATGGGATGCTGCCCTGGCCGGTGTGCGCATCGTGTTCCTGCTTTTTCCGCTGCCCCATCCGGGCACGGCGCGCAGCTGGATGCTTCCCTTCATCGACGCCGCAAAGGCCGCCGGGGTAAAGCACATCATCTACCTCTCGGTTCCAACAGCCGGGACCAGCAAGATTGTTCCGCACTACACTGTCGAACGCGCGATAGAGGCCTCGGGGCTCGACTATACCTTTTTGCGCGCTGCCTTTTTTTCGCAAAACCTGTGCCGCGACATCACCACCCACGCGGTCGATATTGCCGCGAGTGACGAGATCATTGTCCCTGCCGGGACGGGCGTCACAAGCTTTGTGGACAGCCGTGATGTCGCGGAGGTTGCGGTCAGGGTGATGCGCGATCCGGCCACACATGCAGGGCAAATCTATGTCCTGACGGGGCCAGAATTGCTCGATTATCATCAGGTCGCAGCGATCTTCTCGGAAGAACTCGGCCGCCCGATCCACTACCGCGAGCCCAGCATCTTCCGGTTCTGGCGCACGGTTGGGCCGCGCGTCACCTGGGACACGGCGCTGTTCATGATCGGGGTCTATGTCATGACCCGCAAGGGCAAGAATGCCGACATGACCGACACCTTGCCGAGGCTGCTCGGCCGCCCGGCCCGCACGATGCGCGATTTCGTGCGCGATTACAGGGACAAGTTCACCGGCGATGCCGCCAAGGTGGCAGTCAAGGTTGCGACGCCGGGCCTCAAGATGGGGTGAGGCCGGGCACGGTTTTGCCCGGGTTGAGTATCCCCTGCGGATCAAGCGCCTGCTTGATCGTCGCCATTACTGCCAATGCACCGGCACCATGCTCGTCCGCCATCGTCGGCAGCTTGTGCAGGCCGATCCCGTGCTCGCCTGTGGCAGTACCGCCGAGGCGAAGCGCGATCCGCGCGATCATATCCGACAGCGCATGGGCCCGCGCGCGTTCTTCAGATGAGGCGGGATCGAACAGCAGCAGCATGTGGAAATTGCCGTCGCCGACATGGCCCACCAGCGGCGCGATCAGGCCCGCGTCCTCGGCAGCGGCCTTGGCCGCGGCAACCGCTTCGGCGAGGCGCGAGATCGGCACGCAGGCATCGGTAGCGAAGGCCTCCGCCCCCGGACGCAGCGATTTGGCCGCGAACCAGGCGTTGTGCCGCGCCTTCCACAGCCGGTTGCGATCCTCGGTGAGGGTGGCGAATTGCATGTCGCCGCCGCCGAACTCGCCGACCATGGCGCGCACTGTCTCGACCTGTTCGGCCACAGCGGCGGGCGATCCGTGAAACTCCATGAACAGTGTTGGCTTTTCAGCGAATTCATCAAGCTGCGAGTAGGCGATGCAGGCCCCCATCTGTACCGCATCGAGCAGCTCGATCCGGGCGAGCGGCAGGCCGATCTGCATCATCAGCATCACCGCTTCGACTGCGCCTTCCAGCGTCTCGAACTGCACCACCGCGCTGGCAATTTCCTCGGGGATGCCGAAGACCCGCAAGGAAAGCTCGGTGATGATGCCCAGCGTTCCTTCCGAGCCGATGAACAGCCGGGTGAGATCGTAACCCGCCGCCGATTTGCGTGCCCGGGTGCCGGTACGGATCACTTCGCCGGTTGCGGTGACGACGGTGAGGCCCAGCGTCACCTCGCGCATGGTGCCATAGCGCACAGCATTGGTTCCGCTCGCCCGGGTGGCAGCCATCCCGCCGAGCGTGGCATTGGCTCCGGGATCGAGCGGGAAGAACAGGCCATGATTGCGCAGCTCGGCATTAAGCGCCTCGCGCGTAACCCCGGCCTCGACCCGCACATCGAGATCGCCGGCGTTCACTGCGATCACCTGGTTCATGGCCGTAAGATCGATCGACAAACCGCCCTGCGGCGCTGCCAGCTGGCCTTCCAGACTGCTGCCTGCGCCATGCGCGATGACGGGCAAGCGATGCTCGCCGCAGATTGCCACGGCCGCCGCGACATCATCGGTCGAGGTCGCAAACAGCACCGCATCGGGATCCCCGCCGCCGATCATGCCCTCGATTGCGCCGTGCTGGGCGCGAATGGCATCGCCCGTCTGGAGCTGGTCACCAAATCGCGCGCGCAAGGCGGCCAGTGCGGGCGCAGCAGTGATCGCCTGCGAGGGCGAGGCGGTCGCCATCAGACTGCCGCTTCCGCCTGCTCGGCCTTGAGCTGGCCATAGCGGCGTGGATCGAGCTTTTGCAGCACGCCGTCGATACCCGGCTTGTTGAAGCCTTTGTAGCCATCATTGCGTTCGATGTTTTCAAGATGGGTGATGATCGCGCCCCCGGTGCGGATCGCGCGGGCTTCCTCGGGCGGGAGGTGACCCGCCGCCTCCAGCGCATCGACCCGCGCCGGATCAACCGCCGCCCAATCGCCAAGCGTCAGTTCCTGATAGAGATGCGGCATGTCCGAGAACGGCGGCATCATGCGAATGCCCAGCGCCGCCATCTGATCGCGCATAAGCTGCTGATCGTAGAAGCAGGCCACATGGTTCAATCCCTGTTCGAGGATGCTCTCGCCATGCAGCGCGCACAGGATGCCCGCACGCCGGTGCTTGTCGAGCGGGGGCAGGGCTTCGTGCGCGAAGTCGCAATCGACTTCGTGCGGGGCAAGGTCGACATCGGCAAAAATGGTCGAGCCTATCACCGGCTGTTCCAGCACCTGGCTTCCCCAGCCCGCCATGTCGCCAGCGTAAAGCATCTCGCGCAGTTCATAGCCGAGTTTTTCAAGGATCGCGATGGTGTGCTGATAATGCGCGCGGCTGCTGTCATAGGTGTGATGATCAATATTGGCCCAGCCTACGCCCAAGGCGTCCTGCCGCGCCTTTTGCACCTGCGCGGCACGGCACCGCAGCTGCCAGTATTCGCGCTCGGCCAGCAGCCATAGCGCGCAGGCGCGGTGCGGGCTGCCAAGATCGGCGATGGCGGCATCGACCAGCGCTTCGGTGTGGGCAAGGCCTTGTTCGACCGTGTCGAACTGGCGGCGACGCGCGCGAAAGCGCTGGAGTGTGATCCGCGCGGTTTCGCGTTCGGCAGGATCATCGGCGAGCGGCGCAAACGCTGGCGAGCCATTGCGTTCCACCACACCGAATGCGGTTTCACCCGGGAATGCCAGCAGGCGGCGCAGCGGGGCCAGAGGTTCCCCTTCGATGGTTGCGCCAAGGCCATGCGCTTTCACGAAGTGTTCGACCGATTCGACCCGCAGCCACACAGTCTCGTTGCTCCCTGCGATGAAGGGCGGGAACAGGCCATCAGGATTGCGCCAGACACCCGGCTCGGCCTCGGCCCAGCCGGCCGCTTCGATTGCACCGCGGGTGGCAGCGTCGGCAAACACCACATGATCGACCAGATCACGCAGCCGGATCGCGGCGCCCGCCATCAGGGCCTGTGCGAAGGCTGCGGCGCCTGCATTGCGTCCAAGCCGCTCGCCGAGCCATTGTCGCAAGGCTGCCTCGGCATCGGGCTGCGGTTCCCAGTTGCGGTCACGATAGGCCAGATGGCGTGCTTCACCCATGATCGGAACTCCTGCTGTCAGGGCGCCATCATTAGCAGCCGGTCAGCCGGTCCGCACATTCGGGTATCGGCGCGGGCCATCCCTTTTTTGCATGACCTTGGCAGGCGCTGCCCAAGGTATCGCACGGCCATGACAATGCTCCGCGATGACGACAGCCTGGATCAGTGGGCCGCAGCCCTTGCCTCTGCCCGGCTCATGGGCCGAACCGTGATTGATCCGCCCGGTCCGATCACGCTGCATGAAGGCTACCGGCTGGCGCAGGCGGGCGAGAGCCTGCTTGGCACGCCGGCGGGCTGGAAGATCGGGGCAACCAGCGAGCGGGCGATGGCGTTTCTGGGCGTTACCGAACCAATCATGGGCCGGCTTTATGCGGAACGGATCTGGCACCATGGCGACCGCGCAGTGCTCGCCGGAGATCGCCCTGCCGAGGCCGAGCCGGAGATCGCTTTTCACCTTGCCCGCCCGCTGGCCGCAGGCGGCGATCCGCTCGCCAGCATTGGCGCCGCCCATGCCGCAGCGGAGATTGTCCGCCCCTCGCATCCTGACCCGTTCCGGCTTGGCACCGGCTTCATCGTTGCCGACAATGCCGCAGGGCTGGGCGCATTGATCGGCCCGCCGATCCCGCTCGCGGAGCTTGCAACGCCCGAACGGATCGCGGTTTCGCTTGCGGTTGACGCAGGCAAATCCACCACGGGACAGGCCGATGCGGTGCTCGGCAATCCGCTGGCGGCGCTCGCCTGGCTTGCCGGCAAGCTCGGCAGCATCCCGGCGGGGGCTTGGGTGCTCAGCGGCAGCATGGCCCCGGCGATCCCGCTCCAGCCTGCGCAAGGCGGCGGTGTGCTGGTGCTCGATGCCGGGCACCATGGCACCGCCACCCTGCGGTTCTGACTACAATCTTTTTGTTATGGCGTCGGCCCGGCTTTGAAATGGCGGGGTGCAGAGCGCCTCACTATCGCTTGCAGGCCGGGCGGAGCTTCCGCCCATCATGAGGGCCAAGGCATGCTGGTGGACAGGATCGAAGCCAAGTGGATTGACACTTTCGAAGCGGCATTCCGGCTGTGCGAGGTCAGTGCGGGCGACGAGGTCACGATCCTGTCCGAAAGCCAGAGCCGCCAGATCAACACCCATCTTGCCGAACTGGCCTTGCTGCGGATCGGCGCGCGGCCCTGCCATCTCGTCATCCCGACCCCGCCGCTGGCGGCGCCTGTGCCGGTGCGCTCAACCGGATCATCGGTGGCGTTGCAGCAAATCGCCCCCGTGCTCGCCGCACTGAAGGTGTCGAAGCTGGTGGTCGATCTCACCGTCGAGGGCCTGATGCATTCGGACGAGACCCCGGCGATCCTCGGCGCGGGCAGCCGCATTCTGTATATTTCGAACGAACACCCCGAGGCGCTGGAGCGGATGGCGCCCGATGCCAGCATCATTCCGCGCGTGCTGAAGGGCCGGGCAATGATGCAGGCCGCCAAGGCGATGCACGTCACTAGCGCGGCGGGCACCGATTTGCAGGTCGGCCTCGAAGGTGCGCGCATCGGCGGCAATCTCGGCGCCACCATCACCCCCGGCTCGCTCGCCACTTGGCCGGGCGGAATCTGCTCGTGCTTCCCGGCGCGCGGCACGGTGAGCGGGGTGCTGGTGCTCGATGAAGGGGACATCAACATCACCTTCAAGCGCTATCTCGAAAAGCCGATCCGGCTGGTGATCGAGCAGGATTATGTCACCGCAGTCGAAGGTCAGGGCACTGATGCCGATCTGATGCGCGCCTATTTCGAAGCCTGGAACGATCCCGAGGCCTATGGCACCAGTCACGTCGGCTGGGGGATGAACCACGGCGCACGCTGGGAATCGCTGATGCTCTATGACAAGGGTGACATCAACGGGATCGAAGCCCGCGCCTTTGCCGGCAATTTTCTGTTCTCGACCGGGGCCAATCCGTTTGCGAACCGCCACACGCTCGGCCATTTCGATCTGCCGGTGCGTGGCTGCACGATCACGCTCGACGGCACGCCGGTGGTGGTGGACGGCAAGCTTGTGCCCGAACTGGCCTGACACGGGCTATGCGGCGGATTGGCGACATTGCGGTTGATGTGCGAGGTGCCGGGGAGACCCTGCTGTTCCTCCATGGCATCGGCGGCAATGCGCGCAACTGGGCGGCGCAGCTCGATCATTTTGCCGGTCGCTATCAGGCCGCCGCCTGGGATGCGCGCGGCTATGGGATGAGCGGCGGGGCGGTTGGGCGGTTCGCGCAGTTCGCCGATGATGCCGCAGCGGTGATCGACGCGCTTGGTGCGCCTGCGCATGTTGTCGGCCTGTCGATGGGCGGGCGGATTGCGCTTGATCTGGCGCATCGTTATCGTGATCGCGTGCGCAGTCTCACACTGGCCAATACCAGCGCCGGATCGCCCGAAACTGCCGCACCAGAAAAGGTCGCCGCCTTTCTGGCAGCGCGCCTCAAGCCTTTGCTGGAGGAGGGATTGACCCCGGCTGACATCGCCGAAACCATTGTAAGCGCGATTGCCGGGCCCAACATCGCGCCCGAGGCCCGCGAGGCGTTGCTCGAAAGCCACCGCTTGCTTCACAAGGAGGGCTATATTGCGGCGATGCGGGCAGTCACGGGCTTTACCGAATTTCCTGACTTTGCCGTGATCGACGTGCCCACCCTGGTCATCACGGCCAGCGAGGACCGCGTTGCCCCGCCGGCGCATGCCCGGATGATGGCCCGGACGATTCCCGGCGCGCGGTTGGTGGAGATTGCCGGCGCTGGCCATATCTCCAATCTCGAAGCGCCCGAGGCGTTCAATACCGCTCTCGGCAAGTTTCTGGAT
Source organism: Erythrobacter sp. (assembly GCA_045377215.1). Lineage (GTDB taxonomy): Bacteria > Pseudomonadota > Alphaproteobacteria > Sphingomonadales > Sphingomonadaceae > Erythrobacter. Next base: position 41,367 of record JBJIOB010000007.1, read on the forward strand.
GGATCGGCATGAAGGCGCTGTGCCTTGTCCGCTATCCCGAAGGCCTGCCGCAAGCCGGTGACTTCGAACTGCGCGAATTGCCTGATCCGGTGCCGCAAGCAGGCGATGTGCTGGTTGAGGTTACGCACCTCTCGATGGACCCGATGCCGCGCCTCAGGATGCAGGCGCAGCCGCCGATGGGCCCGCCAATGCGGATCGGTGCCCCGGTCGAAGGGCGCGGGGCAGGGCGCGTGGTGCATTCGAACGATCCCGCTTTTGCGCCCGGCGACGTCGTTCTTGGCGAACTCGGTTGGCAAAGTATGGCCGTGCTCCCTGCCGCTCGGCTGGTGCGGACTGAGGGGGCGCGGCCGCACGATCATCTCAACGCGCTCGGGGCGACGGGACTGGCGGCGTGGTTTGTGGTGGACAGCCTTGCGCCCAAGGCGGGCGAAACGCTGCTGGTCGCCCCGGCGGCGGGCGCGGTCGGCAGCCTCGTGTGCCAGATCGCGCGCGCCGTTGCCCCGGATGTGCGGGTGGTGGGGACCGCGCTTGGCGAGCGCCAGGCGGCTTTTCTTGCGGGGGTGGGGGTGGAACCCCTCGCGCCCGATGCCGACTGGCCCGGGCCAGGCGGGATTGATCTGTTCGTCGATGGCGTGGGCGGCGCATTCCACAACCGGATGCTTGCAGCGCTCAATCCGTTGGCGCGGGTGCTGCTGCTCGGGTTCGTCTCGGCCTATGGCGAAGACAGCCCACCGCACTACGGCAACGCAGCTGCAATCCTGATGAGACGCGCGCGAATGGAAGGGTTCCTGCTCGCAGATCACATGTCCCGTGCGGCCGAAGCCCGGGGCGCCATTGCTCGCATGCTCGCCGAAGGCAGCCTCACGCCGGCCGAGACCATCCACCATGGCCTCGCCAGCGCCGCGACTGCCTTTGCCGGATTGTTCGCGGATAGCCCGCCGGGCAAGCAGATTGTTGAACTGGAGATTGAAGCATGAGCGATGGTGACTGGATGAACCAAGGCCCGCAATTGCCGCAGACGATGCGCGCAGCGTTGCTGTCGGGTTATGGTGAGCCTGACGTGCTCAAAATCGCTGACGTGCCGCTGCCTGCCTATGCGCCGCACAATGAAGTCCTGATCGAAGTCAGGGCGGCCGGGCTCAACCCATTCGAGGCCAAGCTGCGCCGCGGCTGGCTGGCAGGGCTGTTCCCGCTGGCGCTGCCCCATGTCCTTGGCACTGATGTGGCAGGCGTGGTGGTGCGCAAGGGGTTTGACGTGTCCGAACTCGAGGTGGGGGACCGGGTTTATGGCCTGCTCGATCCGATGCGTCAGGGCACCTATGCGGGCTACGTTGCTGCGCCCAGCTATCTGGTGCGGCGGATGCCGGCGAACCTTGATTTTGCCGAGGCTGCGGCGGTGCCGATGGCGGCATGCACGGCGTGGCATGGGCTTGTCACCATGGCCGGGATCGGGCCGGGCAGCCGGGTGCTGGTGCAGGCGGCATCGGGCGGGGTCGGGGCCTTTGCGGTGCAGATCGCCAAGGCGCACGGCGCGTGGGTGGCGGCAACCTGTTCAGCGGCCAACCGTGAGTTTGTGCAGGGTCTCGGTGCGGATCTGGTGATTGACTATGCATCGCAAAGCCTCGCCGAAGCCACCGGCAATCTGGATGTGGTGCTGAACTGTATCGGCGGCGAAACAGCGCTCGAAAGCTACAGGGTGCTGAAGCGCGGGGGGCAGTTGCTGATCGTGCTGCGCGGCGACATGGTTGAGCTGAAAGCGCGCCATGCGCTGATGGAGCAGTATGGGGTCACCACCCGCGAGATTGCCTTTTCGGCCCAGCCTGAGATCCTCGATGCGCTGCGCCCCATGATCGAGAGTGGCCAGATCCGGGTCACGCTTGAGGAGCGCATCGGGCTGGAACACGTGGTTGCGGCGCATCGCCGGTTGGATGAAGGCCATCGGCGCGGCAAGCTGGTGCTCGATATGGAGCACGGGACATGATGATGCACGGCTGGCCGCTTTCGGGCTGGTCAGGTCAGGTGGGGGCGATCACCTGCTGACGCAGCGTTCCCAAACTTGTGATTTCGGTTTCGATCACATCGCCCGGCACCAGCCAGCGCGGCGGGGCCATGCCGACACCCGAACCGCCGGGCGATCCGGTCGCGATCACGTCGCCCGGGCCAAGCGGAAGGTAGCGCGCGGCATGGTGCACCAGATCAATCGGGCCGATGTGCATGTCGCTGGTGGCAGCATCCTGCCGCAGTTCGCCGTTCACCCGGCAGCGGATCGCAAGCTGGCCAGCCTCGGCGATGCTCACGCTCGCGGTTGTCGTCAGCCAGGGTCCGATCGGGGCCATGCCCGGCCCGCCCTTGGCGAGGGCGAGCGTTTCAGGGCGGGCGAGATCGCGCAAGGTGTAGTCCTGCACGATCACCCAGCCGGCAATCGCGGCTGCGGCATCCGCGCGGTCGCCGCCAAAGATATCCCGTCCGATCACGATGCCAAGCTCGGCCTCGTAATCAAGCTGCGCCGAGGCCGGGTGGAGCGGCAGCCTACCGAACGGCGGCGCCAGGCTGCGCGGATGTTTGAGGAACAGCGGCGGGGTCTCGGGCAGCGCCTTGCCCTGTTCGGCGGCATGGGCGCGGTAATTCAGGCCGATGCCGATGATGCTGCGCGGCGCGACCGGAGCCAGCAGCAGCGCCGGATCGAGAGCTTCATCCGGCGCGCCGATATCCGCCAGCCGCGCGAAGGTTTCAGGCCGCAGCCAGTTTCCGCTGTCTGCGCGGATGCCGCTGCGCCGCCAGCTCTTGCCGTCGGCAGCGACCACAGCCAGTTCGGCACCTTTTGCCGTCTGCAATCTTGCTATGCGCATAACCGGAACCTAACCCCCATGCGCCGACCTTTGCCAAGGAGCCGCTGATGCTGGAATCCCGCCGCCTTCGTCATTTTCTGGCCGTTTACGAGCTTGGATCGATCGGCCGCGCCTGCGAAAAATTGCTGCTGACCCAGCCAGCCTTGTCGAAGTCGATCCGCCAGCTGGAAGACGAGCTGGGCGTGCGCCTGTTTGATCGCACCCCGATGGGGGTGGTGCCGACGGTGTTCGGCAATGCACTCGCGCTCCACGCCAAATCGATCGAGGCGCAGTTTCGCAACGCCGAGGCGCAGATATCCAGCCTCAAGGGCAAGGCGCAGGGGCACGTTACCGTCGGCATCGGGCCGTCGGTGGCACGCAATATCATGCCTTCGGTGACGCGCACGCTGCACGCGATTCAGCCCGACATTGCGCTTACTGTGGTGGAAGGGCTGGTCGATGATCTGCTGCCGCGCCTGCGCCGCGGCGAGATTGATGTCATCGTGGGTTCGTGGCCGCCGATCAGCGATCCGATGTTCACGACCGAAACCGTGCTGAACGACCGGCTTGAGGTGATCGCGCGCAGCGGGCATCCGCTGGCGGGCCGTCCGGTGCTGCGCAGCGAGCTGGTCAACTACCCTTGGGCCTTGCCTCCTGCCTCGCAGAAGTGGCGCCAATCGCTTGATGAATTGTTTCTCGAACGCGGTCTCGAACCACCCAAGCCCAAGGTGGTGTCCAATTCGGCCGGCTATCTCGAAGCGCTGATCCGCAGTTCCGATTTCCTTTCGTTCCTGCCGCGCCAGCTGCTCGATCTGGAGGCGGATGAGGGGCTGACGATGCTCAATGTCGAAATGCAGCAGCTCGAACCCGAGATTGCGATGAGCTTCCGCGAGCGTGCGTTGCTCGATGCCTCGATCAGCGAAGTGGTTCAGGTGCTGCGCAGCATCGGTGCGGATTTCGCGGCCTGAGAGCCGCCTACGCCTCACCGGTCAGCGCCTGAGCGATGCCGAGGTGGAGCACATCGCGGGTAAAGTCGCACGACCAGCCGATCCACGCATCCTTGAGGAAATGCCCCGCATCATATTCGGCGGTAACGCCATAGCCGCCAAGCACCTGCACGGCGAGTTCGGCATTGCGGATCGCCATGTCCACTGCAGTTGTCTTGGCCATCGGCGCCAGCAGCATGGCCGCGCGCATCGGATCGCTCTCGCACGCCGCCGCTGCCTGCCAGACGTGCAGGCGCGCGGTTTCCACATTGATCGCCATTTCCGCTAGCCTCATCGCCACATTGGCGTGGTGCATGATCGGCTTGCCGATCGACTTGCGCTGCGCAGCGTAATCGCGCGCGTGTTCGAAGGCAGCGCGGGCAAGGCCGACGAAGCATGCAGCCAGACCGATCGGCATTTCGGGCACTGTCGCAAAGGTCATCGCCGCTCCGCCGCGCTCGCCGATCAGCGCGTTGGCCGGCAAGCGCACATCATCAAGCACCAGTTCGGCATGGGTGGTGAGCGGCCAGCCGATGAGTTTGGTCTTCTTGCCCACGGTCAGCCCCGGCGTGCCCGCGGGGACGAGAAAGATCGAAAGACCGGAGAACACCGGCTGCGCAGGATCGGTGCGTGCGATGATAAAATAGGCGTCGGCTGCGCCTGCGTTGGTGATGAAGGCGGACTTGCGGCCCGACAACACCCAACCGTCTTCCGTTTCGCGGGCGGCAAGTTTCGGCCCGAAGGCGGGGTCGGGCCCGGCCATCATCAATTCCGATCCCGCCACATCCGGTTCTGACTGTGCGCCTGCCAGCACCATCGCGGGCGTTGCGGCAAAGCGTTTCACGAACGCCTCGCCCGAAGCGCTGCCTGCGCGCATCGCCATCAGCGGCATGCAGGCGGTGAGCGCGAAGTAATCGGAGGCAATGCCCACATCGGCTGCGCCCAGTTCTTCCAGCAGCAGTGCCGCATCAAGGCAGGTGCCGCCCATTCCGCCCATCTCCTGCGGCACGAACAGGCGGGTGAAGCCAAGCTCGGCCCCGGCCTCGAACACCGGTTTGACGAGCGGCCAGGGATTGTCGGGTATGCCTTCATGCCGGATGCGCTGCACCAATGGCCGGATATGGCGCTGGGCAAAGCCGCGCGCGGTTTCGATCAGCTGCTGCTGTTCGTGGGTCGGGGTAAATCCGATCATCTCATCGTCTCCTGATGCAGCGATCCTGCTGGGCTTCCCGTCCGCAGCCAAGCGCACTTCGGCGGCGGCTCCCATAAGAATTGGTTGGGTGCCTTTGCCGCCTTTCTATTGCTGTGCGCTTCGCCCGCAAGGTTAGCTTTCAAGGCGTGAAACAGATTAGCGACAGCTTCGTCATAGCCCACCTGCCCGGCCCGCGGGACTGGCCGCAATTCCGGTTCGATCTGCCCGAGCTGGCCTATCCCGAACGCATGAATGCGGCCAGCGAGTTGCTCGACCGGGCGGTTGATCTGGGCGAGGGCGGGCGGCTGGCGGTGGTCAATGACGCAGGCGCATGGACCTATGCCGATCTCAAGGGCATGTCGGATCGGATCGCGAGGGTTCTGATCGACGAAGGCGGCCTCGTCCCCGGGGGGCGGGTGCTGCTGCGCGGGCCAAACACCTATATGCTGATCGCTTGCTGGTTTGCAGTGCTGAAAGCCGGCGGCGTGGTGGTCACCACCATGCCGATGCTGCGCGCGGGCGAACTTGCCCCCATTCTGGCCAAGGCCCGGATCAGCCATGCGCTGGTTGACAGCCGCACGCTTGCCGACTGGCGGCAGGCGGCGGGCGCCTCGGACGATCTGCGCTGGACCGCAACCTTTGATGGCGATGCCGGAACAGGGGCGCTGGAAGCCCTTGCGGCAGGCAAGCCGGGCGGCCTTGTGCCGCATCTGGGGCGCAGCGAGGATCCGGCGATCATCGCCTTTACCTCCGGCACCACCGGCACGCCCAAGGGCTGTGTGCATGATCACCGCGCCCTGCTTGCCCCGGCCGATACCTTTGCGCGCCATGTGCTGAAGCCAGCGCCGGGCCTGCGCTGGTGCGGATCGCCGCCAATCGCCTTCACCTTTGGCCTCGGTGCGCTGGTGCTGTTCCCGTTCCGCTTTCTCGGCACGGCGGTGACGCTCGAAAACGGCAGCCCGGCGCACCTGCTCGCCGCGATCGGCCAGCACAAGGTCAACATGCTGTTCACCGCGCCCACCGCCTACAAGGCGATGCTGGGGATGCTGGAGGGCGCGGAGCTTTCCAGCCTTGTCACCTGCGTATCGGCGGGCGAGCACCTGCCGCCTGCTGTCTACGAGGCGTGGCGGGGGGCTACCGGCCAGCGGCTGGTGAACGGGATCGGCGCGACCGAGATGATGCACATCTTCATCTCGGCCGCCGGGAACGATATTATTCCCGGCGCAACCGGCAAGGTCGTGCCCGGTTACGAAGCTTGCGTGATCGACGCTGCGGGCCGCGCGCTTAGCGAGGGCGAAGGCAGGCTGGCGGTGCGCGGGCCAACCGGGTGCCGTTATCTCGATGATCCGCGACAGACGGTGTATGTGCAAGGCGGCTGGAACCTCACCGGTGATACCTACCGGATCGATGCTGAGGGGTATTTCTACTATGTTGCGCGCTCGGACGACATGATCGTCTCCTCCGGCTACAACATCGCCGCGCCCGAGGTTGAAAACGCGCTGCTGATGCACGACGAAGTCGCCGAATGCGCAGTGGTGGGCGCGCCCGATGCAGACCGGGGCATGATCGTCAAAGCCTATGTCGTGCCCGCGCGGGGCGAGGGCGGCCCGGCGCTGGCGCGGGCGTTGCAGGATCACGTCAAGGCCACCATCGCCCCCTACAAATATCCCCGCGCGGTCGAATTCGTGCCGGCCTTGCCGAAAACCCTGACCGGCAAAGTGCAGCGGTTCCGGCTTCGCGAGGGGCGCACATGACGGCCGATGATGCCGAAGGTGTGCGCCAGGCGATCTATCGCTACGCGCGCGGTGTTGACCGGCTTGATCCGTCGCTGATCGCGGATGCGTTCTGGCCCGATGCGCGGGTGACGCTCGGCACGATCTACGATGGCGGGCGGCAAGGGTTCGTGGAGGTCGCGATGGGCTTCATGGGGATGTTTGCCGCCACCCGCCATGATGTCGGCAACATCGTGCTGGCACCGGACGGCGACAGCATCGGATACGAGGCCTATGTGCGCGCCTGGCACTGGCAGGAGACCGCTGGCAGCGAGCTTGAGGTGCTGGGCCGCTATATCGGCCGGGCTGAACGGCGGGATGGCGAATGGCGGCTTGCCGAACATGGCGAGTTGATCGACTGGGGGGCGGAGCGGCCCGTTGACGCGGGCTGGTTCACGGCCAATGGCGAGATGGAAAAAGGCCTGCGCAGCCGCGAGGATGGTTCTTACAATTGGCTGCCCGCGCGAGAATAACCCCCCCCTGCGCGGGCTGCGATCCCATCAATCGGCGCTGCGTCCGCCGAACCACATCCGCCGCGCCGTCCCGTCACGCTTGATCATGTGATACAGTGCCCCTGCAAAATGCAGCGCGATCAGCGCCAGCAGCACATTGGCAAACAATTCATGCCCCGCATGGGGCGCAATCGCCGACCAGTCTGCGGGCAACGCGACCGGCTTGCCTTCCAGCAGCGGGAACAGACCTGCCAGCTGCGCCATGCCCAGCCCCGTCACCGCCATCGCCAGCGAGGCGAGGTAAAGCCCGGCATGGCTGATCGCGGCCAGCCAGCGCAGCGGGCCGCCGTCATGGACAGGGCCGGGCCGCGCGGTCGCAAAGCGCGTCACCACCCGCCCAACCAGCAGCAGCAGGATCGTGAGCCCGCCCAGCATGTGCAAACGCAGCACCACCAGCTTTTGCGGGTCGCTATCCAGCAGGCTTTCCAGCAGCAGCTTGCCGCCTGCCAGATTGCCGATGATCAAGAGCGCAATCAGCCAGTGCAGCGCAACCAGCAGCGGGTGATAGCGGGTGACGATAGTGCTCATCAGAACCTCATGTTGAATTCGACGCCCCATTCGGCCGGGCGACCGATGCCGCCAAAGGCGACCCCGTTGCCGCTGCGCGAATCCTGTGCGTTGGTGAGGAATTCGGTGTCGGTCACGTTGGTCCCGAACACGGCAATATCAAAGCGATCATCGGGCAATTGCCAGGTTGCCCGCAGATTGAGCAGGCCGAACCCGGGCTGGCGTTCGAGCGGATCATTTTCAAGCTGGTATGATACCTCGGAACGATAGGTCCAATCGCCGCGCAGGCGCAATTCGCCCATGTTCTTCATCGGCAGACGATATTCGCCCGAGACGGTGTAAGTCCATTCCGGGGTAAGCGGCAGCGGCGTATCAAGCGTAATCCCCGCGACCTGCGGCGACAAGGTGCGATAGCGTGCATCAAGATGGCCGAGCGTGCCGCGCAGCGCGAAGCGTTCGGAGATATTCGCATCGACCTCCAGTTCGAACCCCCTGATCCGGCTGTCGCCCGCATTGCGGGTTTCGAACAGCCCGGAAATCGCGGTGAACACCAGCAATTGCTGGTTGCGATAATCCGATTGGAACACCGCCGCATTTACGCGCAGCAACCGATCGAAGAAATCGGCCTTCACGCCCACTTCGTAGGTGCGCGCTTCTTCGGGGTCGTAAGAGATGATCTGCTGGCTCGACGGGCGCCCGTTGAACCCGCCCGACTTGAAGCCTTCGGCAAAGCTCGCATAGACGCGCACGCGATCAGCCACCTGAAAATTCACCCCGATCCTCGGTGTGAACGCGCTGAAAGTTTCCGCCACCTGGGTGAACGGCAAAGCCACCCGCACAGTGCCGGGCGCGGGGATCGCGATGGGCGGCAGCACCGTGAGCACCGCGTCGCGGTTGTCGAGGGTCGAATCGTTGGACTGCCGCTTGGTCTCGCTCGTCCAGCGCAAGCCGCCAAACACGTTGATCCAGCTGTTGATGTCCCAGCTCAATTCGCCGAACCCGGCGACTGATTCCACATCCAGCCAGATATTGTTGCGCGAGCGCAGGCAGCGATTGGCAAGGCGCGGCTGATTGGTGCCGGTGCACAGCGTGATGTTGTTGAAGCCATCCTCGCCGAAGTAATAGCCGCCCAAGAGATAGGTCAGATTGCCGAACTGGCCCGACAGCTGGATTTCCTGGCTGATCTGCTGCTGGCGCAGCACGCTGGCGTTGTCATACATGACAAAGCCCGTGCCATCGAAATCGACGAAACTGTCCTCGTCAAACTTGCGCCAGGCGCTGATCCATTTGAGCGTCGCGCCGCCGAGATCGCCCGTCACCGTCAGGCTCACCCCGCCGGTGTCAATATCGAGCTGGTTGGGCACCGAAGCAAAATTGTCGAACCGGTTGGCCGAGCGATCATCGCCCACCCCGGCGGGAAAGGGCACGCCGGTGGGCGAAATTCCCGGACGGAAGAACGGCCCGCCCAATTGCGGCGGGCGCGGCACGATCAGGCCGGCTTGCGGGTTGAAGCCGAGCAGCACCTGATGCGAGGGCGAATTGCGCGCGCGCAGGTAATCGGCCTGAAGCAGGAAGCTGATGCTGTCGCTCGGTTCGAACAGCACTTTGACCCGCCCGCCGATTTCCGCCACATCGCCGAACCTGTCGCCAGTGTAGACATTGCGGCCCCAGCCTTCCTGATTGCGGGTAAAGGCGGTGGCGCGCACGGCGGCGTTATCGGCCAGCGGGACATTGAAAGCCGCCGACAAATCATAGCGGCTGCGCGATCCGGTGATCCCGCGCACCCGCACCGAGGTGTCATTGAAATCGGGGTTTTTGGTCACGAGGCTGATCGCCCCGCCGATGGTGTTGCGCCCGAACAATGTGCCCTGCGGGCCGCGCAGCACTTCCAGTCGCTCCAGATCGAGCAGATCAACCGAGGATGCCTGCAGGCGCGCGATGTACACATCATCAACATAGACGCCGACGCCGGGATCGAGCGCGATCGAGTTGTCAAGCTGGCCGACGCCGCGGATGAAAAAGCCGCCGAAATTGCCGCCAGTCGGCCCGGTTGTCGTCGCCACGTTGGGGGCAAAGGCGATCGCATCATTGACGTTGCGCACTGAGCGCGTTTCCAGAGCTTCGCCGGAAAGGGCCGTGACAGAGATCGGCACATCCTGAATATTCTGCGCGCGGCGCTGCGCAGTGACGATGATTTCCTTGTCATCACTGACCGGCGGCTCGCTGTCATTCGCAAGCGCGGGCGACATGAACGTGCCTGCCAGCAGGCTGGTCGCAAGAATCCTCAGTGCCACACTCGTCTCCCTCGATATGGTGCGGTCCTGCGATTGCTTTTCTGCCGGACCCCGGATCGGGCATCTCTCCCCGGAGACATGCCGATCCGTCATCGCCCTTACCCTGCGAAGCACCGCAGGAACCGTGCGACCATGATTGTCACGGGATTGCCATCTCACCCTTACGAAATCGCGGGCGAGGGGCATAAACTCTGGTTGTGGCTAGAGGCTCTGGAAGCGGATGCTGATCTTCGTCGACCCGGCGATGGTGAACCGGGCCGGTTTGAAGCGCGGCGGCCCGTTGAGCTTGGGATTGTTCGACATGCCCACTGCTTCAAGCGGCAGGCCGAGGAAATTGCTGTCGAGCTTGCCATTGCCGTTGGCATCGTGAAACGCGGAAATTGCGTAGCTTCCGGCCGGCACATTCTCGAACCGCGCCGAGCTTGCTTTGGCTGGTATGACGATCCGCCTCACCGCCTTCCCGCTCTCGCAATCGGGAAAGCCATCTTCCCCTGACCACAGGCACAGCACAATTGCGCCGGCGGTCTTCTTGACGCCCTGAAGCGTGATTGTAACATCATCAGCATGGGCAGGCGTTGCCAGCCCGCATGCGATGAGCGCGGCGATATGGTAGCGCATTGTCCGGTTCCTTCCATTTCCCGTGTGCACAGCGTGGCGGGCATTTTAGCCACCGGCGTCTTGCGAACGGCCATAGAAACCCCCCGTATCGAGGTAACAAGATTTCATGTGAACCTGTCGGAGGCGCGCTTATCCGACGACGGGCGGTCGATGCGACAACGCATAATTCCCGAACGACCGGCTGTCATGAAGCCCGAACCTCGCGATTAATCCGGTCATCTGCCGCACGATGGAATTGCTGCGTCACGTCAGTTTCGCCAGGCTTCACGAGGTGCTGCCAGCGGCGTTCGGGTGGACTGACACCCCCACTTGCTGACAAGCCGCCGACGATAGTTTGGTTGTCGAGCATTCGTCGTGTTGATGACGACAAACCTCGAGCACCGTGCCTTGGTGTCGCAGTGATGTGTCACGGTAAGTGTCATCGGGCAGTTCCGAAAAACCGCAGGAAACCGGCGCCATCGGTAAGTGGTCGGGGAGACAGGATTCGAACCTGCGACCCTCTGCTCCCAAAGCAGATGCGCTACCAGGCTGCGCTACTCCCCGACACTGGTTTTCCGGGCGCCGCAGGGCGGCACTTTTCGGTGGGCCCGGCAGGAATTCGAACCCGCGACCTAGCCGTTATGAGCGGCCAGCTCTAACCGCTGAGCTACAGGCCCTTAACGCACCGAAAAAGCTGCCCTTGCGCGCCGCCTCTACATTCAGCCCCGCCAAGTTACAAGCCGCGATCCGTGCCCGCGCTGCGCTGCGCAATCAGCGCGCAGCGGCGATGATTTCGGCAATCGTGGTATGGGCAACCCCGCGCCGCGCCAGTTCGGCATAGACTTCGGCAAACCAGCGATAGAGCTCCTCGACCTCGGCGTCGTTGTCGACATAGGGCGTGTGACCAGCGCTGAGCGATGGGCTGTGGAACGAGAGCACCACCACCGGCAGACCCATATCCACCGCCTTGCCAACTCCGCGCAGCCCTTCGGCCACGGTGGTGCCTTCCGGGGTCAGCCCGATCCGCTCGACCAGGCCGAGCCGCGAGAACCCGGCCACAAGGCTGGGCATATGGCGCTCGATCTTGCGCAGGCGCGGGCCAGCACTGCTCAGCGCGCCGCGATAGACGCTGGTGACAGGCAGTTCGAGCACTTCGCGCTCATGATCGGCCCAATAGGGGATCAGCGGATGGCGCGAATAGTCAGGGCCGTGATAGATGCTGTAATCATACAGCGCACGCACCGAGGTATCGACGGCAATCCCCGCCCGCTTGAGCAGGTCGGTGCTGTTCGGGCCAAGGCCATAGCGGCCCGCACGGTAGCTTTGGGGTGCGATACCAAAGACTTCCTCGATGCGATCGCGCAAGATCATGAACTTGGCCGCTTCCAGTTCAGGCGGCAGATTACCCGCGAAGGAATTGCGCGTGCACACCTCTTCATCGAAGGGCGGGTTGACCCAGGGGTGAAGCTGTACGCCGATCTCGGCCTTGCCGCGCTGCACGGCATCGCCGATGATTTCCACCGCTTCGAGGTCGTTCACGATCGGCCAGTCCACCAGATAGACCGGGCTCGCGCCGAGCCCCTCGCAGAATTGCTGGAAGCGCGCGATTTGGGGGACATGGCTCAGGCCATAGCCGTCGCGGCTGAATGTGCCCCACCGGAATTCCTCCTCGGTGTCAACTGTCAGCAGCACGCGCTGCCCGAATCCGGGCGCAAAGCTGGCAAAGCTGCCGGCATCGGGCGGCACCAGCGGCGAGGGGGCTGGGCGTGCGGCGGTCACTTGCGGAATACGGCTCACAGAGCCCCCTTGAGGCAGGAAAAACGACGTGTCGCGGCAAGCTAGCCGATAAGTGATTGAAGATTCGTTTCCGCGCCGGTGATCAGCGGCAGGCGCAGCATCACCTTGCCATCAGCCAGCGTCAGGGCGCCGCCGGCACGGCGAGCTTCGGCCCGCGCGAGACGAAGCGCAAAGCCGGCTCCGAACGGCCCGGCGCTGATGGTCTGGTCGGCCGGGCGCACATCGCTGACAAAGGGATCCTCCAGCGCCGCCAGTCTGGCGGGCAGATCACAGACGCATTGGGCCAGTGCGGCCGGCCCGTCGAACACCGCGGTCAGCGTGATCGCCAGCATCTCGTCGGCGGCGCAGTGCCCTGCCAGCGTTGCCAAGACCCGCCACAGCAGCGCTTCGGCTTCGTCCTCGTCGATGGCGAGCAGCAGGGTTTCGGCCCGGTCACCAGCCAGCGCCAATCCCGCCCCGCGCGGGCTGAGCACGGCGGCGAGCTGTTCCGTCATGCGCCGCACCAGCGCGGCCAAATCAGCCTGTCCCGGCGCAATATCCAGCACGCCGGTTTCCAGCCGGGCCAGCCGATCCAGTTCGTCAAACCCTGCCAGAATATGCGCCGCATCAGCGGCAATCGCGGCGGCAAGCGCGCGATATTCGTGCGGGGCAGGGCCGAACAATTGCTGCTGGATCACCTCGGCATAGCCCTGCACGGCGGTGACGGGCGTGCGCAATTCGTGGAGCAATTGCCGGATGCGGTCGGCCTCTTCGGTGGCGGCGGTGTCAGCCTTGGCGGGGGCGCAGGCTTCCCGGCGAAAGCGCCCGACATAGCCGGAGAAATGCCCTTCGGGTGTGAAGCGCGGTTCGCCATCGACCAGCCATGCGCCGGCAATCGCCGGTGCGCCCTGAAGCGTGATCGGTACGCGGGCCATCGGCTGGCGGCGGGCAAAGGCGCGGGCGAGTGCCGGGTCAGGCGTATTGTCGGCCTGCGCAAGGCCGCCGGGGCGCAGCAGCCGGGTGCCAATGATCATGGCGGCAACATCATTGCTGGCCCATGCGATCCGCCCGCTCGCATCAGCGACAAACCCGAAGGAGCGCGCTTCACCGCGCGGCGGATCGGGCGCTTCGCCAAGCGGAAGGCGGGGCGCGAGTTCCAGCTCTTCGGCGGCCTCGCTGCGTTCGCGGCGGAACTGGGCGATGCGTTCGACCAGCGCGGTGATCTCGCTGCGTTCGTTGCTGGTCCGATCCGCCGGGCGCGCGGGTGCGGGCGGTGCAGCCTGCGGCGCGCCTGTCTCCTCCTCGTGGGTGCGCGGCACTGCGCGCAAGGGAACAACCGGGCTGGGCGCGGCAGCAGTGTCAAAGCTGGAGGCAGCGTGCCCAAGGGGGGCAGGCAGGCCGCGATCATGCACGCCCAGCCGATCAAGCAAAGCCTCGGCATCGATCGGCAGATCGCGCCGCAACCTGAGAAAGCCGCGCGCCCGGATCGGCAGCAGCGGGATCAGCGCCGTCCAGTCCTCCGCCGCAAGCTCGGCGCGGGCCAGCGCGGCCGAGGCCACTTCCGGTTCGTGATCGGCAAGATAATGCGCCAGTTGCGCGCTGCGAAACCGCCAGCCGGGCTCGCGGATGATGGCGGCACGTTCCGCAGCCGGGATCGCTTCGGTGAGCGCATCCATCCGCAGCCATGCGGCTGCGACAAGGCTTTGTTCGCGCACACCTTCGTCAGGGCGCAAGGGCTGGGTGCGACTGCCGAGCAGATCGAGCAATTGCCGCAACTGCGTGCGCCGACCCGCCTCGCTGGTCGTGCTGATGCGCAGCACTGTGGCAAGGCGATCATCGAACAGCATCGAGAATTCCGGCACCTCCTGAAGGCGAATCGCAGCCTCGCGCACCCTCAGCCAGCGGGGCGGCACGCACAAGGGGACAGGGTGCTTCTATCACCATGTGGAGATTGTCACAGTCTGTCAGATGGAGTGCGTTGCAAAGCGGGACAATTGCTGGCAGAGCTAATTATATTAGCTTTGCGGCCCTTCAGGGGCGCAGGTTCTTTCAAAACAGGCGCAAGGGGGTTGGTGGGTCGGACCAACGCGCCGCAGGGGATCAAGGAGCATTCGGGTGATGGCCAATCTGGACGAGATTGATCGGCGACTTCTGGCGGAATTGCAGGCCGAAGGCCGTGTGACCAATGTCGAGTTGGCCCAGCGCGTGGGGCTTACCGCGCCGCCGTGCCTGCGCCGGGTGCGCGGGCTGGAGGAAGAAGGCGTGATCCGCGGCTATCACGCCGATCTTGATCCCTCCAAGCTGGGCTTTGCCATCACCGTGTTCGCCATGGTGAGCCTGAAAAGCCAGGCCGAGGCGTCCTTGCGCGAATTCGAGGAACATATGCGCGCGCTGCCCGAAGTGCGCGAATGCCACATGCTGAATGGCGAGATCGACTTTATTCTGAAGATCGTCAGCAAGGATTTGCAGAGCTTTCAGGAGTTTCTCACTGGCAAGCTGACGCCTGCCCCGAATGTCGAAAGCGTCAAGACCTCGCTCACCATTCGCACTGCCAAACAGGAACCGGGCGTGCCGCTTTGAGCGCTGGGGCGTCCAGTCTTGCCGAACCGGTCACCGGACATTGCCTGTGCGGCGCGGTGGCAATCACCATCACCGCAATGACCCGCGAGGTTGATATCTGCCACTGCACCATATGCCAGCGCTGGGGCGGCGCGTTCTACGCCGGGGTGAAGGGAGCAGATGCGGTGGTCAGCGGTGAGGATGCGATCACGCTCTACCGCTCCAGCAACTGGGCCGAACGCGCCTTCTGCAAGCATTGCGGCAGCAATCTGTGGTATCGGTTTTTGCCGACGGGCAACCGTTCGTTCCTTGCCGGATTGTTCGATCTTCCGGCGGGCTTTGGCATTGAACAGCAGATTTTTGTTGATGAAAAACCCGATTGGTATGATCTTGCACAGGCTAGTCCGATGAAGACGGGCGCGCAAATCATTGCCGAAGCAACCGCGGCGGGGTTCACCTTCGATTGACCTTGCAAGCGTTGGGGAGAGCCTTGCGATGCTTGATCAGGTTCCAGACCCGCCGCTTGCTGCCGAAAATTTAGCGCAAATCGCCCGGCAGCCCGCCGCTGCTGACCCGCAGCCTGCACCAATCGCGACACCGCGCCCGGCTGCTCCGCTGGTGATAGATATCCTCGCCCGCACGCCTTTGCCCGAGCAATGCGCCGGGCAAGAGGCCGACCCGTTCAATCCGGAAATCATCGTGTGCCAGCAGGCAGCACCGCCCCCGCGGCTGAGCAAATCAATCGGGCCTGAACTTGACGATTTCGGCAATGCCATTCCGCAGGCGCGGGTAAAGCTGTCGGAACACGCCGAGGCGCAGGCGAACCTCATCAACAAAAGCGTGGGCGGCTGGAACGCCAATGGCGCCGAAGTGCGGCTGAAATTCGGCTTCTGATCGGGTTACAGCCCGCGCGGCGCCTGAGCGTCGCTTTTCCGTTCGCGTCAGCTTGAACGGAACAGGCGCTAGTGCAGCTTTAGCCTCGGGCGCACGATGCGGTTGACCCGCCCGATCAGCATCAGGAAGGTGCCCTTGATCCAGCCGTGAATGCCGAGCAGATGCAGGCGGTAGAGCGAATTGTACACAAACCGCGCCAGCCGCCCTTCGATTGCCATGCTGCCGCCAACCAGATTGCCCATCAGGCTGCCCACGGTCGAAAACCGGCTCAAGGATACCAGCGATCCCTTGTCCTGATAGACAAAGGTTGTGAGCGGGCGACGATCCAGCTTGCGGATGATATTCTTGTAAACGACGTTCGCCATCTGGTGCGCGGCCTGCGCGCGCGGCGGGATCGGGCGTTCTTCACCGGGCGGGGTGTAAGTGGCACAATCGCCCAATGCGAAGATATTGTCATCGGTAACGGTTTGCAGCGTCGGGTGCACCACGAACTGGTTGCGATTATTGGTTTCCAGCCCAAGGCCCGACAGGAATTCGGCGCCCTTCACGCCCGCGGCCCACACCATGAGATCAGCCTCGATCCGCTTGCCGTCCTTGGTGACAAGCGCGCGCGGTTCGGCTTCGATCACCTGGGTCGCGGGCATCACCTTGACGCCCAGCACGCCCAGTTCATGCGCTGCTGCGGCCGATAGCTTTTCCGGTAGCAGTGGCAGGATGCGCGGGCCTGCTTCGAGCAGGGTTACCTTGAGGCGGTTTTCGTCAAACACCTCAAGCCCGTAGTGGCTGAGCGCGGCGGCCGCGTTGTAAAGCTCGGCGGCCAGTTCTACCCCGGTCGCCCCGCCGCCGACAATTGCGACATGCACGGTTTCATCGGCCTTGGGGTTCTTCATCATCGCCCGGCTGACGCGCAGGCAGTGATTGAGCAAGCGCGTGCGAAAGCGATCCGCCTGTTCGCGCGAATCGAGATAGAGGCAATTATCCTTGACGCCGGGCACACCGAAATCATTCGAGACCGATCCCACCGCCAGCACCAGAATATCATAGCGGATGGTGTGTTCGCCAATCAGCTCGCGCCCGTCTTCATCAAGAACCGGGGCGAGGGTGATTTTCTTGGCCGTGCGGTTGATGCCGGTAAGGCTGCCCTGAAAGAAGCGGTAGCCCCAGCGATAGCAATGGCCGCGATAGCCGACTTCATCGAGATTGGCATCAAGCGCGCCAGCGGCAACTTCATGCAGCAGCGGCTTCCAGATGTGGCTGAGGTTCTTGTCGACCAGGATGATATCGTGCCGCTTGCGCCCGAATTTCGCACCGAGCCGTCGGACAAGCTCAAGCCCGCCTGCACCTCCGCCGACAACGACAATCTGGGTCTTGCGGTTCATTCAGGTACTCCACGGGGCACGCGCCGAATGGCCGGAATTGCCCCATCGACGCCCTAGCCAATTGAACACCAATCGGTTTGGGAGACGAGTTGGCCGAAAGTATAAGCGCAGGCGCCCAGCCCGCCAAGCAGCGAGGCAGCAAGCCTGCAAGTTTATGCTGCATTGCAACATTTATGTCGCAGTGGAGCCGACAGCACGTCTGCGATACAGGCGCGCGCCGCGCGGGACGCGGCGATAAAGCGGAAGACGCGAAGCCTAGACCTCGCGTTCCTCAAGCCATTTTTCCAGCCACTTGATCGAATAATCGCCGTTCAGCACGTCCGGCTGGCGGAGCAGTTCCTGATGGAGCGGGATGTTGGTTTTCACCCCTTCGACCACCATTTCTTCGAGCGCACGGCGCAGGCGCATGATGCAGCCTTCGCGGGTACGGCCATAGACGATCAGCTTGGCAATCATCGAATCGTAATAGGGCGGGATGCGGTATCCGGCGTAAAGCCCGCTATCGACGCGCACATGCATGCCGCCTGCCGCGTGATAGTAATGCACCAGTCCCGGCGAGGGCGCGAAGTTGAACGGATCTTCGGCGTTGATGCGGCATTCTATCGCGTGGCCGTGGAATTCGAGTTCTTCCTGACTCACGGACAGCGGCTTGCCTTCGGCGATGCGGATTTGTTCGCGCACCAGATCGACCCCGGTGATCGCTTCGGTAACCGGGTGTTCAACCTGCAGGCGGGTGTTCATTTCGATGAAGTAGAACTCGCCGCCTTCCCACAGGAATTCAATCGTGCCCGCGCCGCGATAGCCCATGTCGCGCATCGCCTTGGAACAGACCTCGCCCATGCGCATGCGTTCTTCGTGGGTGATGACGGGCGAGGGCGCTTCTTCGAGCACTTTCTGGTGGCGGCGCTGGAGCGAGCAATCACGCTCGCCCAGATGGATCGCATTGCCATTGCCATCGCCGAACACCTGGAATTCGATGTGGCGCGGATTGCCGAGATATTTCTCGATATAGACGGTGGCATCGCCGAACGCGGCCTTGGCCTCGCTGCCGGCCTGCTGCATCAGGGTTTCGAGCTTGTCTTCGCTTTCGCACACCTTCATGCCGCGCCCGCCGCCGCCGCTGGCGGCTTTGATGATCACGGGATAGCCGATTTCGGCGGCGATTTTCTTCGCTTCGGCAGGATCGGAAACCGCGCCATCGCTGCCCGGCACCAGTGGCAGGCCAAGCGCGCCTGCGGTGCGTTTGGCCTCGACCTTGTCGCCCATGGTGCGGATATGTTCAGGCTTGGGCCCGATCCAGATGATGTCGTGCGCTTCGACGATCTCGGCGAACTTGGCGTTTTCCGAAAGAAAGCCATAGCCGGGGTGGATCGCATCGGCACTGCGCGATTTCTGCAGGCGGCGACGATCATGTTGGCAATGTTGAGATAGCTCTCGCGATGCCGCGGGCGGGCCGATGCACACCGCGCTGATCGGCCAGCCGCACATGCATCGCATCGGCATCGGCAGTGGAATGCACCGCCACCGTTTCGATCCCCATTTCATGCGCCGCACGATGGATGCGCAGCGCGATTTCGCCGCGATTGGCGATCAGGATGCGTTTGATCGCCATGACTTTATGCGATCACCACCAGCGGCTGATCGAATTCGACCGGCTGGGCATTATCGACGAGGATCGCGGTGACCGTGCCCGATTTGCGGCGCGGTGATCGGGTTCATCACCTTCATCGCTTCGACGATCAGCAGAGTATCGCCTTCCTTGATCGCCTGGCCAACGCTGATGAACGGCGCTGCGCCCGGCTCCGGGGTGAGATAGCACGTGCCGACCATCGGGGATTTGACAGCATTGGCGTGATCAGCCGCCTGCGCTGCGGGCGCAGGTGCAGCAGCGGGGGCTGCGGCAGCCGGAGCGGCGGCGGGCGCGGCGGCAGGCGCGGCATACATCTGGGCAGGCGCGGCCATCATCGCACCTCCGCGGGCAACGCGGATGCGGCGATCATCATCTTCGACCTCGATCTCGGTCAGGCCGGTTTCGTTGAGCAATTCGGCCAGTTCGCGCACCAGCGCGGTATCGATATTCATGCCGCTCTTGGATGATTTGCCATTCGTGTCGCTGCCCATGCGCTCCCCTTCGCTGTTGCCGTTACGTTAAACTGTCATTCATGCGCCTATTGCCGCAAATTGCGGCTGGCAAGTGGCAATGCGGTGGTTGCGGTGGATCAGACTTCGCCCGCCGCGACTTTTTCGAGCGCGATGATGTAGGATTGCGCGCCGTGCCCCTCGACTGTGGCGGCGGCTGCCATGCCGACGTAGGAGAGGTGGCGAAACGCCTCGCGGGTCTTGGGATCGGACAGGTGGACTTCGATCACGGGCGTGCGGATCGCTTTGATGGCGTCCAGCAAGGCGATGGAAGTGTGGGTATAGGCCGCCGCATTGAGCAGCACCGCGCGCGCGCCCTGGCCTTGGGCTTCGTGCAGCCAATCGACCAGCATGCCTTCATGATTGGTCTGCCGCATGTCGATTTCGAGGCCCAGTTCACGAGCGCGATCTTCGAGCATGCCTGCGATATCATCAAGCGTGGTGGTGCCATAAATCTCCTGCTCACGCGTGCCGAGCAGATTGAGGTTCGGGCCGTTCAGGACATAGACGAGGTTGGTCATGCGGCATGGTTAGCCGCTTGGGCCGGGTCGGGGAAGGGAGCGCGATAGCCTGCCGGGAGTGGATCGCCATGTCGCCAGTGTTGTGCTAAGGATCACCGTGGGAGAGGGCATTTAAGATGCTGGTGAAACGCGCGTTTTTCCTTGCTGCTGCAATATTGTTTGCCGGAGCGCTGCTGCACATGGGAGTTCTGCTCGCAGGTCCGCGCTGGATCGCATTTGTGGGAGCGCCCCCCGCAGTCGTCGAATCGGCGGCGAATGGCACCTTGCTGGCTCCAGCGAGCACGCTTGGCATCGCTGCCTTGTTGGCGACACTGGCATTCTACGCGCTTTCGGCGGCGGGAACGCTTCCGCGCCTGCCGCTTGTCAGATCGGTTCTCGCGCTATTTGCCGCGATCTTCGTGGTTCGCGGACTGATCATCGTGCCCGCGCTGCTTCAGGGGCGCGTCAATTGGGCAGCGCCGGTCGATCTCTTCATCATCGTCAGTTCGGCGCTCATCCTGACGCTGGGCGTCGCCCTATGCCTGGGGCTGTTCGGTCTTCACCGATCAGCAGCGCGGCTACGAGCCGCACCTGGCGGGGTTACCGATCCACCCCCTTGACCTTGCCCCACTGGCGCGCCGCCGTGTAGCCCAAGTAGCCGGTGCCGAAGAGGGCGTAGAGCGGTTCGGGCAGGCCGTTGAGATAGGCGTTGATGCCCGTGGCAATATCCTCCGCCGCGCCCGGACTGATCGCCGAAAGCACGCCCATCGGCAGGGCGAACAGGATGATCGCATACATCACATAGAGGAAACTGGGCCGCGCCCGGCTGGTCCAGGGATCGTGCGATTGCGCTTCGGTAACGATGGCCTGCAATTGCGCTTCGATGAGGCGCAATTCCTGCGTGCCTTCCAAGGCGATGAGTTCCAGCTTGGCGCGTTCGCGCGCAGCCTTGTCGGGGATCACCTTGTCGATGATCGAGGATATCGGGCCTATCAGCGTGCCGAGCAGGGACATAATACGCGCTCCTTCAAGTTGAGACGCGCCTGAAATCACCAATTCGGTTAAAGTAGGAAAGATAATTAACTGTTTTGGCAATCTGCCAGCAATCGCTGGGCCAGCACCAGATGGGGCCTGTCCAGCATCGCGCCGTTCAATCCGATAGTGCCAGCGCCGGGATTGGCAGCGAAAGCCTCGACAATCGCGCAGGCGTGGGCAAGTTCTTCTGCGCTCGGCGTGAAGGCGGCATTGATCGGGGCGACTTGTGCCGGATGGATCGCCAGCATCCCGGCAAAGCCTTGCGCACGCACGCGCCTCGCACGCCGCTCCAGCGCTTCCAGATCGCGAAATTCGGGCTGCACGGTCTCGATCGCCGCCACGCCTGCCGCCGCCGCACCGATCAGGCAGAGGCTGCGCGCCATTTCATAGGTGTGGGCATATTCGCCGTCTGGCCCACGCTGTTCGCGGGCGCCCAATGCGGACGAAAGATCCTCCGCCCCCCAGCTCATCGCCACCAGCCGTTCGCGCCCCGGATAATCGCCGGCATAATCGCCGGTGCGGAACATCGCGGCTGCCGTTTCGGTGACTAGCGCGGCAATCAAGGTGCTGCCCTGCGCCAACCCGAAAGCCGCCTCGAACGCAGTGAGATAGTGGTGAAGCTGGGTGATGTGGTGCGCGCCTTCGGCCTTGGGCAGGAACACGCCGCCCGGCGCTGACGGCATCACAGCAGCCAGATCGGCGATGCAATCGGGCGTCGTCAGCGGGTTGATCCGCACCCACAGCCGTGCGCGGTTTTCCTGCGCGGCGAGCACTTGCGCCACCAGCGCGCGCGCGGCAGGCTTGGCTTCGGGCGCAACCGAATCTTCCAGATCCAGCAGCGCGATATCCGCCTCGCTCGCTATCGCCTTGGCCAGCTTCTTGTCGCTGTCGCCGGGGGCAAACAGCCAGGATTTCATGCGGGGCAGGGCGCGGGGTTGAGCCATGGTCAGGTTCCTCTCGGCTCTCCCGATTAGGCAGCGCGGGGGCCAAGGTAAACCCTCAGAACGAACCTTCGACATCGAGCGTGAAGATCGTCCCGAACCGCCGGTCGCGCTGTTCGGAAAAGGCAATCTGCCCGGCGGCGCGATTATCAAAGATGGTGCGCGAGAACCGGTCAATCTGGTTCAGCAGATTGCCGACCCGCGCGCGCACTGTCATGCCCGCCACATTCTTGTTCTCGATGAAGGCGGAGGCAAAGCCGAAACTCGGCTGATTGAGGAAGATTTCATCAAGCCGCACCTCGCGTGCGTTTTTCTGCCACGATGTCTCCCCGCCAAAGGCCCATTGGCTGGCGGGAATATCGTGGCGGAACGCCAGGTTGATTGTGAACAGTTCAATCCCCGAAACCTGCCGCACCGTGTCCAGCAGCGGATCGCGGATGGAACTGGTTGTCCAACCGGCCGCCAGATCGAGCCGGGTGCCCTTCCATCCCAGGCCATCGGACAAAAGCGTGGAATTGCTTTCAAACCCGTAGAACCGCGCCGATGGCAGGTTGCCCGGTGCCTGACCGCCGCCTTCTATCGGGATCTGATCGACGATATCGGTGAAGTCATTCACAAAGCCGCTGACGGTGATATTGCCCAGCGCCCCCAGCCGCCAGCTTGCCTCAAGCTCATAGACCCAGCTTTGTTCGGGCACGAGGTTGGCGTTGCTGACATCGGTGCGATCCTGATCGAGATCGACCGAGGCAATGAAGTCGAAGAAATTGAGCTGGCCGACCACGCGTTCCACGCGGCCAGCGAGGTTGAGAGCGGGGCTGACTTTCCAGTCAAGCGCGGCAAACCCCTTGGGCCGGAAGAATTCGCGGGTCAGCCCCTGCGGCCCGGCCTGGCTGAGCCGAGAATACTCGCCGCCCGCCGAAAGCTGCAATTGCAGAGTGGGTGCCAGAGCCCGGCTGAAGGTCAGCCCGGCGTCGATGCGATCCTCGTCCACCCGGTCGCTTGCGCCGGGCAAGGGGGCAGGCCGCAGCACGCCCGCGCCATCGCGCACTTCGAGGGCCGAATTGATTTCGAGAAAGTTGCGCACGCCCTCGATCGCGGCCACCAGATTGCCGCCGCCCGCGCGCAAAGTGTATTCAGAACGCAGGATGGTCTCGGCCTCGTCGGCGTCCTGCACAAACAGCGAACCCTGCACCGCGCCGCCGCCAGTCAGGGTGGTGGTGACCGCGTTGGTGAAGGGGCTGTCTTCATAGCGGTGATAGGCAATCAGCTTGAGCTGGCCCGGCCCAAGGGCGAACTGGTAATCCACGCCCAGTTCGAAATTGAACTCGTCCTCGGTGCGGCTGAGGTTGCGCACCCGGTCGATGGGCCCGCCTGGGGCATTCTGGCGCGAAATTTCGGTCTCGCGGAAAAAGAACCCCTGCGTCTCGCCGGTCAGGTTGAGCACATTGCCATTATCCGCCGAACGGGTGAACGAGCCCGACAGGCTGATGCGGTCGCTGTTGAAGTTGGACTGCTCATCGCGCAGCGCGACAAGCCTGCCGGTGCTGCCGAACACCTGTTCGATCCCTTCGTTGCCGCGCCGGTTGGAATCATTGCGCAGCGCCAGCGTCCATTCGCTTTTCGTCCCACCACCTGCCACCGCAACGCTGCCGTTCAGCAGCCGCGCAGGCGTGCCAAAGCTGCGGAATTCGGGCGAATAGCGATATTGCCCGGTGATCCGCCCGCTCGACTGGGTCACGACGTTGAGCACCTGACCGGTCAATCCACCGATATCGAGGCTAGCCCCGTCAACCAGTTCCAGCCGCACCACATCCTCGGCTGAAATCCGCCGCAGCGCTTCGACCGGGCCGTTGGACTTGCCTGAGATGCGCCGTCCGTTGACCAGTACATTGGTATCAGCCTGCCCCAATCCGCGCGCGCCGTCGCCCGAACGGATGGCAAAACCGGGCACCTGAAGCGCCATGTCGAGGGCGCTGCGCGGGACAAAGCGGGCGAATTCTTCGGGCGCAAAGGTGCTGCGCGTGGTCGCGGAGGCCGCCTCCGGATCGCCCGGCAAGGTGTCAGTGGCCTGGGGCGCATCGGGATCAATCGCGCCTTGCAATCGCCCATTTTCGCCTGCCTGGGTGTTTTTCCCCGGCGTTGTGATCGCGTCCACGCGTTCCTGTGCAGCGAGCGGCGCTGCCAGCGCTCCCGCCAGCAGCAAAGTGCTGCAAGCGTTGGAAAATCCGGCGCTCGGGCGTGATGCGGCGCGTATCGGGAAGGGCGAGGCCATGGCGGCGCCTTGCCCCAAAAACGTCCAGCCTGTCGAGCCGAAAACCACACCGTAAGATGAAGTGCATGGCCTACCCGACGAACGCATCCAGGCGGTATCAATCTGAAAAAGCTGGCGAGAATTTTCCACTGGTCGGGACGACAGGATTCGAACCTGCGACCCCCACACCCCCAGTGTGATGCGCTACCAGGCTGCGCTACGTCCCGTCACCAGTGGAGCGGCGCCTATAGGGCGGGCGTTCGGGGCTGGCAAGGTGGTTTGGCAGATTGTTGCGGCTTGGTTTGCGGATGCCTTGCCGGAAGCTTTGCCAGAAGCTTTACACGCCGCGTGATTGCGGCGGACTTGCATTGCTGCTAGGCGCGCCCACTTGAACGGGACGGGGCGCGCTGCGCGCCATCAGGCGCAGCACCGTGAGGCCCTGTCCTGCGGATCACACAATTCAAGAACGAGCCAGTTTGACCATGATTGATATTCTCGCCGCCGCTGGCGCTGCTGGTGCCGCCGGAGCGCCTCCGGGCTGGATCCAGTTCCTGCCGATCATCGGCATGGTGCTGATCTTCTGGTTCCTGATCATCCGCCCCCAGATGAAGCGGCAGAAGGAACACCAGCAGAAAGTCTCCGCGCTCAAGAAAGGTGATCAGGTTGTCACCGCAGGCGGGCTGGTCGGCAAGGTGGTGAAGGTGGACGATACCTTCGTCGAGCTTGATCTTGGCCCCAATGTCCGGGTCAAGGCGATCAAACAGACCATCGGTGATGTCATGACGCCGGGTGGTACCCCCGCCAACGATTGAGCGCGCCTGCGCAAGCCCGTTTGCAAGCCTGACCCCCTCATCGCGAGATAACGCCTTTCATGCTCGAATTTCCCCTCTGGAAAAAGCTTTGGCTGTGGGGCCTGACCCTGGCAATGGCAGCGGCGGCGCTGCCGTCGCTGTTTGCCTCGGCCGGGCTTGGCTGGCCGGCCGCCCTTCCCTCGCCGCAGGTCAATCTTGGTCTTGACCTTGCTGGCGGCTCGCACCTGCTGCTTGAAGCCAAGGCCGAAGATGTCGCTGCCCAGCGCCTTACCAATATGGAGGAATCAGTCCGCCAGTTGATGCGGAGCGCCAATCCGCGCATTCGCATCGGCGATGTCTCGACCGCCGAGGGGCGGCTGGCCTTCATGCTCGAAGAGGCAAGCGACATTGATCGTGCGCGCGGGCTGATCGAGCCGTTGATGATGGGCACCGGCCTGCAGCGCGAATGGGATCTGCAGGTAATCGACGGCCAGCGCATGGTGCTTGTGCCCACGCAAAGCGGGGTCGATACCGCGATCAACGATGCGATGGACGCCGCCACCGAAGTGGTGCGCCGCCGCATTGACGAGCTCGGCACGCGCGAGCCGACCATCATCCGGCAAGGCCCCACGCGGATCGTGGTGCAGGTGCCGGGCCTTGAAGACCCCGAAGGCTTGAAGAACCTGCTCGGCCAGACCGCGCAGCTTGAATTCAAGCTGGTCGATATGACCGCGCTGCCCGAAAATGTGCAGGCCGGGATCGCGCCTGCGGGCAGCGAGATCTTCCCCTATGCACCCGGCACCGGGCGTGATGGCCAGTTCGAAGCCGTGCGGCGATTGGGCGGTATTCGCGGCGACAATCTGACCGGCGCAACCGCCGGGGTCGATCCGCAGGATAATCAGAATGTCGTCAACATTGCCTTCGACACGCAAGGCGGCGCGAAGTTCGCCAAGCTGACGCGCGAGAATGTCGGCAAGCCGTTTGCCATCATTCTTGACGGACAAGTGCTGTCTGCGCCCAACATCAATGAACCGATCCTTGGCGGGCGTGCCCAGATCAAGGGCAGCTTTACCGCAGAAAGCGCCAACAGCCTTTCCATCGCGCTGCGTTCGGGCGCGCTTCCGGTGCCGCTCGAAGTGGTGGAAGAACGCACGGTCGGGCCTGATCTGGGCGCCGATTCGATCCGGCGCGGGCTGATCGCGATGCTGATCGGCAGTCTGGCTGTGATCACACTGATGATTGCGACCTATGGCCGTTTCGGCGTCTATGCGACCATTGCACTGGTGCTGAACGTGCTGACGCTGCTGGGCATCATGGCGGGGATCAACGCGACGCTCACTCTGCCGGGGATTGCGGGTTTTGTGATCACTATCGGCGCAGCGGTGGATGCCAACGTGCTTATCAACGAACGGATCCGCGAAGAACGCGCACGCGGGCGCAAGGTGATCGCGGCGATTGAAACCGGCTACAAAGAAGCCAGCCGCGCGATTTACGATGCCAACATCACCAATTTCATCGCGGGCGTGCTATTGTTCATTTTTGGCACCGGGCCGGTGCGCGGCTTTGCCGTGGTGCTGGTGATCGGGCTGTTCACCTCGGTCTTCACCGCCGTGACCTTGACCCGGATGTGGGTTGCCGGATGGCTGCGCAAGGCGCGCCCCAACGACCTTGTGATCTAAGGAGCGCATCAGACATGAAACTTCTGAAGCTGGTGCCCGACAACACCAATATCCAGTTCCTCAAACTGCGGATGCCTTTCTTCGTGCTCAGCATTGTGCTGATCGTGGGTTCGTGGGCGGCGGTGCTGACCAAAGGCCTCAATTTCGGGGTCGATTTTGCCGGCGGGCAGGAAATCCATGCGGTGTTCCCCGAGGGCGAGACCGCGCCGATCCCCGAACTGCGCGAACGTTTGAGCGCGCTCGAAGCGGTTGAAGGCCCGGTGGTGCAGCAATTCGGCCAGCCCAACGAAGTCTCGATCCGCGTGAAGCTGCCCGATGCTGCCGAGGATAATCCCGAAATCGCAGCCCAGATGACGCGCGATATCAACGACGCGCTCAAGGCCGCTTTCCCCAAGATCAGCATCGAACGGGTCGATTCGGTGTCGGGCAAGGTTTCGGGCGAGTTTCGCAATCAGGCGATCTTCGCACTCGCGCTCGCGATGCTGGCGGTGGCGATCTACATCTGGATCCGCTTCGAATGGCAGTTCGGGGTGGGCGCGCTTTATGCTTTGTTCCACGATGTGTCGGTGACGCTGGGACTGTTTGCGCTGACCCAGATGGAATTCAGCCTGCAGATTGTGGCGGCGATCCTTGCGATCATCGGCTATTCGCTCAACGATACGATTGTGGTTTATGATCGCATCCGCGAGAACCTCAAGAAATACCGCAAGATGCCGCTGCCGGAATTGCTTGATCTGTCAGTCAACGAAACGCTGGCGCGCACGGTGATGACCTCGCTCACGCTGCTGGTGGCACTGGTGCCGCTGCTGATGTTTGGCCCGGCGAGCCTGTTTGGCTTGGTTGCCGCGATCACCGCGGGCCTGTTTATCGGCACCTATTCGAGCGTGTATCTGGCTGCGCCGCTGCTGATCTGGATGGGCGTTACCTCAACCAGCTTCGTGCAAACCGAAACCGCGATGGATCGTCAGGAAAAGCTCGCACGCGGCGAGGGGTGAACGCCTAGCGCTGCTCCGCCAGCGCCGCGTAGTGATCGGCCAGATCAGCGGCGTTGGCTTCCCAGCTGAAGCCATCGACGAGGGCGGAGACCGCTTGGCGATCATGCGGCTGGGCCAGCACCTTTTGCACCCCTGACACCACGCCTGCTGCGCTGCGTTCGATCAATTGTCCGGCAAGATCGCTGGTTATCAGCTCGCTTGCTCCGCCGACATCGCAGGTCACCAGCGGGGTGCCGCAGGCCAGCGCTTCGACCCAGACATTGGCCAACCCCTCGCTGATCGTAGGCAGCACCATGGCATCGGCTGCTGACAGGATCAGCGGCAAGAGATCATGATCGACGCTGCCGGCAAAATGCACCCGGTCCGCCACGCCGAGCTCCACCGCGAGCGCGCGCAGGAAGGGTTCGTGTTCGCCTTCGCCTGCCAGGATCAGGCGGGCCTCGGGCAATGCGGGCAGGGCCTCGATGGCGAGATATTGCCCCTTGCGATCAATCAGCGCGCCGACGCAGGCCAGCACGGGCACGCCTTGCGGCAGTGCGAAGCCGAGCCGTTCCCCCAACTGCGCGCGCAGCTGGGTATGGGCCAGCGGGCGAAAGCGGTTCCGATCCAGCCCGGTGTAATGCACGCTGATGCGTTCATCCGGCATGCCCATTGCCGCCATCCGCTGTTTCAGATCGCCGCTCACGGCAAACAGATGCCCGGCATCGGCGGCGGCGGCGATCATCTGGCGGCGGGCAAAATCTTTTTCCCCCACACAATGATGTCGCTGCCCCGCGCCATGATGGCATGGGGCACGCCCAGCGCGCGGGCAATCATCGCCGCGGCCGGGCCATCGGGGTAGAAGAACTGCGCGTCCACCACATCCACCGGCGTGCGCGCATGGATTTCCTGCGCCAGCGGCAGCACGGCCTTGACGATGGCCGCCGGATTGCGGGCCGCGCCCAGTTTGGGGATCAGGGTGAAGCGCGGGCGGTGGATCGCAACGCCGCCCGCCTCGTTGAAAGGCGCAAGCGTGGTCAGCGGCTTGTAGCGCCCGAAGGCAATCGGCGGCACACCCAGCGGATTGATCACCGTCACGCGCCAGTCGCCGCGTTTGGCCAGCGCTTCTAGCGAGCTTTGCACAAAGATGCCAAAGCGCGGGCGCAGCGCGGTCGGGTACAGGGTCGAGATGCTCAGCAGGTGTTTCATCGCAGCTTGCCTAGCCTGACTTCGGTTAAAGTGGCCTCACCAGCATGGCGGCCAGCGCGATCCATGGGGGATTATCCACCACGATCTGTTTTTGTCCGGCACCGGGCGGCAGCAGGCCGATCAGCGTGCCGCGCCGATCAATCAGCCGTCCGAAGGCAAACCGCCCGCCGGGGCGCGGGACGAGGCAATCGCGGTTGATCGCGCGGGTCAGATCGGCACTGCCGGGATCAAGCGGTTGCAGCCAGATGAGATCACCGCTGCGATATTCCCCGACGCTGGCACTCACTTCGAGCACGAGCGGCGCTGCGGCGTCTTCGGGTGTCGCCAACTCGCTGGGCAAGACCGCCTCGCGCGGGGCGGCGAGGGCTTCCGGCCCGCTTGCCGTAAGCTCGGCAATGATGCGGGCGGGCGCGTCGCTTTCGGCCCGCACCAGGCTTTGCGGATCAACGCCAAGCGCGGCCGCAATGCGGTTCATCCAGACCAGCGAGAGATTGCGCGTGCCGGTTTCCAGCCGCCCGATGGTCTGCGCGGTGGTGGGCGGCTGGCAGGCCCCGGCAAGATCGGCAAGGGTCATGCCCTTGGCCTGACGAATGGCACGAATGCGGTTGATCATGGCGCGCTTTCGAGGAAGGATTAACCGGATTGGTTTGTCCTTTCCTACATCGCGGCCAGTTTGGCAAGTCTTGCAGGCAAGATGCAGCCAAGGGGAGCCCAAGCCATGAAACGCCAACTCGTCACCCGCGAACTCACCAGCGAAGGCCCGCGCCGCCGCGCTTCGGGCATGGCGGGTGCGCCGCGTCGCAGTGTCACGGTGAACATCGCCGAATCGCCGCTCGCCTGGCTGCACGCGCGCGGGCATTTGCCGGATCGCCTGTTTGACGCAGGTGAGCAATTGCGCGCCGATTACGAGCGGTCGCAACTCGCCCCGACTGTCACGATGCGCTGGGATCCGGTGCGGGTGAAATCCACCGGGGCGGACCGCGGGCTCAGCCCAAGCGAGAAACAGATCGCCGCGCGCGCCCGCTTTGATGGGGCACTGGCGGCGGCGGGCAAGGGGTTGGAGGATATCCTGTGGCGCGTGGTGTGCGCCTGTGAGCCGCTGCCTGAGGCGGAAAAATCGCTCGGCTGGCCGACACGCAGCGGCAAACTGGTGCTCAGGATCGCGCTTGAACGGGTCGCCGATTTCTACCGGATTGCCTGAGGGGCGTGTTTGTCTTCCGGGCAATGTCTCACGTGTCTCACTGCGCGCCCTGTAAAGCCGTTAGCCCTCGACCCTTTCGGCAAGCTCCAGCCAGCGTTCTTCGGCGGCATCCTTTTCGGCGCGGGCGTTTTCCAGACCCTTCATGATGGTGGCAAAGCGCTGGGGATCGCGGGTGTAAAGTTCGGGATCGGCGAGGATCGCCTCGCCTTTGGCAATCGCGGCTTCGAGTTCGGCGATGCGGGCAGGCAGGATCTCGTAATCGCGCTGGTCCTTGTAGGAGAGCTTGGCCGGGGCCAGGGGCTTGCCCACCCCGCTGTGGCTAGCCTCGCCTTTCGGCTCGGCAAGCCGCGCTCCCCTCCCGCTTGCGGGAGGGGCTGGGGGGAGCCTGCCTGACGCCGCTTGGCCTCCCAATCGGCATAGCCGCCTGCGACCACATCGACCTTGCCCGAACCATCCAGCCCCAGCGTGATAGTGACCGTGCGATCCAGAAAATCGCGATCATGGCTGACGATCAGCACCGTGCCATCGAAATCCGCGATCACTTCCTGCAAGAGATCAAGCGTTTCCAGATCAAGATCATTGGTCGGCTCGTCCAGCACCAGCAGGTTGGCGGTGCGGGCAAATTCGCGGGCGAGCAGCAGCCGCGAGCGTTCCCCGCCTGACAGGATGCCGATGCGGGTATCGACCAGTTTGGGATCGAACAGGAAGTCCTTCAGGTAAGCCTGCACATGCTTGCGCACCCCGCGCACATCGATCCAGTCGCCGCCTTGCGCCAACACGTCGCGCACGGTGAGCGTGGGCTGGAGCAGCGAGCGCTGCTGGTCGATCATCACGCCCGATAGCGTGCGGGCATGGGTGACACTGCCCGTATCGGGCGCAAGTTCGCGGGTGAGCAGTTTGAGCAGCGTCGTCTTGCCCGCGCCGTTCGATCCGACAATCCCGATCCGGTCGCCATTCTGGATGCGCAAGGAGAAGGGCCTGATGATGGGACGCTCTCCGTAAGTCTTGGAGATGCCTTCCGCCACGATCACCGATTTGGACTTGAATTCATCATCGCTCGCCAGCTTCAGCTTGGCGGTGCCTGCGCCTGCAATCATCGCCGCGCGGGCAGCGCGCATCTGGTAGAGCTTTTCAAGG
Source organism: Erythrobacter sp. (assembly GCA_045377215.1). Classification (GTDB taxonomy): domain Bacteria; phylum Pseudomonadota; class Alphaproteobacteria; order Sphingomonadales; family Sphingomonadaceae; genus Erythrobacter. The sequence continues at coordinate 72,520 of JBJIOB010000007.1, forward strand.
CGGCCCTGATTGCGCTTGCGCCGGGCGGTGACACCGCGTTCAAGCCAATGGGCTTCAAGCTTGAGCTTGGCATCGAGCTTGTCCGCCGCGCGGGCTTCTTCGGCATAGACGGCTTCTTCCCACGCCTCATAACCGCCAAAGCCGACTTCCTTGCGCCGCAAGGTGCCGCGATCCAGCCACAGCGTCGCACGCGTCAGGCGGGTGAGGAAGGTGCGATCATGGCTGATGGTGATAAAGGCACCGCGATAGCGGGTCAGCCAATCTTCAAGCCAGTCAATCGCGGCCAGATCAAGGTGATTGGTGGGTTCATCCAGCAGCAAGAGATCAGGATCCTGCGCCAGCGCGCGGGCAATCGCGGCGCGGCGTTTTTCCCCGCCGCTGGCGGTCGCCGCCTCGCGGCGCATATCAATGCCAAGCTGGCCGGCGATGGCTTCGACCTCGTGTTCGGCCGGCGCATCCGCGCCGCCCAGCGCAAAGTCCATCAGTGTCGCATAGGCGGTAAAATCGGGGTCTTGTTGCAGAAACACCACCCGCGCACCCGGCTTCACCCGCCGTTCGCCGCGGTCGGTTTCGATCTGGCCGGTGATGATCTTGAGCAGCGTGGTCTTGCCCGCACCATTGCGGCCGATCAGCGCCAGCCTGTCACCGGGCAGCACATGCAGATCAATCGGCGCAGCGCCGCTATCGGCATGCGGCCCGCCAAACAGCCAGCGCGCGCCCTGTTGCAGCGCAATGCCTTCGAGCGATAGGATAGGGGGCTGGGCCATAGGAGGCGCCACCTAGGGGTTTGCTGCCCGCCCCACAAGCCGGTTCAGACCTGCGAAAGCTGGCGCTGTGCAAAGGGCGCGCCACGACAGGAGGAACCACCGATGATCCGCAACACTGCCCTTGCCCTGACTGCTTCTCTGGCCGCGCTGGCGCTCGCGCTTCCGGCTGCCACCATGGCTGCGCCCAATGTTGAAATCGACGCAAGCGGGCCGGTGATCGAACTCACCATCTATGAAAGCGTTGCCGCTGAACCCGACATGGTGACGATCGGCGCAGGCGTGAGCACCGAAGCGCGCACCGCCACCGAGGCCCTGCGTGCCAATTCTGCCGAGATGATCAAGGTGATCGACCAGCTCAAAAAGCTCGGCGTGCCCGAACGCGATATCCAGACCACCGGGATCAACCTCAATGCGATGTATGATTACGATCAGCAGGCGCGCAATCAGGTTTTCCGGGGCTATCAGGCATCCAACCGGGTGAGCGTGAAACTGCGCAAGATCGACGAGACCGGCCGCGTGCTCGATGCGCTGGTGGCAGCGGGCGCGACTGATCTCAATGGCCCCAGCTTCGGCCTTGAAAATGACGAACCGGCCAAGGATGCGGCGCGCAAGCGTGCGCTCGAACGCGCCAAGGCGCGGGCGGAGGATTATGCCCGCCAGCTTGGCTATGACAGCGCCAAAGTGCTGACGATCAGCGAAAGCATGAGCGGTTCGTCGCCCATGCCCGAACGCGCAATGATGCGGGCGAGCGCTGATATGGTTGCCGCCGCCCCGCCGGTGCAGCCGGGCATGGTCTCCACCGGGATCAGCATCACCATCCAGTATGAGCTGGTGAAAGCGGAAGGCGCGACCTGACATGGCCGCTTGGCAGCCCATTCACGGTCGGTTAAACGCGCCTTGCCTAAAGGCTGTGGTGTCATGAAGTCCTTGTTTGCCTTGCCCATGTCGCTTTCCTACAGCCTTGCGCTGGCGCTTGCCGGTGTGGGTGCTGCCGGGCTGGATGGCCTCAGCGCGCAGGAATATCCGCGCAGCGAACAGGACGAGGCGCGGCGCGAAATCCAGAACGGGACGCAGCTTTCCCTGCGCGAGATCGAACGCCGCGTGCTCCCGCAGATGCAGGGCAGCGAATATCTCGGCCCGGCCTATGATTCCGTGGCGCGCGCCTATCGTCTCAAGTTTATCAAGGATGGCCGCGTCAGCTATGTCGATGTGGATGCCCGCACCGGGCGCATCATCGGCCGGTCGCGCTAGGCTTTCGCCTGCGCTTGACGCAGAGGCCCAAAAACCGCACTTGCCGGGAGAGCCTCATGGCCTTGCGGCCAGACAGAAAGCGAAATGGTGGATCATGCGAATTCTGATTGTCGAGGATGAACCCACGCTCGGCGCGCAGCTCAAGTCGACGCTGGAGCAGACCGGCTACGCGGTTGACCTGTCGGTCGATGGCGAGGACGGGCATTTCATGGGCTCGACCGAAGATTACGATGCGGTCATTCTCGATCTTGGCCTGCCGGAAATCGACGGGCTGACCGTGCTGGGTATGTGGCGGCGCGAGGGGCGCAGTTTCCCCGTGCTGGTGCTGACCGCGCGCAATTCGTGGTCGGACAAGGTCGCAGGGCTGGATGCAGGCGCGGATGATTATCTCGCCAAACCCTTCCAGACCGAAGAACTGATCGCCCGCCTGCGCGCGCTGATCCGGCGTGCGTCGGGCAATACCTCGTCCGAACTCACCGCCGGCGACGTACGGCTGGATACGCGTTCGGGCCGGGTCACGCTGAACGGCGAGCCAGTGAAACTGACCGCGCAGGAATACAAGCTCTTGTCCTACCTGATGCACCACAAGGGCAAGGTGGTGAGCCGTACCGAATTGATCGAACATATCTACGATCAGGATTTTGATCGCAATTCCAACACCATCGAAGTCTTCGTGACCCGTATTCGCAAGAAGCTGGGCGCAGACGTGATAACGACCATCCGTGGCCTCGGTTACAGCCTCGACGACCCGGCCGAAGCGCCGCGCGCCTGATCCCGCTGCCCCGCTGCCTGCACGCGCGCAGGGAGAGGGCGCCGGTGCGCCTGATGCCGTGCGCGCGGCAGAAGGGCACATGATGGCAGCGGCGGGTGCGGACAGCGGCGCGCCGCGCGCCAGCCTCGCCCGGCGCATGGGGCTGATTGCAGCGGCGTGGATTTCGGTGCTGCTGCTGGGCGGCGGCATTGCGCTCGAACGCACGCTCACTGCGCAGGTTGAAAGCAATTTCGACGAACAGCTCGAATATATCCTCACCGCGATGATTGCCTCGGCTGAGATTGACGCCTTTGGCGAGATCAACCTGTACAGCACGCTGGGTGATCAGCGCTTTCTGGAGCCGGGCAGCGGGCTTTATTGGCAGATCAGCGGGGCGGGGCACGATCCCTGGCCCTCGCGGTCATTGTGGGATCGCACGCTCAAATTGCAGGGACCGGGCAAAAGCAAAGACCCGGCCAAGTTCGACAGCGAGCCGCATTTCTACAATTCCGACCAGTTTCGCGGAGAGCCGCTGCGCATAGCCGAACGCACCCTGATCCTGCCCGGCAGCGAAACCCGCTGGACCTTTGCGGTCGCCAGCGCGACCTCGCAGATGGACAAGCAGGTGGCCCGCGTCCGGCTGATCCTGATCTGGAGCTTTGCCGTGCTGGGGCTGGGGCTGATGGTGCTGGCCTCGCTCCAGATCCGCTACGGCCTCTCGCCCCTCAGACGGGTGCGCGCCGCGATCCAGAAACTGCGCACCACCGGCGATAACCGCATCACCGATCCGCTGCCCACCGAAGTGCAGCCGCTGGTGGACGAGGTCAACGCGCTGCTCGAACACACCGAGCGCCAGGCCGAAGAAGCCCGGCGGCATGCGGGCAACCTTGCCCATGCCCTGAAAACGCCGCTTACCGTGCTCACCAATGCGGCAACCGCCCATGCGAGCGATCTGGACGTAGCGGTGATGCGCGAGGCCCGCACCATGCAGCGCCATGTCGATCACCATCTGGCGCGCGCCCGCGCCGTGGGCCGCCGCGCGGTCGGCCATGCCCGCACCAATGTCCACGCCAGCGCCGATGCGGTGCGGCGTGCAGTGGAACGGCTCTATCCCGACGGGCGTTTCGACATTGCCGGGGATCGCAGCGCGATGGTGGCGATCGAGCGGCAGGATCTCGATGAAATCCTTGGCAACCTCATCGAAAACGCGGCCAAATATGGCGGCGGCAGCGTGTTTGTGACCATCGACCCCGAAGAGGCTGTGCCAGCGGGCGCACGCGGGAGCGCCTGTGTCATCTGGATCGAGGATGACGGCATGGGCATCCCCGAAGACCAGCGCGCCGCCACCTTCGAACGCGGCGCGCGGCTCGATACCGACAAGCCCGGCACCGGGCTTGGCCTGGCGATTGTGCGCGATGTGGCGGAAATCTACGGCGGCAGCGTGCGGCTGGACGAGAGCGAGGACTTGGGCGGCCTGCTGGTCGAACTGCGCCTGCCGCGGGCATGATGGCTGACATCGCAGGTTCATTTGCCGCGCTTTATCAAGCGGGTGAAGGAGCCATCCGATGCCCAGAACCTTTGCGCGGCTTGCGCTTCTGGCCGCTCTTGCCAGCGGGATCAGCGCCTGCGCCAGCACCGATCCCTTTGCCGGTCTGGCTGCGGAGCGCGGCGTGTTCGCCAGCCCCTATGTTGCGCCGCAAATGGCCAGCCGTCAGGGCATCGGGCCTGAGCCCGAGGGCGTGCTGCCGGGCCGCCGCCCCTATCTCGATACGCTGATCTACCCCGGACGCGGACGCCATGCGCTGGATCGGCGGGGCAATATCATTCGCCTTTCGCGCCATGATCGGCAGCTGCTCCAGCAGCGCCACGAACGCCTGCGCCGGCGCGCCGAGCAGATTGAACGCGAACGCCGCGAGGATGGGCCAGCAGCGCCGCTGCTCGCCCTGCCAGCGGCGAGGCCCTGACTAGTCCTATCCCTAGCCCTAGCCGCCGCGTGCCTTTTCGTGGTGCCGGATCACTTCCTCGATGATGAAACGCAGGAACTTTTCGGAAAATTCAGGATCAAGATCAGCCTCTTCCGACAGTTTCCTCAGACGCGCTATCTGCCGCGCCTCGCGGTCAGGATCAGCCGGCGGCAGGGTGGCTTTCGCCTTGTATTCGCCCACGGCCTGCGTGATGCGAAACCGCTCGGCCAGGATGTGAATCAGGGCTGCATCAATATTGTCGATGCTCTTGCGGAAGCCAGCCAGCACCGGATCGGGCCGAGCGTCAGACGGGGCCGCAGGGGCGGGCGAAGCGTGCACAGGATCGGACATAGGCTGCAAACCTAGCACCAAATCCCCGCTTGCCAAGCGCGGCGGCGTGCCCCTAAGGCTTGCGAATATGAGCGCCGAAGTCGTCCCTCTGCCGCGCAAGCGGCCCACGCTTGATCCGATGCTGTCGCTGACGGCGGCGGGGATGAATTCTGTCAACGCCGTGATCCTTGAACGGATGCAGAGCGAGATCCCGCTGATCCCGCGTCTTGCCGGGCACCTGATTTCAGGCGGCGGCAAGCGGCTGCGCCCGATGCTCACGCTCGCAGGCGCGGAACTGGTCGGTTACAAGGGGACGCGCCACTACAAGCTGGCGGCCGCTGTCGAATTCATCCACACCGCCACCTTGCTGCATGATGATGTCGTCGATGGCAGCGAACTGCGGCGCGGCAAGGCTGCGGCCAACATCATCTTCGGCAATCCGGCAACCGTGCTGGTGGGCGATTTCCTGTTCAGCCGCGCGTTCGAATTGATGACCGAAGATGGCAGCCTGCGCGTGCTTTCGATCCTGTCCCGCGCCAGCGCCGTGATTGCCGAGGGCGAGGTTTCGCAGCTGTCTGCCCAGCGCCAGATCACCACCAGCGAAGAACAATATCTCCACATCATCGGCGCGAAAACCGCCGCGCTGTTTGCTGCTGCCAGCCAGATCAGCGCCGTGGTGGCGGAATGTTCCGAAGAACAGGAACACGCGCTCGAAGCCTATGGCCGCAATCTGGGTGTGGCGTTCCAGCTGGTCGATGATGCGATCGACTACGATTCGGACGCAGCCCAGATGGGCAAGGAGCAGGGCGATGATTTCCGCGAAGGCAAGATGACCTTGCCCGTCATCCTCGCCTATGCGCGCGGCAACGAGGAGGAGCGCAAGTTCTGGAAGGCCGCGATCATCGGCCACCGCACCTCGGATGAAGATCTGGCCCACGCGATCCGCCTGATTGAAAAGCACAACGCGCTTGAGGATACCCGCGAGCGCGCGCGTCATTTCGCCCACCGCGCGATTGATGCGATCTCGATCTTCCCCGACAGCAAGGCGCGCGCTGCGATGGCCGAAGCGGCGCAATTCGCGGTCGCTCGCGGCCATTGAGCCAGCTATCGGGCGGGGCGATGCGCTCCGACCTGCCGATCCACGCCGTTCTGCCCGATCTCCGCGCGGCGCTTGCGGGCGTGGGCGCTGCCGTACTCATCGCGCCGCCGGGTGCGGGCAAGACCACCACGGTTGCGCCCGATCTGCTGGGTGAGCCGTGGTGCACCGGACAAATCATCATCACCTCGCCCCGCCGCGTGGCGGCGCGCGCCGCAGCGGAACGCATGGCCGAACTGCTGGGCGAAGCGCCGGGCGAGACTGTCGGCTACATGACCCGGCTCGACAGCAAGACCTCGGCGCGCACGCGCATTCTGGTCGTCACCGAGGCGATCCTGGTTAACCGGCTGGTGGATGATCCGGAACTGCCCGGCGTGTCAGCGGTGCTGTTTGACGAGGCGCATGAACGCAGCCTCGACAGCGATCTGGGCCTTGCGCTTGCGCTGGAAAGCCGCAGCGTGCTGCGCGAAGATTTGCGCGTTCTGGTGATGTCGGCCACGATTGACGGCGCGCGCTTTGCCCGCCTTTTGGGCAGCGATGCCCCGGTAGTGGAAAGCGAGGGGAAAAGCTTTCCGCTGCAAATCAAGTGGCTTGGCGCGGATCCTTTGCAGGTCATCGAAGATCGCATGGCCAGCGCGATCCTGACTGCGTGGCGCGATGAGGCAGGCGATATCCTCGCCTTCCTGCCTGGCGTGCGCGAGATTGAGCGGGTGCGCGAACGGCTTGTCGCCAAGCTGCCCGATACGCCGATCCTGCCCTTGCACGGCCAGATCGAACCTGCCGGGCAACGCGCTGCGATCCGCCGCGATCCCCAAGGCCGCCGCCGCATTGTGCTCGCGAGCGCGATTGCCGAAACCTCGCTGACGCTCGAAGGGGTCAGCGTGATGGTCGATAGCGGGATGGCGCGGCTCGCTGAATATGACCGCGCGGCCGGCACCACGTATCTGGTCACGCGGCGCGTCTCGCAGGCTTCGGCAACGCAGCGTGCCGGGCGCGCGGCGCGGCAGGGGCCGGGGGTGGCTTATCGGCTGTGGGAGGAGGCCAGCCACAAGTCCCTACCCGAATTTTCCCCGCCCGAAATTACCAGCGCCGATCTGGCGCCGCTGCTGCTGCGGCTCGCCAAATGGGGTTCGAGCGATCCGGCGGGGCTGCCATGGCTCGATCCGCCGCCCGATGCCTCGGTTGCGGCGGCGCGGGGTGCGCTGGGGGCGCTTGGCGCGCTCGATGCCGCCGGGCGCATTACCCGGCTGGGCGAGGCGATTGCCAGCCTGCCGATGGCGCCCGATCAGGCGGCAGCCGTGCTGCACGGATCGCGTGCGGGCTGCGGCGAGGATGCGGCGCGGCTGGTGATGCTGCTGCAGGAACGCGGGCTGGGCGGGCGCGGGGAAGACCTGATGCAGCGTCTTGCGCGCTGGCGCGGTGACCATGCGCCGCGCAGTGTGGCAGCGGCGCGGATTGCGGCAGGCTGGGCGGGGCAAGCGCGCAAGCTTGCAGGTGTGCTCGGCGATAGCCCTGCCAGCAATGCCGCTGAAGCTCTGGCGCTCGCGCGGCGCGATTTCGTGGCCCGTCGCCGCGACGGGACGGGCGAGGACTGGATCAGCGCAGGCGGGCGCGGTTTCCGGCTCGATCTCGCCTCACCGCTGGCGTGCGCCGAGTGGATCGTGATCGGCGATGCGCAGGGCGAGGCCAAGGGCGCACGCATCACCGCAGGCGTCGAGATCGCGCCTGAGCGGATCGCCGTGCTGTTTGAGGATGACTTGCAGGAACGCTCGATAATTCGCTGGAATAATGAAAAAAACCGGATCGAAGCACGCCGCGAAAAGCGGCTCGGCGCGATTCTCATCAGCAGTGCGCCCGATGCTGCGCCTGATCCGGCGCAGGCTGTGGATATCCTTGTGGGCAAGGCGTTGGAAAAGCTGGGGACACTGCTGCCGACCGGCTTTCTTGCGCGGGCGCAATTTGCCGGGATTGCCGGGCTTTCGGAAGAGAATCTACGCGCCCACGCCGCCGACTGGCTTGCGCCCCTGCTCCACGGGCGGCGCGATCTCGATCTGCCGCCCGCGCGCTATGCCGAGGCCGCGCTGGGGCTGGTTGACTGGAATACCCGCGCCGCGCTGGATCGCGCCGCGCCCACCCATTTCATCTCGCCTGCCGATACCCGCCATGCCATTGATTATGCAGGCGATGATGCGCCCAGTGTGGAAGTGCGCGTGCAAGCGCTGTTCGGGCTCGATACGCACCCGATGATCGGCCACACGCCGCTCTTGCTCAAGCTTACCAGCCCCGGCGGCCGTCCGGTTCAGGCGACTCGTGATCTGCCGGGTTTCTGGCGCGGTTCGTGGCGCGATGTGGTGAAGGATATGAAGGGCCGCTATCCCAAGCATCGCTGGCCCGATCAGCCGTGGCTGGAAAAGCCGAGCATGAAGACCAAAAATGCCTTCAATCGCAGCGCAAGCTGATTTAAGGGACAGCGCATGACCGCACGGATCTTTCAGCAACCCAAAAGCGCCATGCAATCGGGCAAGGCCAAAAGCGATGTCTGGGTGCTTGAATTTGCGCCCGCCGAGGCGCGCTGGGCCGATCCGCTGATGGGTTGGACGGCAACCCGCGACACCCAATCGCAGGTGCGCCTGACTTTCCCCGACAAGGACGCGGCCAAGGCCTATGCGGCCAAGCATGGGATCGTAGCCCGGGTGCATGCTGCCCCGCCCAAAAGCCTCAAGCTGCAAGCTTACGCCGACAATTTCCGCTAATCGCGCAGGCCCACCCCGCTGCGACCAGGCGGCAAAGCCACCAGGTGGCCTTCGGCCATCTCCGCTTTCGCTTCGATTCCTCGCTCCCCTCCCGCTCGCGGGACGGGTCGGGGGTGGGAGAACGAACTTGAAATCCCGCGTCAACCTCGCCATATGCGCTGCCGGGAGTCGGGTGGACGTTTGCGTCTGCTCACCGGGTCAGGGCCGGAAGGCAGCAGCCCAGGTGGATTGCGGCGGGTCGCCCGGCTCCTTTTTCATGCGCGGGTTTGGCAGCCTCATGCCCCGCTTTTTCAACCCACGCGCGATGACAAATGAGCCGCAAGCGCCTAGCTTGGCGGCGTGACTGATTCCGATCCCGATCTGCCCGAACAAGAAGCTGGGCCCAGCGCTGCCGAACTGGAAGCAGCAGGCCAGAACGCGCTGTTCGGCGCTGCGCCTGCTCTTGCCGAGCGCCCGGCGGCGGTTGCAGCGCCAGCGCCAACCTCTGCCCCCACGCCTGCCCAGCCCTATCGCGTGCTGGCGCGCAAATATCGCCCGCAGACCTTCTCGCAGCTGATCGGGCAGGAAGCGATGGTGCGCACGCTCGCCAATGCGATTGCGCGTGATCGCCTTGCCCATGCCTTCCTGATGACGGGGGTGCGCGGGGTTGGCAAAACCTCGACCGCGCGCCTGATTGCCAAGGCCCTGAATTGCATCGGGCCGGATGGCACGGGCGGGCCAACGATTGATCCGTGCGGCGTGTGCGAGCCGTGCCGCGCCATTGCCGAGGGGCGCCATATCGACGTGATCGAGATGGACGCTGCCTCCAACACCGGGGTCGATGATGTCCGCGAGATCATCGAACAGGTGCGCTATGCGGCGGTTTCTGCGCGCTACAAGATCTATATCATCGACGAAGTTCACATGCTGTCGCGCAATGCTTTCAACGCCTTGCTCAAGACACTTGAGGAACCTCCGCCACATGTGAAGTTCCTGTTTGCCACCACCGAAGTCGATAAATTGCCCGTCACCGTGCTCAGCCGCACGCAGCGGTTTGACCTGCGGCGTATTCCGGCGGAATTGCTGGCCGAACATTTTGCGAAAGTCTGTGCGGCAGAGGGTGTCGAGGCTGATACCGAGGCGCTGCGCATGGTGGCATCGGCCGCCGAAGGATCGGTGCGCGATGGCCTCTCGATCCTCGATCAGGCGATTGCCCATGCCGATCTTGACGGGGAAGGGCGGGTTACCGCCGCACGGCTTGGCGAAATGCTGGGGCTGGCTGACAAAAGCGCGCAGCGCCGTGTGCTGGGGCACTTGCTGGCAGGCGATGCGAAGGCGTTGCTTGCCGCGATTGACGAACAATATGCGCTTGGGGTGGAGCCGCTTGCGCTGATGCGCGCCTTGATGAACCTCGTGCACAAGATCACGCTGGCTCAGGTCGCAGGCGGCGAACCGGATGCTCCCAGCGAAGAAGAACGCGCTGCTCTGGCTGATTTTGCGGCGCGGCTGAAGCCTGCCGAAACGCACCGGCTGTGGCAATTGCTGCTGAAGGGTCACGAAGAGGTGCGCACCGGGCCTGATCCGCTGGTCTCGTTGCAGATGGCGCTGCTCAGAGTGCTGCATGCGGGCCAGATGCCTGATCCCGGCGCGCTGATGCGCCGGATCGAGGAACTGGCCAAGGGCGGCGGTGTGCTGGCTCCTGCACCCGCCGCAAGCGATGCGGGTGAGGGGGCGAGCGATGGTGCGGCCCTTGCAGCAGCTGGCACTGCCCCTGACTGGGCGGCGCTGGTCGAAGCGGTTGATGCTGCCGGGCAGATGCGCGCGGCGCAAATCATGCGCGACCGGGTGCGGGTGATCGAACTTGGCCCCGAGCGCCTCGTCTATCAGGCAGCTGACAATTTCCCCGAAGACCCCGCGCCCGATATCCGCGATGCCCTGTTCAAGCTGACGGGCAAGCGCTGGCTGATCGAGCGCGGCAGTGGAGAGGCGCAGCCATCCTTGCGCGAAGCTGCCGAGGCCGAGGCGCGCGCGCGCGATGAGCGTATCCGCTCCGATCCGCTGGTGCAGGCTGCGCTGGCCGCTTTCCCCGATGCCGAAATTCTTGGTCCGCAAGGCGCTGTTGCTGCTGGCGGCCACCCTCGCCGATGATGGAGAACCCCCGATGAAGTCGATGGAAGAAATGATGGCCGCAGCCCAGAAAGCTGCCGAGACCATCCAGAAGCAAATGAACGAAATGCAGGTCAAACTCGATTCGATCGAGGTTGAAGGCACCGCCGGCGGCGGCCTTGTGAAAGTGCGCGCCAGCGCCAAGGGCCGCATTCTGGGTGTCCATATTGACGACAGCCTGATGGTGCCGGATGACAAGCAGATCCTTGAGGATCTCGTGGCGGCCGCCTTCAACGATGCGCGTGACCGGGCGGACCGGGTTTCGGAACAGCAGATGCGCGAAATGCAGGGCTCGATGGGCCTCCCGCAGGGGTTCAACCTGCCGGGTCTTGGGTGACGCTGGCAACCCATTGCAGGCTGTCTTGCGCTTCCCATATTCCCAACAAAGGCGGGCCCAATGCCCGCTGTGGACACAATAAATGAACCAGACCTATCCTCTCCTCCCCTTGCGCGACATTGTGGTGTTCCCCGGTATGGTGGTGCCCCTGTTCGTGGGCCGCGACAAATCGGTTGCAGCCCTCGAAGCGGCGATGGAAGCGTCCAAGGATATCTTCCTGCTCGCCCAGCTTGATCCCGGCTGCGATGATCCGGAAGGCGATGATCTTTATGATGTGGGCGTGGTGGCGCAGGTGCTCCAGCTGCTCAAGCTTCCCGATGGCACGGTGCGCGTGCTGGTCGAAGGCTCGCACCGCGCGCGGCTGGCGGCGATCCGCGATGAAGGGGCATTCCTTGCAGCCGAAGTCACCGCGATTGAGCCCGAGACCGTTGCCGGCAGCGAAGTCACCGCGCTGATGCGGCAGGTGACCGAACAATTCGGCGAATATGCCAAGCTCAACAAGAAGATGGGCGAGGAAAGCAACGTCGATCTGTCCGAAGTCGATGATGCGGGGCAACTGGCCGATACCATTGCCGCAGCCATCAGCGCCAAGGTTTCGGACAAGCAAGGCCTGCTGGCCGAGCCCAGCCCGCTCAAGCGGCTGGAACTCGTCATGGCCTTCATGGAAGGCGAATTGTCAGTGCTTCAGGTCGAACGCCGCATCCGCGGCCGTGTGAAGCGCCAGATGGAAAAGACCCAGCGCGAGTATTACCTCAACGAACAATTGAAGGCGATCCAGTCGGAACTCGGCGGCGGCGACGATGGCGAGGGCAATGAAATCGCCGAACTGACCGAGCTGATCGAAAAGACCAAGCTGTCCAAGGAAGCCAAGGCCAAGGCGCAGGCTGAGCTGAAGAAGCTGCGCGCCATGCAGCCGATGAGCGCCGAGGCGACGGTGATCCGCAATTATCTCGATGTGCTGCTCGGCCTGCCGTGGGGCAAGAAATCGAAGCTGAAGCGCGACATTGCGCGCGCGCAGGAGGTGCTCGATGCCGATCACTATGCGCTGGAAAAGGTCAAGGACCGGATCATCGAATATCTCGCCGTGCAGGCGCGCACCAACAAGCTGAAGGGGCCGATCCTGTGCCTCGTCGGCCCGCCGGGCGTGGGCAAGACGTCGCTGGGCAAGTCAATCGCCAAGGCGACGGGCCGCGAATTCGTGCGCCAGTCGCTGGGCGGGGTGCGCGATGAGGCCGAGATCCGCGGCCACCGGCGCACGTACATTGGCTCGATGCCCGGCAAGATCGTCGCCAACCTGAAAAAGGCAGGCACCAGCAATCCGCTGTTCCTGCTTGATGAGATCGACAAGCTGGGGCAGGATTTCCGCGGCGATCCGGCATCGGCGCTGCTCGAAGTGCTTGATCCGGAACAGAACGCCAAGTTCCAGGATCATTATCTCGAACTTGATCTCGATCTTTCCGACATCATGTTCGTGTGCACCGCCAACAGCCTCAACCTGCCGCAGCCGCTGCTTGATCGCATGGAGATCATCCGGCTCGAAGGCTATACCGAGGATGAAAAGGTCGCGATTGCGCAGCGCCATCTGATTGCCAAGCAGATTGATGCCCACGGGCTGAAGGCAGGCGAATTCACGCTCACTGAAGAGGCGCTGCGGGATCTCATCCGCTATTACACCCGCGAGGCGGGCGTGCGTACGCTGGAGCGCGAGATTGCCCGGCTGGCCCGCAAGAGCCTGCGCCGGATTCTCGAAAAGAAAGCGACCAGCGTTACCGTTACGCCTGAAAACCTTGGCGAATTTTCCGGGGTGCGCAAGTTCAAGCATGGTGTTTCCGAGGAAGAAGCGCAGGTCGGCGCGGTGACGGGTCTGGCGTGGACTTCGGTCGGCGGCGAACTGCTCACCATCGAAAGCGTCACCACGCCGGGCAAGGGCGAAGTGCGCACCACCGGCAAGCTTGGCGAAGTGATGACCGAAAGCGTCGCGGCAGCCTTCAGCTTCGTGAAGGCGCGTGCGCCGGCCTATGGCATCAAGCCGAGCCTGTTCCAGCGCAAGAATGTCCACATCCACCTGCCCGAAGGCGCGGTGCCCAAGGACGGGCCGAGTGCAGGGATCGGCATGGTGACCTCGATTGTCTCGACATTGACGGGGATCGCGGTGCGCCCCGATGTGGCGATGACGGGCGAGGTCACGCTGCGTGGCCGCGTGCTGGCGATTGGCGGCCTCAAGGAAAAGCTGCTCGCAGCGCTGCGCGGCGGGATTGCCAAGGTGCTGATCCCCGAGGAAAACGTCAAAGACCTCGCGGAAATCCCGGCGAACGTGATCGAAGGGCTCGAAATCGTGCCTGTCGCCCATGTTGATGAAGTGCTGGCACATGCCTTGTGCGAGCCGGTGCAGCCGATTGAATGGACCGAGGCCGATGATCTGGCGAGCCAGCCCGGCGCCCATGCGCCGGCGGCAAATTTGCCCGCTTCGGACGTGCCAACGGCCCATTGATCGTCTAAGGCCTTGCCATTGGCTGTGATTCGTCCCCTGGGCGGGTTGCAGCGGGGAGGGTGTGGCCGGTTCCGGTTCCGGAGGTTCTGCAAGGCGGTTAGCTGACAATTGCGCCCGGCGCGCAAGCCTTGGCTGTTTGCCTTTGACACTCCGCACGAAAGCGGCTCATTCTCGATGCTTCGATTCGATAGTCACATGACATCCACAGCGACCAAACAGAACATGTGAGGGGGCTTACCATGAACAAAAATGACCTGATCGGTGCCGTTGCCGAAAGCAGCGGCCTGTCCAAAACCGATGCCGCCAATGCCGTCGAAGGCGTATTCGATGCCATCACCAAGGCCCTTTCCAGCGGGGACGAAGTCCGTCTTGTCGGTTTCGGCACCTTCTCGGTCGCCAAGCGCAAAGCTTCGACCGGGCGCAATCCGCGCACCGGCGAGCCGATGACGATCAAGGCCTCGACCCAGCCCAAGTTCAAGGCGGGCAAGGGGCTGAAGGACGCGGTCAACTGATCTGCACAAGCGCTGCGATCTTGCTTGCGGGCAAGGACGCAGGCCAATCCAAACCCTGTCGGAGCTTAGCGCTCTGGCAGGGTTTTTTCTTGCCCTGGCTGCCGATCAGGGCGCCAGATCAATCAGGGCCGTCGGCATCTGGGCCGTGCGCGGGGTAACCTGCCAGGTCAGCACTTCGCCGGTGGCCGTGGTCTCGGGGCCTTCATCAGTGTTGTTGGCGCGCACCCGCATCGCGCCGGCTGTGCGGATCGTGAAAGTGCCTTCAAGCCTCGGCATCCCCGGCACTGGTTCGCCATCTGCACCCGGCGTCGCGCTAGCCCCGGCCATGCCGGCCATGGCACCGATCCCGCCCATCATTCCGGTCAGGGGATTGTCGCCGCCTTGCGCGGCAAAGCCGGGCGCGTTGATGCGCAACTGGCCGTTCTTGCGCGCAATCGTCTGGACGAACGGGCTGGTCGCGGGGAAGCCTTCGATCACCGGGAACATGAAATCATGCCCCAGCGTGCCGCTGATCCGGTAACGCACCTTGAACAGCCCGTCGCCAAGGCTTTGCACCGCTTCCCAGCCCTTGTGGCGCAGCAGCAGCTTCGTGAGTTCTTCGGCCGCCTTGGGGTCTTCGGGATTGATCCCGCCCATGATGGCAGCCATTTGTGCGGCCTGTTTCTTGCGCTCGGCAGCGCGTGCGGGCGCCGCTTCGTTCCACACCTTGCGCTGCTCGGCCAGTTCCGCTGCGGTACATTCGCTGCTGGCGAATGTTTCATCGTCCACGCAGGCCGAAGGCGTGAACGTGTCATCCGTCGCTGCGCCCATCTGCGACAGTTTCGACAGGCCGAGGAAGAAAATCTCGCCATCATAGGTGAACGTGAACTGGTCCGGGCCCGTCAGTGCGAGTTCGGACGTGAATTTTCCCGGAGCAATAAAACATCCCGCAAGCAGCAACGAAAGCGCTGCGATGAGCGCCGCTGCGACCGAGCGCCGGTTTGACATGGCGTGCATGATACCCTCCCCTGGTTCAGGCGCGCCGCCTTGCCTGACCCCTGCCGTCAGCGCGTCGCTGCGGCATATAGCGCAATCGCGGCCGCATTCGAAACGTTAAGGCTTTCGATGGCGGAGGATATCGGCAGCCGGGCGAGCGCATCGCAATGTGCCGCAATATTATGGCGCATCCCTTCGCCTTCTGCGCCCAGCACAATGGCGAGCGGCCCTGCCGGCATGACCTCGCCGAGCGTGGCTGCCGCTTCGCCCGCAAGGCCGATCCGCCAATAGCCGGCTTCGGCAAGTTCATCGAGCGCGCGCGACAGGTTCACCACCCTGATCCACGGCACGATTTCCAGCGCGCCGCTGGCCGATTTGGCAAGCGTGCCGCTTTCGGGCGGGGCATGGCGGTCTTGCGTCACGATGGCGGCGGCATTGAAGGCCGCAGCCGAGCGCAGGATCGCGCCGACATTGTGCGGATCAGTCACCTGATCAAGCACCACAATGGGCCGCGCCGGATCGCCATCGGTGACTTCATCGAGAAAGCGATCCTCCAGCGCCTCGCATTCCAGCACCAGCCCCTGATGCGGCGCATCGCGCGCGACAAGCCGCGCCAGATCGGCGACATCGGCATATTCGATCGGGAAATCGGCAGGCAATTCGCCATCGAGACTGGCGATGCCTTCCCGCGTGGCCCACAGCTTGCGGTGGCGGCGTTCGGGGTTCTTGAGCGCTGCTTCGACCGGGTGACGCCCCCACAGCCGCACCTGTCCTGCCGAAGCCCGGCCCGAACCGCGCCCGCCTTTCATCCGTCCTGCCCGGCCGCGCAGCGCGCGCTTCTTTTCACCCTTGGCCATGTGCCTTGTGTCCCTGCTGCGAAATTGCTGCGAAATTGCTGCGCCCCCCTGCCAGCAGGGCCATTGACAGGCAAGCATCGCTTCGCCAAAGGGGCGCCTCTCGGCAGCAGGGAGGCTTTGGCTCCCTGCCTTTTCGAAGGAGCGCGTGCGCTCCCCGATGCCCCGGTGTGGACAGGTGGCCGAGTGGTTAAAGGCAGCAGACTGTAAATCTGCCCGCGCAAGCGTACGCTGGTTCGAATCCAGCCCTGTCCACCAACCCCCTATCTTCCGGCATACCCCAAAATCCATGGAAATCATTGGTTTTCTGCGGTATATTGCCTCTCGCCATCCATACAAATCCGTCGCGATCCATGCCCATCCGACGCCCAGTGTGGGGGTAATGTGGGGGTAAAAGCCCTTACCCCCACACTGTGGTTCCTCGCCGCGATGCGGAAAAGTGTGGGGGAGAAATCGATGGGAAAACTCTCGGCGGTAGGGGTCAGAACGGCCCTCGCGAATCCCGGTACCTATCAGGATGGTGACGGTCTGTTTCTCAAGGTCGACAAGCGCGGCGGTGCCTACTGGAACCTTCGCGTCCAGCAGGACGGCAAGCGACGGGACATCGGGATCGGCAGTGCCAAGCTCGTGACGCTGGCTGCTGCTCGCGATAAGGCTAACGAACTGCGCGTGGCCGTGAAGGTCGAAAAGCGCGATGTGCTCGCCGAAAGGAAGGACGAGGCCGCAGCCAAGGTGACCTTCAGGGAAGCGGCCCTCCTGTATCATGCGGAGAATGCGGCGGGCTGGAAAAGCGAGGTCTACACCCGCCAGTGGCTCGCCAGCCTGCAGAACTACGTTTTCCCCAAGCTGGGGAACAAGCCGACCGGAAGCGTGACGACTGCGGATATCATCTCGGTCCTCACGCCCATCTGGCAGGAGATCCCTGAAACCGCGCGTCAGGTGCGCAACCGGATCTGCGCGGTGCTGGACTTCGCGCATGCCAGGGGCTGGCGCTCGACAGAGGCACCGTCCGGCAACAACAGCCTGAAGGCGGGGAGGGGCCTACCCAGACAGATCAAGCAGACCCAGAACCGCAAGGCGATGCCCTATGTCGCAATCCCCTCGTTCCTGATCGCGCTGCGGCGCAAGCCGTCCTTCGGACGTTTGGCGCTCGATCTGCTGATCCTGACCGGCACGCGATCGCAGGAAGTTCGCCTCGCGCGGTGGTCGGAGTTCGATCTGGAAGAGCGCATCTGGTCGATTCCTGCCGAGCACATGAAGCGGAGCAGGGCGCATGACGTCCCGCTGTCCGATGCAGCGCTGGCGGTGCTGAAGAAGGCCGATGCGCTGCGCATTGAGGGCACGGACGTCGTCTTCCCCGGCACGGCAGGCAATCCCATGTCCGACATGACGCTGCTGAAGGTGCTGCGCGACATGCAGGAGCCCTTCCACGTCCACGGGTTTCGGTCGGCCTTCACGGACTGGGCCGCGAACGAAGGCTACCCGAACGCGGTGGTCGAGGCGGCACTCGCCCACAAGACACCTGATGCGGTGCAGGCTGCCTATCGCCGGACGACCTATCTCGGCACCAAGGAGAAGCCCGGCATGCGCGTCAGGCTCATGGATGCCTGGGGTGCCTACTGCTCCGGCATGCCCACGACGCCGCCAGTGCCCTACGCCGAGGAATAGCCACCGCGTAGCCGCGCGGCACACCATCACGGCTGGCAGGCATGGCTCTGCCATGACGGCCTGCCTTCCGGCGAGGATGGGAGGGGGAGGGAAAACCCCAATCGATGCCCTGGCGCGGGCCAGCGGGCGAAGCCCGCCACACGGGGGTGTCGATTGGGGTTTGGGAACGAGAGGGCAAAGCCCTTGGCGTTCCCCTCAAGGATCGCAGCAGCGATCCGCTCTGACAACGGCGCCCTTGCACGGCGCGAAGCCGCCGGACGCCCTGCGCGCGGGCCAAGTGGGCCAGCGGGCGTCCGGCAATGAGCGAGGCAAGAGCGCCTGCGGGTTAGTACAAAAACACCGCGCCCGCAGGAGCGGCGAAGCGCGGGACCGAGCGCGTCCTCCGGGAATTCCCGCTCCGCTTCCAACCGCTCCTGATCGTCACCCGGATGGGCCGGGACTACAGGCCCGGTCCGCGCCAGCGGATAGAGATGGAGTGGTTGCCGCCCTCCCTGACAGCAACTCGATGTGACAAGAAACGTGGGCCTGAAAGCTCACTCAACGGAAAGGACGGCAACCATGACGATGGATACGATGATCGGGATCGATCTGGCTAAGCGCGTTTTTCAATTTCACGTCGCCACGATGACGGGCGAAGTCCTGCTTCGCCGAAAGCTACCGCGAGACAAGGTGCACGAGTTCATGGCGACGCATGAGCGCGCCGTCGTGGTGATGGAGGCGTGCGGCAGCGCGCACTATTGGGCCCGCGAATTTCGCAGCATGGGTCATGTCGTCAAGCTGATCGCCCCGCAGTATGTTCGGCCATTCGTGAAACGGCAAAAGAACGATGCCGCAGATGCAGAGGCGATTGTCGTGGCGGCCCAGCGCCCTGAGATGCGGTTCATCGAACCGAAAACCGAGGAGCAGCAGGCGAAGGCAGTGCTGTTCCGCTCTCGCGGGCGCCTCGTCAACCAGCGCACCGAAGTCATTAACGGTCTGCGATCGGTGCTCTATGAATTTGGGCACGTTGTTCCGCAACGAACGGTGCATCTGGCTCGGATCAGAGAGATAGTCGACGCTCCCGATTGCGACCTGCCTGAACTGGCGCGCGACGAGTGCCGGGACATGCTCGATCAGATCGACAAGCTGAACGAACGCATTGATGCCAAGTCTGTCAAAATCAGGTCCGAGGCGCTCAAATCACCAATCGCACGCCGGCTCGAGACCATGCCTGGAGTAGGGCCCATCACTGCGCTGGCAATCGATGCCTACGTGCCGCCGATGGAAGTGTTCGACAATGGCCGTGCCTTTGCGGCCTGGCTCGGTCTTGTTCCGCGACAGCACTCATCGGGCGGCAAAGAGCGGCTTGGGCGCATGACCAAGGCTGGACAAGCCGATGTTCGGAAGTTGCTGATCAACGGGGCAATGTCGCGGCTGACATGGCTCGGACGCAGGTCGATCCGGCCGGGGTCATGGCTCGACCGAATGTTGGCGCGAAAGCCGATAATGCTGGTCGCCATTGCTCTGGCGAACAAGATGGCGCGGCAGATCTGGTCGATGTTGATGAAGGGGGAAGATTATCGGAATCCGGCGTCTTTGGCGGCTGCGTGATGGTCGTGCAGCAACCGAAGCGACGGTGAAGGGAGTGTGAGAGGCAACGACCTGAATGGGCAAAATGATCGAAAAGATCTGGATCGGGAAAACCTGTCGACCTGCTTTGAGCGAAACAACTCGATGGATAGAGATTAGGACCTGATCCGCAGATCACCATACCGGCCAGCGGCTTCTGAAACGCCGCATCACAGGCCTGACAGAAGACCGCACTCGATCACCTGCGCTGAATGGACGAAACCACTTGCACCAAGGGCGGCAACCACAGAAGCAGGTTGCCCGCAAGGGCAGCGCACTGGTTATCAAGTGAGCATAGAGGCCAATTACGTCTTACTTAGGATCAGATGCAACAGCATCCACAATTGATCCCCAGCGATGATGGCTAACCAACTTGATAAAAAAGAAAATTTCGGCCTCATTGTGGTCGCAGATCGGTAGCGGCACCTGCGCTAAGCTTTGCCTGCAGTCACGAGGGTCAGAATGAGCGAGCCTGTCACACTCACGATCAGCAACGACGGAAAGCAGTTGCGGGTCACATCATGGAACGATCTGGTTGACTGGCTTTCTGCAGAAAAAGCCAAGTGGGATTGGCTGTTGAACCTGACAGATACGCCAAACAATGTGTCGCGCATCTTCATCGACAATTGGAACAACATGATCAATGATTGTTCCAACCGGCGAAATCGCGGAGAGGATTATCGCCATGGGCAGAATCCGCTTACGGCGCTGACGAATGGAAATGTCCTGTACTCAGGCTCGCAGGATGGCGCGCTGGTGTTCGACATTCTTCAGAGTGCTGGGGATCGGGAAGCTGCAGCTGCAGCAGCGCTTCTGGTTAGGCATGCCAACCTCTCACACGCCAATGATGCTCGCTCCGTTCGGGGAATGCTGTTGGTCGCACTTCCTGATATGCAAAAGGCCTCGGATCTTGAAGGGCGACTGCGCCGGGAACGTGCCAACTACCGCGACAGCCTAAAGAGGTCGATCGAGGAGGCCGCCCATGCCAATGAAGTCCGTGCAACCCAATTCGCGAGCACGCTTTTGCGTGCCAGACGCATAGGGGTAGGCTTACTTCGCAAGCAGCGTGAGCGAGATGCTGAGCGGATCAGGCACGTCGCAACTGAGTTCAATGAGGCACGCAGCAGCATCCGCGAGGTTGAAAACACCTATAAGGAATACATGAAGCTGCGAGCACCCGTGGAGTACTGGGATACGAAGGCTACCGAGCACAAAAACAACCGGATTGCCGCTTTCAAAAATCTGAGAAGTTACTTTGTGGTCATGGCAATTGTTCTCACGGCTCTCTTTGCAGGCGCGGGGACGCTGATCTACAAAATCAGCCAAGGTGAAACCACCAACCCTCTATCCCTCTATCTTGTCATCTCTGGTGGCCTTGCCGCCCTGTCGACCATAGCTTTCTGGTTTGGGCGACTCCTGACCAAACTCTACCTTTCGGAGCACCACCTCCAGACTGACGCAGAGGAGCGGGCTGTAATGGCTAGGACCTTCCTCGCGCTCATCAATGACGGTGCCGCAAATGAGACCGACAAGGATATCATTCTTGCGGCACTTTTCCGCGCTACCCAAGACGGAATAATCAACGATGATGGCCCGCCCGACCTTGCCTTCCAGACCCTCGCCGCCCGGCTCCTGACCGGCAAAAGCTCGGTCTAGGAAGGCGCAACTGCAATCATTGCCCTGAGTGCGTTCGGCGGTCGGCGAGTTCTGCCTCCTGTGAGACGCAGCGCATTCACTCGATGAGGCATAAAGGCGAGCAGGAATGTGCCGTGAATGTGTTGCTCGTATGCTTTTCTTAAACGTAAGCGCCGACGGAAGGCGGCATTGACGTGGTTTCAAAGGGCGGCGCAGCAGTGCTTGTACTTTTTGCCTGAGCTGCAGGGGCAAGGATCGTTGCGTCCTGCCTTGCCAGTTTTCATGGCCTGTAGGGTTGTCTTTTTGTCCTCTCGCATGAGGGCGAGCTTACGCATCCCCACCAGCGCACGAGGTAGCAAGGCTGCATGCTGGTCGCGGATTTCCTCAGCGTCGTCACGCTCTTCAAACGGCTCGCTCACATCCATGAAGCCGGCGAGCAGCGCAACGAACGTAGCAGTGCGGTGATCCTCTGCGATAGCCGACCAGTAGCTGGGTGCCAGCTTCATGGCAGTCCAGAACCCCTTGACCCAGATCCTGACCATATCGTGATCAGCCCTTCTGCCTGGCTCACAGTATCCAGGCATGAAGCCAGGCCAGCCCTTTGCGAAGTTGGCTTCGATCTTTCTGCGGTGGGCAAGCGCTTGCCGAAGGGCCTGCTCTATCCTGGCAGGGTCGTTGCTGGCTGGCGGTTCGCGCCAAAGCCCCATGACCCAGTCGGATGAGTCCAGATGCGGCGTAACCAACAGGCCCGTCAGATAGCCGTCCATTTCAAGCGGCGGCAACAGGCCCGGATCGCGATCCAGCGGCATCAGGATAGCAGAAGACGTAGTGGAGGTACTCATGCCGCAAGGGCATTATCTTGGGCCGCCTGCCATTGCCATGGGAGAAGCTCGTCGAT
Source organism: Erythrobacter sp. (assembly GCA_045377215.1). Taxonomy (GTDB): domain Bacteria; phylum Pseudomonadota; class Alphaproteobacteria; order Sphingomonadales; family Sphingomonadaceae; genus Erythrobacter. Next base: position 94,555 of record JBJIOB010000007.1, read on the forward strand.
CCGGTTGATCGGATGATCGCCGATACGTGCGATGACATCCGTAAGCCAGGCCTCGGGCTCAACACCGTTCAGACGGCACGTCTCCACGAGAGAGTAGAACAGCGCCGCTGCATCGCCGCCTTTGGGTGAGCCGACGAACAGCCAGTTCCGACGCCCAAGCGCCACGCCGCGCAGGGCATTTTCCACGAGGTTGTTGCTGATCTCGAGCAACCCCTCGTCACAGTATCGGACCATCGCCGCCCATCGGTTGAGCGGATAGCGGCACGCCTTGGCCAGGGGGCTGTCGGATGACAGCCCGCGCCTCTGCGCCTCGAGCCACGGTCGCAACGCCTCCAGCTTTGGCCGTGCCAGTTCCTGACGGAGCCGCCTTCGCTCATCGGGAGGTGCGCCGCGGATATCGCGTTCGATCGCGAACAACTCGCCAATGCGCACCACCGCTTCTGCCGCGACCGGCGACGGGTTCTTTTCCAGGATGTCGGTAAACTTGCGCCGGGCGTGCGCCCAGCAGCCGACCTCGGTCACAATGCGGTCCGGATCACGATACAGCCGGTTGTATCCGCTATAGCCATCGGCCTGGAGATAGCCGCGATACCCGGCCAGGTGTGCCGCAGGATGCTCACCGCCTCGCCCCGGGGTGAAGCGGAACGCGACTGCAGGCGGAGTCATGTCACCGCTTGACCGATCATCACGCAGATAGACCCAGAAGTACGCGGTCCTGCTCTCGTCATGGCCGTTCAGCAAGGTGACCGGGGTCTCGTCCCCATGGATCTTGGGTGCCTCACAGACATAGGAGAGCAGCCGCTCCCCAAGCGGGGCCATGAGCCAGGCCAGCTTGCGCGCCCAGCGCCCCATCACATCACGATCGATATCCACGCCCTGGCGGCGCAGGATCGCCGACTGACGATACCAGGGCTGATGATCGATAAAGCGGCTGACAATCAGATGAGCGAGCAGCGCGCTGCTCGCCATGACCTTGGGCAACGGAAGATCAATGGCCGGTGCCTGACGGATCTGTTCGCAACGCCTGCATGCAATGCGGGGACGCACATGGCGCAGAACCCGGAACCGGGCAGGCACATAATCCAGCACTTCCGTCACATCCTCGCCGATGACCGTATCGGTGCCGCCACAGGCACAAGGGCCAGGACGATGCTCTGTCGTCTGCCGAGGGATATGCGCCGGGATGGGCTGACGTGATCCGGCCTTGCGGATAGTCCTTGGCATTGCTGCCGTGTCGTCATCATTGGCCGGCGCTGGCGTATCGACGTCTTCGAACATCAGGCGCAGCTGGGCGATATCCATCTGCTCCGAGCTGCGGCCAAATTGCACCCGCAATAGGCGAGCGAGCCGGTGCTCGAGCTTTTCGATGGTCAGGCCCTGTGCCTTGACGGTGTCGTTCGCGAGCCTCAGCGCATCGCGCTCACGTTCCATCGCCTCAGCCATCTCCCGCACCATTTTCTGCAGGAGAACAGGGTCTGAAGGAAGGCGATCAAGGTCGAACCGCATGCCCGCAACTATAGCGCAACTACGACTCCGATCCTACAAAAAACGCCAGTTTTCCAGGCGTTTTCTGATCAGGCGAGCGTCGGAACCGGCACCCTTTCGTGCACGATCGCCTGCCGCCAGTCGAGCCCTTCGATCAGCATCGCCACTTGCGCAGAAGACAGTCGGACCGCCACCCCATCCTGTGTCCGGGGCCACACGAACTTGCCCCGCTCGAGCCGCTTTGCGTACAGGCAAAGTCCCGATCCATCCCAGACCAGCGCCTTCAGCCTGTCGCCCCTCTTGCCCCGGAACAGGAACACAGCGCCACTGAACGGATCGAGCTGCAGGATATTGCGAACCTGGGCCGATAGCCCGTCAAAGCCCTTGCGCATGTCGCAGGGGGCCAGCGACAGATATATCTTCGTCGATGGTGGCAGCGTCAGGCTCAAAGGCCGAGCTCACCGATAACTTCAAGCGCCAGCTTCAGCGCTGTCCGGTCGACCGCCCGGTCGATGGATACCGTCAGCCCGCCCTGCGCACGGATATCGATCCGCCCGGTCGCCGTCGGCTCCTGCGCAGGTTCCGCGCTCATCACCTCCACCGGCACGAACCCGGCCATGGCACCGCGTAGCAACTGCTTGCGCCAGGTATAAAGCTGGCCTGTTCCAATCCCGTATCGCCGGGCAACCACTGCCACGATCGCACCAGGCTGTGTCGTCTCCTTCAGGATCGCGAGCTTCTCGTCATCGCTCCAGCGCCTGCGGCGCTCAACCCGTATGACCGCTCCGCCGCTATTGCGACCACTCATACGAGGCTCGTTTGACTGCTCACTATCCACTCGCAAAGGCCTCCTTCGGCCCTGCCGTTCCGATAAATGACCCCGCCCAGCAAGGCCGGGTTCCGTCGGCGCTTACTCTTAAACGGCAATTTTTGACCCACATTGCGACGTCCGTTCAGTCGGTGCGATCGTCGCAATTTGACACGAGCAGTCATTTGCGCGCTGCGCGTCGACGCCCGAGGTCTTCGAACCATGCGGGCAAGGTCTCGTAGGTCGGCATTGGATCGTCAGCGGCCATGATGAGCGAGCGTGACCATAGGATCCCGGTGTCATAGTAATGGCGACAGTCAATTACGCCATCGACCTCAAGCCAGTGGGACGCCTCGGGGAGCAACTGGGTGGGCAATGGATGTCGCGCGAACGGATTATGGAAGACCTCAAGCTCAGCGCACCAGGGTTCCCAACCCTGCGGCCAGAGCGCGCGGTATTCATCGGAGAGCACATCGAGGCAGAACGAAATGCCATCGAGCGCGCCAGGGCTACGGTTATAAAAGCGTCCGTAACGCACATAGCGACCGACATGAGGCTGCATGCCTCGGGTCAGCGCGACACGATTGAACTTGCTGAGGGCACAGGCATTCGTGAAAATGACTGCCGACAGCTCGGAATGTGCTTCATCGCGAAACAAGCCAGTGGGAAACTTCGAGGGACCAAGCAGCCGATTAACCTCATAGCCAGCGGCGACGCGCTTTCCATCGACCAAGATCGGTTCCGCGCCTAAGCCATAGAGGTAGCCGAGCAGGGCTTCACGGCTCCAAACCATCGATCCCGGCGCGTGGAAATCGGCCAGCGCGATCGCAAAGGGGTGGTCTATGACATGGTCCATATCGGGGTAGCCACGCTGCAACTTGCTGCCGATGGTCTTGGCAAAACGTAAAGCGGCCGCTCCGAAGAACAGCTCTTCATTCTTCTCGGGCTGGATGGACGGCATGGCACCGACCGGCTCGAAACGCTCCTGCGGATTGGCGGTGACGGCTTCAACCCAAGCGATGCCGCCCTTGCGGTTCTCGATGCGGAAGTCCGGAGACTCCATGGGCTGCGTGACCAGCAAGCCCTGTTCTCGGAACGACGCAAGGAGCTGCGCTTCCCAGAGTCGGGTGTGAAAGTTCTCAGTCTGGCAGTCGGCGGCCCAGTTGCGGTCGGGGCGCGGTAGCGAAAGATAGAGCTGGTTGAGCAGCCAGGCGACATTGCGATGGCTTTTCGCCGTCAGCATCTTGAAAATTTCGCTCGGCTCTCGCCCTTCGAGATCGTAGAGCGCGGTCCGGCGCTGCACGCCGGGCGGTACTTGTTCGGGCGGCTCTCCCTCCCGCAGCTCGGCGCGCGCGCGATTTCGCGCTGTGTCGATATCGGCAAGACCCAGCAAATCACACGTCGTCGCCCAGACCCCGTCAGTCCGACGCCGCATGACGATCAGTCCGAGATCGCCATGATCGGCGTGGCTCGTGACAATGGCCAAGGCTCGGCCGTCGTCGGCTTCCCAGGCTTCTTGCGGGATCCGATCACCAAAGCCATGGCCGCGCGGCAGTGCGAGTGCGTAGATGTCGAACCTGCCGAACGGAACCGCAATCATGGCGGTCAGCGTACCGCGCCGTCGTCGTTATCGGCATACCCGTCCCAGATACCGCGACCGAAAGACGGCGAGCCATCTCCCCAACCTGACGTTTGCCACAATATGTCGAATATCTCGTTCAGCTGATTGCCGGGCTGCGCTAGTGGGGCTGCGAGTTCGACGACGGGTAGCGAAAAGCGAGGCCGCTTTATCGGGCGGCCGCCGCCACGTGCACGGGTCAGCTCGACATCCTCGACGCCTTCAAAGCCGATTGCCAGCAGAGCGGGACCGCCAAGCTCTACTTCCGCCAGGCATGCCGCCAATTGTTCGACGCTCGCGACGATACGGTCTTCAAGGTCGCGGCCATCGACCACGATATGGGGATCGTCAGCGATCCGCGATCCGATCGTCGCCTCGAACTCCATTGCGCCCGGACGCACGAGACGAGTACGCCAGCGCGACTCGCCGTTGGCTTTGCCGACGTCGCGGGGCATCTCGGCGCTCCACCATTGATTGCCATCGGCACCGGTCACAACGCGCGCGCTGACGTCGGGCGCAAATCGCATCTGGGCCTTGGCAACCTTTGCCGGCACAATTCGAGGGCGTTCGGCGATCACTGCCGGCACCAGTCTGATCGTCACACTCGGCTTGCTGACGATGCCCGGCACGCGTCCAGTCACGCCGTCATTTCCGAGCCGTTCGAGCAACGCATTCGCCGCTTCCCATGGGTCGATGGCCGGAGCAGGTTGAGCAGCAACCGCTACGGCAGCGACCCGCACGCGATCTTTTGCAATGCGTTCAAAAGCGTCGAGTGCGTCGGCGAAGGCGGTCGCAGCCGCGTTCATTTCGCCCACTGCCCGCACAGTCGATTGCTGGGTGCCAAGGCGACGGTCCTCGTCGGTTTTGGGCGAGCAGAGTGCCATGTTAGCGTCGAGTGCGAAAAGATACCGGCGGGTGAGATTGCCAAGCGACTCGGCCCGCGTGCGGGCATCCTCCCAAGCGGCCTGCAGCGCGTTATCGTGGAACTCGAATTTAGCGCCGCGCCAATCCTCGTTCACTTCATAGAGCGGGTCCAGCATGTCGCGGCGGAACGGCTCGCCGAAATCATGATCGTAAAAGAAGCGTTGCAGCCCAATAGGAAACTGGCTGCGGACCTTACCCAGCAGTTCGACATCAAGCGGATGCGGTTCGGCTGGAACTGCCGGTGACGCAACGACCACCTCATCATTCAAGATTGCGCGCAGGGCGTCTCTAAGCGCTGCTGCCAGAGCATCGCGAGCCGCGCGCCGTGCCGGCTCATCGGCATCATCGGGGCAGTTGTAGAGGATCGGACGCCGGAAATGCTGCAGGTCGAACGGCAGCGGATGGTTCTCGGGCGAACCATAAGCGACGTTCATCACTGAGATTACCCGCCGCCAGCTGAGCGCGCGCAGGGCCCAGCCATGTTCGAGCAGGACATTCGGGTTGGGCATGTGCCGGCCATCAGCGCGGGTCGCGACATAGGTCAGGTCGGACAGGAAGGCGGTGGCGGCATCGACCTTGGCGAAGATCGTCTCGACCAGTGGCGGCGAACCGGGCACGCCACTGGTGTCGCGGTCGATCGCCAGTTCGCGGTAAGCCGGATCGATCTCGGCATCTGCCTTGATCGCCAAGATCGCGTCACCAAGCGCACGTTCGATCAGATTGCGTCCGGTCCGAGGCAGTCGATCAACTTGCCAAGAGAAGAAGATATGTTGCGGCATAGCTTTCCGAAGATAGTACGACGCGCCTACACTGCTAGTGGATAAACGGATCAACAAGTGGCTAGTGTCAGCGTTATCGGACGTTCCCGATCATGGCACCAATCGGTAGGAATGTCGCAAGTTCACCGTTTAGGGCGGTCGTTACCTGCTTCGATTTGGCCAATCAACTCGCAGTGAGCTGCGCTCTGCAAGAGAGCGCTGAGGGAACGATGGTTGGCAAGCTATCTGCCCTGAAGAGTCGCTATCATGATGCTTGTGGCGAGCGCTTCTTCTGCCCGCTCCCGCCTGGCATGAATCGACGACGTCAGCTGCTTCTTCGTAGCTTCCGGCATCTTTACGATAGCAGCGAGGATGATGGCCTGCAGGAGATGGGGATGCACGGTCACTGGCCAGTCTGATCAGAGTAGGCGCCATTCGGGCCGCGACGCTTTGCGATGAGCGCCTTGAGACTTTCGGTCAGAACCAGGGTCGAACAGCCCAGCTTGACGATCTCGATCTCACCCTCGGCAATGAGAACGTAGAGAGTGCTGCGGCTGACACCAATGTAGCGGCAGGCGTCGGGTACTCGCATGGTGATTGGCTCGATCGCATGAGCGTCCCGGCCTGATGCTCCGGTGTCGGCCTGCTCGGCCCTCCGTGACGACGTGCCAGTCCTCGTGTCAGCGGCAACTGGTTGCTGCTTTTCTGCGTGTCTGCCGGATCGGTTCGGGTAACCACCCATCGGTCTGGTCCTTTGCATCTTTCGGGTGATGACGGACCAGCCCTCGGAGCTTGGAGGGGGACAAGGACCGGCCCGCCATCGCCGCCATTATCGGGCGAACGGGCCGGAAAGGTCGACATGACGTTCCTGCGCTATCGTGGCCGAAGCTGCGCCGCGCTTCAGGCAGGCACGCATTCTTTAGTGGATCGGACAGCGAGACATGGGCACGGGCAACGCAGGACTGGGTCATCCGGAGCCACGGGCCGCGCTGATCGTCCTGAGCATCAGGCAGCCGTCGCGGCGATCATTGATTTCACGAGACTTCTTGGAAGGAGCGGCGGCGGCGGCAAATGAGAGCCGTCGGATAAAATGCAGCAAAACCAACCACCTGCACCCCGCAAGACGGCGGTGCTTTAATCTTGCCATCTTATCCTACTCATCATCTCGACCGCTCACGGACACCCAGGCCGAGATCGTCAACGTCGGCAGCCAAGCGCATTCTACCCGCTGTCGCGCTGCATTGCGTATGCTTCTGCATGTCTACGGCCATGCAGTCGCAGTGCAGCCAATCTGCTGCACTGCGGTGCCTGAACGCGTCGCCCACTAGCATGAAAGTTGCTCAGTTTCTGCCGCAATGCCACGGGACGGCGGATGAGCAATGAACTGTCAGAGCGCGTTCTCGCCGCACTTGTCCGTCTGCCAGACTGGATGCGGCGCGACCTGTCGAGCAAGGATGAAGCGACGCGTCGGCGCGCGGAAGAATGGATCGCGGCTACCATAGCCACAGCGCTTGGCGCGCAGAGGCAAGCGTAAGTCTCATGCGCAACGTCCGCCACCAGGTGGTGCAGATCGTGCGCTGAACGACTGGGTGAGGGACATTTCTGCCGTTCCGGAGCGCCTTGGTAAACGGCAGATCTCCCTCCAAAACCCGCCACGCACCCCTGGAACAGGGGGTGGTCGCGGCCTGACCTTGGGCCTAATTCGGGGTTGAGAAGGGGGATGACGATGAGTGCGCGCAAGTTGAAGGTGCGGAGATGGGAGGAGGTGCATGCACTTGCCCGATGCTTCAGTGCGGCTATCGCATGCGCCGTATCGGTCGTCATCGCGCATCCCGCGATGGCCCACTCGCCCGATGCGATGGTGCTAACCGGTTTCAATCTGTGTTGGGACGGCGAGAAAGGTGCCAACCTCATGGCCGAGGCCGAGCGCGTGGGCTTCACCCACGACGGCTATTCGGACGCGCTTTCTTTCTACGCGGATGCCGAAGGGGCTGTGGTCTTTCTTGTTGCCGATTACGGGGCAGGCGCTGATGGTCGGCCTGAACCGGCGTGCCGGATCACGGTGCTGCGCCCACAAATAGACACGCCCTATCTGCGCAAGGCGGCTATCCTCGCCGATGCATCCGGGTTGCTTAACCAGATCGCGGCGTTTCACAGCGGCCTGCCGGACCCCTATCGCATCCTCATGTTCCGCAAGCCCCACGCCTCCCGGCTCGGGCGCACGGCCACTCTGCTGCGCTGGAGTGGGGGAGACCGGGCGAAGATCGTCTATGTCGAGGAGGGGCCGACCTATGTGGATTTCCTCTATGCCCATGGCACTGCGGCGGTGATCGATGCCCCGGGCCTCGCCGAATCCGCCACGACCCCCCTGCGCCGCGTGGGGATGCAGGCCTTCGTCGATGATCGCTGGACAAGCGCCTTCTGCGACCTGAACCCGGATGCCTGCGCCGCGCCGCAGCAGCCGCAGCCGCAACCGTCCAAACCGTCGACCAACTGGAACTTCGAAAACTGGGTGCTGCCCTTCTCCGGGATCGGAGCGGCAGCGGCCCGGGGCGACAATCGCAGCAACGAACAACGCCTGAGAGACCGGCAATGGTGGACCGATTACAATTATCGCACTTGCGGGAGAGCCCAATGCTGACCTTCGGGATCCGCCGCGCCCTGGGCGCGGCCGCTGCCTGCACCCTGCTGGCGGCATCGGCAGCACCCGGATTGGCGCAGGACGCCGGGCCAACCGCCGACGGCCTGATCCTGACGACGCTTCAGGACATCTGCGTGCCCGTGATCCAGCATGGCGAATTGCTGGCGGGCATCGCCCAGAGCATCGGCTTTGCCGAACTGACCGGCGAAGACCGCGCCGCGATGGGCGGGCCGGATACGGCGGTCTGGTGGCTCCAATCGACCCCGGAGGTGATCCTGGTGGTGGGCCGCGATCTCGGCGATCCCGGCTCGCCGTGCCGGATCGCCGTGGCCACCGATCCTGCCCGCGCGAACGCCATCCACGTCCCGGTCGGTCGATGGGCCGAAGCCCAAGCCCCGGCCTACCAGCTGGTCGACCGGCGCGTCGATCCGCGTGGGCCGGACGAGATCTGGACCTGGGAGCGTTTCGCCGGCGGTGTCGGCCAGCAGCTTATCCTGTCGCGCACGGCCCATGCCGATGGTTCGGTCTCCTCGACCATCATGCTGCGTCTGGCCCCCCGGCAATGACGCGCCGACGCAAGCATTTTCTGGCAGCCTTTGGCGGGGCGCTACTCTTGACAAGCGCGCCCGTCAGCGCAGCGAAACCTGCCGATACGATCAGCGCGACGGATCCCGCGGCCATCGTGGTTGCGCTGAAGGACGCCGGGTTCGATCCCGAGCTCAAGAAGGACCTGGTGGGCGATCCGCTGATCATCTCCCGCGGGCGCGGGGCGGTGCTCTCGGTATTCTTCTTCGGCTGCGACGAGACTACCCACGACAAGTGCCAGGCGATCCGCCTGCAGGTAGGATATGACCGCGCCAAGCCATGGAACGCGGCCGATGCGATGCAGTTGAGCGCGCGCTATCCTTTTCTCGCGGTTCGGCTCGACGAAGATGGCGATCCTTTCGTGCACTGGGATCTGCATCTGGCCGAGCCGATCCCGCTTGCGGCGTTCATCGCCAATGTCCGCGAGTTCGAACGCGCGGTGACCTTCGCTGCCGATTTCGTCTACGCTGAGGAAAAGCTGGCCCGCGAGGAACCCTGAGGCGTCAGTAGTTCCAGCGTTGCATGAGGGTTTCGAGCGACGGCTCGCGTGGGGTTGCCGGAGAAAAGGCGACGCTCCCGCATGCGAGCAGCGCCATGCGTTCGGCCGCACTGCCTTTCGCCGTGGCACCGAAGCCGCGCGTCCCGACGGTTGCATCAACCGCTTTCCAGGGCATGGCGCTGCCGGGCTTAAGATATACAACCGTCATCGGACGTTCGGTCGGCGTGGCACCGCAGATGACTTGCGTCACGGTCAGCCCGATGCGGGTCTGCCCCTGCGAGGTAGGCTGGGCTTCCTGGAGCCGAGTAACCGAGACATAGCTTGCCCGGTTTCCGGAACGCACGACGCTGGCTTCATCGACAGCGACCTGGGTCATGCTGTCGGGTGTCGTCAGCACCACCCATCGGCCCGGTGCATCAAGGCGCCGGGCGCGAGCGGCATAGGCGCGCGCGCAGGCATCGAAGGTGCCGCCGCGCAGCATCTCGCCGGTCAGTTCGGTTGGGGCAACGCCCTGTTCGGTGCCGAGCGCGAGCAGGAGCTGCGCCGCTGCGGCCAATTCCTCGCGCGGCCTGGCGGTGGCATCGCTTTCTGCGGCCGCCGACTTGCCGCTTGCTCTGGCAAGGCTGGCAGCGAAACCCGTGCTTCGTTCGAGCCCCGCGAGGGTTTGGACGCGGGCATTGGTCCGGTGCACGGCCAGCGCCTTGCACAGGCCGACTGGCGGCGCGGCACCAGGATCTGCCTTGGCGGGCTGCGCCATGGCGGCGAGCAGGAACGCTGCGAGACCTGCCGGGCCGGTGAGTGTCGTGCGGCGCAGGGCGCGGCTGGTGTCGATCGGCTTGGTCGGCATCTCGGGGCTCCTCATGAGGCATTCCCGCGCGCGCGTTCCCATTCGGCACGCGTGAAATCGATACGGATGTCAAGTTTGGGGTCGTTGGCCGTGGCGGCAGCGCGCAGCTTGCCGATCGTGCTTTGCCAGCCCGGGTCTGTGGCCATGCGCGCGTCGGTATCGGAGGGCAGGCGCAGGCAGATGGCAAAGCCGCATTCCTGGGTGGGCATCGGCGCGCTGCTGGCGCGCTTGTCCCATTGCCAGCTGAGATCGAGCGTCAGACCCGCGCTGCGAAGCGCCTCGACGCCCTTGCCGCCGTAGAGTGCCAGCGTCAGGCTGCCATCTGCTCCGCGGATCAGCACAGCATCGGCACGGATCGCTGTGCTTCCGACAGCCATCTTGACAGCAATTGCGCGCGTTCCGCCCACGACCCGCGCCGTGGGGGATGATGTTGGCCCCTTGCTGTCGCTGCGCCGGGTGAGTTCGATCACCCGGCTCATTCCCGGCCCTTCATTGGCGTTGTAACCGAGATACCGCACTTGCGGTGTCCAGCCCGCGGCGGCAGCGGCCGCCTGAAACCGCAGCGCGGCGAACAGGCCGACCCTTTCGGGGCTGTCGACCGACATGAAGCGGACAAAGGGCGTTTGCGGATCGAAGCGGCCGAACGCGGCCGTTTCCCGGGCCTGCGCCAAGGTGCCGCCGATCCGATAGACCTCACCGATATCCTGCTGATAGACCTGCTGGAGATTAGCCTGCGCCGCGCCGGCCAGGGCCATGTCATCCGCGCTCAACTTGTCGCCATAGGCCTGGATCCTGACATCGAGCGCCTTGAGCATGGCGGCCAGTTCGACGTTGAGAAGATCGCGGCCACGGATCAGCACCGGAGCGGCGCTCTGGCCGCAGCCGAGCGCGCGCGCCCGGGCGATCCGATCCTGGCGCAGGCGGTTGCGAACGGCCCGTTCACGATCCGCCAGTGAGCCCTGAGAGGCGGGGGCAGCCGCCGCCTCGCGCGTGACCTGCTTTTCTTCGGCTGAGCCAGGGTAGCGCAGCCGTGCCGCCTGATCGAGCAGATGCTGCGGAAAATAGCTTGCCTGGCCGCATAGTTGCGCAAGCTCGCGCGCCAGCTCGATCTCGCCATGCTCGTCGCTGGCAGGGGGGGTGGGTGCCTGCGCCAAGGCGGGGCCTGCCGTGCCCAGCCAAGCGGCGAGCGCGAGCATGGTCCGCGAAGCAAGGCCGCGGCGCATCATTGTGCAGTCTCCCGTGCGGTGCTAAGATCCTTTGATGTGGCGGTGCGCGCGTCGTTAACGAGCTCTTCGCTCGCGCTATCCGGACACATCGGCCAGATATCCTCGAACAGCGTCCTTCGCAATTGTGCCGCCCCCCTGAGGGAGCTGGCCCAGCCCATGCTTCGGCGCGTGTAGGAATCTGTTGCGCCATCGTGAATGCGCTGCAGAATTGCACGGCATGTTGCCCGATCGGTTGCGGCTGCCGTCTTGACGCTGTCGCGAACCTCCCTCTCGCCGAAGCGATCGAGGGCGTCGGGATCCAGCCGGCAATCCGCTTGCGCAGCCGCGATGCGATCGATCACGAGCAGGACCCAACCTGCGCCCACGGCCTCGCGCGAGGGCTGCGAGGCAAGCACGCGGGGCGCTCCTGCCTCGACCATCTCCGTGGCAGCCTGTTCGAACATCTCGCGGGTCATCGCGCCCTGGAGACTGTCGAGGGACGCCTGGCAGATGGGCGAGGTGTTCGATGTGCCTGCCTGTGCGCCAGCCGGATGGGCCATGAAGGCCATCGCACTGCCAAGAGCCAAGCCGGCGAACGACGGCAAGATTAAGCGACGTGACAAGGCAGGGGTGTCCTTACAGGGTAACGGGGCGACGGGTTTGTCTCGCGTGATGGAAGCACGCTCAAGGAGCAATCCTCCTCGAAGGAGGTTCATTCCGGAGTCCCCTTGTCTGCCAGAGCAAAGGCGATCTCTCGTCGCAGCCACCGGGCGGGGGTGCGCTGCGGCCCGCGGCTGCGTTCGATGTCCCGCACTCTCTCGCGCGCGAAACGACGGTCATAGCGGCGGGTGACGAACACGCCCTCGGGACCTGTATCAAAGCCCGACAATTCGCCGCTGACATCCGCGCGCTCACCGACGAAATGCAGGCTTGTCGTATCGCCCGGGCCCTCCATCTCGCGCCACGTCGTGATCAGCACGGCACAGCCGGGTTTGCCATCGGCACGCGGAACGAAGGCGTCCGTGCCCCAATCCGCGACCTCTGTCCAGGTGCCGAGATCGAACCATGAGGCATCGAACACTGTCAGCGTCCAGCTTTCCACCCCCATGCCCTGACCTGAGGTGTTGTGGGCCGCGAGCAGGATTTCGGGCCGCGCATCGCCCGATAACTCCACGCGCATCAGCATCAGGCCCTTTGCCCCCCACGGCGAGGGAACATCGGCCTGACGATGGATCACCTTGCCATCGCGCAGCACAAACAGACCATCCGTCATTGCGCTTGGTTCGACGTCAGCGCGGCTCGCACCCTCTGGGAGACGCAGCGGGCAGCGCCACAGCGTGATCCCGCCCTCGCCGCGCCAGCCCATTCCGCCTTCGTCGCATTGGGCAGGCGGCGTGGCTGCGTTCGCGGCAGGCTCGAGGTTAATCGGCGTGACCGGACCGCACGGCGCAGCCTGAGCGGTACCGGCCATCAAGGCCAGCGCAGAGCCGAACACGCCTGCACGCCACACCGTCTGCCGCGGCGACCCTGCGTTGCCGGCGATTTGTCGCCTCACCCTCTCCCCCCTGATTGCTCAAGCCGATCAATTATGCGATCGATATCATTAGGTCCGTTCAGCCACCATCCCCGGTTCAGGGGGATGCACCGCGTCAGGAGGTTGCTAGACTTGCGCGCCGTGGAAGCCGTGGTCCGCCCTCTTGAACGATCTTCGCACTGCGGGGCACAGTGACCCCCGCGGGCCGGTTGATCTCGCTGCTGTTGATCGGTGCGGCGCTCGCAGCCGGGCTGCTGCTGTGGATGCTGCAACCTGCGGGCACACAGGGTGGCGGGCTTGCGCTGATCCCACTTTGGCGCCGGCCGTTCGACCTGCCTGCCGGATTTTGGGTGCCGTGGCTCGTGGGGCTCGGTGCCTGGCTGGTCGCGGCGTGGGTCTTCGCGCTGCGCCCGCGCGATTCCGCGATTCGCCTGTTTGCCCTGAGCGGCGTGATGACGCTGCTGTTCACATTTGCCGGCACAGTCGATTATCTCGCTGAGCCGCTTTCGCCGCCGCAACGCCATATCGCCGCCATTTTCAACACCATCGGCGCTTCGGGCTTCGGCCTCGCAATCATTTCGCTGTTTGCGATCTACCCCGCGCCGCTCCCGCGCGCGCGCTGGCTGCTGGCAGCAGTGCTGGCCGGGTTTGGCGGATGGACGCTCGCCATTCTCATCGGCCCGCACGAAGGCCTTGCGGCCGTGCAGGCGATCACCTTTTTCGAGATGCTGGCGATCATGGCACTCGCTCTGTGGCAGGCGCTTCGCCCGTGGCGCGACCCCGGGGCTCGCGCCATCGCGGTTTGGTTGGGCCTGTCGGTGCTGGTCGGGGCGGGGCCGTTTATCGGACTGGTCGCCACGCCGATGACCTTTGGCTTTGCCAAGCTGATCGACGAGAATCTCGCCTTCGCCTCGTTCCTGCTGTTCTATCTCGGCATCGCCACCGGCCTGATGCGGTACCGCCTGTTCGATCTCGGACGCTGGTCCTATGCCTTGCTGCTCTACGCGCTGGTGGGCGCGGGGCTGATGCTGATCGATCTGGCGCTGGTGAGCATTCTGGCCGTTTCACCCGCGGCAGCCTTTGCCACGACCCTCGGGATCGTGGCGGTGACCTGGCTGCCCCTGCGTGATGTCCTGTGGCACCGTTTCGGGAGGCGTTCGCGGCCAGACGAGCTGCTGATGTTCGGCAGCGTGGTCGAATCGGTGCTGCGCCCGACCGCCTCTGGCCGGGCTGAAGGCTGGCGGGCGTTGCTCGATCAGGTCTATCGCCCGCTGGAGATTCGCGAGGCGAATGCCTCCGTCCCCGAGCCGCAGCTCGCTGATGATGGCCGCGTGCTGGCGGTTCCGGCGGTGCTGGGCGCCCCGCCGCTCGAACTGTGCTTTCGCCAGCAGGGGCAATCCCTGTTCTCCCGCCGCGATGCCGAACTGGCGCGCCTGCTGGTGCAACTCGCCACCTACGTCGAGGCGAGCCGCACCGCCTATGACCGGGGCGTGGCCGAGGAGCGGGTGCGGATAGCGCGCGACATTCACGACAATATCGGCGCGCAGCTGATGCAGGCGCTCCATTCCGACGAGCCGCCGCGCAAGAACGCGATGATCCGCAATTCGCTCGCTGATCTGCGCGACATCATCAACAATTCGGGAGCGCCCGAGCTTTCGCTTGAAGCGCTCTTGGCGGACCTGCGCGCCGAGACCGGCAGTCGGCTCGAACTGCACGGTATCGCGCTCGCCTGGCAAGTCGATGTGCCTGCCGATCTGGTCCTGGAAGCAGGACCGCTACATTCACTGCGCTCGGCGATCCGGGAGGCTGCGAGCAACACCATCAAGCATTCGGGAGCCACCACCTTTGAGGTCGTCATCCGCGCAGTCGAAGGCGAACTGACAGTCCGCCTCGCCGATAATGGCCGCGGCCTTCCGGCGCAGCGCTCCGGTGCCGGGCACGGCTTGGCCAATATCGAGACGCGGTTCATCAGCCTCGGCGGGCGGGTCAGCATCGGTTTGGACAACGGCGGAACCCGGATCGAGGCAAGCCTGCCGCTCCCTACCACGGCCCCCGCCGCCATCCTGCCCGAAAGGCGGCACGGATGAAGCGGGCGCTGGTGGTCGAGGATATCGCGGAGACCGCACGCTGGCTGGTCGGGATCATCGGTGAGGCTTTCCCCGGCTGCGCCGTCACCGAAGCACGCAATCTGCGGCAGGCACTGCATTGTATCAGCGGCGAGTCCTTCGATCTGGCGCTGATTGACATTGGCCTGCCCGACGGATCGGGCCTTGATGCGGTGCGAGCGCTGCGGGCCCGCGATGGGCAGGTGATGGTGGTGGTGGCAACCGTCATGGGCGACGATGGCTCGATCGTCACGGCCCTATCAGCCGGAGCCAATGGCTACCTCCTCAAGGACAGCCCGGCCGAGTTGTTCATCGCCCAACTACGGCAATTGCACAGCGGCAATCCGGCGCTTTCGCCCTCGGTAGCGCGGCGGATCATGTCGCATTTCGCCAGCACCGCCTATGTCGCCGACGCCGATGCCGACCTCACCCCGCGCGAGACCGAGGTGCTCTCGCTGATTGCCCGCGGCCTGCGCAATGCCGAGGTCGCCGCCGCGCTTGGGCTTACGCCGCATACGGTCTCGGGCTATGTGAAGTCGGTCTATGCCAAGCTCGGCATTTCAAGCCGCGCCGAAGCTGCCCAGCGCGCGATCCGCATGGGGTTGAACGAGCGGTAGGTCCTGCCGCGCAGCTGTGCGCCGGTGAGATCGGGCCTACTTGCGCGCCCGCTTCAGCTCGTCCACCGCGATCTGATTCTGCATCGCCAGCACCTGCAATGCGAGCCGGGCATAGGCTTCGGGATCAACCTGGAAACGCCCCACGGCTGTCTCGAGCTTGCCGAAGGCGGACTCCCCGCCAAAGCCGAGGCGCAGTTCCCAGGTGTCCACCCCGCTGCCGCCGGCGCTGGTGGCGCGGCTGTTCCCGTCCTCGTCCGCAACGCGACCGAAATCGCCGGGTGCCTCAAGCGTCTTGTCGACCTTGTATTCCATGAACCCACCATGCTGGCCGACGCGCACCCGCCATGGCTCCATCGAGAAGCCGCCGATCACCGGGCCGGCATGGATCATCGGCGTGAAGGACGCCTGAGCGCCGCGTGACAGGATTGCCATCGGCCCGCCGCCCTTGGCCACGACATAGGCGTAATTGACGGTAAAGCGCGGCGCGACCATCGTCGCATCGAGCTCGCGCGTCATCGTCCGTACCGGCCCGAGATTGACCGGCATGGCGCTTTCCGGCCAGGATGGCAGACCGGTGGGATGAACCAGCGCATAGGACTGGCCCGCACCGGTGCGCGACATCTTCTGGATCTCGATCTCGCCCGCGCCTCTTTTCAGCGCAGCTGCGCCCGGGGTTGCGCTCCATTCGGCCTGCGGGACAACCGTGAACCCGGCAGCCGTCAGACGCTCGATGAAATCGGCGTAGGCGCGGTCGGTGATCGCCTGGATCAAGGCAGGCTCCGCCCCCGTCAACATGGTGACAACCTGTGCCCGGTCGCTCTTCGTGCGGGCGCTCGCGTTCGAACTCACCATGAAGGACACGCGATAGGACGGCACGAAGATGCGCTGGCGCACCTTATCGCCGGCGAACACGTTGCGGGTGAATTTCTCCGGCACGGCCGAAGGGAGCGTGATCGGTGCCGACAGCGCCGGAACCGACGGGCCAGCCTGCGCCAGTTGCCCCTCGGCCGCAACCGCAACAGCGGCAGACAGAGTGCCGGCAAGCAGCAAAACAGTGATGCGTCGCATGGGAAAATCCTCTGCGCGGGTCGGGTCTGTGCGTTGAATAGTCGAGGGATTGTCGCCTCGCATCCCCCTGAACAGGGGGTCTCAGGTCCGCCTTCGGGATAGCTAGTGCCGCTAGGGTGACGCCTTTCGCCGACCCCGGCCAGCTCGACCAGTGCCAACATCGACTTGCATGATCACCTTGGGGCGAGGCGGCGGCGCAGCACCGTCCACGATTGCAGCGGCCACAGCGCTTGGCCTGGCGAAGACGCAATTCGCTCGATGGTCAAACCCGTCCGCTCGCCTTGCCACCGGTTGCGGCCAAAAGCGCGGCCCAGTGTGATCCCGAAAGCTGCATGGCGGCTTTCGGCGGAAGCAGACGTGGCGATTGATGTTCTGGAACGACTGGTTCTGGGTCGAAAGGGGACGCGACAAGGGTTAGCGAAATCACCGAACCTTATCCGGCCTCGCTTTCGCATCGGCTTTCAGCTTTTCGATCCGCTCCGAGCAGACCTCGTGCACGACACGACCTAGCTCCTCAACCTGCATACCGAGCCATTTGAGCTCGTCTGTGTTGACGCGGTAGTGCTTGGAGTAGCGCGCCTTAACGTAGGCGTCCTTGAGCTTTTCGAAGCGCGCACGATCCTTCTTGAGCTCTCGCGGCCAGACGTAAGTGAGGCGCGGATCGATCCGCTCGGCCTGTGTGCGCAGGAAGCCGAGATTGTGAACATGGGGGGTATAGAAGGTGCAGACGAGCAGGACGCAGTGATAGAGGCGCTCGGTGCACTGATGCAGCGAGAACGCAGCCTCCTTAAGCCTGTCCCGGCCGATGTAGAAGTCGGTGCCCTCTTTGAGCGCGGCTGCGCTTGGGAACCACTCCTCGAAATATTCCTGTGCCATGGCCAGCGCCTGTGTCGGCGTCTTCGGCTTGGGCGTGTGCAGCTCGGTATCGTCGGCCTCGTAGACCGCAATCCCTTCCTGCTTCACATCCATGAAGAAATAGCGCCCGTGGGCGAGGCCGTCGTTCACCTCTTGCAGGGTATGAACAATGAAGTTGACCGGCGTGCGCAGCGTGCCGGTCAGACCATATTCCCGCATCAGCCGCTCATCGAGCTTCGCCCAGTACTTGACCCGATCCGTGAGCCGCTTGTCGCTGACGATGATCAGGAGATCGAAGTCTGACTGGTATCCCTTGGCGGTATGCGGCTCGTCGACCCAGGTGCCGCGCGCATAGCTGCCGTAGAGGATCACCTTGAGGATGCGACCGGCCTTCTTCCACTCGTGCTTCGCCAGAGCAAAGGCGTCGTCGAACTCCTCGAAGATCAGCTGCACCACGCGCTCCAGCTCGCGCTGCTTTTGCGGGGGCAGATGGTCAAGATCGGTGCGCATTGTTTGGACAGTCTAGCAAGCTGTTGAGCAACTTGCACCTCTCCGGCGACCATCATCCGCACCGATGACGCCAAACAGGATGCAATCTCGTGTTCCAGCATGCGGCGCGGATCGTACTGGGATGTCGTCAATACCAAATACTGGGGAGGGGGCAGCGTTGCTCCCTTTGATCCGGCCACAGGCCTGTGCTTCAGGATTGAGCCTCATTTTGGCCGAGCGTCTGGACTTACTTCTGGCCCGCTGTAGGTCGCCAGCGCTTCACAAACAGCGCCATTGTGCTAAAATCTGAATGCCAAAATCGTGAACCGAATCAAAGTTCTATCGAGAAGTTTGTGGGGGTCGTTGTGGGGAAAGCTTCAAGCGGTCTCCGAAAACCCCCACAATATCAGATTGGTGGGGCTGAAGTTCGGTACAAGCCCTGCCACCACCATTTGTCACCGGTTACAGTCGCCGAGGGCCTGCAAAACTTGCAGGGTGTGCAACCTGTGATTAAGCGCGGGCGCTTCGCAGACGAGGCATTCATGCAAGATTCGCAAGCTCATTCGCCGTCGCTCACGGGCCGCCCGGTCATCTCCGCGACCGGCCTGTTCACCCCGTCCGAAAGCATCAGCAACGCCGAACTGGTGGCAAGTTTCAACGCTTTTGTTGATGCCCACAATGCCGCGCACCCCGAAGCTTGAGCCGCTGGCCTATTCTTCGGTTGAATTCATCGAGAAAGCCAGCGGCATCAAGGCGCGCCATGTCATGGCCAAGGCGCCGATCCTCGATCCTGAGATCATGGCGCCGCGCTGGCCCGAACGCAGCAATGACGAATTGTCGATCATGGCCGAAATCGGCGTGGCCGCTGCACACGACGCGCTGGCGCGGGCTGGCCGTGCAGCATGCGATGTTGACGCAGTGCTGTGCGCTGCTTCGAACATGCAGCGCGCCTATCCCGCGATGGCGATCGAGATCCAGCAGGCGCTCGGCATCGAAGGCTTTGGGTTTGACATGAACGTGGCCTGTTCATCGGCGACCTTCGGGATCCAGACAGCGGCAGATTATGTGCGCGCGGGCCATGCGCGATCAGTGCTGGTGGTGAGCCCCGAGATCACTTCGGGCCACCTCAACTGGCGCGACCGCGACAGCCACTTCATCTTTGGCGATGTCGCGACAGCGGTGCTGGTGGAAGACGCTGCGATTGCGCCTGCTGACCATTGGGAGATTGTGGGCACGAAGCTGAAGACGGTCTTCTCCAACAATATCCGCAACAATTTCGGCTTTTTGAACCGCGCGCATCCCGCAACGGCTGGCGCTGCGGACAAGCTGTTCGTGCAGGAGGGGCGCAAGGTGTTCAAGGAAGTGGTGCCGATGGTGGCGCAGATGATCCTTGATGAAGCCGCGCGGCTCGGGCTTGATCCGCAAGCCTTGCGCCGCTTGTGGCTGCATCAGGCCAATGCCGGGATGAACCGCCTGATCGCGCACAAGGTGCTCGGCCATGAGGCGAACGAGGATGAAAGCCCCACGGTGCTCGACACTTACGGCAACACCTCAAGCGCAGGTTCGATCATTGCCTTTCACCAGCACAGCGGCGATCTTGTCGCCGGTGATACGGGGCTGATCTGTTCGTTTGGCGCAGGCTATTCGGCCGGCACGGTGTTTGTGCGCAAGGCTGGCTGAGGACTGGGCCAGCCAAAGCGGGCGCTCAGGTAGCAGAGTTGCTTGCGGCAGGGCGCACGGCACCCTAGATGCAAGGGCATGGCAGGCGAAATTCTCGACAATCACGGCCGCGGTGAGGCGAATTGGAACTGGCCTTCGGTCCACCCTGAGGGGCGCAAGTTCGGGCTGATCGCGGTTGCTGTGAGCCTGTTCTTTCTGCTGTTTGCGGGCTGGCCGCTGGTCGGCTGGCCGCTGATGGGGCTGGCGGTGGGCGTGTTTGCGTTTTTCCGCGATCCCGAACGTGTGGTGCCGCAATCCGACGGCGCGATTGTTGCGCCTGCCGATGGCCTGGTGACGCAGATCGTCGAAATGGTGCCGCCGCCCGAATTGCAGGTCGAGGATGCGCTTGGCCAGAGCGGGCTTGGCGCAGCGCCGGTGAAGCGGATCTCGATCTTCATGAGCGTGTTCGATGTTCACATCAACCGGGCGCCGGTGGGCGGGACGGTGCGGCGGGTGGTCTATGTGCCGGGCCGCTTCATGAATGCCGATCTCGACAAGGCGAGCGATGAAAACGAGCGCCAGCACATCCTGATCGAACGCGGCGACGGGGTGATGCTGGGCTTTACCCAGATTGCCGGGCTGGTGGCGCGCCGGATCGTGCCCTTCGTGAAGCCGGGCGATATGGTTGCCAAGGGGCAGCGGGTGGGGCTGATCCGGTTCGGCAGCCGCGTGGATGTCTATCTGCCGGCTGGAACGGATGCGGCTGTGATGATCGGCCAGCGCACCATAGCGGGTGAGACCGTGCTGGGCGAGATCGGGCGGCGCGGGCTGATCGAAGGCATTGTGCAATGAGCGCGGCCAGAAACGCGGCTCGTAACCCGGCCAGAAACGCGAACCTGCGAGGGGCACAGGCATGAGCCGCTTGCGGCGCGGCCGCACCTCGGCGTTTCTGTCGGCGCGGCTCGGCCCGAAGGCTGCCGAGGACGAGGACGACAAGGATGTTGGCGCCAGCCGCCTGACCTTGCGGGCGATGCTGCCCAACGCGATTACCGCCGCAGCCCTGTGCGCCGGGCTTACCGGTATCCGCTTTGCCATCGAGGGCGAGTGGAAATTCGCGGTGCTTTCCGTGGTGCTGGCAGGAGTGCTTGACGGGATTGACGGGCGGATTGCGCGCCTGCTGAACGCCCAGTCGCGCTTTGGCGCGGAACTCGACAGTCTGGCTGATTCGCTGTCCTTCGGGGTGGCGCCTGCGCTGATCCTTTACCTTTGGGCGCTCAAGGAACTGGAAAGCTTCGGCTGGCTGGCGGCGCTCGCCTTTGCGGTGTGCTGTGCGCTGCGGCTGGCGCGGTTCAACGCCCGCATCGATACAGATGATCAGCCGCACAAATCGGCCGGGTTTCTGACTGGCGTTCCCGCACCTGTTGGGGCAGGGCTCGCCTTCACGCCGACTTATCTGTGGTTCGAAACCGGGATCGAGGCGCTGCGCGAGCCCGTGGCACTCGCACTGTGGCTGGGGCTGATTGCGGCCTTGATGATTTCGAACATGGCGACGCTGAGCTGGGGTTCGCTGCGCCCCCGGCGCGGTATCCGGCTGGGTGTTCTGGCCTTTGCTGCGCTGGCTTTTGCGGGCCTGTTGATGGAGCCATGGTGGATGCTGAGCGCGATTTGCATCGGTTATCTTGCGCTGATGCCCTATGGCCTTGTCAAATATCGGCGGGTCAAGCTGCGCCGCCTGGCTGAGCAGCAAAGCGCAGCGGCAGCGCCCGCGCCCGTGACGCCTGCATGAGGCCGGCGCTGCGCGGCAGTGGGGAACGCGATTGGGCCGCGAATGATTGGGCCGGGCGGGGCCGCAATTCGCGGGCCGCAACCTGGGCAACAAATCCCATGCGCGCCAAGGCCCGTTCCCGCGACAATTCCGCAGCGGCCTGACGGGCGATTACCGAGGAATCCGCAAGGCAGACCAGCGCGGCCACTGCGGCAAGCACGAACACGGCGGCGGCAAGAATGGTGAGCATGACGGGTTCCCCTGATTCGTATGTTCAATCTTTGTTCTCACGCCTTGTTCCCCACATGTTCTCGCATGTCAAGCATCCTTTTGCCTGATGCGCGGCGGGCGCGCAGGCGTTTTGGCAAATCGGGGCTGGATTTTGCGGGACAAGGCCGCTAAGGGCGCGCTCGCACATGGGCAGAAGGCCTGCGTGCAATTCACATGGCAGGCGCACATACCGGTGCCGCAAGGCGGGAACTTCCGCCCACAGGTTCCAGCCTGCCAGAGGAACAACCGGAAAGGAATTACCTATGGCGGCTCCTGTCGTCACCATGCAAGCATTGATCGAGGCCGGCGCTCACTTCGGCCACCAGACCCACCGCTGGAACCCGCGCATGAAGCCGTATATCTTCGGCGCGCGCAACGGGGTCCACATCATCGACCTGTCGCAGACTGTGCCGCTGTTCGCCCGCGCGCTCGATTTCGTCGAAGCCACGGTGCGTTCGGGCGGCAAGGTGCTGTTTGTCGGCACCAAGCGTCAGGCGCAGGAGCCGATTGCGCAGGCGGCGCGCACTTGCGGCCAGCACTTCGTCAACCACCGCTGGCTGGGCGGCATGCTCACCAACTGGAAGACGATTTCGGGTTCGATCAAGCGCCTCAAGAGCCTTGAAGAGCAGCTTTCGGGCGACACCAGCGGCCTCACCAAGAAGGAAGTGCTGCAGCTCACCCGCGAACGCGAGAAGCTGGAAATGTCATTGGGCGGTATCCGCGACATGGGCGGCATCCCCGACGTGATGTTCGTGATCGACGCCAACAAGGAAGACCTCGCCATCAAGGAAGCCGCCGTGCTCGGCATTCCGGTAATCGCGGTGCTCGATACCAATGTTGACCCGTCGAACATCGCCTTCCCGGTTCCGGGCAACGACGATGCGAGCCGCGCTGTGCAGCTTTACTGCCAGGCGGTGTGCGATGCAGCGCTGGCTGGTCGCGGTGGGCGCATGGCTGACAGCGGCGCCGATATCGGCGCCATGGCTGCCCCGCCAGGCCGAAGCGGTCGTCGAAGGCGCTGGCGAAGTTGAGGGCGAACCCGCCTAAGCGGCGGACCGCTGAATTTCCCGGGCGCGCGTCAGACGTGCGTCACATTCCCCCCTTAGCGCGCCGGGCATCACAACAATGTGGTGTCCGGCAGGCGCACACAATCAAGAAGGATCAAGACAATGGCTGATTTCACCGTCGCCGATGTGAAGAAGCTGCGCGAGCGCACCGGCGCTGGCATGATGGACGCAAAGAAAGCGCTGGCCGAAGCGGGCGGCGATATCGAAGCGGCTGTCGATGCGCTGCGTGCCAAGGGCCTTGCCACCGCGCAGAAGAAGTCGAGCCGCACGGCTGCTGAAGGCCTTGTCGGCGTCGCTGTCGAAGGCACCCGCGGCGTGGCTGTCGAAGTCAACTCGGAAACCGATTTCGTCGCCAAGAACGACCAGTTCCAGGATTTCGTCCGCAAGACGACTGCGGTTGCCCTGTCGCTCGGTTCGGATGATGTCGATGGCCTGAAGGCTGCTGCCTATCCCGATGGCGGCACTGTTGCCGACAAGCTGACCGATAACGTCGCTACCATTGGCGAAAACCAGCAGATCCGCCGCATCAAGAATGTGAGCGTCGAGTCCGGCGTGATCGTGTCCTACATGCACACTGCTGCCGCCGAAGGTCTGGGCAAGATCGGCGTGCTGATTGCGCTCGAAAGCGCAGCGCCTGCCGCTGTGCTCGAACCGCTGGGCAAGCAGCTGGCCATGCATGCCGCCGCCGCTTTCCCGATGGCGCTGGATGCCGACAGCCTTGATGCCGAAGTGATCGAGCGCGAGCGCAAGATTGCGGCTGAAAAGGCCGCTGAAACCGGCAAGCCGGCTGACGTGCAGGCCAAGATGGTTGACGGCGCGGTGAAGAAGTTCGCCAAGGAAAACGCGCTGCTGAGCCAGATCTTCGTCATGGACAACAAGACTGTGATCGCCGATCTCGTGGCGCAGGCCGCCAAGGAAGCTGGCACCGCCATCGTGCTCAAGGATTATGTCCGCTTCCAGCTTGGTGAAGGCATCGAGAAGGAAGAAACCGATTTCGCGGCCGAAGTGGCTGCGGCGGTGGCTGGCTGATCCCAATCCTGTGACACTGCGAAAGCCGCCGCGCCCCTTGCGGGCTGCGGCGGCTTTTTCGTGCGGATAGCGGGGAATTGCTTTGCCCTGCCAATTTGCCTTAGGCTTTGCGCTTCGCTCGCAGCCTCGCTAAGTGCGCCGACAAGTCAGATTCCCCGCTCAGCCAGCCGGAGCCCCGATCAGCCCATGTCCCTGCCTCCCCTTAAACGCGTGCTCTTGAAGCTCTCGGGCGAAGTCCTGATGGGCGAGCAGGAATACGGGATCGATCCGGCCTATGTGACGCGCCTTGCCGAAGAAGTGAAACACGCCAAGGAAACCGGCCTCGAAATGTGTCTGGTGATCGGCGGAGGCAATATCTTCCGCGGGATTTCGGGCGCGGCCAAGGGGCTGGATCGCACCACCGGCGATTACATGGGGATGCTGGCAACCGTGATGAATGCGCTTGCGATGCAAAATGCGCTCGAACGATTGGGCGTGGAAACCCGTGTCCAGTCGGCTATCCCGATGGCCAGCGTGTGCGAGCCTTACATTCGCAGGCGCGCCGAACGCCATCTGGAAAAGGGCCGGATCGTGATTTTCGCCGCCGGCACCGGCAATCCGTTTTTCACCACCGATACCGGCGCTGCCTTGCGGGCTGCCGAAATGGGCTGCGATGCGCTTTTGAAAGGCACCAGCGTTGACGGGGTCTATGACAGCGATCCCAAGCATAATCCCAATGCCACGCGCTTTGATACGATTTCCTATGATCAGGTGCTGGCCGATAATCTCAAAGTGATGGATGCGACCGCTGTGGCGCTGTGCCGCGAAAATGCGATCCCGATCGTGGTGTTCTCGATCCGTCAGAAGGGCAATGTCGCACGCGTGCTCGCAGGCGAGGGCGTGCAGACGATAGTAAAGAAGGAAGCCTAAGCCATGCCGCAATACGACAAGGCCGATATCGAGCGCCGGATGAAAGGCGCGGTGGATTCGCTGAAAAGCGATCTGCAGGGCCTGCGCACGGGGCGCGCCAACACCAGCCTGCTCGATCCGGTGCAGGTGGAAGTTTACGGCGCGATGATGCCGCTTAATCAGGTGGCGACAGTGTCCGCGCCCGAACCCCGCATGCTGAGCGTGCAGGTGTGGGACAAGTCCAACCTCCACGCGGTGGAAAAGGCGATTGCCTATGCCAATCTCGGCCTCAATCCGATCATTGATGGCCAGACCCTGCGCCTGCCGCTGCCTGACCTGACGCAGGAACGCCGCAAGGATCTGGCCAAGCTTGCCGATCAATATGGCGAAAAGGGCAAGATCGCGATCCGCAATGTGCGCCGCGATGCGATGGAAAGCCTCAAGACCGACGAGAAGAAGAAGGACATCTCCGAGGATGATCGCAAGCGTGCCGAGGATGAAGTCCAGAAGCTGACCGATGCCCACGTCAAGGATGCCGATGACGCGGTGGCCAAGAAGAAGCAGGAAATCCTGACGCAGTGAAAGCTCCCCTCCCCTTGAGGGGAGGGGTCGGGGGTGGGGGCTATCCGGCTTCGCCACATTCCGACAATCCCCACCACAACCCCACCCCTGAAGGGGAGGGGCTATGAGCGACGCGCGCGCCAGACATGTCGCCATCATCATGGATGGCAATGGGCGCTGGGCCAAGAAGCGCGGCTTGCCGCGCGCCATCGGCCACCAGCGCGGCGTGGAAGCCGTGCGGCGGCTGGTGCGCGCGCTGGAGCCGATGGCGCTGGAATGCCTGACGCTTTATGCCTTTTCGTCCGAAAACTGGAAGCGTTCGAATGATGAGGTCGATGATCTGATGAATCTGATGCGCAAGTTCATCAAATCGGACTTGCCCGAATTCATCGCCAATGACGTGAAGCTCAAGATCATCGGCGACTGGCAATCGCTCGCGCCCGATATTGTGGCGATGCTCGAAGATGCGCTGGCGCAGACCGCCAAGGGCAAGCAGACGCTGGCGGTTGCGCTCAATTACGGCGGCCAGCACGAAATCGCGCGCGCGGCCGCCAAGGCAGCGGCAAGCGGCGAGGTCAGCGTGGAAAGCATTGCCGCGCAGCTCGATACCGCCGATCTGCCGCCGCTCGATCTGTTGATCCGCACCAGCGGTGAGGTGCGCCTCTCGAACTTCCTGCTGTGGCAATCGGCCTATGCCGAGATGCTGTTTGTTGACACCTTGTGGCCGGATTTCGAGCCTGCCCATCTCCAGCAGGCGCTGGATGATTTTGCCCGGCGGGAGCGGCGCTATGGCGGGCGCTGACAGCGCAAGACCCGCGCTGTTCGGGCGCGAACTTGCCGTGCGCGCGGCATCGGGCGTGGTGATGGTGGCGCTTGCCGCAGGCGCGCTGTGGCTGGGCGGATGGATCTGGATCGGCTTTGTCGGCGTGCTGGCCTGCGGCGTCCTGTGGGAATGGAACCGGCTGGTGAGCGGTTTCGGCATTGCGCCTGCGGGGGAAGTCGTGTGGCTGTTTGCAGGTGCGATCTATGTAACCGCAGCGGCGCTGGCGATGATCCAGGTGCGGTTCAATTACCCCGCCGCCGCAGTGCTCGCCGCCTTCATCGCGCCGGTTATTGCGGTGGATGTGGGCGCTTATTTTGCCGGGCGCACGATTGGCGGGCCCAAGATTGCGCCCCGGATCAGCCCGTCCAAGACCTGGGCCGGCCTTGGCGGCGGGGCGCTGGGCGCAGGGCTCGTCGGCATCGCGGTCGAGGTTGCCGATATCGGCCCCGGCGCCGCTGCACCCGGCTTTACCTTCGGCGCGCTGGCGCTGGCGCTGGCGGCAGGCTTGCTGATTGCGGTAATCGCGCAAGGCGGCGATTTTTTCGAAAGCTGGATGAAGCGGCGGGCAGGGGTCAAGGATTCAAGCCGCCTCATTCCGGGACATGGCGGGCTGTTTGATCGGCTTGACGGCTTCCTTGCGATATTCTTCGTGCTGTTTGTGGTTGATGCTTGCGGCAAGTTACTGGGATAAGAGAGGCAATGGCGCGCACACTCACACTGCTAGGGGCAACCGGTTCGATTGGCGCTTCGACGCTCGATCTGGTGCGGCGCAATCCGGATGAGTGGCAGGTGGAAGCGCTCACGGCCAATTGCAGCGCGGCGGAACTGGCCAGGCTCGCCCGCGAATTCGGCGCGAAACTCGCCGTGGTGGGCGATGAGGCGTGCCTGCCCGAATTGCGCGATGCGCTTGCCGGCAGCGGGATCGAGGCCGCGGGCGGCGCGCGCGCACTGGTCGAGGCGGCGGCGCGCCCGGCCGATATGACGGTGGCCGCGATTGTCGGCTGCGCCGGGCTTGCACCGGTGATGGCCGCGATCGAACGCGGCGGCACGATTGCGCTCGCCAACAAGGAAGCGCTGGTTTCCGCAGGCGAAGTGATGATGGCCGCCGTCGCGCGCCACGGCGCAACGCTGCTGCCGACTGATTCCGAACACAACGCGATTTTCCAGTGCCTTGCCGCAGGCCGCATCGAGGATGTGGCGCGCATCACGCTGACAGCAAGCGGCGGGCCGCTGCGCACCTGGTCGCAGGCGCAGCTTGATGCGGCAACCCCGGCTGAGGCCGTGGCCCATCCCAATTGGTCGATGGGAGCCAAGATCAGCGTCGACTCCGCGACGATGATGAACAAGGGGCTCGAATATATCGAGGCCTATCATCTGTTCCCGGTCGGGCTCGACAAAATCAGGATCATCATCCACCCGCAGAGCGTTATTCACTCGATGGTCGAATTCCGCGACCGTTCCACGCTCGCCCAGCTTGGGCCTTCGGATATGCGCGTGCCGATTGCCTCGTGCCTTGCCTGGCCGCAGCGCATGGACACGCCGCTTAGCCCGCTTGATCTGGCGGCCATTGGCGAACTCACCTTTTTCCCGCCTGACGAGGCCCGCTTTCCCGCCACGCGCCTTGCGCGCGAGGCCATCCGCGCAGGCGGCAGCGCGCCTGCCATCCTCAATGCGGCGAACGAGGTGGCGGTTGCCGCCTTCCTTGCCGGTCAGATCAGGTTCACGCGGATTGCCGCAATAGTCGAAGAAACGCTGCAACGCAGCAATGATGCCCCGCGCCCTGCCAGCCTTGATGAAGTGCTGGCGGTGGATCAATCGGCGCGGGCCCAGGCCCTTGCCCTGCTGGAGAATACCGCCCTTGTTTGATGCTCCTCCGTTCTGGATGTATGTAGCAGGCTTCCTGCTGCTGCTCGGCCCGCTGGTGACCTTGCACGAGCTTGGCCATCTCTTGGTGGGGCGCTGGTTTGGCGTGCGCGCCGAGGCGTTTTCGGTCGGCTTCGGGCGCGAGCTTGCCGGCTTTACCGACAAGCGTGGCACCCGCTGGAAGCTCTCGCTGCTGCCGCTGGGCGGCTATGTGCAATTTGCAGGCGATATGAACCCGGCGAGCGTGCCCGATGCCGATGCGGCTTGCGATGATGGCAATTTCCAGAACGCCGCGCTGTGGAAGCGGGCGCTGATCGTGGCGGCTGGCCCGGTCACCAATCTGCTGGTCACGATTGCCATTTTTGCTGCCTTTTTCGCGATTTACGGCAAGCCAACCATTGCAGGCGCAGAAGATTCGCGCACCATCGGGGGTTTTTCCGAAACCAGCGCGGCGCAAGCTGCGGGGCTTGAAGTGGGCGATACCATCCTTGCGATTGATGGCGGCTCACTTGCCGATTTCGAACAATTGCGGCGCGCCGTCATGCTCAATCCGGGCAAGGCTGTCACGCTGACGGTTGAGCGTGACGGGGCGCGGCTGGATTTCCCGCTCACGATTGCGCGCAAGATTGAAACCGACCAGTTCGGCAATGCTTCGGCCATCGGCCAGATCGGGGTGGCACCGGCGGGCGGGCGCTATGTGCTTGAAGAGGTTGGCTTGCTTTCGGCAGTGCCACTGGCGGTCAAGCAAAGCGGCGAATTGATGGGCCTGATGCTGACCGGCATCAAGCAGATCATAACGGGCGAACGCTCGGTCAAGGAACTGGGCGGGCCGATCAAGATTGCCAAATATTCCGGCGAGCAGATGAGCCTTGGCTTGCTGGCCTTTGTCAATTTTGCCGCGCTGATCTCGCTTAATTTGGCATTCATCAACTTCCTGCCAATCCCGGCGCTCGATGGTGGGCACCTGATGTTCTACGCCGCCGAGGCGATCCGGCGAAAACCGCTCGGGCCGCAGGCGACGGAGTGGGCCTATCGCACCGGAATTGGTCTGGTGCTGGTGTTCATGGCGGTGGTGACAGTGAATGATGTTGTCTCCCTGCCGATCTTTGCAGGATGACGTGACGCTCCCCTGGCGTGACATCTTGCTGGGGAAAGCGGCCCGCCTGGAAGGGTTGATTCCCGATCATTGCTTGATTGCGGGCGGCGCATCGGGCAGAGGCGATGCCGGGCGTGCCAATGCAGCGCGATGGGTTAGACAGGACTTTTTGCACCATGATTGAAAGCCGCGTGGTTGGGATCGTGCCTGCCGCTTGTCTGCCAGCCAACCGGCGCGCATCCGGCGTTGCGCTTCCGGCGCGCCGCCGTCTGATGCTCGCGCTGTCGTGCAGCACCGCGTTGATGGCGATGCCGGGCGCGCTCCACGCCCAGCAGCAGCAGCAGCAGGAGCCAGCGGCGGCGCCGCAAGATGCGCCTGCCGCGCCGCCTGCCGCCACCACGCCTGCCCGCACCACGATCCGTTCGATCAGCGTCACCGGGGCAGAACGGCTCGAACCGAGCACGATCCTCAGCTATATCCGCCTGCGGGTGGGCGATGAATACACCGCTGCCGCCGCTGACGAGGCGCTCAAGGATCTTGGCGCGACCGAGCTTTTCGCCAGTACCACGATCCGCAACGACAACGGCAACGTGGTGATCAACGTCACCGAAAGTCCGGTGATCAACCGCATCGTGCTCGAAGGTAACAAGCGGGTGAAGGAGGACAAGATCCTCCCCGAAATCAAGCTTGCGCCGCGCCAGATATTCACCCGTTCCAAGGTGCGCGCCGATGTTGCCCGCATCATCGAGCTGTACAAGCGGCAAGGGCGGTTTGCCGCCACGGTCGAACCCAAGATGGTGCAACTGCCGCAGAACCGCGTTGATGTGGTGTTCGAGATCAGCGAAGGGCCCAAATCCAAGGTCCGTCAGATCAACATTCTGGGCAACGAGAAATTCTCCGCTGGCGATCTGCGCAGCGAGATGGTGACCAAGCAGGCGCGCCCGACGCGGCTGTTCAGCTCCAACACCAGCTACGATCCCGATCGCCTGGCGTTTGACCAGCAGAAGCTGCGCCAGTTCTATCTCACGCAAGGCTATGCCGATTTCCGCGTTGTCTCGGCCGTGGCCGAACTCACGCCCGATCAGCAGGACTTCATCATCACCTATGTGATCGAAGAGGGCGAACGCTACAAATTCGGCGAAGTCGATGTTGATAGCCAGCTGCGCGATTTCGACAGTGATCAGATGGAAGCGCTGCTGCCGATCAAGGATGGCGATTGGTACAACGCCAAGACTGTCGAAGACACGATCGAGCAGCTGACCGAGCTTGCTGGCCGGTTCGGCTATGCCTTTGCCGATGTGCAGCCGCGCTACAAGCGCAACCCCGAAGACCTCACCATGAATGTGACCTTCGTGCTGCGTCAGGCGCCGCGCGTTTATGTCGAACGGGTCGATGTCAACGGCAACACCCTGACCCAGGACAAGGTGGTGCGCCGCGAGTTCCGCCTGTCGGAAGGTGATGCCTTCAACTCGCTGGGGGTGGCGCGCAGCACCGCGCGGATCAATTCGCTGGCCTATTTCCAGGAAAATTTCGAAATCAAGCAGGTCGAAGGCAGCGCGCCCGACCGGATCGTGCTTGAGGCCAATGTCGAAGAAATGCCGACGGGCGAATTGCAGTTCTCGGCCGGGTTTTCCTCGATCGAACAATTCATTCTGTCCGGCTCCATCCGTCAGCGCAATTTCCGCGGGCGCGGGCAGACGGTGGGGCTCAGCCTCAATTATTCGCAGTTCTCGCGCGCGGCCCAGATCAGCTTTACCGAACCCTATGTGTTTGATCGCAACATTTCGGCGGGCATCGACATCTACCGCCGCGATTTCCGCAGCTTCAACTTCCTCAACTTCCAGCGCAACAACACCTTTGAACAGGCGACGACCGGTTTTTCGGCGCGGCTCGGCGTGCCGCTGACCGAGTTCATGTCGCTGATCGCGAGCTACACGCTCAATGATGAAAATGTGACGCTGGATGAAGCGCAGTTCTTCTCCGATCCTGATGGTGATGGGGTGGCCACTTGCGATCCGTTGCTGGCGGGCCGGTTCCTGTGCGATGCGATCGGCCGCCGTTTGAGCTCGATTGTCGGCATCAATCTCAATTACAACTCGCTCAATTCGCGCATCCGGCCGACTGCGGGCGCGAGCGTCAATGTCGGCGGGGAATTTGCCGGCCTTGGCGGGGATGTGCGCTATGTGCGCTTCCGCGGCCGCGCGCAAAAGTTCTGGGGGCTGGGCCGGTCGGGCTTCATTTTCTCGCTGCTGGCCGAAGGCGGGACGATCCAGCCGCTCAGCAGCCGGGGCGGCAACGGGGTGGATGACATCTTCCTCAATGACCGTTTCTTCCTTGGCGAACCGCAGATTCGCGGCTTCCGCATTCGCGGGGTCGGCCCGCGCGTGTTGACCCAGACGCCGCAGCTTGACGAATTCAACCGGCCGGTGGTCGGGCCTGATGGGCAGGTGGTGTTCATCGGAGATCGCCGCCAGCTGCGTGATGATGCGCTGGGCGGCCGCAATTACTATCTTGGCCGGGCAGAGCTGGAAATTCCGCTGGGTTCGGGCGCGCGCGAGCTGGGCCTCAGGCCCTCGATCTGGGTTGATGTCGGCGCCTTGTGGGGGCTGACAACCCCGCTCTTGACTGACAACACCAATGGCACCGCGCTGCGTCTGCCTGATGGCCGTCCGGCCTATCAGGTGCCCGGCACCGATATCATCACCGCTGATGAATTCCGCCCCGATGGCAGCCCCAATATTCGCCTTATCGAGCAGGGAAGCAATTTCCGCGAATTCTTCTTGGGCAACAGCCCCAGCCCGCGCATCACCGCCGGGGTGGGCATCAACTGGAACTCGCCCTTCGGGCCGTTCCGCATCGACATCGCTCAGACGATCCGCAAGGTCGAAGGCGATGACGATCAGGTCTTTACATTCAACGTGGGAACTCAGTTCTAATGAAAACCATCACTCGAATTCTCGCTCCGGCGATGCTTGCTGCCAGCGCTGTGCTGGCCGCTCCTGTGGCTGCTCAGGTGCAGGGCCCGATCGGCTCGCTTGATCTGTCGCGCACCGTGCTCAGCTCAACCGCGCTGGCGACGGCTTATAACGAAGTCGGGCAGTCCTATGCCACCCAGTTCGAACAGATCCGTGCCAAGACGGAACAGCGCCAGACGATCCTGCGCGGCTTCGACAAGGACAGCAACAATCAGGTCGATGATGCCGAGCTGGCAGCGGCGCAAAAAACGCCGCAGTTCAAGCAGCTCGAAACGCTTGAACAGGAAATCAACGCGCTCAACAATCAGGTCAACGCCGCGCGCATCTATGCGATCGAGCAGATCCTTGAGCAGGTCTCGCCCGCGCTCCAGCAGGTGGTGACCGACAAGAAGCTCAAGCTGGTGCTGGAGCCTTCGGCCATCGTGTTCCAGCCGCCCGAGGCTGACATTACCGAAGCGGTGGTGACGGTGCTCAACACCCGTCTGCCGCGTGTCGCAGTGGTTCCGCCGCAAAACTGGCAGCCGAGCCGCACCGGTGTCCAGATGTTCCAGGAAATCCAGCAGATGCTGGCGACCGCACAGGCGATCCAGCGCCAGCAGCAGCAGCAGCAGCAGCAGCAGGGCCAGACCCCTGTCCAGCCTCAGGGCAATACTGATGCGCCGGTGGGCCGTTAAGGGCTGACGAGGCAAGCGGTGAGAGCAAGGCCATGAGCGATAATACCACTCCGGCGACGGATGCCGTGGATTATGATATCCGCAAGATCCTCAAGGCCTTGCCTCATCGCTACCCGCTGCTGCTGGTTGACCGGGTGAAGGCGATCACGCTGGGTGAGCGCATTCATGCGGTCAAGGCCGTGAGCATGAACGAGCAGTTCTTTCAGGGCCATTTTCCGGGCGCACCGATCATGCCCGGCGTGCTCCAGATCGAGGCGCTGGCGCAGGCGGCAGGCATTCTCGGGATCGAGACGATGGAGCTGGCAGGCACGGGCAAGCTGGTGATCTTCATGGGGATCGAAAACGCCAAGTTCCGCGCCCCCGTGCTGCCGGGGTGCCTGCTCGATCTCCATGTCGAATTCACCCAGAAGCGTGCCCGCGTCTACAAGTTTGCAGGCAAGGCGAGCGTCGAGGGTAAGGTCACCTGCGAGGTCGAATTCACTGCGATGATGACGGATAAGGTTTGAGTTGCACGGGCCCCTGCGGGCCCGTGTCCTCGCTAGCCGCGCGGCAAGCCGCGCGCGCTGCGGGCGGCCGGTCGGCCTTGCAGTCGCTTCGCGACCGATACCCCTGCAAACATCTGAGGTTGCATTCCCGCGCGTTCGCCACTAAGGCGCGCGCTTCCCATTCATAGCACGGTCGGTCGGAACCGGCCCAGGCTGCCAAAGGATCACGTCATGAAGGCCGAAGGTCACCCCGAATACCACATGATCACCATCAAGATGACTGATGGGACCGAATATCAGACCCGCTCGACCTGGGGCAAGGAAGGCGACGTGATGTCGCTCGAAATCGATCCCCTCAGCCACCCGGCGTGGACCGGCGGCCGTCAGCAGGTGCAGGAAGGTGGCCGCGTGGCCGCGTTCAACAAGCGCTTTGGCGGTTTGTCGCTCAAGAAGTAAGCGACGCACACAAGCTGCGCGGGCCGCAAGGCTCGCAACGAGGGAAGGCGATCCGACGGGGTCGCCTTTTTTCGTGGCTCACGCCTGTTTGTGGCTCACGTCGCGCAGGCTGCGCAGCGAGTCGCAATCGGATGCACTGCGAGCCTCTTGGCCGGGATTTCCTTGCCGCAGTTGGCGCAGGTGCCATAAGTGCCATTCTCGACCCGCTGAAGCGCGAACACGATCTGCCGCGCCTCGGCCCGCAGCACCTCATCCACCCCTTCGAGCGTCTCGTCATCGGCAAGGTCGATCGCCTGTTCGGAAAAATCGGCATCAAGCGGCCCGCGCAGATCATCCTCGATCACATCAGAGCGCGTCTGCAGTTCGGCCAGCCGCGCCCGCAGCTTGCCCGCAATCTCGGCATAATTGTCCATCATCCCCTCCACACCTGTTCGCGATACCATTTGGTGATCACATACTTCACCCCCCGGCGCACCTTCATCCCGTGGTGGAGCGTGGCCGGGTTCACCGCTCCATCAGGCAATCGGTTGTTCCAGAACAACAATTTGCCTGCCTCGGGCTGAAACATCTTGTCCAGATGCTTGAACCTTGTAGCCCCGCCAGCCGCCACATCATTGAGGTAGATCATAAAGGTCCAGGTGCGCTGGCCTGAAAGCGCGCAGAACCGCTGATAATCCGGCCCGTGCGGGTTGAAGTAATCGGTGTGCGCCTTGAATTCCTGCCCTGCGATATAGCGCTGCCCCTGAATCGGCTCGCCCAAGGCCGGATCAAGGCCTGACAGCGCCACAAATTGCTGTTCGAGCGCGCGAACATGGGGGTTTTCGTCGCTCAGATCGCAGGTCTCGCTGGTGCGGAACGTGGGATCGCCATTGTCATCGGCGATGGTTGACGGGCGGCGATCCGCCTCGATCAGCGCGATCAGCGCCTCGCACAGTGCAGGCGCAATGAAACGCCGGGCCTGAAAGATTTCCGCTTTGGGGGTGGGGACACGCTGCACGCCTTCCCGGCTGATCGCACGCGCGGCCACAGATTCGCCAAGCTCTGCCATGGCGCAAAGATAAGGCCAAGCCGCTGCGAGGCAAGCAGACAGGCGGCGCGCAACAATCTTGCGCTGATGCGCGGCTTACGCAGTTTTCGCTTCCCTTGGAATGTGCTTTGTGCAAGAGGCGCGCACCCGCTCATTGCGCTCTTGACCGCGCGCTTGCCGAAGGTAAACCGCACCCCTCACGCGGCCCTGGCAGCACCCGGCAAGGGGCCTTGGGCAGGGAAATGTGGCGATCGTAGCTCAGTTGGTTAGAGCGCCGGTTTGTGGTACCGGAGGTCGCGGGTTCGAACCCCGTCGATCGCCCCACTTGTCTCCCCCCAGATGCTGCCGTCAGGGTCTTTTGCGTGAGCAAAGGGGCATATCTGATGAGCGCGTTCTGGACCGAAGCCGATTTTGATGACCACGAGCTGGTGCAAGTGGTGCATTGCCGGACCAGCGGCCTGACCGCGATCATCGCGCTCCATTCCACGCACCTCGGCCCCGGCGCGGGCGGCACGCGGTTCTGGCATTATAATGATCCTGCTGGCGCGATGCGCGATGCGCTGCGCCTGTCGCGCGGGATGAGCTACAAGAACGCGATGGCAGGCCTGCCGATGGGCGGGGGCAAGGCGGTGATCCTGGCTGATGAACAGCGCATCAAGACGCCGGAAATGCTCGCAGCCTTTGGCGATGCGGTCGAAGCATTGGGCGGGCGTTATGTCACGGCGGAAGATGTCGGCATTTCGGAAGCTGACATGGTGGCGGTCGCGCAGCGCACTGCGCATGTTTCGGGCCTGCCGGTGGCCGATAATGCCAGCGCGGGCGGCGATCCCGGCCCTTTCACCGCCTATGGCATCTATCTCGGCATCAAGGCGGCGGTGCGTCACAAGCTGGGCAAGGATAGCCTCGCGGGTGTGCATGTGGCCGTGCAGGGCACTGGCAGCGTCGGGGGCGGGGTGGCGCGGCTGCTGGCCGGGGATGGGGCAAAGCTGACGCTGGCCGATATTCATGCCGAACGCGCTGGTGCGCTGGCGGCTGAACTGGGCGGCGATGTGGTTGCCTCTGAAGCGATCATGGGCATTGGCTGCGATGTGTTCAGCCCCAATGCGCTGGGCGCGATCCTTGATGATGAAGGCATTGCGCGGCTGGATTGCGCGATTGTGGCAGGCGGGGCCAACAACCAGCTGGCCCGCCCGCACCATGGCGAGGCGCTGGCCGCGCGCGGGGTGCTGTATGCGCCCGATTATGTCATCAACGCAGGCGGCATCATCTCGGTGGCGACAGAATATCTTGCCCGCCGCGATGGCGGCCACGCCGAAGCCGCCGCCGTGCGCGCGCTG
Organism: Erythrobacter sp.; assembly: GCA_045377215.1. Lineage (GTDB taxonomy): Bacteria > Pseudomonadota > Alphaproteobacteria > Sphingomonadales > Sphingomonadaceae > Erythrobacter. The sequence continues at coordinate 130,568 of JBJIOB010000007.1, forward strand.
ATCGAGAAGATCCCCGTGCGGCTCGATACCATCTGGCAGGAAAGCGCCGCAAGCGGGGTGACCGCCGATGTGGTGGCTGACCGGATGGCGCAAAAGCTGATCGGGCGTGCCTGATCACTTGCGGCTTTTCGGGAACAATTGGCACCTTAGACGGATTGCGCTCTTGTCGGGGCTGTTGGTAAGACTACAAGGCCCGGACAAGCCCTGACCCATGCACATTTACGCCAATCCCACCCGCTTTTTGAAGCTTGCCAAATGGCTCACCCCGCTGCTGTTATGGAGCGGGCTGGCGCTGTCGCTGGGCGCGATGGCCTATGGCGTGTTCAGCGTGCCGCCTGATCGCCTGATGGGCGAGACAGTGCGGATCCTGTTCATCCACGTGCCGGCCGCATGGCTCGGGATGGGCGGGTGGACGGGGATTGCCATTTCCAGCGCCATGCTGCTGATCTGGAAACACCCGCTTGCCGCCATCGCCGCGCGGGCGATTGCGCTGCCCGGCATGACCTTTACCGCGATCTGTCTTGCGACCGGATCAATCTGGGGCCGCCCGACATGGGGCACATGGTGGGTGTGGGATGGCCGGCTTACCAGCATGCTGGTGCTGTTGTTCCTTTATGCAGGCTATATTGCGCTCACCCAGGCCGCCGCACGTGAAGGCGGCTCGGCCAGGATTGCGGCGATTTTCGGCCTTGTCGGTGCGATCAACGTGCCGATCATCAACCGTTCGGTGGTATGGTGGAATTCGCTGCATCAGCCGCCCAGCATCACCATGGGCAAAAGCGCGATTGATGGCGCCTACCTTGCGCCCTTGCTGGTGGCGGTGATCGGGTTTTCGCTGCTGTTCGGCGCGATTGTGCTGATGCGGATGCGCGCGCTGATTGCCGAGGAACAGGTCGCCGCGCGGCTGCGCCGCCGTGCGCTCGATGATGATGCACCGTTTGGCGCTGGCGCGCCCGCGATGGAGAATGTGTGATGCGCGAGGACATGGCGCAGTGGGATTTCGTGATCGCGGCCTACGCCATCGGCATTGCGGCCTTGGTGCTGCTGACCGTGTGGGCGTGGCGATCCATGGCGCGGGCCGAGGCGCGGCGTGACGCGGCGCGCAGGCGCTGACGGGCAGACGGGACGGACGGAAAACGCATGAAAGCCAAACATCAACGCATGGTGCTCGTGATGATCGCCCTGGTGGCGATTGTCGGCGCAGGGCTGTTTGCGGCCTGGGGCCTGCGCAATCAGGCGAATTACTTTTATCTGCCCGAACAAATGGCCGAAGCGCCGCCCGAATTCGGGCAGGCCGTGCGGCTGGGCGGGATGGTGCAGCAAGGCTCGCTGGTGACCGAGGCTGACGGGGTCACTGTCAACTTCCGCGTCACCGGCAATGGCGAAGCGGCCATTCCGGTGCGTTACAGCGGCATCTTGCCCGATCTGTTCGTCGAAGGTTCAGGCGTGGTCGCCGAAGGCGCGCTGCAGGCCAATGGTGTGTTCCTTGCCACCAATCTGCTCGCCAAGCATGACGAGAATTACGTCCCCAAAGAGCTTGAGGGCATGGGCCAGCAACAGGCGGCCAAGGTGGCGGCAGAAACCACCGTGGGCCTCAAGTGATGAGCCGGACGTGACACAGGAGAACGCCGCATGATAGCCGAGATTGGTCTGGCCGCCCTGTGGCTGGCAGCGGCGCTGGCGGTGCTGCAAATGATTTCGGGCGCGGCGGCCTTGCGCCCTTCCGCGCAAGGCGGGGTGCAGCCGCTGGCAATCTACGCCCGGCCCGCGGCCATCGTGCAGGCGGTGCTGGCGGTGCTCGCCTTCATCATGCTGCTGCGCGCCTTTGCGATCACCGATCTTTCGATCAAGCTGGTCGCCGCCAATTCGCATTCGATGAAGCCCTTTATCTACAAGCTTACCGGAACCTGGGGCAATCACGAAGGCTCGATGCTGCTGTGGGTCGGCGTGCTGGCGCTGGCCGGGGGCTTGCTGGCGGCATTTGAAAAGCGCCTGCCCGAACGCACCATGGGCGCGACATTGGCGGTGCAGGGTTTTATCGCCATCGGCTTCTATGCTTTTCTGCTGCTCGCCTCAAACCCGTTTGAGCGTCTGCCCGTGCCCGCAGCCGAAGGCGTCGGGCTTAATCCGCTCTTGCAGGATATCGGCCTCGCGATCCATCCGCCTACGCTTTATGCTGGCTATGTCGGCCTGTCGGTCGCCTTCAGCCTTGCGATGGGCGCGCTGTTGACGAACGAGGTCAACCCGAACTTTGCGCGCGCGATGCGCCCCTGGGTGCTGGGTGCATGGGTGCTGCTGACGCTGGGGATTACGGCGGGATCTTACTGGGCCTATTACGAACTGGGCTGGGGCGGCTGGTGGTTCTGGGATCCGGTGGAAAACGCCTCGCTCATGCCATGGCTGGCGGCGACGGCGCTGATGCACTCGGTGAGCGTGCTGGCCGCGCGCGATGCCTTGCGCACCTGGACAATCATGCTGGGCGTGCTGGCGTTTTCGATGTCGATGCTCGGCACCTTCCTCGTGCGCTCGGGTGTGCTCACCAGCGTGCACGCCTTTGCGGTCGATCCGGAACGCGGCGCCTTTATCCTTGCTTTGCTGCTGCTTTATATCGGCGGGGCGTTCACCATCTTCGCCCTGCGCGCAAGCGCGGTGGCCGAGGGCAAGCGCTTCGCCGTCGTCAGCCGCGAAGGCGCGCTGGTGTTCAACAATGTGATGCTGTCGGCGATTCTGGCGATCGTGCTGCTCGGCACACTGTACCCGCTGCTGGCCGAGGCATTTGATGCGCGGGTATCGGTTGGCCCGCCTTATTTCAATCCGGCGAGCGCAATCTTTGCGATCCCGATGTTCCTCGTGATGGCAGTCGGCCCGCTCTTGCGCTGGAAGGAGGACAAGCCGGCGCGCGTGCAATTTGAAATGCTGGCGATTGCAGCGGTGCTGATCGGCACCCTCGCGATTGTGGCGATGGTGGGCGATTACCCGCTGCTGCCGGTGCTGGGCCTTGGGCTTGCCGCTGCGCTGGCGGTGGCCGCTTTCATGCCCCTGCGCGGGCGCAAGCTGTCGCGCGTGCCGGTGGCGGTGTGGGGCATGGTGCTGGCCCATTTCGGTGTCGCGGTGTCCTTGCTCGGCATGGCAAGCGAAGGGGCTTTCACGCAGGAACGCCTTGCCGCCGTCGCGCCGGGCGATACGGTCAAGGTCGGCGACTGGGCGATCACGCTCGAAAGCGTCGCACCGGTGGCTGGCCCCAACTGGACCGCAATCGAAGCGCGCGTGGCGGCGCGGGCAGGCGAGGGCGAGGCGGTGATGCTGAGCCCGCAGGCGCGCAATTTCTGGTCGCCTGCACAGTCCACCAGCGAAAGCGCGCTGCTGACCCGCTGGGACGGGCAGCTTTACGCGGTGATCGGCAGCCAGACGCCCGATGGCCGCTGGCAGGTGCGCGTGTGGTGGAAACCGTTTGTCACCTTCATCTGGTATGGCGGCTTGCTGATTGCGCTGGGCGGCGTGCTGGCGATTGTCGGCCGGGTGCAAGTGGATGTGAAGCGCCGCAAGGCAGTGGAGCTTGGCGAGGAACGCCGCGCTGATCTGGCCGCGCTGGCTGCGGAACCTGCCGAATGAGCGAGCCTTCCGCCCCATCTCGCAGCCGCTTGTGGCTATGGGTGCCGCTGGCGCTGTTTGCGTTCTTTGCCGGGCTGGCTGGCTACATGCTCACCCAGGAAAAGCCTGAATTCGTGAAATCCACCATGATCGGCAAGCCCTTGCCTGCCTTCACGCTCGAACCCGCGTTCGAAGGCCTGCCGGGTGCGGCCAGCAGCGATTTTCAGGGCGGCAAGCCGCGCCTTCTCAATATCTGGGCCAGCTGGTGCCTGCCCTGCATTGCCGAAGCCCCGCAATTGGAAGCGCTCAAGGAACAGGGCGTCGAGATCATCGGCATCGCGATCCGCGATCGGCCCGAAGATGTCGCGCGCTTTCTTGAACGCCACGGCAATCCCTATACCCGCATTGGTGCCGACGCGATTTCGGCGGTGCAGCTGGAACTCGGCAGTTCGGGCGTGCCGGAAACTTTCGTGATCGGCGCCGATGGCACGATCCGCTACCAGCATATCGGCGATATCCGCCCCGAACATGTCGCGCTGCTCAAGGCCGAACTGGAGAAAGCGCAGTGAGCCGCGCGGTCTGGTTGTGGTGGCTGGCGCTTGTCGCCGCCGTGCCGCTGGCGAGCGCTTATGCGCAGGACGCGCTGCCGCCTGCACCCTATGCTTACACCCAGCTCGAAGACCCGGCACTTGAGGCCAAGGCCACCGCGCTGATGCACACGCTGCGCTGCCTGAAGTGCCAGTCGCAGTCGATCGCGGATTCCGATGCGCCCATGGCGGGCGATATGCGCCATCAGGTGCGCAGCCGCATTCTGGCAGGCGAAGAGCCCGAGGCCGTGCGCGCCTGGCTGATTGAGCGTTATGGCGACTATGTCAGCTATTCGCCCGAAGTCAGCCAGACCACCTGGCCGCTGTTTGTGATCCCCGTGCTGCTGCTGCTGGGCGCGCTGGCGGTGCTGCTGCGACGGCTTGGGCGGCAGCGTCCGGATGAGGGAACGGCGGCGTGATTTCAGGCTGGCTGGCTGTTGGCGCGCTTGCGCTGGGTGCTTTTGCGCTGGCGGCATTCCTGCTGCGCCTGCCGCGCGAAGGGCTGACGCTGTTTGCCGCTGTGCTGATCTTCGGGCTTACCGGCTATGCCTGGCAGGGTTCGCCCGGCCAGCCCGCCAAGCCGACTGCGCCGCAGGCGCGCGGTGGCAGCGCGGGTGAGGCGATGGTCGCCGGGCGGCGCGCTTTGTTCGAAGGCGAAGGCCCGGCCAGCGATTACCTGATTACCTCGGATGGCTTTGCCCGGCGCGGCAAGTTCGGCGATGCCGCCGGGCTGCTGCGGCGCGGGCTTGCGGAAAACCCCAATGATCTGGAAGGCTGGCTCGCGCTCGGTCTGGCGATGGTCGGGCACGCCGATGGCAATGTCACCCCGGCTGCGATCCACGCTTTCGAACGCGCGCGGATGATTGATCCGGCACATCCCGGCGCTGAGTATTTCCTCGGCTTTGCCTATCTCCAGTCGGGCGAGATCAGGAATGCGCGCGCGGTGTGGGCCGGGCTGGTCGAACGCTCGCCCCCCGATGCGCCATGGCGCGAAGGGCTGGAAGCGCAAGTTGCCGATCTTGACCGGATGATCGCCAATGCGCCGATGCTGCAGCAACAGGCCCGCTGATTCGGCCCCTGCGAGTCGGCGTATTGCGAGTGCGAAGCGGCAGTGCTAGGCGCAACTTCGCGGGGCAGGCCAAGGGCAAGCTGATCGCGTAACGTGTTGGGCCGGTTGTTCATCGGTCTTGGGGCAGTACCGAAAATTGCGGGAAATCCGTTTGCCATGAATGACGCCGCAGCGCCCGCGCATCAGCCGCCTTCAGGCGGCAAGGGGCATAGTGCTTCCAAGGCGGCGCTTGCCGTCGGTGCCATTGGTATTGTGTTTGGCGATATCGGCACCAGCCCGCTCTACGCCTTCCGTGAGACTTTTGCAGGGCCGCATCCGCTCGCTTTGGACGAAGCGCATGTGCTGGGCGTCATCAGCCTTATTTTCTGGTCGATGACGCTGGTGGTCTCGATCCAGTATGTCACGATCCTGATGCGCGCCGATAACAAGGGGGAGGGCGGCAGCCTTGCGCTGGTGGCGCTGATTTCCGAATCCCTCTCGCAATCGAAATATAGCTGGATGGCCGTGCTGCTGGGCGTGTTTGCGACCAGCCTGTTCTACGGCGACAGCATGATCACGCCCGCGATTTCCGTGCTTTCCGCGGTTGAGGGGCTGAGCGTTGTGAACCCCGCGTTTGATCGCCTGGTGATCCCGATCTCGCTGGTGCTGCTGGTGATGCTGTTCGTGCTGCAGAAACGCGGCACGGCCAAGGTGGGCGCGCTGTTTGCGCCGGTGATGATCGTCTATTTCTGCGTGCTCGCGGGATTGGGAGGCTGGCAGATCATCCAGAGCCCTGGCGTGCTGTGGGCCTTGAACCCGTGGTATGCGGTGAATTTCTTCGTGCTTGATGGCTATCTGGCATTTCTCGCGCTGGGCAGTGTGGTGCTGGCAGTGACGGGGTCGGAAGCGCTCTATTCCGACATGGGCCATTTCGGGCGCGGGCCGATGCGGCTGTCATGGTTCGGCTTTGTGATGCCGTGCCTTTTGATCAATTATTTCGGGCAGGGCGCGATGATCATCGGCCTGCCGCCCGAACAGGCGGCCGAGGCGATCCGCAATCCGTTCTTCTTTCTTGCCACCGAAGAATGGCGCTTGCCGCTGGTGCTGCTGGCGACAGTGGCAACCTTCATTGCCAGTCAGGCGGTGATTTCGGGCGCGTTCTCGATCACGCACCAGGCCATCCAGATGGGCTATATCCCGCGTCTTTCGGTGCGGCACACGTCGGAGACCGAGGGCGGGCAGATCTATATCCCGGTGGTCAACTGGGCGCTGATGGTGGCGGTGATTGCGCTGGTGCTGACCTTCCAGAACTCGTCCAATCTGGCGAGCGCCTATGGCATCGCGGTGACGGGCGCTGTCACCATCGACACGCTGCTGATGGCCGTGCTGCTGGTGGGCGTGTGGAAGTGGCGCTGGTGGTATGCCGCGCCCGTGGTGGTCGTGTTCCTGATTGTGGACGGGGCCTATTTCGCCGCCAACCTTACCAAGGTGGCTGACGGGGGCTGGTTCCCGCTGGTGGTGGGGCTTGTCGCCTTCACGCTGCTCACCACCTGGGCGCGCGGGCGCAAGCTGATGCGCGACCGGATGAGCGAGGGCACGCTCCCGCTCGAAATCTTTGCCAAATCGGCCAAGAATTCCGCCTTCCGCGTGCCGGGCACGGCGATCTTCATGGCATCATCGAGCGCCGGCGTGCCGTCAGCGCTGCTCCACAATATCAAGCATAACAAGGTGCTGCACGAACGCGTGGTGATCCTCACCGTCAACATCACCAACGAGCCTTACGTCGATCCCGAGGCGCGCTGCGAGATGAGCGATCTGGGCGACGGGTTCTACCGCGCGATCCTCAATTATGGCTTCATGGAAGAAACCGATGTGCCGCTGGGCCTGAAGAAAATGCAGCGCTGCGGCGGCGAGTTCGACATGATGCAGACCAGCTTCTTCCTGTCGCGCCAGACTCTGCTGCCTTCGGAAAAGCCGGGGATGCCGCTGTGGCGCGAGAAGATTTTCGCCTGGCTCCTGCGCAATTCGGCAAGCGCGATGGATTTCTTCAAGCTGCCCACCAACCGCGTGGTGGAACTGGGCAGCCAGGTCGAGATCTAGGCTCCGCTCTCGTCCTTGTCCTGCCCCACATCCAGCCCGTGCTTCAGCAGCATCGGGATCTGGGTGAAGGTGAACAGGAAAGTGAGCGGCAGGAACACCCACAGCTTGGCCCACAGCCAGCCTTCGAAGGTGAGGTTTGCGCGCAGGGCCTCGTTGAGCAGCGCAAGGCCGAGGAAGAACACGCCCCAGTTGCGCGACAATTTGAGCCAGCCCTGATGCGACAGCCCTTCGAAAGCAGCCTCCAGCAGGATGCGCAGCAACGGGCGGCCCATGGCAAACCCGCCCAGCAAGGCGATGCCGAAGACCGCGTAGATGATCGAGGGCTTCAATTGCACAAAGGTGGGATCGCCAAAGAAGATCGTCAGCGCGCCAAAGCCCATGATCAGCGCGGTGGAAAACCACAGCATCGGGGAGACCTTGCCCAGCCGCCATTTCGAAATGACAAGCGCCGCGACCGAGGCCGCCATGAAAGCGCCGGTGCCATACATGATCGCCACCAGCTCGCCCGCAGCGTTGGGTTCATCGGGCACCATGGCGCGATAGATGCCGAGAAACACCAGCAGCGGGCCATAGTCCACCGCGACATTGAGCCAGCTTGAGGCGGCTTTTTTGGTTTCGTTTTCGCTCATCGGTCTCTCAAATCGTCATTGCGAGCGGCGTAGCCGCGCGGCAATCCAGTTCCAATGCCATCGCAAGTGCGCTGCACTCCGCTCGGGATTGCTTCGCTTCGCTCGCAATGACGAGACGCATCATGCCACCCCGGCAATCACGCGGGCGACGAGATCGGGATCGAAGGGGCGCAGGTCTTCCATTTTCTCGCCCACCCCGATGGCATGGATCGGCAGGCCATATTGCTGGGCTGCTGCCACCAGCACGCCGCCGCGCGCCGTGCCATCAAGCTTGGTCATGATGAGGCCAGTCACGCCTGCCACTTCCTTGAACACGTCAATCTGCGCGAGCGCATTCTGCCCGTTGGTGGCATCCAGCACCAGCACCACATCATGCGGCGCCTCAGGGTTGAGGCGGCCCAGCACGCGGCGGATCTTGGCCAGTTCCTCCATCAGCTCTTTCTTGTTCTGGAGGCGGCCAGCCGTATCCACGATCAGCGCATCAATGCCGGTGTCGGTCGCCTGTTCGACCGCATCGAACACGATGCTCGCCGGATCGCCGCCTTCGGGCCCACGCACGATATCGACCCCGATGCGCCCGGCCCAGGTCGCCAGCTGGCCGATGGCAGCGGCGCGGAAGGTATCGCCTGCGGCCAGCAGCACGCCGTAATCATCTTCCATGAACAGGTGGGCCAACTTGGCGATGGTGGTGGTCTTGCCGCTGCCATTGACCCCGATCACGAGGATCACCTGCGGGCGCGGGAAAGCGGTGATTTCGAGGGGTTTCGCCACCGGGCGGAGGATTTCGGCGATTTCCTCGGCGACGGCTTCCTTCAGTTCGCGCGCGGTAATCTCAAGGCCAAAGCGCCGCTCGGCCAGCTTGGCGCGGATGCGCGCGGCCGCCGCCGGGCCCAGATCCGACATGATCAGCGCATCTTCGAGATCATCGAGCACGCTGTCATCAAGCTTGGCCGTTCCGCCCGAAAGGCCGGCCAGATTGCTGGTGAGGCGTTCGGACGTCTTGGCAAAGCCGCCCAGCAGGCGCTGGCTCCAGCTGGTTTCGCTCATGCGAGCAATCCTTCTTCTTGGCATGTGGCGGTGATTGTCACCACGTCGCCCGCCGCCGTGCCGGGGGGCAGGCGAAAGCGGGCGTAATTGGGAGCATAGCCGGTGCCGTCGCGTTCGGCGAGGACACAGAAGCTCTGCCCGATCAGCGTGGCGAGCCAGCCGCGGCGCGTCTCGGCCACAGCGGCGCGCAGTTCGGCAGCGCGGGTTTTCACGACCTCGCGCGGCACTTGCGGCATGCGGGCAGCAGGCGTGCCGGGGCGCGGCGAATAGGGGAAGATATGGCCATGCACGATGGCGAGATCGCGGATGATGGCGAGGTTTTCGGCGTGGTGGGCGCCGGTTTCGGTGGGAAAGCCCGCGATCAGATCAGCCCCGATGGCGATTTGCGGGCGCAAGGCTTTGAGCTGCGCCACCAGTTCCAGCGCATCACGCGTGAGGTGCCGCCGCTTCATCCGCTTGAGGATCAGGTCCGCGCCGTGCTGCAAGGACAGGTGCAGATGCGGCATGACGCGCGGCTCGTGCGCGATCAGTTCGAACAGTTCGGCATCAATCTCCACCCCGTCAACCGAGGAGAGTCTGAGCCGCGCGAGGGCAGGGAAGGCATCGAGAATGGCGCGCACCAGCCGGCCAAGGCGCGGGGCGCTCGGCAGATCATGGCCCCAGCTGGTCAGATCAACGCCGGTGAGCACCACTTCCCGCGCGCCTGCTGCAAGGTGCGTTTCGACTTCGCGCAGCACTTCGGCAATGCTCAAGGAACGGCTCGTCCCGCGTCCCTGCGGGATGATGCAGAAGGTGCAGGCGTGATCGCAGCCGTTCTGCACCGCGATAAAGGCGCGGGTGCGCGCGGGCACCAAGGGGGCCTGTAAAGCAGGGATGTTCCATGCTCTTGGATCAAGCTTGGCCGCGTTGGCGATGATCCCGTCCACCTCGGCCATGGCACCGATTTCGGCGCGTTCGATCTCGGCAGCGCAGCCGGTGACGATCAGGCGCGCAGCCGGATGATCGCGGCGGGCGCGGCGGATTGCCTGCCGGGTCTGGCGTACAGCCTCGCTTGTCACCGCGCAGGAATTGATCACCACCACGTCTTGGCCCGATGGTCCGGCATTATGCAGCATGGCGCGCATCCGCTCGCTTTCCGCGATATTCATGCGGCAGCCCAGACTGATGATGGTAGGTGCAAGGCCCGCAGGTGCATTCACGCGAAATCATCCCAGACGAAATGTCCGCGAAATGCCTCGGTGGCAGGCCCGCTCATCAGGATAGTGCCGCCCGGTTGCCATTCGATCACCAGATCGCCGCCCGGCAGGCTGACGGTCACAGGGCTGGCGACCAGCCCCTTGCGCAGCGCCGCGACTGCCGTGGCGCAGGCGCCGGTGCCGCAAGCGCGGGTGAGGCCCGCGCCGCGTTCCCACACGCGCAATTTCAGATGATCGCTGCCCACAAGGCTCGCCACATTGACATTCACCGCTTCCGGGAAGACCGGATCGGTCTCGATCAGCGGGCCGAGCCGGTCAAGCTCCACCGCGTCTGTATCCGCGACGAAAAACACCGCATGCGGATTGCCGACATTGACTGCCATCGGTGCGGCGAGATCCTCCCACGCGAGGGGCATGGCGGCAGTATCCATCGCAAAGGCCAGCGGGATCGCCTCCCAGTCAAACTGGGGCGCGCCCATATCGACCTTGCCGCCGCCTTCCAGCGGCATCAGGCTGATTGCCCCCCCACCGGTTTCCACCACCGCCGGCGCGCCGTGCAGCAGCGCCACCGCGCGCGAGCCATTGCCGCAGGCGCCCACTTCCGAGCCATCGGAATTGAAGATCCGCATCCGGAAATCGCATGCCTTGCTGGGTTCGAGCAGCAGCAGTTGATCAAAGCCGATGCCGCGCCGCCGGTCGGCCAGTGCGCGGGCGATGGAAGGGGTCATGGCGGGCAAAGCCTGTTCGCGGGCGTCAAGCACCACGAAATCATTGCCGAGGCCGTGCATCTTGATGAAGGGGACGCGCATCACCTTCGCGCCTCTATGCTGCGACGCGCGGCGCGTCCACCCCTCGCTTACGGGTAGAAAATGCGCCGGGGGCGATCGTCGAGCGATGGTGCGCCGGTGTGCTCGCGGCTGCGCAGCGGGCGCGCCGGGGCGGCCAGCAGGCCCGCCAGCTTGAGGCGCTGGCGCACCTGTTCGGCGGTTTCGGGCTTGCCATAAACATAGCCTTGCGCCTTCAGGCCGCCCATTTGCTGGAGCGCGGCGAGGATTTTCTCGTCCTCCACCCCTTCGGCCGTCATCGGCAGATTGAGCCCGCGTCCCAATGACACAATCGCATCGACAATCCGCGAGCTCCCCTCATTGTCGCGCAATTCGGCGATAAAGCTGCGATCAATCTTCAGCCGGTCAAACGGCAGGGTGCGCAATTGTTCAAAGCTCGAATAGCCCGTGCCGAAATCATCAAGGCTTACCTTGACGCCCTGATTGCGCAGGCTTGTGATCATCGAGCGCACCATGCCGACATTTTCATGCAGGCAGCTTTCGGTGATCTCGATTTCGAGCCGGTGGGGCGGGAATTTGGCCGCCACCAGCATCTTCAAAAGCTTTTGCGAGAACCACGGATCGCGCAATTGCACCGGCGAGATGTTGATCGACAGCGTGAGGCGTTCATCCCACTCGCGCGCGTCGATAAAGGCGCGCTGCATCAATTGTTCGGACAATTCGTGGATCAGCCCGATTTCCTCGGCAACCGGAATGAAGATTTCCGGGCTCACCACGCCAAGCTGCGACGAACGCCAGCGCGCCAGCATCTCGAAACCGGCAAGCTCGCCTGTCTCAAGATCAATCTGCTGTTCGTAATAGGGTTCGAACTCGGCGTTCTGGAGACCGCGGCGGATCCCGATTTCGAGTTCGTTGCGGAAGCGCAGTTCGCTTTCCATGCTGGTTTCGAACCAGAAATAGCGGTTGCGGCCCTGCTTCTTGGCTTCGTACATCGCCATATCGGCACGGTGCATCAGGGTTTCCGCGCTCAAGGTGCCTTCTTCGCCGCTGAGCGGTTCGTCGCTGGCCACGCCTGCACAGATGGTGGCCTCGATGGTCACCCGTTCGAGCGTGAAGGGCAGGCTGGCTGCCTCGAACAGGCGGATGACGAGATCATCGATCCGTTCCTGCTTGCCCGGATCATAGGCTACCACGAAGGCAAATTCATCGCCGCCGAGCCGCGCCAGCCGTGCATCCTTGGGCAGCACCCGCGAAAAGCGGCGGCACAATTCGACCAGCGCATCATCGCCTGCCATGTGGCCATAGACATCATTGATCTGTTTGAAATGATCGACATCAATCAGGCAATAGGCCACCGCCTGGCCGCGCGCATGGGCGGCCGTGCGCAGTTTTTCGGTGGCCACAGCCATGCTGCGGCGGTTGAGGCAACCGGTCAGCGGATCGGTTTCGGCCAGCAGACGGGCCTGCTCCTCGGCTTGCCTGCGTTCGTCGATTTCCAGCTGCAATTCGAGATAGCGCCGCCAACCGAAGATGATCAGTGCGATATTGAGCAAGAGCGCGCTGGTGAGCAGGTTATCGGTCTGATCGACAGCGAAAAATACTGCGGAAACCGCGTTCGACATGGTCACACCGCCGATCGCGACGAACATCACGATGGCGATAAACACCACGATAAGCACCACCAGATCGCGCTCGGCGCTCATCATGCGCTTGGTGGTTTTGCTGCTTGCCTCGCTCACGCTGTCATACCTTGTTGCCCTTGCCGCACAGCCGGGCTTCGCGCGCGGCCATGTGCTTTGTGCAGGGCATGCCAGCTTACCCTGAAGATCGGGTTAATCGCCTGCTTTGCGTGCTTGGCTCTGGTGCTTGACAGCGCGGCGGGTTAGGGGGTGCAGCGCCTGCCCCCTTCCACCTTTGCATCAAGAGGATACCGATGGCTGGAGAGCCCAAGCACTACTGGCTGATGAAATCAGAACCCTTCAAATACAGCTGGGATGATCTGGTGGCGGAGGGTGAGGGCACCTGGGACGGGGTGCGCAATTATCAGGCGCGCAATAATCTGGCAGCGATGCAGGTCGGGGACGAGGCGTTCTTCTATCACTCGCGCGAGGGGCTGGAGGTGGTGGGCATCTGCACCATCAGCGTGGCCGGGATCACCGATCCGACGGACGAAACCGGCAAGTGGGCAGCGGTAAAGGTGAAGGCGAAAGAAAAGTTCGCGCATCCTGTCACCCTCACCGCGATCAAGGCGGAACCCCGCCTCGCCGAGATGCAGTTGATCCGCCAGTCGCGCCTGTCGGTATGCGGTGTCACGCCCGAGGAATGGGCAGTGATCTGCGAAATGGCGCAGCATAAGCCCTGATTTTTGTACGCAATTGCGCGGCTTTTACCGGTCAGGCGGTGGTTCGGGTCACCCCGGCATGGCCACGGCCCGTCGATTGCTGCGGGCAATTACCGATGCAATAAATAAAATCCTTCCCATATATTCGTGGAGGGCAAGCAATCCTGCTTGCGCACACAGAATTTATCGGAGGAAATTTCCATGGGTAAGCTTACCGAAAATATCAAGGGCACGATCAACGAAGTTGTTGGCGGCATCAAGCAGCAATCGGACAAGCCTGAAGACAAGGTCGAAGGCAAGGTTCAAGAGCTGAAGGGCAAAGCCCAGAAGGTCAAAGGCAAGATTGACGGCGCACTTGGCGACGATATCTAAACTGTCTTGTCAGTTTGATTTGAAAAGCCGCCTTTCTCAGCCGGGGGGCGGCTTTTTCATGTCCGCTTGCGCAATCCGCTGATGGTCGCGCCGCTGGCGGCGAGTTGCTCGACCTCGATCACCATGTGAATCAGCCTGACGCCCGGCAGCGTGCGCGCCTCGGCAAGCGCTGCGGTGAATTGCTCGGTCGTCTCGGCGCGGGCAGCCCAGGCGCCATAAGCGCGGGCGAGCGCGGCAAAATCGGGATTGGCAAGGCGCGTGGCGGAAACCCGGCCCGGATATTCACGCTCTTGATGCATGCGGATCGTGCCGTAAGCGCCGTTATCGACCACCAGCACCAGCAGATCGGCGCCATATTGCGCAGCAGTGGCAAGTTCCTGCCCGTTCATCAGGAAATCGCCGTCGCCCGCCACGGCCACCACCATGCGGGCCGGCATCCTGAGCGCGGCGGCAATCGCGGCGGGCAGGCCATATCCCATCGCGCCGCAGGTGGGGGCAAGCTGGGTCGGATAGCCATCATAGCGCCAATAGCGGTGCCACCACCCGGCAAAATTGCCTGCGCCGTTGGCGATGATCGTATCGGCTGGCAGGGCCTTGCGCATCTGCGTTACACAGGCGGCCAGATCAAGCGCAGGGGGCGTGACGGCAGGCGAGGGCGTTGCCCATTCGCGCCATTCGCGGTGCGCCTCGGCGCCTGCATCGAAGGGGATGATGGCGGCGTCTTCCCACAGGGCAAGGCTTTCGGCGAATTCATCCATCGCAGCGCAGATCGCCAGATCGGTGCGATAGACCCGGCCCAGTTCCTCGGGGTCAGGGTGGATGTGGACCAGCACCTGGCCGGGATGTTCAAGGCTGGGCACGGCATATCCATCCGTGGTCGCCTCGCCCAGCCGCGCGCCGACGGCGATGATCAGATCGGCGCTGCGCACCCGTTCCACCAGCCGGGGGTTGGGGCCATAGCCAAGGTTGCCGGCATAGACCGGCGAAGTGGGCGCAATCGCATCCTGCCGCCGGAACGCGGTAGCCACAGGCAGGCCGATGCGTTCGGCAAAGATCGTGAAGTGATCGCGCGCCTTGGCGTTCCAGCCCGCCCCGCCGATGATCGCAACCGGGCTGGCGGCATCGCCGATGAGATCGATCAGCGCCGCCATGGCGTCAGGGCAGGGGGCCTGCGCCGGGCGCGTGACCATGGGGCGCGGGGTTAGCGCAGGCGATACGGCCTCGCACAGCATATCTTCGGGCAAGGCCAGCACCACCGGGCCGGGGCGGCCATTGATCGCTGTGGCATAGGCGCGGGCGATATATTCGGGGATCCGCGCCGGATCATCAATCCGCGCTGCCCATTTGCTGATAGGCGCAAAGAAGGCGGCAAAATCAACCTCCTGAAACCCCTCACGATCCCGCATGCCGCGCGCCACATCGCCGACAAACAGGATCATGGGCTGCGAATCCTGATGGGCCACATGCACCCCGATGCTGGCATTGGTGGCACCGGGGCCGCGAGTGACAAAGGCCACGCCCGGCCTTCCTGTCAGCGCGCCATCCGCGCATGCCATGAAGGCCGCGCCGCCTTCCTGACGGCAGGTGACGGCCGTGATTGCGGGGTAATCATGCAGCGCATCGAGCACCGCCAGAAAACTTTCCCCCGGCACGGTGAAAATCCGGCTCGTCCCTTGTGCGGCAAGGCAATCGACCAGCAATTTGGCAGCGCTTGGCGGCGCAGGTTCGGCCATGTTCTTCTCTCCCGTCGGCGCTGCGGCCTTTAGCCCGTTTCGCCCCGCTTTCGCAAACTGTCCCGCTTTGGGGCAGTCTGGCGGCGATCCTTTACGCAAGGGTTAAAAAAGCGTTAACATCATGGCCCAGCAACCCAGAAGATCAAACGCCATGCGCCGCAGCCTTGTCCTGACTGATGAAAGCGCCCGCCACTGGTTCCGGCGCAGCTTGCCGCCGCATATCAAGACCGATCTGATCCCGATCCCGGCGGAAAGCCTGTGGCGCCTGACGGTGGAGGACGTGCGCGGCTTCGCCAGCGTTTATCTGGCAGCGACCGCGGCAATTTTCGCCTTTATCTTCTAGGCCTGCGCCTCAGGCCGCAGTGCCCGCCAGCGCGGCACGCTCGGCACGGTAGAGCAGGCCGCCAAGCCACGCCGAAACCCCGCACATCGCAGCCGCCAGCAGCAATTGTTCGGCCACCGGCATGCCGATCATCGTCAGCCCGAGCGCCAGCAGCGATCCGCCGACCATGGCGAGCGAATTGACGATATTGTTGGCCGCAATCGTGCGCGATGCCGCATCATGGGCGCAGCGCGTGGTGAGAAAGGCATAAAGCGGCACCACGAACATGCCGCCGGCTGTCGCAATCCCCAGCAGCATCAGCACCAACGGGATCGCCAGCGGTTCGCGCACGAATTCCATCACATTCAGCAGATCATCTCCGCTATGCGGTGGCCAGGCTTTCACCACCCAGTAAAACCCCGCCACAAACACGCCCATCACCACCACCGAGGCAGGCGCGTGGCGGGCCGAGACCTCGCCTTTCAGCAGCGCGTTGATGCTGACCGAACCGATCGCAATCCCGATCGAGAAGATGACAAGGAACATGCTTGCCACCTGCGGGCTGGCCAGCAGGGCATTCTTGGCAAGCGGCGGGAACTGGATGAACAGCACCGCGCCGATGGTCCAGAAAAAGCTGATCGCAAGGATCGCGAAATAGATTTCCCGCTGGTGCATTGTCTCGCGCACCAGCCGCCAGCTCATCACTGCCTGATCGGCAATGGCCACGAAGGGATAGCCAAGCCAGCGCTTGACCCGGCTGGGTGTGCGTGCGCGGAACGGCTCGATCAGCGGGAAGTGCATCTCGTAATCGCCCTGCGGCGGGGCGGGCGGGACAAAGCGGCTGGTAAAATAGCCCGCGACCGCCACCACCATGATCAGCACCATCGCCACTTCGATTTTCACAAACCCGGCAAGGATCGTGCCTGCAAGGATCGCCAGATAGGTGCCCGCCTCGACCAGCCCGGTGCCCGGCAACACTTCCTCGCGGCTGAGATGCTGGGGCAGGATCGAATATTTGATCGGCCCCAGAAAGGTCGATTGGGCAGCGGCCAGAAACACTACGAACAGCAGCAGCGGAATCGCAATGGTGTGCACCGCAATGCCCTGCCAGGCCATGAACAGCCCGGCTGCGCCAAGGCTGGCCCAGCCGATCTCGCACAGTTTGACAGTGCGGATGATCGCCGCCTTGTCGCGCGTGTCGGCAAGCTGGCCCGCCAGCGCGGAAAGCACCACGAAAGGCAGGATGAAGATCCCGCTTGCCAGCGCGCTGAAGGTCGCCTCGCTCTGTTCGGAGTTATAGACCGAATAGACCACGAACAACACCAGCGCGGTCTTGTAGAGGTTATCGTTGAAGGCGTTGAAAAATTGCGTCACCATCAGCGGCAGAAACCGCCTTTGGCGCAGCAAATGCGTGGATGTCGTCATGCGAGGGGTGGCATCCATTCTTGTTGCGGCTGCAGACATAGCGAAGCCGCCACCGTTCACAAGCCTTGCTTTGGCGCTTTTGCCGCGCGGCGTGGCACGCTAGAAGGCAGCCCGCACCATGCTGACCTTGCCCAATATCCTTACCCTGTCGCGGATTGCGGCGCTTCCCCTGCTCGGGTTCTTCCTGTGGTGGCCGGGCTGGCAGCTGGGCTATCTGATTGCTTTTGCGCTTTATACCATCATCGCGATCACCGATTATTTCGACGGCTATCTGGCCCGCGCGCAAGGGACCGTGTCGAAGCTCGGCATTTTTCTTGATCCGATTGCCGACAAGATCATGGTGGCAACCGTGATCCTGATCCTGACTGCGCAAGGCTATCTGCGCGGGCCCTATGTCGGCGATATGCATGTGATTGCAGGCCTTATCATCCTGATCCGCGAGATTGCGGTGTCGGGCCTGCGCGAATTTCTGGGCGGGATTCAGGTCTCGGTGCCGGTATCGCAGCTGGCCAAGTGGAAGACGACCTTTCAGTTGATTGCGCTGGGCGCGCTGATCTTGGGCGGGGCGGTGCATGGCCAGCCGTGCCAGTCGGTGGGCGATATGTGCCGCACTTTTGGCGAAAGCTGGATCCACGTGGTGGGCCTTGCTGCGCTGTGGGCCGCCGCCGTGCTGACCTGCATTACGGGGTGGGATTACTTGCGCGTCGGCCTCAAACACATGGACTAAGCGCCTGTTTCACCCGGCGCGCAATTCCCCGGCGAGCAGTTTGAAATCGGCTTCGCGGGGCGAATTCTTGCGCCAGACCAGCGTGATGGCGCGTTTGGCGGTGTCGCTTTCCACCGGGCGCGCGACTACGCTGGTGCCGTTCAGAATGCCCGCCTTGATCGCCATTTCGGGCAGCAACGTGAGCCCCAGATCATTGTTCACCAGCTGCACCAGCGTGTGCAGCGAAGTGCCGATCATCGCCGCGCTGGCGCGCAATTCGCTGCGGTTGCAGGCGGCCAGCGCGTGATCGCGCAGGCAGTGGCCGTCTTCCAGCAGCAGCAGGCGGCCCTGATCAATCATGTCGGGGCGGATGCTGGCAGGCGGATCGCGCGGATCATCCTTGGGAAAGGCGACGAACAGGCGATCATCGCAGATATGTTCAGCCGCTGCCTCGCCAATATCGAAGGGCAGGGCCAGCAGCACGCAATCGACCCGGCCATGGCTGAGCGATTCGAGCGCATCATGGCTCGTCTCCTCACGCAGCAGCAGTTTGAGATCGGGCCGTTCGCGTTTCAGGCGCGGCAGGATGCGCGGCAGCATGAAAGGCGCGATGGTGGGAATAACGCTCATGCGCAGTTCGCCCGCGAGCGGCTTGCCCGAGGCCTGCACCAGATCGGTCAGCTCTTCGGCTTCGCGCAGCAGGCGGTTGGCCTTGGCCACCACCTGTTCGCCCAGCGCGGTAAAGCGCACCACCCGGCGCGAACGTTCCACCAGCACCACGCCCAACAGCGATTCCAGCTCGCGGATGCCGGCTGACAGCGTCGATTGCGAGACGAAACAGGCATCGGCCGCCTTGCCGAAATGGCCGTGTTCATGCAGCGCCACAAGGTATTGCAGCTGCTTGATGGTGGGAAGATAGGTGGACATCAGGCAGGACTTACCCCGTCATTGCGAGCAGCCGCAAGGCTGCGCGGCAATCCAGGGCGTTTCGCCCGGCTGTCTGGATTGCTTCGCTGCGCTCGCAATGACGATTTACTCCGCCGCAAGTGTGTCGGGCGCGGCTGGTGCCACCACATCGTCGATATGCGTCATCTTGAGCTTGCCGTGCTCGACCGCGAAGGCCAGCTTGCCTTCGACCAGATCGAGCGCGTCGCGCCCGAACACCTCGAACCGCCAGCCTTGCAGCACCGGCAGATCGCGCACCCCGGCGGCAAGCGCTTCCATTTCCTCGGCGCGGGTCAGCAAGCGGGCGGCGACATCAATCTCGCGCGCGCGGATTTTCAGCAGGAGCTTGAGAAGATCGGCGACCAGCGCCCCTTCCTTGCCCAAAGGCGCGCCGCGGCCGACCTTGTCGGGCATTTCTTCCTTGGGCAGCGGCACCGCATCGGCCAGCACCTTCATCAGCCGCTTGCCGATATCATTGTCTTTCCACGCCGCTGAAAGCCCGCGCACCTTGGCCAGATCAGCCTGCGATTTGGGCGGATGCGAGGCGATGTCAGCAAGGGTTTCATCACGCATGATGCGGCCACGCGGGATATTCTTGTGCTGCGCTTCGCCCTCACGCCAGGCGGCGAGCGCTTTCATCCGGCCCAGCACCTGCGGATTGCGCCCGGCCTGCCGGATGCGCTTCCACGCCTGTGCCGGATCAATCAGGTAATTGGACGGGTCAGCCAGCTTTTCCATCTCGGCATCCAGCCACACGCCGCGCCCGGTTTTCATCAGTTTTTTCAGGATGCGCGGGAAGATGGTGGCAAGGTGCGTCACATCGCCGATGGCATATTCGATCTGGCGGTCGGTCAGCGGGCGGCGGCTCCAATCGGTAAACCGCGCGCCTTTATCAATCGTCATGCCAAGCCAGGTCTCCACCAGATTGGCATAGCCGATCTGTTCGGACTGGCTGATCGCCATCATCGCGATTTGCGTGTCAAAGATCGGGTGCGGGGTTTTGCCGGTGAGGTTGACGATGATTTCCACATCCTGCCCGCCCGCATGGAAAACCTTGAGCACGTCTTCATTGTCGCACATCAGATCCAGCAGCGGGGCCAGATCAATGCCATCTGCCAGCGGATCAATCGCGGCAGCTTCTTCGGTGTTGGCGATTTGCACCAGGCACAGTTCGGGCCAATAGGTGTTCTCGCGCATGAATTCGGTGTCGACCGCGACGAATTCGGATTTGGCGAGCCGCTCGCACAGTTCGGCGAGCTTTTCGGTCGTGGTGATCAGCGGGTGTATTTTCATGTCATCTTCACTGTCTCAGGCGGAGTGCCGCCTTCGGGGGTAAACCCCCATGCCCCTGTGGTGCGCAAAGCAGATGATCGAAAGCGTTTGCGGCCCCTGCTTGACAAAGACCCGCCCTTGCCCTGTTAGCGCGGCGCGATTAGGCGGGGGCAAACCTCATACGAGATGCACGGCCACCGCCCGGCGCGCCTTAGCGTGATAGCCGCCAACAGGACAAGAGTTTAGATGCACCCCTACAGAACCCACACTTGCGCACAGCTTTCTGCGGCCGAAGTCGGCGAGACTGTCCGCCTGTCCGGATGGATCCACCGCAAGCGCGATCATGGCGGCGTCTTGTTCGTCGATTTGCGCGATCACTACGGGATTACGCAGATCGTCGCCGACAGCGATAGCCCGGCGCTCCCGGTGCTTGATTCGCTGCGCGCGGAAAGCGTGGTGACCATCGAGGGCGAAGTGAAAGCGCGCGCGGCAGAAACCGTGAACGCCAATCTCGCAACTGGCGCGATTGAGGTGTTTGCCCGCGCCGTTACGGTGCAGAGCGCGGCCGAAGAATTGCCGCTGCCGGTGGCGGGCGAGCAGGAATATCCTGAAGACATCCGCCTCAAATACCGCTTCCTCGATCTGCGGCGCGAAACGCTCCACGCCAATATCATGAAGCGCGTGGCGATCATCGCCGATATGCGCGCGCGGATGGGGGCTGTGGGCTTCAACGAGTTTTCGACCCCGATCCTGACTGCGTCGAGCCCCGAAGGCGCGCGCGATTTCCTCGTGCCGAGCCGCATTCATGCCGGCAAATTCTACGCGCTCCCGCAGGCTCCGCAGCAATACAAGCAATTGCTGATGGTTGCAGGCTTTGATCGCTATTTCCAGATTGCGCCCTGCTTCCGCGACGAAGACCCGCGCGCAGACCGGCTGCCGGGCGAATTTTACCAGCTCGATCTCGAAATGAGTTTCGTCACGCAAGAAGAAGTCTGGGAGACGATGGAGCCGGTGATCCAGGGCACTTTTGCCGCCTTCGCTGGCGATAAAAAAGTGACGCCTGCCGGTCAATTCCCGCGCATCCCCTATGATGAAGCGATGCTGAAATATGGCTCGGACAAGCCGGATTTGCGCAACCCGCTGATCATCTCGGACGTGTCGGCGCATTTCACGGCTAGCGGCTTTGGCCTGTTCGAAAAGATCGTTGGCGGCGGCGGCGTGGTGCGCGCGATCCCCGCGCCTGCGACCCACGAGAAAAGCCGCAAGTTCTTCGATGACATGAATGATTGGGCGCGCCGCGAAGGCTATGCGGGCCTTGGCTATGTCACCCGCAAGGGCGGCGAGTTTGGCGGGCCGATTGCCAAGAACCACGGGCCTGATCGCATGGCCGAGCTTTATGCCGAACTCGGCCTTGGCGAAAACGATGGCTTGTTCTTCGCCGCTGGCAAGGAAGCCGACGCTGCCAAGCTCGCCGGCGCTGCCCGCATCCGCGTGGGCGAGGAACTGGGCCTCATCGACGAAAACGCTTTCGCGCTCGCATGGATCGTCGACTTTCCGTTCTACGAATGGAACGAGGACGAGAAAAAGGTCGATTTCAGCCACAATCCCTTCTCGATGCCGCAGGGCGGGATCGAGGCGCTGGAGGGGCAAGACCCGCTCACCATCAAGGCGTTCCAGTATGATCTGGTCTGCAACGGCTATGAGATCGCGTCAGGCTCGATCCGCAATCACAAGCCGGAAACCATGGTGAAAGCCTTTGAGATCACCGGGCTTTCCAAGGCCGATGTTGAAGAGCGTTTCGGCGGGATGTACCGCGCCTTCCAGTATGGCGCGCCGCCCCACGGCGGGATGGCGGCAGGCGTCGATCGCATTGTGATGCTCTTGTGCGGGGTGAAGAACCTGCGCGAAATCTCGCTCTTCCCGATGAACCAGCGCGCCGAAGACCTGCTGATGGGCGCGCCCACCCCGGCTGAGCCGCGGTCCTTGCGCGAACTCCACCTGCGGGTTGTCGAGCCGATTGGCAAAGGCCAGCAGAACAGCTAACGGCGCGGCAGTGGAGTAAACTGAACGCCGACTAACCGGGCTATCGCAGCCTGCGGCGTTTGCGTCTTTGTGGGGAAGCCTTCTGGGCACTGGCTGGTCATGGGCAGGATGGTTGCTGCCGCTGGTGTTTGCGAACGCTGCGTCGCCGACGCCGGTGCGCATGCCTTTGGGCAACGAGGCCAATCCCTACAGCGCGGCAGTATCCCGCATGGTGCGGGCGATCGTCCAATACAGCCGTTGGCCGGATAATCGCCCGCCGCACTATGCCTGCATCGTCGGCCCGACCGATCATGCCGATGATCTGCTGGCCGGGCGGGAACTGGCCGCCACCGGCCTGTCGGTGATGCGCCGCACGATTGATACTGCCACCGCCGATGATTGCCAGATCATCTATCTTGGCCGCCTCGCGCTCGAAGATCAGCACCTCGTCACCGCGCGCGTGCGCGGCAAGGCGGTGCTGACCATTGCCGAGAATGATCCGGCATGCCGTAGCCGGGCGATGTTTTGCCTGCTGTTCGAGGCTGAGGCCTTGTCGTTCCGGCTCAATATTGACTCGGTTGCCAATTCGCAGGTGCGGGTCGATCCGCGGGTGATGCGGCTCGGAGCGGGGGAGGTTTCGTGATCGGACTGGGCGGTAAACGCGCAAATGCGCCAACGTTGCGCGGCATGCTGGCGCGCGGGCACATGCGGCTGGTGCTGCTGGCGGTGCTGCTGGCCACGCTGTCGCTGATGATCAGCGGCGTGATTGCGCTGCGGAGCTATGCGGCAAAAAATGTCGAACTTGCCGCCGAAACCTTGTCCTATACGATTGAACCGGCACTGGTGTTCAATGATGCCGAGGCCGCGCGCGAGATTACCCGCCGACTGGGCGAAAGCAACAATCTGGCCCGGATCGACATCACCGACGCGCAGGGCAAAGCCTTTGTCCGTTGGCAGCGGCCCGAACATGTCAGCGACGGCGCCGAGACGAGCGGGGCGGCGTGGCTGGGGCTGGGGCCGGTGCAGCGCCAGATCACCTTTCGCGGCGAAGTGGTGGGCGAAGTGCGGGCCACCGGCAGCATCAGTGCGATCTTCCAATATGCCTTTGCCGCAGTGGTGATCGCGCTGTGCTGCCTTGGCGTCACGGTGATCGCTACGCGCATGCTGGCGCGGCGGCTGGAGGAAAGCATTGCCGTCCCGCTCGATCGGATTGTGGAAATCGCTGATGATCTGGTCAGCCAGCGCCGCCTGTCAGGCCGGCTGGAGCCTGCCGGGATCGCCGAGATCGACAAGTTCACAAGGTGTTTCAATGTTCTGCTTGAAGAACTTGAAAGCTGGAATGAAACGCTCTCGAACGAGAATGCCGAACTGATGCGGCGTGCGGATCGCGATCCGTTGACCGGGCTGGGCAATCGCACGTGGTTTGAACGCATGCTTCGCGAAGCCATCGCGCGGGCCGAGGTTGATCGCAGCGAGTTCGTGCTGCTGTTCTGCGATTGCGACGGGTTCAAACAGATCAACGACAATTATGGCCACGAAACCGGCGATGCCATCATCTGCATGGTGGCAGACCGGCTGCAACTGGCCGCCAGCGAGGCGGATCGGGTGTTCCGGCTGGGCGGCGATGAATTTGCCATCGTGCTCGAAACCAACGGAACCGATCTGGCGATGCAGCGGGTCAAGGAACGGGTGCGATCCGTGATGCAGGCCCCGCTTACGATTGCGCTCAAGGTTGAACACAAGATCACCATCAGCATCGGCCATGCGACCTATCCGGCAGACGGGCAGACCCCGCGCCAGCTGGTGCGGGTGGCCGACCGGCGGATGTACCGCGAAAAACGAGGGGATTTCGCGCAATGAACACAGCGCTTGCCAATGTTTACAGGGTGTTGATGATGCTTGTGGCGGTTGCCGGGCTGGCCGCCTGCCAGACAATCCCGCCGCCGCCGCCTGCGCCCGGCTTTACCCCGGCGCAGCGCGAAGTGCTGGAAAAGCGCGGTTTTGCCGAGCGTGACGGCAATTTCCTGCTGGGCCTCAACAACCG
Organism: Erythrobacter sp.; assembly: GCA_045377215.1. GTDB lineage: Bacteria > Pseudomonadota > Alphaproteobacteria > Sphingomonadales > Sphingomonadaceae > Erythrobacter. The sequence continues at coordinate 154,733 of JBJIOB010000007.1, forward strand.
GGTTTTGTTCGGGTTTGACAGCAGCGACATCAACCCGGCGCAGCAGGCGATGCTGCGCGAGCTTGCACGCGAGCTGGTTGCAGTGGGCATCGGCAGTTCCAGGATCGAAGGCCATGCTTCGAACGAAGGCGATCCGGGGCACAACATGAAACTGTCGGAACGCCGCGCGCAGGCCGTTGGCAAGATGCTGGTCGAAGGCGGCTTTGCCGCGCCGCGCATGCGGGTGGTGGGGCTGGGCGCGCTTGATCCGGTGGCTTCCAATGATCGGCGCGATGGCCGCCGCCAGAACCGCCGGGTGGTGATCGTGGTGACCCCTGCCGATGTGCTGGCACTTTAGGGCGGCGGCGCGATCCGGCGGATTGTCACGCTGGGCACTTGCGCTTGGCCGCAGGCTTGATTAGGGCAATCGGGAATTCTTAACCCCCAAGTTCAAGAGGGAAACATATGAGCGATACTGCCGAACGCGTGCAGAAGATTGTCGTCGAGCATCTCGGCGTCGAAGCTGACAAGGTCACCCAGGAAGCCAGCTTCATTGATGATCTGGGCGCGGACAGCCTCGATATCGTCGAGCTGGTGATGGCCTTCGAAGAGGAATTCGGCGTCGAAATCCCTGATGATGCGGCCGAGAAGATCACCACTGTGGGCGATGCGACCAAGTATATCGAAGAACACAAGGGCTGATCCCCCGGGGCGGTGATACCGCCCCGATCTGGTTCGCTGGCCCTGATGGCAACACCGGGCCGGGTGTGGTTGGCGGGTATCCCTGCCGATCATCCACAAAAGGGCTTTGACAGGCTCAGCCCGCAAGGGTTGGGCCTGTTCCATTTGGAGAGAGTTTGATGCGCCGTGTGGTTGTAACCGGGCTTGGGCTTGTTACCCCGCTGGGGGCCGATGTCGAAACGACCTGGGCAAACCTGATCGCCGGGGAAAGCGGAGCGGGGCCAATCACCCGCTTTGATGCTGCGAACCAGAAATGCACCATCGCCTGCGAAGTGAAGGGCAAGGATCACCCCTGGGGCTTTGATCCTGACAAGCGCGTGGATCACAAGATCCAGCGTCAGGTCGATCCCTTCATCGTCTATGGCATTGATGCAGCAGGTCAGGCGCTCGAAGATGCCGGCCTCACCGATATGAGCGAGGCCGAGAAGGAACGCACCGGCTGTTCCATCGGCGCAGGGATTGGCGGCCTGCCGGGGATCGAGCTGGAAAGCGTCAATCTCCACGAACGCGGTCCCGGACGGGTCAGCCCGCATTTCGTCCACGGGCGGCTGATCAATCTGATCACCGGGCAGGTGCAGATCAAATACGGGTTCATGGGCCCCAATCACGCAGTGGTGACGGCCTGCTCCACCGGCGCGCATTCGATTGGTGATGCCGCGCGGATGATCATGGCGGATGATGCCGATGTGATGCTGGCAGGCGGCGCGGAAAGCACCATCAACCCGCTCGGCATTGCCGGTTTTGCGCAGGCGCGCGCGCTCAATATGAGCATGAATGATCGTCCCAAGGAAGCCAGCCGCCCCTATGACCGGGCGCGTGATGGCTTTGTCATGGGCGAGGGTGCAGGCATTGTGGTGCTCGAAGAATATGAACGCGCCAAGGCACGCGGCGCGAAGATTTATGGCGAAGTGACGGGCTATGGCCTCTCGGGCGATGCCTATCACGTCACCGCGCCGCATCCCGAAGGCAAGGGCGCAGAACTCGCGATGCGGATGGCTTTGCGCAAGGCAGGCCTCGGGCCGGGCGATATCGACTATATCAACGCCCACGGCACCAGCACCATGGCCGACACCATCGAACTCGCTGCGATCAAACGCGTGCTGGGTGAAGGGCTGGGCGGGGCTTCGATGTCTTCCACCAAAAGCGCGATCGGCCACTTGCTGGGCGGCGCGGGCGCGGTTGAGGCGATTTTCTGCCTGCTGGCGATGCGCGATCAGATCGTGCCGCCGACGCTTAATCTGCATGATCCCGATGATGGCACCGAAGGCATTGATCTGGTGCCGCTGGTGGCGAAAAAGCGCGAAGTGCGCGCCGTGCTCAACAACAGCTTCGGCTTTGGCGGCACCAACGCCTCGCTGATCATGCAGAAACTCGATTAGGCCCATGAAACGGCTCGGCCTGATTGCCGGGTTGGTGGCGGTGCTGGCGGCGGCGGCGCTGTTTGCAGCGTCGATGCTGCTTGGCAACGCAACCATCAAGGAAGACACCAGCTTCACCATCCCGGCGGGCGCATCGCTCGGGCAGGTGGCAGGCAAGCTTGAGGCTGAAGGGCTGATTTCCTCGGCCAGCGGCTTTCGCCTGCGCGCCCGGCTCTTGGGTTCTTCCGCACCGATTCAGGCGGGCGAGTTTCTGCTGACAGCGGGGATGAGCCAGGGCGACATCCTCGAAGCCTTCCAGTCGGGCGATGTCATCCGCCGCTTTGTCACCATTCCCGAAGGCATGCCCTCGGTGCTGGTATGGGAACGGCTGATGGCCGAAGAAATGCTCACCGGCGAGGTGCCTGTCCCGCCCGAAGGCTCGATCCTGCCCGATACCTATGATTTCGAACGCGGCGAAGCCCGCGCCAAGGTGGTCGAACGGATGCAGGCCGCGATGGACCGCGCGCTCGCCGAGGAATGGCAAAAGCGCGCCCCCGGCATTGCGGTGGATACGATGCGCGATGCACTGATCCTTGCCTCGATTGTCGAAAAGGAAACCGGCAAGGCGGAAGAACGCCGCATGGTCGCCGGGCTCTATTCCAATCGGGTGAAAAAGGGGATGCTGCTGCAAGCCGATCCCACGATCATCTATCCGATCACGCAGGGCAAGCCGCTCGGCCGCCGCATCCGCCAGTCCGAGATTGCTGCCGTCAACGGCTACAACACCTATACCCGCGTGGGCCTGCCTGAAGGGCCGATCACCAATCCCGGCCGGGCGAGCATCGCGGCTGTCCTCAACCCCGAGGCGACAAACGCGCTGTTCATGGTGGCCGATGGCACGGGCGGGCACTGGTTTGCCGATACGCTCGAACAGCATAACGCCAATGTCGCCAAGTGGTATGCGATCCGCCGTGAGCGGGGCGAGATGTGACGGGCGAGCGCGGCCAGGAAAAGTGGGCACCGGTTTTCCGGTTCGGCCGCGCGACAAAAGGAATAGCGCATGGCCAACCCCTTCATCGTCACCGCCGCGTTGCCGCCCGACATCCACGGCTGGGCCGAAGGCCTGCGCCGCGCGCATTACCCTGCTGAACGCAACCATCTCCACGCTCATGTCACGCTGTTCCACGCCTTTGCGCCGTCGTTGCTGAATGAGCTGAGGACCTATCTGCCGCGCATCGCGGGCGAGTTTGCCGCGCCTCACGCCGATATTACCGGGCTGATGGATCTTGGCACCGGCACGGCGATTGCGCTCGCCAGCCCGCAGCTGCTCGCCTTGCGCGGTATCATCGCCGAGCATTTTTGCGGCAGCCTGACGGCGCAGGATCTGCACGAGCCGCGCCCGCACATCACCATCCAGAACAAGGTGCTGAGGCGCGAGGCGCGCGCGCTGCAAGCGGCCCTTGCACCCACCATCATGCACCGCCGCTTCGCCTTTGTGGCGCTGGAACTTTATCACTACAAGGGCGGGCCGTGGGAGCTGGTGAAGCGCAGCAGCTTTCGCGGACGCGCTGTGTTGTAAAATGGTTGACCCATGCGCCGGTGCAGCTTAAAGGCGCGCCTCGCTCGGCAGCAATGCGCCGCAGCAGCCCTGTGGGGCGGAGTAGCTCAGTCGGTTAGAGCAGCGGAATCATAATCCGCGTGTCGGGGGTTCGAGTCCCTCCTCCGCTACCAGCAAATCCCTTAATCCGATGGTATCAGCGTGATCGCGGTTTGCCGTCCGTCGATGAAGCGCACCTGTGTGCCGTCAAAAAAGGCATCTTCCTCGGTGCGGAAATCTACCCGTTGGCCGCCCCATTCGGGCACGGCTGAATAGGTGGTGAGTTCGATTGACCAGGCCGTGTTTGGGTGGATCGCGCCTTGCCCGCGGGGGTCTGGCTGTTGATTGTCCCAGAACCCGATCGACGGGCCTGCGCCGTGGCCGTGGGTGCCGATGGGGTGGCTGTAGATCGAGGGATCGAGCCCTTCGGCGATGGCATCGCGGCGGGCGAGCGCAAGGACTTCATTGCCGCTGCGGCCCACCTTGAAAGCCCTGCGCATGATGTCCTGCACCCGGTTGCTCTGCGCCAGACCGCGCGCAAGGCCTTGAGGCACGGCAGTCTCTCCGGGCTTGAGCACATAGGCAAGGTGCTGGGTATCGGTGCTGAGCCTGAGATAAGTGATGCCGAAATCAGTCCACAACAGATCGCCCGGCTGGATCACCGTGTCACCATCCAGCATGCCTTTGGCCCCCTGCCGCTGGATCGCCACCGAGGGGTGAAACCACGGGGTAAGGCCAAGGCCGCGCAGCCGATCACGATACCACCATTGCACATCTTCGGCGGTGGTGGTGCCCGGCGTGATGACCTTGCGCGAAAGTGCTTCGGCAATCAGCGCATGGGCGATCCGCACAATGCCGGGATAGATCGCCATTTCGGCAGGCCTGCGCGTTTCCAGCCAGCGCGTGGCGAGCCGTTCGCCGCTGACGATGCGGGAGTGGTATGCGGGCGGCAATCCTGCGCGCATCAGATTGTACTGGCTTACTGTCATCCCGTCGCCAAAGGCGCTGAGTTCCGAGATGTTGACAGCGATCTGCGCCGGATTGCGGGCAGCGATGATGGCACCCACCGCGGCCCATTGATCGGGCTGTTCTTCGGGTTTCCACGCCGGCTCGAACAGACCGCCCAGTCCGTAGCGGCTGACTGTCAGGCGTTCCACCGGCTTGCCTTCGCCCAGATCGTGAAAGATCAGGATCGTCCGCCTGCGCGCATGCATGTTTTCGCCGTCGAGCATGCTGGCGACCACCGGCTCTTCGAAATATTCGCGCGCCATCAGCACCCACATATTAATGCCTTCCTCGCGCATGATGACAGGGATGATGGTGTCGAGCCGCTCGGCAAGGATGCGGTTGATCACTGCGGCCTGTTCGCGCGCGGGCAGGATCGGGGGAGGGCCGGGGCGGCTTGTTCGCTTTCGGACGGCGGCACGGGCGGCGCGGGCGGCACGGGCGGCGCAGCGGCGAGCGGCGCGGTGAGCGCCAGGGCCGGTAGCAATACTAGCGTGTGGGTCAGGCGCATGGAGTGGTTCCTGTTTCCGAAATGGCAGCGGCAAGCCGGGCAAGGCTGGCGGGATCGTTGATATTGGCAAAGGGATCGGGGTGCGCGCCCGCGCTTTCCCAAGCGACGCGCACTGCGCCAAGCCGATCCGCCAGCCGCCACAGCGAGCGGCCCCCTTCGCCGATAAAGGCCGCCACAGCGCTTTCGTGAAGGCGCCACAGGCTGGCAAGCGGTTGGTCCTTGCCGCTGCTTACCGGCATGGCGACCGCGTGATCGCCGATCGCAGCGATAAGCCGCGCGGGCAGATCATCGGGCAGGAAAGGTTGATCGCAGCCGATCAGCAGCACCGCCGTGCAGCCCTGTTTGCGGGCAAAACGCATTGCACCGATCAGCGCGCTGACCGGGCCGATACCGGGATGCGCGTCGATCAGCAGGGGCAGGCTGGTGGGCGGCACTTGCCCCGCCTCGCGCACGGCCAGCGCGCACGGCCCGGATTGGCGCTGTGCCCATGCGCAGGCGTGATCCAGCAGCGTGCGTCCCGCCAACTCGCGCAGCGGCTTGGCTCCGCCCATGCGCCGCCCTTCGCCGCCAGCAGCGATCACGATGGCAGGAGCGAACGCATGATCCATCGCGCCAGACTAGGCACGGCGCAGCCTTCGTCAATTGAAGTGATGCAATCCTTGCGCAAATCATGTTAGCGATCCGCCCCATGAACGAATGGATTGATCACGCGCGCGCTGCCACTCGCGCAGCGCAGGCCTATGGCGAAACAGTGCGGGCGCGTGTGGCAACGCGGGTTGCGCCGCAGGGCAAGGTCGATCCGGCCCTGCTGGTGCGGGAACAGCACGCCGTGCATGGTTTCGGCTGGGTCGCAGCGACTGTCGCAGCGCTTGAGGCGAGCCTTGATTGGGCCACCCGCGCTGCGGCGGCAGGGCAATTCGCCTTGGCCGAGGAACTGACGCTGCGGATCGGGTTTGGCGAATACCTTGCGCAGATTGTCAGCGGCGCGGCGATGAGCGCGAGCGAGATCGTGCGTCCGGCGGCTTTCGGCACCGAGGCCGAGGCGCGCGTGCTGGCCGCCCATCCGGCAGTGGCACGCTTGCTGGCTGATGGCAGCACGCCGGCGACCCGCGCAGCTCTGGCCGGGCTGCTGGCGCAAGGCACGCGGCCCTGTGAAGCGCTGGGCGATGAAAGTCTTGATCTGATGCGCGACACCATCCGCGCCTTTACTGCGGCGAAAATCACGCCGCATGCGCACCAGTGGCACCTTGAAGACGCCCTGATCCCCGATGCGGTGATGGCCGAAATGGCAGCGCTTGGCGTGTTCGGCGTGTGCATCGCGCCCGAACATGGCGGGCTGGGGCTGGGCAAGCTGGCGATGTCGGTGGTGTCGGAAGAACTTTCGCGCGGGTGGATTTGTGCAGGCAGCCTCGGTACGCGCGCGGAGATTGCAGGCGAGCTTATCAGCGAGAACGGCACGCCCGAACAACAGGCGCATTACCTGCCGCGCATTGCCGATGGTTCGTGCCTGCCGACTGCCGTTTTTACCGAGCCTGATACCGGCAGCGATCTGGCCAGCGTGCGCACCCGCGCTGAACGCCAGAGCGATGGCAGCTGGCGGGTGACAGGCGCGAAAACCTGGATCACCCATGCCGCGCGTGCCGATCTGATGACGCTGCTGGTGCGCACCGATCCGGCCACGCCCGGCTATCCGGGGCTTTCGATGCTGCTGGCTGAAAAGACGCGCGGGACCGATGCCGCGCCGTTCCCCGATGCGGGGATCGACGGCAGCGAGATCCCGGTGCTCGGCTACCGGGGGATGAAGGAATATGCGCTGGGCTTTGATGGCTTTGCGGTGGCTGCCGATGGCCTGCTGGGCGGGGCCGAGGGGCAGGGTTTCAAGCAATTGATGCGCACTTTCGAAGGTGCCCGCATCCAGACCGCCGCACGCGCTGTGGGGGTGGCGTGGAATGCGTTTGATCTGGCGCTGGATTACGCGCTGGGCCGCCAGCAATTCGGCCAGAGCCTCATCGCCTTCCCGCGTGTCGCCGACAAGCTGGCGCTGATGGCTTCCGATATCGTGCTGAGCCGCGAACTGACCTATTCAGCCGCGCGCGCCAAGGATGCGCAGGCGCGCTGCGATATCGAGGCGGGCATGGCCAAGCTTATCGCGGCGCGCACTGCATGGATCGCCGCCGACAACGCGGTGCAGGTGCATGGCGGCAATGGCTATGCGCTTGAATATCCGATCAGCCGGGTGCTGTGCGATGCGCGCATTCTCAACATCTTCGAAGGCGCAGCCGAAATTCAGGCGCAGGTGATCGGACGCGGGCTGTTGGCCGTTCACGCCGAGGCGCGAGCCGCCTAGAGCACCCGCCGCTGCGCCGGGGCAAGCGGCGCGCACGGCAGATCATGGCCGAGAATGGCGCTCGCCAGATCGACATGGCGCGGGCGGCCGCTGCGCTTTTCAAGCTGGCGTTCCACCTTGCGCACCAGCCACAACGGATTGAACGGCTTGCGGATGAACTCCTGCGCGCCCGCAAAAATCGCCTGCGCTTCGTCCGCTTCGCCGCTGATGGCAGTGAACATGATCACCGGCAGATCGTAAAAGCGTGGCGAGCGGCGCAATTGCCGCAGCAGCGTGATCCCCGACATGCCCGGAAAGGTGTGATCGAGCAGCAGCAGATCGGGCCGCTTGATGCGCATCACCGCCCAGCAATCCTCGGCGCTGGTCACCCAGCCGCAGGCATGGCCTGCATCCATCAACACGTCGCTCGCCAGCGAGGCGATCGCGGTATCATCATCGGCAATCAGGATTCGCGCCATGGGTTTGCAGCCTTGTTCACGGATCAGCACTAATCGCTGTTTAACCATGATTGTCTCAACACCGGCTTGGCAGCGCGATCAGGGGGAATGCCTAGGCGAGCCGCTTGCGCCCGGTTGCCCGCCGCCTGCGCGCCTGCCACTGTCGCCCGCGATGATTCGCGAACCCGACACTGCCGCTCACCCTGCTGACCAGCCCGGCGCTTTCCTGCCCACCGAAGGCATTCACAACCTGCGCGATTATGGCGGCTATGCGGCGGCAGGCGGCGCGCGGGTGAAGACCGGGCTGTTGTGGCGTTCGGGCCAGCACATGGAAGCGAGCGAGGCTGATCTCGCTGCGCTTTCCCGGCTTGACATTCGCACCGTGATTGATCTGCGCGGAGCGAGCGAGCGGGCCGCCTTCCCCTGCCGCCGCCATCCCGAATTCAACGCGCACGTGATCGCCTATGATGGCGAGACCACCAATTCCCCGCCCCACGAAGGCGGCGGCGCCGCCTTGGAAATGACGCCGCAAAAGGCGCGCGAGCGGATGCTGGCGGTTTACACCCGCATGCCCAACAATCCGGCGATGCTGGATATGTTCACGCGCTATTTTGCCGCGCTCGAAACCCGCGAGGGGGCGAGCCTCGTTCATTGCTTTGCGGGCAAGGATCGCACCGGGGTGGCGGCCAGCCTGCTGCTTCACGCGCTTGGCGTGCATGCAGATGATGTGCTGGCCGAATTCCTGCGCACCAATGATGCGCCGACAGTCCACATCCTCGAACGCCAGTCACTGCCCCGGATGCAGGCCCAGTATGGCGAGATCGCACCCGAGGCCAAGGCCAACCTGATGGGCGTGCTGCCCGAATATTTCGCCACCTATGTGGCCGAGGCGACCCGGATCGCTGGCTCGCTCGATGCCTATATGGCCAGCGCGCTCGGCGTGGATGGGCTGCGCAAGGAACGCCTGCGCGCGCGTTTTCTGGCGTGACGGATTGACGCGTGACAAGCCGCCTGTGACTTCCCATATCGCACTGCATCCAAAGCATTGAAGAGACCTGACATGGCAACCCACCACACCAAAATGCTCATCATCGGCTCCGGCCCGGCTGGCTATTCCGCCGCAATCTACGCCGCGCGCGCCATGCTGGAACCCATCGTGGTGCAGGGCTTGCAGCCCGGCGGGCAGCTCACCATCACCACCGATGTCGAAAACTACCCCGGCTTTCGCGATGTGGTGCAAGGGCCATGGCTGATGGAGGAAATGCGCGCGCAGGCCGAACATGTCGGCACGCGCATGATCTGGGATACCATCGTGTCGGTCGATCTCGAAAACGGCCCGCCGTTCCGCGCGATTGGCGACAGCGGCGATGAATATATCGGCGATTGCCTGGTGATCTGCACCGGCGCGCAGGCCAAGTGGCTGGGCGCGCCGGGCGAAATGGCACTGGGCGGCAAGGGCGTTTCAGCCTGTGCGACCTGCGACGGGTTCTTCTATCGCGGCAAGAAGGTGGCGGTGATCGGCGGCGGGAATACGGCGGTGGAAGAAGCGCTCTACCTCACCAACCATTCCGACGATGTCACGCTGATCCACCGCCGCGATAGCCTGCGGGCCGAGAAGATTTTGCAGGAACGCCTGTTTGCCAATCCCAAGATCACGGTCTTGTGGAACAAGGCGGTGGACAGCTTCAATGCCGGTGAGAACGGCATGCTGCATCACCTTGCGCTGACCGATACGGTGACAGGCGAGGCCAGCACGCTGGAGGTTGACGGGGCCTTCGTCGCCATTGGCCATGCGCCTGCTACGGAGCTGTTCAAGGGCAAGCTGCCGATGGACGAAAGCGGCTATCTGCTGACCGAACCGGGCACGCCCAAAACCGCGATCCCCGGCGTGTTTGCCGCGGGCGATGTCACCGATCATGTGTACCGTCAGGCGGTGACGGCGGCGGGCATGGGCTGCATGGCGGCGCTGGATGGCGAACGCTTCCTCGCCGCGCGCGCCCATGCCGCCAAGGAAGTCGAAGCGGCGGAGTAGGGGCTTTTTTGTTTTCGGCCACCTTCTGGTGGCGCAGACCATCCGCCCCGCCTCCCCACCCGGCTACCATAACATAGTGGTACTATTGGTGGCCGGGTGGGGAGGCGGGGCGGGTGGTCTGCATCGCGCGACAGCCCGAGCCTTAGAACACCGCCATGCCTGCGTGGAAAATCAGCACGATCAGGGCAAGGCTTGAAAGCGCGTAGAGCGCAAAGCGCAGCGCCACCTTGTTGATCGTTGCCTGCACCACGCTGTGCGCGATGCGCAAACCGACATAGGCCCAGGCGACAAGCGCATTCACCCCGTCGCCCTGTCCGATCACCGCCAGCACGATGGCGACCGCGTAGAACAAAGTCGGCGCTTCGTGCAGGTGGTTGTAATTATGCGCGGGCCACTGGGCCTTGTCCGGCAGAATGCCATCAAGCGCCTTGGTGTTGCGCGCATCATCGGGCTTGAGGCCGGAAGCCGTCAGCGCGGGCAGGCGCACCGCATACATCCACAGCCACATCACCATGGTCCACGCCATCAACACCACCACGGGCGCGAGAATATCCATTCCGATCATCGCAGTGCTTCCTTATGCAGGCAGGGCCGAAGGATCGGCAAACACGGTCGCCATCACCGCGCGCACCGCCAGCACGATCAGCGCAGTGGTGCTCAGCAGGAACAGCGCAAAGCGCACCGGCACGGTGTTCACCAGCACCTGCCACAAGGAATGCACCACCCGCAGCGCGAAATAGGTCCACGCGAGCATGATATCGAGCGCGCCCGGCCCGGTCAGCGCAAGGATCATCACGGTGGCATAGAACAGCGTGGGCTGTTCGTGCAGATGCGTGTGATTATGCGCCGGCCAATTGGCCTTGTCGGGGATCACGCCTTCCAGATCATTGCCGCGCACCCCCTGCTTGGCCGCCAGCGCCGATTTGTCCTGCAACTTGGCAATGGCGCCGAACCGCGCCGGAATTATCCAGAACAGCATGATAAGCGTCCACACCACCAGCAAGGCGGCGGGCGCGAGAATTTGCGCCTGCATTCAATGATCCCCTGATTGAACCTGTTTGCGCCGGAGACTGAGGTGCGGGTAATGGATTGTCAATTGCAACCCTTCGCGGGCGCGGTGAGGATATGGAGCTGGAAATAGCCCAGCGGCCCGCGCGTGCTCGCCAGTTGCAGGCCGCGTGCAGCAGCAATCTGCGCAGCAGCAGCGGGCATGGCGGCGCGCGGGGCAACGTGGAACTTGGCCAGCCACGCGCGCAAAGCCGCGGCAAATGGGCGGGGCAGGCCTGCCAGATCGCCGAAATCGACAATGTGCAATTGCCCGTGCTCTGCCAGCAAGCCAGCCGCGTGATCGAGCGCGGCCTTCCAGTCCGGGATCATCGAGAGCGAATAGGACAGCACGATGCGATCAAATTGCGGCTCGCCCAGCAGCGCTTGCGCATCGAAAGCGCAGGCATCGCCTTGCCCCAGCCTTGCCGCATCGCCCAGCGCGGCGCGCGCGCTCTTGAGCATTTCTGCCGAGATATCGAGGCCAAACAGGCGCATGCCCGGCCAGGCGCGCCCGATCTTCGCCAGATTGCGGCCTGTCCCGCAGGCAACCTCCAGCACGCGCATACCGGGTGCCGCCGCCAGCCCGGCAATCAGCGTATCGCGCCCGAACAGGTAATATTTGCGCGTGAAATCATAGATATGGCGCTGTCCGCGATAGACCTCGTCCATCAGCGCGGCGTGGCCCGAAGCGCCAAGAGTTTCAGGCGCCATCACGCCAGCTCATAGACATGCACGCCGCCATAGATCGACGAACGATCCCGGCGGGTGCAATCGGCGGACACTTCATCGAGATAGCGCCAGCGGCCAAGGATGCTCTCGTCGAGCCTGCCGGGCAGCAGGCTCGGCTCGGCAGCGGTGCGGAACAAGACGCGCGCGCCCGGGCGGCTGGCGCGGGTGATGCGCGTCCACAGATCATCAAGCTGCGCATTGTTCATCCAGTCCTGCGCATCCAGCAGCACGAAGCGGTCCATGCTCGCTTCCTCGCGCGCGCCGATCCAATCGACCATGTTGGCGCGCACCACATCCAGCCTGCCGATCCGCTCGCGCATGGCTTCCCAATGCTGCCGCTGCAGATAGGGCGGCAGCGGCGCGCCTTCGGACCGGCTGTACCCGCGCCCGAAAGCCTGCCAGGCGAAATAATTATCCTTGATTTCAAAGTCGCAGGCGAGCTTTTCCAGCCGCCGCCGCAGCACTTCGGCCATGCGTTCATCGCCTGCAAGATGTTCGAACTGGGCCGGCGGGATGCCCAGCCCGAACAGCGAGGCGGGCTGATCGGTGAGCCAGCGGATGAATTTCTTGTCGAACACCGGCGCCAGTTCGCGTTCGAAAATGTCGCGCTGTTCCTCCAGGCTTTGCGCGTCGAGCACCTTGGACAGATCAATCTTGTAAAGCTTGGCAAAAACATGCGCCAAGCCAATGAAATTGCCGAGCAATCCCTGTTTGTAAATGCCGCGCGTGAAATAGGAAATGCGCTTGCGCCCACGCAGATCGCGCTTTTCCCAATAGGCGCGGCTGGTTTCGTCAAGATGCGGTGCGATCATCGTCTTGTAGACTTCGGCATTTTCCTTGTGATCGGCATGCGCGAAGAAACGGTGGAACCGCTCGTAATTGGGCAGGTGTCGGATCGCGGTGATCTTGAGCTGCCCGAGCGCAACATGGGCGCGGTTCAGATCGACCGCCGTCACCGCAGCCGGGCCAGCGGTGAGATAGGACAAGGCGTTGCAGCTGCCGCTGGCGATGCACATCAGCCGCGTTTCGGGCGTGATCGCGAGGCCTGCCATATCGACCACCGGATCTTCCCAGATCTGGGCATAGACCAGCCCCTTGAACGCCAGCGCAAAGGCCTTGTCGAGCAGCTTGTCGGTAACCTTGGCGTCCTTGCGGATCACCGCGTCTTCGATAATCCGTTTGGGCTGATTGGCCATGTCAGGGGTGCCTTTGCTGGGGTCTGGCATGCGCTATATGGCCGCGGCGTGATGCTTTTGTGACGCTTCTTGCGCCAGCATTGCGGCAAAGGCAGCCGGATCGGCATTGCCGCCTGTCAGCATGATGACAGTGTGTGCGTCCACCGCCACCTTGCCCGCAAGGGCCGCGGCAAGGGCAGCCGCGCCGCCCGGTTCGAGCACGAGTTGCAAGGTTTCAAAGGCAAAGGCTTGGGCGGCGCGCACTTCGGCATCGGTCACTGTCACACCCGGCGCAGCGCGGCCTGCCAGCACGGCAAGGTTGATCGGCGTGGTCGCGGCCGGTTGCAGCGCGTCGCAGATGGTCTTGGGCGCATCGGGCGCAGCGGTCACGATCGCGCCTGCCGCGAGCGATTGGCCGACCATGTCCCAGCCGTGCGGCTCGGCAATGTGGATCGCGCTGTCCGGGCAGGCGAGTGCAAGGCCCGCCGCCAGCCCGCCGCCGCCGCAGCAGGCGATGATGCGCGATGGCGCACGGCCAAGCTGGGCTGCCGCCTCAATCCCGGCGCTGCCTTGCCCCTCGATCACCTGCGGGTGGGCAAACGCATGGACGAGCGTGCCGCCGCGCTGTGCAATCAGCCGTGCTGCCACTGCGTCACGATCCTCGCCCGGCCGATCATACAGCACCACCTCTGCCCCCAGCGCCCGCGTATTCGCCAGCTTCACCTGCGGGGCATCGCGCGGCATCACGATGGCAGCGCGGATGCCGAGCTTTTTCGCGGCCCACGCCACGCCTTGCGCGTGATTGCCCGAAGACACCGCGACCACGCCTGCGGCAGCTTCTGCGGGCGACAGGCTGGATAGCGCCCACCACGCGCCCCTGATCTTGAATGCACCGATGGGCTGCAGATTTTCGCACTTCACCCATGCCTGAACGCCGCCGATTGCAACCGGCAGCAGCGGGGTCGGCGGCAGGATCGCGGCCACCGCTTCAGCAGCGGCGATCACGCCTTCGCGGGTTGGCATTCTGACATCGGCTTGGATCATTTGTCGCAGGCAATCGCTTAGACTACAGCGCGCGCAAGATTCGCAACGCATCACGAAAGGTTCCTAGCATGTCCGCAGCAAAATCCAGCACGGTTCTCGTTATCGGCGCAGGCGGGGTGAGTTCGGTGTGCGTCCACAAGATGGCGTTCAACCCGGATATCTTCCCCGAAATCCACCTCGCCAGCCGCACCAAATCGAAATGCGACGCGATTGCCGCAAGCGTGAAGGAACGCTGCGGGCGCGATATCTCGACCTATGAGATTGACGCCGAAGAAGTGCCCGCGATGGTCAACCTGATCCGCAAGACGGGGGCGGGCCTGGTGGTGAACCTGGCGCTGCCCTATCAGGACTTGCCGATCATGGACGCCTGCCTTGAGGCCGGGGTCGATTATCTCGACACCGCCAATTACGAGCCCAAGGACGAGGCCAAGTTCGAATATAAGTGGCAGTGGGCCTATCATGATCGCTTTGCCGAAGCCGGGCTGATGGCCTTGCTGGGGAGCGGATTTGATCCCGGCGTGACGAGCGTTTTCACCATGTGGCTGAAAAAGCACAAGCTGAAGACCATCCGCCAGCTTGACATCCTCGATTGCAACGGCGGCGATCATGGCCAGCATTTCGCCACCAACTTCAACCCGGAAATCAACATCCGCGAAGTGACCGCGCCCGCGCGCCACTGGGAAAATGGCGAATGGGTGGAAACCCCCGCCATGTCGAACAAGGTGGCGTTCGATTTCGAGGCGGTTGGCCCCAAGAACATGTACCTGATGTATCACGAGGAGCTGGAAAGCCTCGCCAGGTTCGTGCCCGAGCTTGAACGTGCGCGGTTCTGGATGACCTTCGGCGATCAGTACATCACCCACCTCACCGTGCTGCAGAATGTCGGGATGACTTCGATCGAACCCGTCAAGTATCAGGGCAAGGACATCATCCCGCTGCAATTCCTCGCCGCCGTGCTGCCCAAGCCTGAAACCTTGGGCGAAACCACCAAGGGCAACACCAATATCGGCGTGATCGCGACCGGCGAGGCGTTGGACGGCAGCGGCGAGAAGACGTTCTACATCAAGAATATCTGCTCACATGAGGCCGCCTATGAAGAAACCGGCAATCAGGCGGTCAGCTACACCACGGGCGTGCCCGCCATGATCGGTGCGGCGATGATGGTGCGCGGCGATTGGCGCGGGGAGGGTGTGTTCAACATCGAACAGCTCGATCCCGATCCCTTCATGGCAATGCTGAACGCGCACGGCCTGCCGTGGAGCGTTGAGGAAATGGCCGGGCCGGTTGGGTTTTGAGGTTTCTGGTTTCTCGCAGAGACGCGGAGGGAAGAGAGACATGGAGAAGGGAAGAATGATTGGAGATTGACGAGGTTTCGGGGATCGTCGTTGACGAGTGCATCGCCATTCACCGTGAACTTGGGCCGGGTCTGTTCGAGAATGTCTACGAAGCCGTTCTTGCCGGACGGCTCGGTCACCGCGGGCTGAAGGTTGAACGGCAGGTGCCTGTTCCGATCACTTTCGACGGGCAGGTGTTCGATCCGGCCTTCCGGCTCGACCTTTTGGTCGAAGACAGGCTTGTTCTCGAGATCAAGGCTGTCGAGCGGCTGACCCAAACTCATATCCGGCAATTGCTGACCTATCTGCGCCTTCTCAGGCAGCCTGTTGGGCTGCTTCTCAATTTCTCTCAAGGGACGATGAAAGACGGCATTCGTCGTGTCGCCAATGATCACAATTCGCGTCCCTTCTCTCGCGTCTCTCTTTCCTCTGTGTCTCTGCGAGAAACCAACAAGGACACGTCCAATGATGCATAAGCAGAGCCGTCTATCGGCATGGCAGCTGGTGTTAGCCGGATGCTTCGCGCTTACCGCCTGTGACGAGCTTGCCCCGCCGCTGCCACCTGAAGTCGTGCCGGCCGCGACCATTGACAAGGGCTGGCCCATCATCCCCGAGGATGCCAGGTTCGGCGAAGTCAGCGCGGTTGATGTTGATGCTGCGGGCAATGTCTGGGTGCTGCACCGGGCGGGCCGCGCATGGGCCGAGCCTTTTCCCAAAGACCCCATCGCCGAGCCGACCGTCTTCGTCTTTGCCCCCGATGGCACGCTGATCAAGCGGTGGGGCGAGGGGCGCTTTATCATGCCGCACGGGCTTTCCATCGACCCCGAAGGCAAGGTGTGGATCACCGATGTGGGGCTTGAACAAGTGTTCCGCTTCAGCCCGGATGGCGAGGAAGAACTCGTTATCGGCGAAAAGGGCGTGAGCCGGCAGGATGCCACCCACTTTGGCCGCCCCGCCGATATTGCCTTCATCGGTGCCGGAGCGGACAGGCGCGTGCTGATCGCCGATGGCTATGTCAACACCCGCATCGCCGAGTTCGCGCCCGATGGGCGTTTCATCCGGCAATGGGGCGAATTTGCCGTCGCCCATGCCATCGCCGTGGACGAGACCCTCATCTATGTCGCCGACCGCGAGAACGCACAGGTGCAGGTGTTCGATCATGCCGGCAAGCTGATTGAAAAGCGCGCGCTGTTCGGCGGCAATCATCCCTATGCGGTCAAACCGCTCGGCGGTGGGCGCATCGCGGTGCTTGAAGGGCGCGATAATGTCGATCGCAGCCGTGCCATCGTGCGCACCTATGCGGCCAGCGGCAAGCTGGAACGCGCGCGCGATGTTGGCCTGCCCGGCACCAATCTCAGCCTCGGCCATGATCTGGCGATTGCGCCCGGTGGCCAGGCCTATGTTGCCGATGTAAAGGCCGGGCGCGTGGTGCGCTTTACACTGCCCGTCCCGCCTGAGCCGCGTCGCTGATGACGGGTTCTGCCGCCTATGCGCGGATGCGCGCTGCACTCTACGAGCGGCTCGCTGCGCTGGCGCCGGGTGAGCTGGTGCGGCTTGATGCGCTTGCTGCGGCCCTCAACATCCCTTCGCGCCATGCCGCCTCGATCCTCGCGCGTATTGCGCCCGAGGAACAGGATTTGCACCCATGGTGGCGGGTGATCCCTGCGGCGGCGTGCTTTCCGGTTACCGCCAGGCGCACCGCACGCCAGCACGCGCAGATTGCCCTGCTGGCCAAGGACGGGGTGGCAATTTCGGCCGATGGTTCTATCGGCGATCTGGAAAAGCGGCTGATCATACCCGATATGCGCGATGCGGGCCGTGTCTGGCTCGAACCCGATGGAACCCCCTGATGCAGACCAAAGCCGGTGATCCGGGCGCCTTTGCCCAATTTGACTTGTCGCGCGTCGATAGCCCTGCGTTCGTGGTGGATGCGGCGAAACTGCGCGCCAATTGCCGGGTGCTGGCAGGCGTGCGCGATGCCGCCGCCGCAGACGGCGCGAACATCAAGGTGTTTGCAGCCCTGAAAGCGTTCAGCATGTGGTCGGCAGCGCCGATCATCGGCGAATATCTTGACGGGGTTTCGACTTCGGGCCTGTGGGAAGCGCGGCTCGCGTCGGAATTCTACGATGGCGAAATCGCGACCTATTCGGCGGCTTTCAAGCCTGAGGAGCTGGAGGAAATCTGCCGGCTTTCCGATCACGTGATCTTCAATTCGCCGTTCCAGCACAGCCGCGCGCGGCTGATCCTTGAACAGGCCGCTGCCAATGGTGCGCCCGTCAGCGTGGGCCTGCGCATCAATCCGCAGGTCGCGACGGGTGAGGTCGCCAAATATGATCCCTCCGCGCCCGGATCGCGCCTTGGCTTTCCGCTCGATCAGCTGACCGAGGAGCACATGGAAGGGATCGAAGGCATCCATTTCCACAACCTGTGCGAACAGGATTTCGAGCCGCTGAAGGCCACATGGGACCGCGTTTTCGACGTTATCGAGCCCTATTTCGGCCAATTGAAGTGGATCAACATGGGCGGCGGCCACCACATCACCCGCGCCGATTACCAGCGCGAGGAGCTGGTGGAATTCCTGCGCGATGCGGCGGAAGATACCGGCTGCCAGATCATCCTCGAACCCGGCGAGGCGGTGGCGCTGGATGCGGGCATCCTGGTGGGCACGCTGCTCGATACGATGTTCAACGAATTGCCCGTGGGCATCACCGATATCAGCGCCACCTGCCACATGCCCGATGTGCTCGAAGCGCCCTATCGCCCCGCCATGCTGGGCGAGATCAATGATCCTGCAATGATCCCGATTCGCCTTGGCGGGCCATCGTGCCTCGCGGGCGATGTGATCGGCGATTATCGTCTGCCCGTTCCGGCCGAGCCCGGCGCGCGGTTCGCCTTCCTCGACCAGGCGCATTATTCGATGGTAAAGACCAACACCTTCAACGGGGTGGCGCTGCCTTCGATCTGGCTGTGGGACAGCGAAACCGATGCGCTCGATTGCATCAAACGCTTTGAATATCAAGATTTTCGTGACCGTTTGAGCTGAAGCGGCAGGCCTTGCGTCCGGCTCGCTGCGCCCGCTTTTGCGGCATGGACTTGTCACATTCCGGTCACCCCGAAGCCCCTGTCTTCAAAAAGTAACATTTCACCCCGGCAGGGGTCATTTTTCGTTTGCATTTCCCCCCCCAAGCCCTATTTGCGCCCTTCCGCTGCCCCAAGGGGACTTCCAAACCGCAAGGCAGCTTGTCGTTTTATGGTTTCAACAAACCGTTTTGGGGGTCCCTTGAGTTGCACATCTATCCTGACGCACTGGCTGTAGTTCGCGCCCTTTCGCCGGACGAACCCGTTATCCTCAACCGCCCGCACGCAGCGCGGCGCGCCGCCCGCTTCTTTATCGAGAAGTTTCCGGGCAAGGTGCTCTACGCTGTCAAAGCGAACCCTGCGGCCGATCTGATCACCATCCTGTGGGATTCGGGTGTGACGCATTATGACGTTGCCTCGATTGCCGAGGTGCGGCTGGTGCGCGGCCTGCTGCCGGATGCCGTGCTGTGCTTCATGCACCCGGTGAAGACGGCGGCTGCCATTCGTGAAGCTTATTTCGAACACGGCGTGCGCACCTTCAGCCTCGACACGCTTGAAGAGCTTGAAAAGATCGTCGATGCCTGCCGCGATCCGGAGACGGGCGAGGCGGCGAGTGATCTGCGCCTGTGCGTGCGGCTGCGTGTGTCCTCGGAATATTCCGAGCTCAGCCTCGCATCGAAGTTCGGCTGCGATCTGATCGAAGCGCCGGTGCTGTTGCAGGAAGTGCGCCAGCATTGCGACTGGCTGGGCGTGTGCTTCCATGTCGGCAGCCAGGCGATGACGCCGTTTGCCTTCGTGCAGGCGCTGGATCGCACCCGCGCAGCGATTGCCGAAGCGGGCGTGGTGATCGACATGATCGACGTTGGCGGCGGCTTCCCGAGCACCTATCCGGGCCTCGAACCGCCGCCGCTTGAAGATTATTTCGCGATCATCGCGAAGCATTTCGAAGCCCTGCCGATTGCCTACAACGCCGAATTGTGGTGCGAGCCGGGCCGGGCGCTGTGCGCGGAATATTCCTCGATGATCGTCCAGGTGACCAAGCGCCGGGGCGAGGAGCTTTACATCAATGATGGCGCTTACGGCGCGCTCTATGATGCGGCCCATGTCGAATGGCGTTTCCCGGTGCGGGCGCTGGAAGATGATCTGATCGAACCACTGAAGGATTTCGCCTTCTACGGGCCGACCTGCGATGATGCCGATTACATGAAGGGGCCGTTCGCGCTCCCGGCGGATATCCAGGCGGGCGACTACATCGAGATCGGCATGCTCGGCGCTTACGGGGCCGCGATGAAGACGGGCTTCAACGGCTTCGGCGCGGCGCAGGTGGTGATCGTGGAAGACGCCCCGATGGCGAGCCTCTACACCGGTGAGCGCGAGCGTCCGGTGATCGACAATGTGGTGAGCCTGCGGTGATTTTGCTCCGCTCCGCCCATGCGGCGGGGCGGGCAACCCTCTGTTAAGCTTCGCATGGCACGATCCCGGCATGGCCCGTATCTTCGCCTTTGTTGCAATTGCAGCGCTACTGGCTGCGCCCGCCCATGCCAGCATCATGACGGGCCCTGTCCGGGTGATCGACGGCGATACGCTCGACATGACGGGAACCCGCATCCGGCTGGTGGGGATTGATGCGCCTGAGGCAAAACAGTCCTGCACGCGCGGCGGCGAGGCTTGGGCCTGCGGCGAGGAAGCGAGTGCAGCCTTGCGCGAGATTACCGCTGGCCAATCACTGACCTGCCGTGCGCAGGGCACCGACACCTATGGCCGCATGCTTGCAACCTGTCAGACGCGGGCCTTTGACCTTGGGCGCGAGATGGTGCGGCGCGGCCTTGCCCTTGCGCTGGATGATGCCGCGCCGGATTACGAGGACGCTGAACGGCTTGCCCGCAGCCTCAAATTTGGCCTGTGGGGCGCAAGCTTCCAGACGCCGCGCGAATGGCGTGCGGCCCAGCCTGCCGAAGCGCGGGCAAGCGCCCCTGTCCAACAGGCGCAGCGGCGGGCTGCCGCGCCTTCGCAGCGCGCCGTCGCCAGCATCCGGGACAAGGCCACGGGCCGCTGTGCGATCAAGGGCAACCGCACCACCCGCGGCGAATGGATCTATCACCTGCCGGGCCAGACCTATTACCACCAGACCCGGCCCGAAGAACTGTTCTGCAGCGAAAGTGCTGCCATCGCAGCCGGTTATCGCCGCTCGAAAGTGTGATGCGCGGCGGCGCATCATGCGAGGTGCCTGTAGATGAGCTTCGCCACCGCCTGCGAGCGCGACACCGCACCAAGCTTGCGGCGTGCATTGTCGATATGGAACCGGGCCGTGGATTCCGATATGCCGAGGATCACCGATACCTCCCAATCGGTTTTGCCTTCTGCCACCAGCCGCAGACTGTCCTGCTCACGCGCGGTCAGGTGAAAGGGTGGCGGATCGGGCAGGTCGCCCAGTTCAATCAGCCGTTCTGTCAGGATCAAGCCTGCAAGCTGGATCGCGCGGGTTTCCTCGGGCCCTAGATCGCGGTCGGGAAAGCCCAGATGCAATGAGGCGATCTTGCCCGAGGGGCCATAGGACGTGGCGCACAGCGCTTCGCCGATGCGTGCCTCGCTCAGGCTTCCCAGTAAAGGCCGTATCTGCGGTCGGAATGGGGGGCGAAATCGCTGAACCGGTAGCGCGTGCGGTTTTGCCGGATCGCATCAAGCAGCGGATTGCAGCGGAAGCAGACAAAATCGAACGCATCGCTGCCGGGCCACGCATCGGGCGCGATCCGCTGGATGACACCGCCTGCGCAAAAAATGCTTGTCCGATGTCAGCGGGCCTTCGGGGCGCAGGTAAATGCGGGTCTGGAGATAGGACGCGCCAAGCTGCTGCATCAGCCCGAAAAAGCCCTCGCTCGCCCCTGCCGCGCTGGGAGCTTTCAGTATCGCATCCAAGTCAGCGATCAACCGAGCGAGCATAATGGCCTCCGCGCGGCGCAAGGCTGCTGCAGCGGGCGGGTCTTGTCAAGCAGACCGGATGGCTGAGCAGGTTTGTAAAGCCCCCGATTCCGGGAGCTAGCCCCGCATCACCGGCCCACCTAATCCGGAAACCCGAAAGCGTAGAGCGATATAGGGGGGCTGGCTGTTGGGAAGGCGGATATTCTGGATCGTCCCGGACGCTGCGCTGGCGGCGGCTTCGACAGCGGCGGCGCAGCCCGTGCCGGGCGGCCAAGCCCGGACATTTTCCGATTCGCCCGCCGCCCCGCCGCGCGCGGACATGGCGGCAAGCACCGCGTCCATTGCCAAGCGCACCGCCTTCATGCGCGCCCTGATGGCGATCAACATGGCCGCCGCGCCGCGCGCCATTCCCGCCGATGATCTGCGCATTGTCACCGCGGCGTTCGGGCCGCCTGCGGCAGACCGGGATATTCTTGCCAATTGGCTGATGCGCGGCGGGCAAGTGGCGGCAACCGGCGAAGGGCTGTCGGGCATTTACAATCCGCTGGCCGATGCCTGGCTGCTGCTGGGCTGGGATGGCCCGCCGGATGATCCGCGCCTTGTCTGGGCCGCGCTGGTGCAGGGCAATCTGCTGCGCGAGCCGGGAGAGCCGGACTGGGTTGACGGGACGGGCTCTCTCGCCAGCGAACTCGAACGCGCGGCGCGCCAGTCGCGCGTTGCCTTTGCAGCGCTCCCTCAATCGCTTGGCAGGCGCGGTCTGGTTGAGCTGGTCGAGACCTATCGCGGTCTTGAAGGCACGCTGGTGCTTGAACGGATCCGGCAGATGGGGGGCGCGGCTGCGCGCTGGCGCAAGCGCAACCCCGCCGCGCTCGGCCGGGTGCGTGCGGGCCTTGCAATTGGCGAGGATCCGGCGCTCGCAGCCTTGCCCGCGCCGGTGCGCGGAACGCTTGTGCCGATGGCGGTGCTGACCGGCACCGGGGGCGCGGTGATCGTGCTCCAGTCAGCCCGCGATCCTGCTCGCGCGGTGCTGGTGCGGGCTACCGGCGGGCGCGCAAAGCCGCAGTTTTCCGCGCTGAACCTGTCTCTGGCCGAGAACGGAAGCGCGGTGCCATGATCCGGCTGTTTTGCACAGCGGCGCTGTTGCTCGCGCTCACCGCGCCGCTGACGGCGCAAGCGCAAGCGCAAGCGCAAGTGGAAGGGGGCAGCGCCGCAGCCGAGGCAGCGCTCACGCGCTACACGCTGGCTGCCGATCCGGGTCTGCTGTTCGACACCGCTGATCCCGCAACCGGCGGCGTGTGGCAGGCAGCGCTGGGCGGCGATCACGGCAATCTCAACGATCTGTGGGCGCAGCTTATGGCAGGTGCTGTGCAAATCAGCCGCGAGGTCGCGCCCGGCGCGGCTGAAGTGCTGTGGTACAGCAGCCTGTTTGATGCCGGCATCGCCTCGCGCTGGGAGCAGTCGCCCGGTGGCAGATGGCGCGCGGTGGCCGCAACCCCGATCAGCGGCGAAGCGCTGCGCGGCGAGCCGACGCTGGCCGAACCGGTGCGCTGGCCGATGCAGGGATCGCTCAAGGCCGCCCTTGAACAGCGCGCGCGCCAGACCGTGCTGGCAGCTGAGGGCGGGGGCTGGTTTGATCGCGATCACGGCGACAGCGGCACTGCGGCTCTGATCCGGGCGATGCACAGCCGCGCCGCGCTGCGCGCCATGCTGGCAAGCCCCGGCTATGCCCGCACTGTTCGGCAAGCGGTGACCTTGCTGGCGGGCGGCGGGGAAGGGCTTGCGCCCGAGGTGCGCGGCGGGCTGGCGTTGCTGGGCAGCGCCGGGCGGATGACGCTGCGTCCCATCGCCGCATTCCGCCGGGTCGATGGCTGGACGCGGGCGCTGCAATCGCCCGATGCGCCGCGCTGGACCTGGCTGGTGCACGCGACTGAATGATCAGATCACCAATTGCGGGCCGTCGCTGGGCGGGTTTATGTCGTTCGGCAGTTTCGATGTGGCCACCAATGGCCGCGTGCCCTTGACGCAGGATGTGACCTTGCTGGGCGGGTTGATGGCGGGCACGGCGAGCCGGAACGGGGTTGCGACACCGCTTTCGACGGGAGCCGCGCTGGCGCTGCGCTATGATCCGGCCGGCATGGGCAGTGCGCGGCCCTTTGCCGAAATCGGTGCCGCGGGCAGCGTCAAGCGGATGCGGTTGGAGCGCCGCTATGATACCGGCACGGGCGTTGCATCAGGCACCGGCGAGGCTGATGGCTATGATCTTGTCGCCTATGCGCGCGTCGGATGGGTCAGCAGCCTTGGCAAGCGCGACGAGGTCGCCGTGTCAGCCAGCCTCACCGGCATGTGGCAGGGCGTTGCCGCCTATGAGGAGGCACAATCGCCCGATAATCCATTTCCCGCGCTGGTGCCGGAAAGCACCGACCGTCTGGGGATCGCGGCCCTGAATGTGCACTACACCCACCTTTTCCCAGAGATTCTGGGGCTTCCGGTGGAGCTTGGCCTCAATGGCGGGGTGCAGCACATGTTTGCCCAGAAAAGCGGCGTGGTGGCCGAAATCGCCGACCTCAGCTTTGCACCTGACCGGCCAAAGATCACCTATGTCCAGCTTGGGGGCCGCATCAGCATGCGCGTGTCGCGGCTGCTTTCGGCGGGGGTGTTTGTCAACGCGACGCTGGCACCTGACCGGATCGGATCAGCGGTGCATGGCGGGTTTGGCTTTCGCACCCTGTTCTGATGGCCAGACCGGATGATTGGCAGGCAGCGTAACCGCGATGCAGAATACTACTGTGGCGGCGACAGGCGCTAATCAAACCCGACGAAACGCGCAGCTTCGCTCACCTCGCGCCGCGTGATCTTGACGGGGTTTGCCGGAAAATCCGGATCGGGCCAGCCCAGCGCCACCGCCTTCATGATCACCTGATCATCTGGAATACCCGCATGTTCGCGCACCACCGGGCTTTGCATGATGCCTTGCGAATTGATCACGCAGCCAAGCCCCTTGCTCCACGCCGCATTGACCAGCGCGGTGGTGACGGCGCCGCAATCAAACGGGGTGTCGTCGGAGCCATCGAGCGCGCGGTCATAGGTGATGATCACGCAGACCGGCGCATCGAACTGGCGAAAGCCGCGCAGCACCCAGTCCTGCCGCGCTTCCTTGTCGTCGCGGGCGATGCCCATCGCCTCGAACAGCTGGATCGCGCAGCCGACCTGACGGTCGCGGTGGACGCCGGCAAAGGCCTCGCCCCGGCGAAATTCGCGGCTGTCGGGCTCGCCTGCAAGAATCCGCTCGGTGTTGCCCTTGCGGATCCGGTCGAGCGGCGCGCCGGTGATGACATGGAAGTGATAGGGCTGGGTGTTCATCGAGGAGGGCGAGCGCATCGCCAGGCCAAGGATTTCCTCGATCAACGCGCGCGGCACGGGCTTGTCCAGATAGCCCCGGATAGAGCGCCGCCCCATCACCACCTCGGCGTAAGTCTGATCAGGCGTGCCGCCCATTGTTCTCTCGCTTTTCCAACATTCGTTTCAGGATTGGTTTCAAGGTACCGACGTCGCGATAGTCCTGCTTATGGCCGACAATCACACGCACAGGATTAGAACGGTCAAGTCGCATCTCGGTCGGAAGGCCTTGTAGGCCGCGTTTGTCAACAATCACCCAGAAGCTGAATCCAAGGATGGTGAGTTTCCATCCATTCTTCCCTAGGAACTTGATGCGGTGGGGATGGGTATTGAATTCAATGGGGTGATCGCCGCCGAGTGTAAAAAAATCTCGTGATATGATCATTGGCCAATCTAACGGTTCACGCTCAAAGATATGCTTAGTAGCTGGGCCTTCAAAGGGTCCCAAAGATAGCTCACCAGTAGACTTGACCTCTCGCCAGATGATGCTTGCTACAAATCTCGACAGATCGTCTGGCCGAGGGTTGGAAACCAAGAAGGACTCTTCAGAAGAAGGACGAAATTCTGCTTTGGCTCTTCGAATGAACGCGATCCCGTAGGTATCGAGTTTTGAGGTTATGCTTTCATGGTGATGACAGAGCAGGTCATCGTCGAAAGTGCCGCCTTGGGTCTTGCGAACGCCACTGTGGCTGCGGGAGCCTTGAATTGCGTTAGGTGCCCCGCGCCTAAGTTCAATCGTCGCAGCCTTTGGCAAAATGTGGCTGCGCACCGTATCTGGCGAATTGCAAATCTTACAAGGCAAACGAAATCACGCTGCTTCGGCGAGGCGCAGTTCGAGCCGGTCCCAGATTTCCACCAGCGCGCTTGTCAATTCGTCCATCATCGCGTCGGTATGGGCAGGGCCGGGGGTGAAGCGCAGCCGCTCGGTGCCGCGCGGCACGGTGGGGAAATTGATCGGCTGCACATAGACGCCGTATTCGGCAAGCAGGATATCGCTGATCTTCTTGGCGCGCACCGGATCGCCCACCATCAGCGGCACGATGTGGGTGACCGAATCCATCACCGGCAGGCCAGCCTCGGCAAATTTGAGCTTGAGCATGGCGGCAGCGCGCATCTGCGCGTTGCGTTCGACGCTGCTTTCCTTCAGGTGCCGCACCGAAGCAAGCACGCCAGCCACCAGCACCGGTGAAAGTGACGTGGTGAAGATAAAGCCCGGCGCATAAGAGCGCACGCAATCCACCACCTTGGCCGATGCCGCGATATAGCCGCCCATTACGCCAAACGCCTTGCCCAGCGTGCCTTCGATAATGTCGATGCGGTGGGCGGCATTGTCGCGTTCGGAAATGCCGCCGCCGCGCGCGCCGTACATGCCCACGGCGTGAACTTCGTCGATATAAGTCAATGCGTTGTATTTTTCGGCGAGATCGCAGATCGCGTGAATCGGCGCGACATCGCCGTCCATCGAATAGACGCTTTCAAACGCGATCAGCTTGGGCGTTTCCGGGCTTTCAGCGGCGAGCAGTTCTTCGAGATGCGCCACATCATTGTGGCGGAACACCCGCTTGGGACAGCCTGAATTGCGGATGCCGGCGATCATGCTGGCGTGATTGAGTTCATCCGAAAAGATCACGCAGCCCGGCAGCAGCTTTGCCAGCGTGGACAGCGTCGCATCATTCGAGACATAGCCCGAGGTGAACAGCAATGCGGCTTCCTTGCCGTGCAGATCAGCCAGCTCGCTTTCCAATTCGAGATGGAAATGCGTGTTGCCGCCAATATTGCGCGTGCCGCCGCTGCCTGCGCCGACATCGTGCAACGCGGCTTCCATCGCGCCGATCACCTTTTCGTGCTGGCCCATGCAGAGGTAATCATTCGAACACCACACGGTGATCGGCTTGGGGCCATTATGCCCGTGAAAACAGCGCGCATTGGGATAGGCGCCCTTGTTGCGCATGATGTCGATGAAGACGCGGTAGCGGCCTTCCTCGTGAAGGCGGTCAATCGCGGCATCGAAGATCTGATCGTAGTTCACTAAGGCTGCTCGTTTTGTCACTGGTGTTGGGCTTTAACCCCCGTGCGGCCCAAAGGTTTCGCGCTGGCTTCTAGTGAGGGCCGGGCAAATTTGCCACTGCGATGTTTGCGATCCGTTCGCAGCGGGCAGGGGATGGTTCAGAACATCTCGGCCGGGCCGAAACCGCGGGCAGCCAGCGCCCTTTCAAGGCCCGCGGCCTGTTCAAGCGGGCCGGTGATGACAAAGCGATTGGGTGCAGGCTTGGCGAAAGTCTGCCCGTCGAGCAGGTGGACGATCCGGCGCGCGATGCCGTGCGCGCCGTCCACCAGCGCCACATCGCCGCCGAACACCGCGCGCAGTTCATCCGCCAGCAGCGGGAAATGCGTGCAGGCAAGCACCAGCGTATCGACATCCTCGCCGCCGGGCATGGCGCGCAAGCGTTCGGCAATCGCGCGCACCGGCGCAAGATCGACCGGCTGCCCGCGCAGCTTGGCTTCGGCAAGGCTGACAAATTCGGGCGCAGCGATGCGCAGCAGCCGGGTGCCATTGGCAAAATCGGCCTCCAGCCTGTCAACATAGGCCTGGCGGATGGTGGCCTCGGTGCCGATGAGGCCAATCGTGCCCGAACGGGTGAGGCTGGCAGCGGGCTTGATCGCGGGGACTGTGCCCACCACCGGCACCTCCAGCACCTCGCGCACCATGCCAAGCGCGATGGTGCTGGCCGTGTTGCAGGCAATGCAGACAAGGCGCGGGCGAAAGCGTTCGGCCATGCGCCCCAGCAAGCCGGCGACGCGCGCGGCGATCTGGGCTTCGGTCTTGCTGCCATAGGGCAGGCCGGCCAGATCAGCCGCATAGATCACCGGAGCCTCCGGCAAAATCGCCTGCAGCGCGTCATGGATGGTCAGCCCGCCGACGCCGGAATCGAACAGCAGGATGGGGGAGCGCGCCTCGGTCATTGCCTTGCGGCGATGGCCGAGGCGCCCGGCTTGGTCAACTGCCGCGCTGGATCAGGGCTTTCTGGCGGCGGCCAGATCCATCCCGATGCTGGCGAGCTGCGCGGCGGACCATTGGTGGAATTCGGCATAGCTCACCTTGCCATCACCATCGCGGTCAGCCTCGCGGTGGGAGCTTGCT